>JBAXOX010000018.1:0-62672 GCA_037133015.1 Acidobacteriota bacterium
GCACTATCTGGGCCGTTTGAGCCGCGGCCCCGCCCCACCCGACCAGCAGCAGCAACGCCGTCCACCGCACAACCCTCACCACCCGCCCGACCCGCGCCAACCCGCACAAAGACTGCATGCTCATACGTTGACTGCTCCACTTCTGCACCGTCGCCACCGTTACCGCGTCGAGTCCGGCTGATCGAGTTCCGCTTTCAGCAGCCGAGCCAGCTCGGCCTGTTCGCCGTCCGACAACGAGTCGACCGCCCGATCCGCCGCGCCGATGGTTCCCGCCAGCTCGCCCCCAGCCGGTTCTGTCGCCGCGAGATCGGCCGCCACGCCCGAGACCACGTTCCACGCTTCGTCGACCGCCGGGCCCGAGACCAGCACCTCCTCAACCGGCGCGACACCACCAGCAACATCTCCGCCGCGCGGCACCTCCCGGCCCGTGCCCTGCCACGCCGCGGCTGCCAGCAGGACGCACACCACCACCAGCGATCCCGCCGGCAGCGCTCGCCATGACGAATTCCAGCCGCTCCACGAGCCGCTCCACCATCTGCTCCACCAGCTGCCCGGGTCCGGCGCCCGGCGCACCGCGGCGCCCACGCGAACCGAGAGTTGGCGCATCGCGTCGGCCGGCGGCTCGGCACCCTGGTCGGCCGCCGCCCACTCGGTGCTGGTCCGCAGCGCGGCCACCATCGCACGACAGCGGTCGCACGACTCTGCGTGGCCCACGACGGCCGGACCGGCGCAGCCGTCCAACACATCGACGACGTCTTCGGGAACCAGATGCTTCATTCGTCTCACTCGCGGTTGACGCCCGTGAGGGCCCGTTTGAGATTGGTGAGCGCGTGGAACAGATTGGCTTTCGCCGCCCCCTCCGAGGTGCCTAGAATGCCGGCGATCTGCTTGTGGGGCAACTCCTGGAAGATGCGCAGAATCAGCGTGGCGCGCTGCTTGCGCGGCAACTTCGCCACGGCGGCACGGACGCGACACGCTCGCTCGCGGCGAAGAACCGCGTCCACCGCGCTTTCGCCCCCGGCCGCGATCGGCGCGGCGTCGTCGAGCGAGGCCAGAAACCGGGTCCGGACCGACACCTTGTTAAGGCACACGTTGACGCCGATCCGGTAGAGCCAGGTCGCCAGCGACGCGTCTCCCCGAAATCGGCGCAGGCCGCGGTAGGCGCGAAAGAACACGTCCTGCGACAGGTCCATCGCGTCTTCGTGGCGCCCGACAAAGCGATAGCACAATTGATAGACGGATCGACGGTGTCTCTCGACGATCTGATCGAAGGCCTCGGTGCGACCGTCCAGACAGATCCGGACCAGCGTGGCGTCGTCGCACGCCTCGAGCCGGGCGCGGTCATCGGAGCTGACGCCGCCGTCGCTCACGGCGACACCGGGCCACCGGACTCCGAATCGTTCGACGGCACACCCGGCTGCCGCGTCCGCCATTTGCCCTCGGATTCTTTCGCTTCGGCCCGACCGCGCATCAGTCCCGATGTCTTTCCGACCGCAGGGAGCAGAGATTCGCCCGCCGCATGTGTGAATAGACCGAGTGGGCCGGCCAAAGGTGACATGGCGTGCCGATGGTAACACGCCGTTTGACTTTCGCCTTTCCTTTGCATAGAGTGCAGGGTCGACGCACTCAGGAGGGCGACCCCGTGGCATTACCACTCACCCGACGCCAACGCGAAATTCTCGACTACCTCGGCGAGTTCATCCAGCAGCACGGCTACGCGCCGAGCCTCGAAGAGATCGGCCGACGCTTTGGGTTGTCGTCGCTGGCCACGGTGCACAAGCACCTGACCAACCTGCAGGAGAAAGGGTTCATCCGGCGCGCGTGGAACCGCAGTCGCTCGGTCGAACTGGTCCCGACCCGGGGCGGCGGGCGGGCCGTCGAGCTGCCGTTGCTGGGTTTTGTGGCGGCCGGCGCGCCGATCGAAGCGGTGGCGACCTCCGAGTCGATCGCGGTGCCCGAGGATCTGGTGGGCAAACGCGACACGTACGTGCTCAAGGTCCGGGGCGATTCGATGATCGATGAACAGATTCGCGACGGCGATTATGTCGTGGTCGAGGATCGCAAGACCGCCGAAAATGGCGAGATGGTGATTGCGCTGCTCGGCGGGTCGGACGTGACGCTCAAGAAGTTCTACCGCGAGGATGGGCGCATCCGGCTGCAGCCGGCCAACCCGACCATGCAGCCGATCATGGTGGCACCCGAACATGTGCAGATTCGGGGCGTGGTTGTCGGCGTCATGCGGAAGTACTAAACGAGGCCGCTCTCCACTTTCAAGCGGCCGGGAGTTTTGCCATGGCTGACGAAGCGCGTCAAGTCAATTTCACGATCGTGGCCGCCGAATCGGGCGGTCCCGAGCGGACGTACTCGAATTTCTGTGCCGTTTCTCACACCCCGTTCGACTTCACGCTCACCTTCTGCGAGGTGCTGCCGTTGTCGGAGCAGGATCTCAAGCAGGCCGAAGCCGACCACCTGGTCCGCGCGCCGGTGCGCGTCAAGGTGGTGGTCCCGGTCCAGGTGCTGCCGAGCCTGATCTCGGCGCTCCAGGATCAATTCCGGTCGTACAACGAATCGTACGCGAATGTCGGCTGGTCGAAAGGGCCGGTCCACTAGGCGCGTGGGCGCCGAATCCGGAGGCCAGATTCTCGTGAAAGCTGCGCGAGACGTCCGGGGCATCCTCGAAGTCCTCGCGCGTCAGCACCCTGGTGCCGACACGGAGCTGCGCTACACCACCGCCTTCGAACTGCTGGTCGCCACGGTGCTGGCGGCGCAGTCGACCGATGTCGGGGTCAACAAGGTCACGCCGTTCTTGTTCGCCCGCTATCCCGACGCGGCGGCACTCGGGCAGGCGTCGCAAGACGACGTGGAACGGCTCGTCAAGTCGACCGGCTTTTTCAGACAAAAGGCCCGCGCGATTATCGGGCTGTCGCGCGCGCTGGTCGATCAGCACGGCGGGCAGGTGCCTCGCACCATGGAGGCCCTGATCCAGTTGTCGGGCGTTGGACGCAAGACCGCCAACGTCGTGCTCGGGCACGCGATGGGTGTGCCGGGCCTTCCCGTCGACCGTCATGTGCTGCGCGTCAGCAACCGGCTCGGCATCGCCTCGTCGGACGATCCGGACCGGGTCGAGCAGCAGCTCACCGGGGCGCTCTCGCCCGACTGGTGGACGCTGGCCGCCGACACGCTGACGCTTCACGGACGCCGGATCTGCAAGCCCAAGCCGCTGTGCGAGACGTGCGCGGCCAACGCGCTCTGCGACTTCCGGCGAGCGACCGGGCGGGCTGCCCGAGCCCCGGTGGCGCACCCCGCGAGGCCGGCGGCTACGCGGCCCACACGGCGACCTCCGGCGGGCGGTCGCCGACCAAAGCGCGCCCGATGACCCGCGCCCGTTTCGAACAACTCGTCGCCAGCGCGGTCAAGACGATTCCCAGGCGATTCAAGCACCAGCTCAAGAATCTGGCCATCATCGTCGAAGACGAGCCCGACGACGACCTGCTTGAGGAAATGGAAATCGATCCGCCCGACACGCTCTTCGGCCTCTATCAGGGCACGCCGTTGACCGAGCGCCGGTGGGATCACGGCAATGTGCTGCCCGATCGGATCGTGCTGTACCAGGATCCGATCGAGGACGCCTGCGAGTCCGACGACGAGGTGGTCGCCACGGTGGGCGAAACCCTGATTCACGAAATCGGTCACTATTTCGGGATGAGCGAAGAGGAACTCGAAGCGATCGAAGATCGGTACTGGCGTGGCGAAGAAGAGGACGCCGACCAGGACGATTCGGGACGGGACCAGTGACGCCCGCCCGCAAGCGCTTCGGCCAGCACTTTCTCGAACCGGCCTGGGTTGACAAAGTCCTGGCAGCGGCGGGCCCGCTGCCCGGCGATCACTTTCTCGAAATCGGTCCGGGGCGCGGCGCGATGACAGTTCCGCTCGCCGCGCAGGTGGCACGTGTCACCGCGGTCGAACTGGATCGCGACCTGGTGAGCTGGCTGGCGCCTCGGATGCCCGCCAACGTCGGCGTGGTGTCTGGCGACTTCCTCACGCTTGGGACCGAGGCGATGTTGGCCGGCGCGGCGCCCGCACAACCCATTCGGGTGATTGGCAACCTGCCCTACAACGTCTCGTCGCCGATCTTGTTCCGCCTGCTCAGCCTGCACCGCGAAACCGGACGGCTCGTCGACGCGTCGCTGATGCTGCAACGCGAGGTGGCCGACCGGATCGCCGCCAAGCCCGGGTCGCGTGAAACGGGAGTGTTGTCGCTGATGGTCCAGCTCGATGCCGACGTGGAGACGGTCCTGACGTTGCCGCCCGGCGCGTTTCGCCCGGCCCCGAAGGTGTGGTCTGCCGTCGTACGCGTCCGCTTTCGGCCCCCGGCCATAACGTTGACGCCCGACTCGCGGCGGTTGTTCGAAACGGTGGTTCGGTCGATGTTCGCCCAGCGCCGAAAATCCCTGTCCAACGCCCTCAAGCCCCTGGCCTCGTCGATGGGCCGCGACCCGCGAACGGTCCTGCAGTTGGCGGGGATCGATCCGGTGCGTCGCCCCGAAACGCTGCATCTGTCGGAACTGGCGGAACTTGTCGTGATTTTGGGGTCGTCGGCCGGATCTTCTATGGTATAGTTCGCCTGTCGTTTGGCTGGATCCTACCTGCCTTCAAGGCTTTCCCAGCGGCCCTGACAGGTCCAGATCGAGCCGATGCCCCCGGCGGACGCCTTGTGTCCGCTGGCGCGGTGCGTCGATTCGCCCTCCCAGGGCCGAATGGTGCACACGGGTGTCGCTTGGTCACGAAGCGTGGACGTCCGGGTTTCGGGTTGAATCGTTGACACAGAGATCATCTGGCCCGCAGCGGGTGTGCTGTTGCCGGGTCGCGAGGGGACGGTGATGTCCGACCAGTCGGCTGCCCCGCTGTCTACCCAGCCCCTGCTCGAAGTGGTGCCGCTTGGCGGCCTCGGCGAGTTCGGCCTCAACATGCTGGCCGTCTCGTACCGCGACACGCTGGTGGTGGTGGATGCCGGGTCGATGTTTCCGGAGCCCGAACTGCTCGGCGTGGACCTGATCATCCCCGATCTGACGTACCTGCAGCAGCATCCCGCACGCGCCACGGCGGTGGTCCTGACGCACGGTCACGAAGACCACATCGGGGCGCTCTCGCACGTGATGCGCACGATCGCTGGCCCGGTGTACGGCACGCCGCTCACGCTGGCGCTGGCCGAGCCGAAGCTGGCCGAGCGGAATGTCGATCCGCAGGATCGGCTCAAGACGGTTCGACCGCGCGACAAGGTGGTGGTCGGCGACTTCACGCTCGAGTTTCTCCGCGTGACGCACAGCATGCCCGATTGCGTGGCGGTCGCCATCCACACCCCGGTCGGCGTCGTGATTTGCACCGGCGATTTCAAAATCGACCAGACGCCGCTCGACGGCGAGCACTTCGACTTCCATCGGCTGGCGCAGCTGGGCGGCGAGGGCGTGCTGGCGCTGTTCTCGGACAGCACCAACGTCGAACGGCCCGGCGTCACGGGCTCTGAGTTTTCGGTGGTGGAGGCCTTCGAAGAGATCTTCTCGAGCACGAAGGGCAAGATCGTCGTGACGTCGTTTGCGACGAGCATCTTCCGGATGCAGTTGCTGGTGTCGCTGGCGGCGGAGTTCGATCGCAAGGTGGCGTTTGTCGGCCGGGGGATGGTCGAGAATTCGCAGATCGCCCAGCGGCTCGGCCATCTGAAGGTGCCTGCCGGGTTGGCCATCCGCGAGGCGGACGTCAAGGCGCATCCGCCCGAATCGGTGTTGTGTCTGGTGACCGGCAGCCAGGGCGAACCCTTGTCGGCCTTGTCGCGCATCGCCATCAACGATCATCGGCACGTCAGTTTGACGCCCGACGACGTGGTGGTGTTTTCCGCGCGCCAGATCCCGGGCAACGAGCGCTCGATCGATCGGGTCGTCAATCACATCGCCCGACGTGGCGCCGAGATCATCAACCAGGGCGACAAGCACGTGCACGTCTCCGGGCACGCCAGCGAGGAGGAGCTCAAGCTGATGCTGTCGCTGGTGCGGCCCAAGTGTTTCGTGCCGGTTCACGGCGCCTACCGCCAGCGGTCGCGGTACGCGCGGATTGGCGAACGGCTCACCCGGGATCTGCCCAACCGGGTGACGATCCTGGTTGCCGAAAACGGCGATCGGCTCCAGTTCGACCGGGACGGCGGCGCGATCGCCGGCAAGGTTCCCGCCGGGCGGGTGTTCATCGACGGGTCGGCCACCAGCGGCCTGGGAGAAGAGGTGCTTCGGGACCGGCGGCATCTGGCCGCCGACGGCGTGATCGTGCCCGTGATTGCGATCAACAAGCAAACCGGGATGGTCGAAGGCGTGCCCGAGTTCATCACCAGAGGGCTGGCCATCGAGCAGGGCGACGACAGCGCGATGCGCGACACGGCCAGGTTCATCGCCGAACTGCTGGAGTCGGCCAGTGTCGAAGAGCGGACCGACTACGGCATGATGAAAGACAAACTGAGCGTCGAGCTTCGCCGGTTCATCCGAAAACGTTTCGGACAGCGGCCGCTCGTTCTGCCCGTGATCATGGAGATTTGAGTCGGTGCCGCCATCTTCCCAACTTCCTCGTCGTCTCAGCGAAATCGGCGGCGGACTGCTGTTCGCGCTCACCCTGCTGTGGCTGGTGGCGCTGGGCTCGTATGTCGCCACCGATCCTGCGTGGTTCTTCAATTCGAATCCGGTCAGGCCCGCGGCCAACCTGATCGGCACGGCCGGCGCGTTTGTCGCCGAGTTGTCGTATCAGATGGTCGGCTACGCGGCCTACCTGTTTCCGCTGTTCGCCGCCGCGATCGGCTGGCACCGGTTCTGGTGCCGCCCGATCGAGGCGCTCGTCACGAAAGTGATCGGCGTGGCGTGTCTCGTGTGCTCGTCAAGTGCGCTGCTGAGTCTGGCGCTGACGCCGGCCAGCACCACCGGCCATTCGTTCGAACCGGGCGGTTGGCTCGGCGATCAACTCGGGGGAGCGCTCGCCGCGTCGTTCAACCGCACGGGCTCGTCGATCATTCTGCTCGCCGTGTTCTTTCTCGGCATTGTGCTGGCCACGCATTTTTCGTTCGGACGCATGTTCGGCAACATGTCGGCGGCGACCCGGGGATGGGCGGAGCGGCGGGTCGATGCGTACCAGACGTGGCGTGTCGAGCGGCAGCGTAACCGCCAGCGGCGCGACATTGTCGCCAAGCACGCCAAACTGCGCGCCGAGAAGGCGCTCCCGCTCTCAGCCGGCGTGCAGACGCCGGCCAGGCCCGAGTCCGCGCCTGCCCCTTCGGCCGCATCTGCCCCGAGCCGCGCCAGCAGGGCCGCGCCATCTGCTGCGGCTCCCGAGCCGCGCGCTGTGCGCCCGGTCGAACCCGATCCCGACCCGCCCACGCCCACCAACGGAACCTGGCCCGGCAATCGCAAGGCTCCGGCCATCCAGCTGAGCGCGGCGAGCGCGACATCGTCTGCCGACGCCGGCCGGGCACCGGCCGAAAAGAAGCGCGGCGGCGCCTCGCTGCCCCCCTTGACGCTGCTCGACGCTCCGCGCACCGAGCAGAAAATCGACGAGCGCGAACTGATGGAGTCGGCCCACCTGCTGCAGGAAAAGTGTGCGGAGTTCGCCGTCGCCGGCGCGGTGGTCCAGATCCACCCGGGCCCGGTGGTGACGACGTTCGAATTCAAGACAGAGGCGGGCGTCAAGTACAGCAAGGTGACGGGCCTGGCCGACGACCTGTCGCTCGCCATGCGCGCCGAGTCGGTGTTGATCGAGCGGATTCCTGGCAAGTCGACGGTGGGCATCCAGATTCCGAACCAGATCCGCGAGCCGATCTCGCTGCGCGAACTGCTCGAGTCGGACGTCTATCAGCGGTCCGGATCGAAACTGACCATGGCGCTCGGCAAGACGATTCACGGCGAGCCCTTCATGGGCGACCTGGCCACGATGCCCCACCTGCTGATTGCGGGAGCGACGGGCACCGGCAAATCCGTCGCGATCAATTCCATCCTCACGAGCATCCTGTTCCGGGCCACGCCAGACGAGGTCCGCTTGATCCTGATCGATCCCAAGCGTCTCGAGCTCGGGATGTACGAGCAGATCCCGCACCTGCTCACCCCGGTGGTGGTCGATCCCAAGCAGGCCGCCAACGCGCTGAACTGGGCCGTCCGCGAGATGGAAGAGCGGTACAAGACGCTGGCCGCCGAGGGCGTGCGCAACATCGAGCAGTTCAACCGCAACGTGCGCGGGCAGGCCGAAGGCAAGTTGACGCCCCGCGAAGGGGCCACGATCCCGAAGCCGCTGGCCTACATCGTGATCGTGATCGACGAACTGGCCGACCTGATGATGGTGGCCGGCAACGAAGTCGAGACCTCGATCGCGCGTCTGGCCCAGATGGCGCGCGCGGTGGGCATCCATCTGCTGCTGGCGACGCAGCGGCCGTCGGTCGACGTCATCACCGGCGTCATCAAGGCCAACCTGCCGGCGCGCATCTCGTTCAGGGTGTCGTCGAAGGTGGATTCGCGAACCATTCTCGACGGCAACGGCGCAGAACAGCTGCTGGGCAAGGGCGACATGCTGTTTCTGCCGCCGGCGTCGTCTCGCCTGATCCGCCTGCACGGCCCGTACATTTCGGAGCAGGAATCGGCGCGGCTGGCGGCGTTTCTCCGGCGGCAGGGCCAACCGGTGTACGACGAGACGATCACCGCCGAAGAAAAACTGCCCGACGCGATCGAGTACGACAAGGATGATCTGTACGACGAGGCGGCGCGCATCGTGGTCGGCAGCGGCCAGGCCTCGATTTCGTACCTGCAACGCCGGCTCCGCATCGGGTTCAGCCGGGCGGCACGGCTGGTCGACATGATGGAGGCCGAAGGGATCGTCTCGGCAGCCGCTGGCGGCAAACCTCGCGAAGTCCTCGTGGATAAGGGCTACTTCGATGACGTGGATCAGCATCCTCGTTAGCGCCGTGCGACCGCACGCTCGACGCATCGGGCGAGGGCGATTCGCCCTGGCGGCGGTGCTCTGCCTCGGACTGGCGATGAGCGCGGCGGGCCTGGCCGCCGGCGGCCAGGCCGCCTCCGCCCGGGAGCTGTACCAGCAGGCGCAAGCCTCCGACCGGGAGGCGCGCAGCGCGCTGGCCCAGTCGTCGGCGCGCAGTGACGCCGCCCTCAGCCTGGTGCGAGCGGCGGTGCGCGCGTACAGGACCGTCGTGCTGAGACATCCGTCCAGCGGGTACTGCGACGACGCGCTCTGGTACGGTTCGCAGATCGGAGCGGCCGGATTTGCGCGGTTCGGTCACCAGCGCGATCGCGAGGCGGTCGTCGCCCTGCTCAAGTGGCTGCAGTCCGAATACCCCGGCAGTCCGTTCGTGGCCCGCGCCAAGCCCATGCTCGCCCTTCTGGTGGCGCAGGCCGCGCCCGGGCCGACCACCGCCCGCTCGCCGGCCGCTGCCGCGCCAACGACCCTTCATACAGAGGCCTCGGTCCCGGTCCCGGCCGACGCCGCGGCGACGCGCCGTGTGACTTCGGCCAGCGCCGCCCCCGCCTTGCCGACGGTTCTGTCGACCGCGCCTCCGGTGCTTTCGGCCACGCCCCCGGCGGCCCCTGCGACCAACGGCCGCGGCGGCTACTCCATCGCGCGCCAGTTGGGCCTGCGCGTGGGCCGCGTGGTGATCGATCCTGGCCATGGCGGTTCGGACCCCGGGGCGATGATCCCGGGGCTATCGGAATCGGCCATCACCCTCGATATCGCGCTCAAGCTGGAGGCGCTGCTGACACCGTCGGCCGGCGTGGACGTTGAGCTGACCCGCCGCACCGACGTCTTCGTCGGGCTCCAGGAACGGACCGCGATCGCCAATCGCGACAGCGCCGATTTGTTCGTGTCGATCCACGTCAATGCCAATCGCGATCACTCGATCAAGGGCATCGAAACGTTCCTGCTCAATTTCGCGTCCACACCGTCTGCCGCCGCCGTTGCCGCCCGCGAGAACGCCGGCTCGACGGCGACCATGAGCCAGCTCGACTCGGTGGTCAAACAGATTGCGTTGACCAACAAGGTTCAGGAATCGCGGGATCTGGCGGCGCAACTGCAGGCGTCGATGGTGAAGCGGCTGCGGGCCACCGACAAGGGTCTGCGCGACCTTGGGGTGAAGCAGGCGCCGTTTGTCGTCCTGATCGGCGCGTCGATGCCCAGCGTGCTCGTGGAAATCGCGTTCCTGACCCACCCGGTCGAAGGCCAGTTGCTCGCCACCGACGCGTACCGCCAGCGCATCGCGGAGGCGCTGCTGGAGGGCGTCACGCGCTACCTGCGATCGCTCAAGAAGAGCGACGTGGTGCCCAGCGCCCCCTCTGTCGATCCGCCGGCAGGCAGGCCTCGGTAGTCCGGTAACATATCCGTATGACATTCGCGCAACCCATCACGACGACCATCGTGAAGGTGGTGCCCCCACCCTCGCCGCAAGTCGGCGTGCTCGACGTGCTGGTGGGCTCGCTTGGCCTGACCGGCGTGATCGTGCTGGGATCGCTGGTGCTGGGTGGCGCGCTCGGGGCCATCCTGATCGCCTATAGCCGGTGGCGGGATGCCAAATCCGGCGGCATCGACGACTCGCGTCAGACGCGCCTCGATCTCAGTTCGCCCGACCGCTGATCTCAGGCCGGCCAGTCCGCCGCCGTACACGCCAACTCTGCCAGCGTGCGCACCGCGACCCCGGTCGGGCCCTTGGGCTGATGCGGCTGCGCCTCCTCGGCCCAGGCCGTGCTCGCGATGTCGAGATGCACCCACGGACAGGCGCCGGTGAACTCCTTGATGAACAGGGCCGCCGTGATCGATCCGGCCGGACGCCCCCCGATGTTGGCGATGTCGGCGATCTCGCTGCGCAATTGCTCCCGGTAATCCTCGAACAGCGGCATCCGCCAGACGCGGTCGCCAGCCGTGGTGGCCGTCCGCTGCACCAGCTCAACCCACCAGTCTGGCGTGCCGAACAGTCCCGTCGTCGATCGCCCAAGCGCCACACCGATCGCCCCGGTCAGCGTGGCGACGTCCACCAGGTGGGTCGCGCCCAGACGCCGCGCGTACCACAGCGCATCACCCAGCACCAGGCGCCCCTCGGCGTCGGTGTCGAGCACTTCGACGGTCTTGCCTTCGGCGCTCCTGAGCACGTCGCCGGGCTTCAGGGCCCGTCCGCCTGGCATGTTCTCGACCAGCGGGACCACGCCGGTGACGCGCACGTCGGGCTTGAGCATCGCGATCGCCCGCATCGCAGCCACCACGGCGGCGCCCCCCGCCATGTCGTCTTTCATCTTGTACATGCCATCCGACGACTTGAGGGAAATCCCGCCGGCGTCGAACGTCACCCCCTTGCCAACCAGGCCCAGGTGGCATCCGGGTCTCGGCTGTTCGGGCTGGTACCGCACCACGACCAACTTCGGCCGCTCGGCGCTGCCACGGCCGACGCCGAGCAGCAGCCCCATCCGGAGCGCGGCCAACTGATCTTCTTCGAGCACCTCGATTCCGAGGCCGCATGTCCGCGCCACCTCGGCGGCCGCCTCGGCAAATGTGGCAGGCGTCATCACGTTGCCGGGTTGGTTGGCCAGCACCCGCGCAAGATTGGTCGACGTCCCAAGCGTCGCGCCCCTGGCCGCCATCGCCATGGCTCGATCGATCTGGTCACAAGAGGCATCGGCCGGCACGACAATGGTCGCGTCGAGCGCGGTGGGCGTCGAGTCGGCGTCGGTCTTGTGGGAACCCGAGTGATACGCGGCCAGTGTCAGGCCTTCTGCGACGGCCTGCACGTGGCCGCCGCCGGCGCCAGCGTCGGTCACCAGGATGGCGAGGCTACGCAGTTTTCGTTCGCGTACCGCCAGCGCCGCCGCGGTGGCCGCGCGACGCGACCGGTCCGCGGTGTGGGACGACCGGGGGCCAAGTCCCACCAGCATCACGCGGCGCGGACGCCAGCCCTCATCGTCAACAGGCGTCACAAACAGCGAGCCCGGCTTGGCCGAAAATTCCTTCGAGGCCATCGCCTCGGCCGCACGGCGGTAGGCCACCGGCCCCAGACACTCTGCCAGCGACGCGGGCTCGCCTTCGATCACGGGAACGACGAAGACGTCGGTCTCGAGTGAAGCCGCGGGAGCCGCGACGACGCTGATGGGAACAGACGGCACATCGACAGGCATCCGCCCATTATGCACGAGGCGACGCGATTACACGCCTGGCGCCGGCGCACTTTCACTGGGGATCGGATCCGCTGGTACCAGCGGCGGTGGCGGCGGTTCACTGACAGTCACGGGGAGGCCACGGCGGCCAAACCGGCTGAGCAGCACACCGCCGAGGCCCATCGTCCAGGCGACGTATTCGACGACAATTCCGACCAGCAACACGCCACCCACCACCACGCGCAGCGGCATCCCGGCCAGACCAAGGAATCGGGCGATCACCGGCAAGGCCCAGATGATGGCCAATCCGACCACCAGCGGCCCCAGGAGATTTCGCAGGTCACGCGTCTGCCTGCCGCCAATCTGTCCGCCAACCGCGCAGCCGACGCCGGCAAACCCAAGCAGCAGCGCGGCCAGCGCCACCACGATGACGAACGGCACGATCAGTAAGAGCGGAATGCCGATAATCGAAATCGCGAGGATCAGGACCGTAACAACCAGCAGAGGCAGGAACAACATCTGAGCTGCCAATCCCGTGAGCACAGCCTTCCAGGGCTCGAGCGACACCCGCTCGGACACGCGCTGAACCGGCGCAGGAAACACCGCCGTCAGCAACGCGACCAGTAGACCAATGACGCTGATGCGCACCAGCGTCCCGACCAGTTCGACCGACGCACTAAAGGGCGTCGCCCAACCGGTCCAACCGGTCCAACTCGTCCACGGACGCACGTGCACGAGGCGACGAATCGAAGGCGTCGTGAACGCGACTTCGTTGATCTGTCCCGAGACGCGCGCGGATTCGACTCGCTCTACCCCGCCGCCCACGCTGGTGACGTCGCCGCGCACGTCAGCCTTGGGTCCGAGGTAGACACCCCCGCCCACGGCGACCACTTCCCCATTGACCGTGCCGTCGATGTGGGCGGAACCGAAGATGACGATCACGTCACCCGCGATCTCCTCGCCTTCGCGCACGCGAAGGTCGGTCCCGAATCGCACACGAGCGCCTCGGTGTGCGATTCGGTCGCGGCGAGGCGACTCGTCGTCTGACACGAGCGGCCTGGAAAGGCCCGTGGGTGAGGAATCTTTGGGGCGCTCGGGCTCCTTGGGCTCGGCCGCAGAGGGCGGCGTCGCATCAGCAGCAAGAACCTTCTTTGGCGCTTCAAAGAGTTGGCGCCTCACGGCCGCGTCCAGATACGACAACTGAAGCACGAGTTCGGCATCGGCCCCGACCCGCTGCTTCAATTCCGCGCCGGTCACCGGACTGCCATCCACCACCACCGCGCCGTCGTTCAACTCGATGTTCGCGACGTCCTTGAGGTGGGCCTTGGGCACCAGGACCAATCCCTGGCGCAGCAGCAGCACCTGGAAGCGCTGCTCCACTCGACTTTTCAGTAGCAACAATTCCGGCCGCACCGCCGCGGCATCCACCGCCTTCGACTGCGCCGACACCGTGTCGGCCATGCCCAGGATCACGACCGCCATCAACAGCCATGACGCGTGGACTGCAGAGCCGACGACCGCGCGCCGAAGGTGGAACGTCATCCTTCATTCTCCTGCGTGGCCAGCAAACGCCGCAGCGCGAGCGCGTGGCGTGCGCGTCGACGCGCTCAGAATGTTCCGACGGCCCCTGTCACCAGCAGCGGGGCCGCCGTCGCCGCCCTCACCTGCTCGACCGTGACGCCCTCGGCCACTTCGGCCAGACGCAGACCATCGGGTGTGACCTCGATGACCGCCAGTTCCGTCACGATCATGTCCACCACACCCATACCGGTGAGTGGCAGCGAACAGGCATCAAGAATCTTCGCCTCGCCCTCGCGGGTGGTGTGTTCCATGGCGACGATCACCCGCCGCGCGCCGGCGACCAGATCCATCGCGCCTCCCATGCCCTTCACCATCTTGCCAGGCACCATCCAGTTGGCGAGGTTGCCAGATCGGTCGACTTGCAGCGCCCCGAGCACGGTCAGATCGATATGCCCGCCGCGCACCATCGCGAACGAGTCGGCGCTGCTGAAGTAGCTCGCCCCGGCCAATTCCGTCACTGTTTCTTTTCCCGCGTTAATCAGGTCCGCATCGACCTCGGCCTCCGTCGGAGAGGGCCCGACGCCGAGCATGCCGTTCTCCGAATGCAGCGTGATCTGGATGCCTGGCGGCACGAAATTGGCGACCAGCGTCGGCATCCCTATGCCCAGATTGACGTAATCCCCGTCGCGAAGTTCCCTGGCGACACGCCGGACGATGCGCTCTCGTTTGTCCACGTCCCTGCTCCTCTGCAGCCCCGCGCCGGGTTATGCCTTGCGAACCGTTCGGCGTTCGATGCGCTTCTGGTATCCCGATCCCTGAAATACATGGCGAACAAAGATCCCCGGCGTGTGCACGTGGTCGGCGTCGATGGCACCAGCGTCGACCAGGTGTTCCACTTCGGCAATCGTGACGGCGGCCGCCGACGCCATCATGGGACTGAAGTTGCGCGTGGTCTTCCGGTACACCAGGTTGCCGACCGTATCGCCCTGGTAGGCCTTGACCAGCGCGAAGTCGGCTTTGAGGGGCAGTTCCAGCACGTGCGGCACGCCGTCCAGCACCCGCGTCTCCTTGCCTTCGGCCACGATCGTCCCGTAACCGGCGGGCGTAAAGAACCCGCCGATCCCGGCGCCGCCGGCTCGAATCCGCTCGGCGAACGTCCCCTGCGGCACCAACTCGACGTCGAGTTCGCCGCTCAGATACTGTCGCTCGAACTCCTGGTTCTCTCCAACATAGGTCGCGACGATGCGAGAGACCTGCCGCGATTCGAGCAGCACGCCCAACCCGAATCCGTCCACGCCCGCGTTGTTGCTGATGATGGTGAGGTTGCGAGTGCCGCGCTGGCGAAGCGCGGCGATGAGGTTTTCGGGAATCCCGCACAGCCCGAATCCTCCAACCATGATGGTGGCGCCATCGGGGATAAGGGCGACCGCCTCGGCGGCGCCGCTGATGACTTTGCGCATGAGCGGAATTATACGCCGGACGCTCGGCTGTCACCGAGCAGGCGCAGGCCGCAACTTCTCGGGAGACCTACGGCCGCGGGGGCATCTGCTCTCGCCAGGCTTCGGCCGCGTCGAACAACTCGTCGATCGCGACGCCGTCGGCCAGCCGACCCCGGACCGATGTCAGCGCGGCGATCAACGCGTCGACGGCCGCGCCGATCTGGTCCGCGTTGTCGGCGAAGACGTCCTTCCACACGTCCGGCGGGCACGCCGCCAGCCTCGTCATGTCAGCCAAACCGCTGCCGGCCAGCGCAAGGCCCTCGGCACCGATCCCGGCACCCACGATTCGCATCAGCGCACTGGCGACCACCTGCGGCATCTGCGTCAGGTACGCGGCCACATGGTCGTACTGCTGCGCGGTCATGTCGACGGGCACCGCGCCGACCCCCAGGACGAACTGCGAGAGGCGAGCCAGCGCCAGCGCCGATCCGTCGGATGGCGTCAGCACCCACGGCCGATTGGCAAACAGATCCGCGCGCGCCGCCTCAAAGCCCATCCGCGGAGCGCCGGCCAGCGGAGCGCCGCCGATAAACCGAAGCCGACCCGGCAGCCCCTTCGCCGCGTCGACAATCGATCGCTTCGACGCGCCGACATCGGTGACGATGCACTCGCCGCGAACGTGGTCAGCCAGTTGGGGCAACAGCCGGAGGTTCACCGACACGGGAGCCGCCAGCACCACCAGTTCGGCATCAGACAGAATCGTCAAATCGGCGGCGCCCACATCAACGGCCTGACGTTGAACCGCGCGCTCCATCACGTCGTTGGTATCGACGCCGATCACGAGCGTCTTGGGCCACACCTGTCGCACCGCCAGAGCCAGCGATCCGCCAATCATGCCGAGGCCGACAATCCCGATGCGATCGAACAGTGGCTCGGCTTCCGGCAGCCGACCCGCCTCCCGCATCCGCAGGCGCCTGCCACCGTCGGTCATGACCGGCCCCATCCTCTCCGTACGACCGGTTCCACGCAGATCGATCGGCCGATCGCGGGCGTGATGATTCGCAATTCGGCCATCAGGCGATCGAACTGCGATGGAAACAGCGACTGGGCGCCGTCGCTGAGCGCCCGGTCCGGATCGACGTGCACCTCGATGATCAAGCCGTCGGCCCCGGCGGCGGCCGCCGCCCGCGCCATCGGCGCCACTTTGTCCCGGCGCCCGGTCCCGTGGCTCGGGTCGACGAAGATGGGCAGATGGCTCAACTTCTTGACGATGGGAATCGCCGAAATGTCGAGCGTGTTCCGGGTGTAGGTCTCGAAGGTGCGGATCCCGCGCTCGCACAGGATGACGTCCATATTGCCGCCACCCAACAGATATTCTGCCGACAGCAGCCATTCCTCGATCGTCGCCGAAATGCCGCGTTTGAGCAGCACCGGTTTGCGCGTCTTGCCGAGTTCACGCAACAGCGAAAAGTTCTGCATGTTGCGCGCGCCAACCTGGAAGATGTCGGCGTACCGATCGACGACGTCGATCTGGGTCGTGTCCATCACTTCGGACACCAGCTTCATGTTTTGCGCGCGAGCCGCATCCCGAAGCATCCGCAGGCCGTCTTCGCCCAGGCCCTGGAAGCTGTACGGGGAACTGCGCGGCTTGAACGCGCCGCCCCGAAGCACTTTGGCGCCGGCACGTCTGACGGCGGCCGCCGTGGCGTGGACCTGCTCTTCGTTTTCGGCGGAGCACGGGCCGGCCATCACGATAACCTCGTCGCCGCCGATCCGCACGTCGTCGAGCACGATGACGGTGCCTTCCGGGCGAAACGCCCGGCTCGCCAGCTTGTAGGGCTCCGAAATCTTGACGACTTCCTGCACGCCGTCGAACATCTGGACCAGCTGAGGATCGCCGGTCGGGTGTTCGCCGACCACGCCGAGCAGGGTTCGGTTCGCGCCGATGGACCGGTGGACCGCGCATCCCAACTGCTCCAGATGCCTGACGACCCGGTCCACCTGGTCGGGAGCCGCCCCTTCTTCCATCACGACAACCACGATGTGCCACCCTCCCGTGTCCTCAAGCGTACATCCCTCGCCGCCACGCCGCAACGCGCCTCGTTGAGCCCGGCCTCAATCCAGATGGCGAAGCCGCGTGACGAAATCCTGCGCGCGGGTGGCCAAATCGGCGTCCGCCCCATATCGCTCGACCACCCTGACCAGGGCGCTCCCGACCACGGCCGCGTCTGCCCAGGTGCACACCTGCGCCACCTGCGCCGCCGACGACACGCCGAATCCCAGGGCCACCGGCAGCGTCGTGGCGGCCCTGATGCGCGCCACCATGCCCTCGATGCCATCGGCGAGGGTGTCTTGTGCGCCTGTCACGCCGAGGCGGGAAATGGCGTACACGAATCCGCTGCCCAGTTCGCCCATCCGACGCATCCGCTGGTCGCTGGTGGTCGGGCTGATCAGGTAGATCATGTCCATGCCGGCCCCTCGCACACACGCACGAAGCGGCTCGGATTCCTCGAGCGGCAGATCCAACGCCAGAACACCGTTGACGCCGGCTGCAGCGGCCCGCGCCGCGAACCGCTCGTACCCCATCCGGTAGAGCGGGTTGGCGTAGGAAAACAGCACGATCGGCGCCCGGATGCGCGACCGCAGCCCGGCGACCAGGCCGAGCACGCCGTCGAGCGTCGTGGCGGCCGCCAAGGCGCGCTCGCTGGCCCGCTGAATCACCGGACCATCGGCCATCGGATCGGAAAACGGCACGCCCACTTCGAGCAGGTCCGCACCGGCGCGGTCGAGGGCCTCGAGTATCTCGCCGCTGCGGGCCAGGTCGGGATCGCCGGCAGTGGTGTACGTGATGAGACCGGGGCGCCGCTCCTGGCGCAGCCGATCGAAGGTGCGCGCGATCAGTGACATCGTCATCAGTCTCCAGCCACTCCCAGTTCGGCCGCCGCCGTCTGCACGTCCTTGTCGCCGCGTCCCGACAGGTTGACCAGCAGCGTGCGACCAGCGCCCATCTGTCTGGCCAGCACGCGCGCGTGGGCCACGGCGTGCGCCGACTCGAGCGCCGGCAGCAGGCCTTCCGATTGCGCGAGGATGCGAAACGCCTCCAGCGCGTCGGCGTCCGATACGTGCACGTACTCGGCGCGGCCGCGCGCATGCAGCCAGGCGTGCTCGGGGCCGATGGCCGCGTAGTCGAGACCGGCCGACACCGAATGGGTGCCTTCGATGTTGCCGTGTGGATCCTGGAGCACCAGCGTGAGGGTGCCCTGGAAAATGCCGGGGGCACCGCCGGCCAACCGGGCGGCGTGCTGGCCGGGCGCGATCGCGCGGCCGCCGGCCTCGACCCCGATCAGTCTGACGGCCGGGTCGTCGATAAAGGCGTCGAACAGTCCCATCGCATTGCTGCCGCCCCCGACGCACGCGACGACGGCATCGGGAAGGCCTCCGGTCATCGCGACACACTGGCGTCTGGCCTCCGCGCCGATGACCGACTGGAACTCGCGCACCATGAGGGGATACGGATCGGGCCCCAGCACCGAGCCGAGCAGGTAGTGTGTGGTCTCGACGTTGGCCACCCAGTCGCGCATCGCTTCGTTGATGGCGTCTTTGAGCGTTCGGCTTCCGGCTTCGACGCTGGCCACGCGCGCACCCAGCAACCGCATCCGCACCACGTTGAGCGCCTGACGCCGCATGTCTTCGGCGCCCATGTAGACCACGCACTCCAGGCCGAGCAGCGCGCACGATGTGGCGGTGGCGACGCCGTGCTGGCCCGCCCCCGTTTCGGCGACCACCCGGCGTTTGCCCATCCTGACGGCGAGCAACGCCTGGCCCAGCGCGTTGTTGATCTTGTGAGCGCCGGTGTGTGTGAGATCCTCGCGCTTCAGCAGGATGCGCGCGCCGCCGCATTCGGCGGCCAGGCGCCTGGCGTCGAACAACGGCGTCGGCCGGCCTGCGTACGTGGTGAGCAAGTCGAGCAAGCGCCCCCGAAACGTGTCGTCTGACCTGGCCGCCAGGTAGGCCTCGCGCAGGTCGGACACCGGCGCCATCAGCGTCTCGGGCACGAACCGGCCGCCAAACGCCCCGAAGTAGCCGCGCGAGTCGGGATCGCGCTGGCCGAATCGTGGGCCCACCGCCGCCGTCGCGTCGCTCATCGCGTTCTCCCGCCGTCAGCGCGCGCCACGGCCGCAAACAGCGCACGCATGCGGTAGCCGTCCTTGACGCCGGGCTCTCGCTCCACGCCCGACGACACATCGATCGCATACGGCGCCACCACATCGATGGCCGCTTCGACGTTGTCGGGACCGAGCCCGCCGGCCAGCACGACGCGCCGGCTCACGCCCACCGCGGCGGCCAGCGTCCAGTCGATCGTGCGGCCCGTTCCTCCGCGGCGATCCGGGTCGGCCGCGTCGAGCAGCGGCATGACCGCATCGGGCCACGCCCGAACAGAGGCCGCGTCGAAGCCGGCGTCCACACCAATCGCCTTGATGATCGGCCACCTGAACGCGCCCCACTCCTCGACCGACTCGTCGCCATGCAACTGCACGGCCCCCAGCTTGACGTGGTCCGCGATGCGCCCCACCTGATCGGCAGGCTGATTGACGAACACGCCCACCGCCGTCACCAGTCGGGGCAGCGTGGCCACGATGTCCGCGGCGCGGTCGGGTGTGATGGCGCGCGGGCTGCCGGGCCAAAAGACGAACCCGACGGCGTCGGCGCCCAGATCCACCGCCAGTTCGGCATCCTCCCTGGTCGTCAGACCGCAAATCTTGATACGCGTTCGGCTCATCGTCCACCTTCCACACACCGTTTGCCAGGCCCGATGCCGGTCAACCCACTGATCGCGCGCAGCGTGGCTCCGGGATCGGCAGCCGACATCAGCCACTCGCCAATCAGCACCGCCTGATAGCCAATCGACGTCAGGTGCCCGACGTCCTGGGCCGAGCCAATGCCGCTTTCGGCGACCGCCACGCATCCGGGCGGAATTTCGCCGACCAGCGCGTCGCAGGTGCGCAGATTGACGTCGAGCGTCTTCAGGCTCCGGCTGTTGACGCCGATGATGGTGGCGCCCGCGTCCACGGCCCGTCGAATCTCATCGGCCGAGTGGGCTTCGACCAGCGCCGCCAATCCCCAGGCGTGCGCGCTGCCAATCAGCGACGTCAGGTCGGCTGTCGAACACGCCGCGACAATCACCAGCACCGCGTCAGCGCCTGCCGCCCGCGCTTCCAGCAACTGGTAGCGGTCCACCACGAAATCCTTGCGGAGCAGGGGCAGCGTCACCGCCGCGCGAACCTCCTCAAGGTGCGACAAGGATCCGTCGAAGAACGCGGGTTCGGTCAACACCGACACCGCCGACGCGCCATTGTCCTGGTACATCTGCGCGATGGCACCGGGATGGTAGTCGTGCCGCAGCACCCCCCGGGCCGGCGATCGCCGCTTGCACTCGGCGATCACGTTGACGCGCCCCGGTCTCGCGAGCGCGTCGCGAAACACGGCCGCCCGCGGCTCGCACCGCGCCGCGCGTTTCTCCAGCTGAGACTCCGGCTCCTGAATTCGCCGCGCCTCGACGGTGCAGCGCGCCGACGCCACGATGGCGTCCAGCAGGTTCGCCATGGAGCCGGCTGGGGTGGTCGTCATCGCCTACTGCGCTCCCTTCGACGACGCGCCGCCAGCACCATGCGACGCGGCCACAAGGCGGTCGAGCACACCGATCGCGCCGCCGGCGTCGATCGCGGCAGCCGCTCGGGCGATGCCGTCCCGCAGGGTGCCGGCCTTGCCCGCCACCAGCAATGTCGCGCCCGCATTCAGCAGGACGATATCGCGCGCAGGTCCCCGACGGCCGCCGAGAATCTCGCGCGCGATTCCGGCGTTGACGCGCGCGTCTCCCCCGGCCAACGCGCCGGGCGCAGCTTTCGGCAGGCCGACGTCACCGGGATGCAGGTAGAACGTGTTGACGGCACCACCGCGCGACTCCGACACTTTCGTATACCCGGTCGTCGAGATTTCGTCGAGCCCGTCGGCCCCGTGCACCACCCAGGCCCGCTCGGATCCCAACAACGAGAGCGACCGGGCCATCAGTTCGGTCAACTCGGGCCGCGGCACACCGATCAACTGGCACCGGGGCCGACCCGGGCTGGTGAGAGGACCGAGCAGATTGAAGGCGGTCCTCACTCCCAGCTCGCGCCGCACCTCGGCGACGTTTCGCATGGACGGGTGAAACAGCGGCGCGTACAGAAACGCCATGCCCACATCCTCAAGGCACTGCGCCACCACCGAAGCCGGCGCGGCCACGTTGACGCCCAGCGCCTCGAACAGGTCGGCGCTCCCGCAGCGGCTCGACACCGACCGGTTGCCGTGTTTGGCGACCCTTACGCCACAGGCCGCCACCACCAGCGACGCCACCGACGAAATGTTGAAGGTCCCCGCGTTGTCGCCGCCCGTTCCGCATAAGTCGACCGTGCCCCCGTCGGGCAGGCGAATGGCCACGGCCCGCTCGCGCATACTGCGCGCGAAGCCGACGATTTCGTCCGGGCGCTCGCCCTTCATCGCCAGGCCGACCAGCAGGCCTGCCACCTGCGCGGGGCGCGCCTGACCGTCGATGATGGCATCCATGGCGCGGTGCGCCTGGTCGGCCGTCAAATCCTGCCGCCGCATCACAGACTGGAGCAGATCACCAAGCATCGCGTGCGCTCCCGTTACATCACCGTCAAGAAGTTGCGCAGCAGGTGCCGGCCCTCCGGGGTCAGCACCGACTCCGGGTGAAACTGCACGCCGAAGACCGGCCACTGCCGGTGGCGCAGCGCCATCACCACGCCATCGTCAGCGGCGCGGGCGGAGACCTCGAGGTCTGCGGGCCAGCCCTCGGCCGCCACCGCCAGCGAGTGATAGCGCCCCGCGTCGAATGGGCCACGCAACCCCTGGAACAACCCCTTGCCGTCGTGTTCGATCGACGACACCTTGCCGTGCAGCGGTCGCGGCGCCCGCTCGATGCGTCCGCCGAACACGTGTCCAATGGCCTGATGCCCCAGACACACGCCGAGAATCGGCACCCGTCCGGCGAACGCCCGGACCACATCCTCGGACACGCCGGCGTCCTCTGGCCGCCCTGGTCCCGGCGAAATCACGATGCGCTCGGGCTGCAAGGCCTCGATCTCCAGCACGTCAATCGCGTTGTTGCGGAACACGACCGGCGACGCCCCGAGCTCGCCGAAGTACTGGACGAGGTTGTAGGTAAACGAATCAAAGTTGTCGATGATCAACAACACGTCTGGTCCTCATGCCTCAGCCGTCGCCGACCGGGGCCTGTCCCCGGCCGTCGCATCCGTCCTACAAGCCCTGTTGCGCCAGGTCGAGCGCACGGACCATCGCCCGCGCCTTGTCCCGCGTTTCTTCGTACTCCGCGGTGGGGTTCGAGTCGGCGACGATCCCGGCGCCTGCCTGCACCATCGCACGCCGTCCCACGATGACGATGGTGCGAATGGTGATGCAGAAATCCAGGTTGCCCGCGAAATCGAGATAGCCCACCGCGCCGCCGTACGCCCCGCGGCGTGTGGGTTCGAGGCTGGCGATGATCTCCATCGCCCGGACTTTCGGCGCGCCCGACACGGTGCCGGCCGGAAAGCACGACACCAGCGCGTCGAGCCGGTCGCGATCCTCGCTCAACTTGCCTTCGACAATCGACACCAGGTGCATCACGTGGGAGTACCGCTCCAGCGCCATGAACTGCGGCACGCGCACCGATCCGTAGTCGCACACTTTGCCCAGGTCGTTGCGCCCCAGATCGACCAGCATCACGTGCTCGGCCCGCTCTTTTTCGCTCGCCTTCAATTCCTCGGCGAGGCGCTGATCCTCCTCGGGATTGCGGCCCCTGGGGCGCGTCCCGGCAATCGGATGGGTTTCCACACGGCGGCCCTCCACCCGTACCAGCATCTCGGGCGAGGCCCCGACCATCGCCACGCCGGACATCCGCACGAAGAACATGTAGGGCGACGGGTTCACGTGCCGAAGCGCGCGGTACACGGCGAACGGGTCGGCCGCCAGATCGGTCTCGAACCGCTGCGACAGGACCACCTGATAGATGTCGCCCGAGGCAATCAATTCCTTGGCTGACCGCACGTGCTGTTCGAATTGTTCCTGCGTCATGTTGGCGTGCACATCGATCGGCGGCGCCGCCTGACGCTCGCCCAGCGACAGGCTGCGCTCCAGTTCGCGTTCGAGGAACTCGATCTTGGCGCACGCGAACTGGTACAACGCCTTCAGGTCGTCGTCGGCAGAAATCCTGGCATTGGCGATAATCAGAATGCGGTGCTGCACGTGATCGAAGGCGAGCACCGTATCGAACAGCATGAAGCCGGCCTGGTCTACCACCGGGTCGGATTCAGCGGGCGGCTGCAGGGTCACCGGCTCGAACCACGACACCGCGTCGTAGCCCATGAACCCGACCGCGCCGCCGGTAAAGCGGGGCATCCCTGGGATGTACGGGGATCGGAATTCGGCCATCACCCGCCGCAGCGTAGGCACGTACCCTTCGTCGCTCGTCGTCGTCGTGCCGCCCCGCTCGAGCGTCACGGCCCCGTCAACCGCGCGCACGATGAGAAACGGATCCTTGCCCAGAAACGAATACCGGGCCACCTGCTCGCCGCCCTCCACGCTCTCGAGCAGGTACGCGTAGTCGGAGTGCTCGGCAATCTTGAGGAACGCCGACACGGGTGTCAGCAGGTCCGCCATGATTTCCTTGCACACCGGCACGAACGTGCCCCGCTGCGCCCACTCCACGAACTGTTCAAATGTCGTCAGGTTCATAATCGTTCCGTCCGCTTCGCCAGCGAGCGCACCGCCGCCGCGTAAAGCACGTCCTTGCCGGGCGTTCGCCCGGTCCACCACTGCTGCTGCAGCCGCGCCTGTTCGACCAGCATGCCGAGTCCGCCGACGATTCGGCATCCGCCGCGCTCGGCCTCCTGCAGCAACCGCGTCTTCTCGGGGGCGTACACCAGGTCGTACACCGTGCCGCCCTCGAACACCGCCTCGGGACAGGCGCTTCGATCGACGTCGGGCCGCGCGCCGACCGGCGTGGCGTTGACCAGCAGGTCCCAGCTCGACGGCGGCACCGGCCGCACGGCGGCCCCGACGCCGATCGCGGTGCCGACCCGTCTGGCCGACTCCGCGGTCCGGCCAAACACCGTCACCGCCGCGCCAGCCAGCCGAAGCGCCGCGGCCACGGCCCGCGCAGCCCCGCCGGTGCCCAGCACGGCCGCCCGAAGTCCTGGCGGCACCCCCGTTCCCAGGCCGGCCAGAAAGCCCGATCCGTCGGTATTCGCGCCGAGCCACGTCGCCTTATCGCGCCGCATCGTGTTGATCGCGCCGAGCGCGGTCGCCTCCGCGTCGACCTCGTCGAGGTGCGCGATCAAATCTGTCTTGAATGGCAACGTCACCCCGGCGCCCGCCATGCCGATGCCGTTGGCAAATCGCATCGCGTCGTCGGCATCCGCCGCCGGCAGCGGCAGGTACGCCGCATCCACGCCGCCGTCTTCGAACGCCGCGTTGTGCATCGCCGGCGACGGTGAGTACTGAATCGACCGGCCAAACAACCCGTACATCTGCGTCTCCGGCCCGATGCGTCGAAAGGCCAGCTCGCCGGTCAGGCGGCCGATGTCGATCTGTCCGGGCGCCACGCCGTCGCCGGCGTACGACCAGCACGAGCCGAACCGCGCCGCGAACACGCGCGTCGCCAGGCCGGCGTCGCCCATCGCCAGCAGCACCAGCGAGCGGCCGCGATGTCGGCGGCCGATCTCGAGCAACGGCAGGCAGTCGCTCAGGTGCGTCGCCATCACGGCGATCTTGACGACCGCCGCGCCGGTGGCCAGCATGGCCTCGGCACGCGAGGCGACATCGGCCGGCACCCCGTCGAAGTCGTGATGAGACAGCACGACATTGCGCCCCTCGCGACGCCGCACCACCTCGTCCCACCCCGCCCGCCACTCCAGATCGACAAACTCCGCTCCCGCGTCCAGCGCGTGCTCGAGCAAGGCGCGCCGCTGCATTTCGGAGCCCTGGAAGCGGCCCCCTTCGGCGTTCCAGCGGCACGTCACGATCACCGGACACCGGCGCCCTCGAAGCGCGCCGTCGACGTCCGGATCCGACACCGAGTCGAGGCGAAGCTCGACCAGGTCTGCGTCACAGACCTCGTCGCGGGCGCGAATCAACGCGGCCATGGTCGGGGCCGTCAACGTGGCGCACAGGCGTGGGCGGTCGGTCATGGTCGGTTCATAACGAAAAAGCCTCTCCAGCCGGCTGGCCGAAGAGGCTCTGTTGGTGACTGTCGCGCGTCGATGTCAGGAATCAAGCCTCTCAGCCGGTCTGCACACACCACCACCACGACAACGAGACGGTGAGGCGCCCGGGAGACGTAATCATGATCGTGGGGTGAGAGTACCAAAGGGCTTTCACCGTGTCAAACGCGCGCCTCGGGCTGCGGTCCTTTTTCTCCCGCGCCTTGACCCTTCTCCGACAAGTCGCTATAACCTGAAGGGTCCCGCACGATCGAGTCAACCCTGACGGGAGCACGACGGTCCTTCATGATGTTCCGCCGCATGACCGCGCTGTGTCTGGCGCTGCCGCTTGTGGTCTTTTCGACCGCCGCGGCCAATCGCTACATGTCGATCGACGAGGTGACGCCCGGCATGACGGGCGTGGGCCGCACCGTCTTTCAGGGAACGGCCATCGAGGAGTTCCGTGTCCAGGTGATCGGCGTGCTCCGCAATACGAACGGACCCAAACGCGATCTGGTTCTCGCCCGCATCGAGGGCGGCCCCCTTGCCAAGACCGGCGTCATCGCCGGCATGAGCGGCAGTCCCGTCTACATCGACGGCCGCCTGCTCGGCGCCGTGTCGTATTCGCTCGGCCAGTTCGCCACCGAACCGATTGCCGGCATCACGCCGATCGAGGAGATGATCGCGGCGACCACTGGCCTGGATGCAGAAACCGCGAACGCGCGTCCGCGTGCGCCGATGGCGGCCAACGGGACGGCGACCGTCGAACGTGCGGTCGGGGCGGCCGAACCCTTTGCCCTCTCGGCGTCCCGCGTCCGATACACCGGGCCGGCCGGCGAGTACGACGGCCACACCGCAACCGCCCTCCGGCCGATCGCGACACCGCTGGTGGCCGGCGGATTCGACCTGGACGCGATGCAGCCGCTGGTCAGTCAATTCGCGCGCGCCGGATTCGTCCTGTCCCCGGGCGGCAGCGCAGCGTCGGCGGCCGCACGCGCGCCGGTCGCGTCGGGTCCGCTGCGCCCGGGCGATCCGCTCGGCGTGGCCTTAATCACCGGCGACCTGGTGATGGGGGCAACCGGCACCGTCACCGAGATCGACGACGACCGCGTCTACGCGTTCGGCCATCCGTTTTACAACGTGGGTCCGGCTCGCTTTCCGATGACGCGGGCCTTCGTGCACACGGTGCTGCCCAGTCTGCTCAGCTCGTTCAAACTCTCGTCGATTGGCGAGGTGATCGGCACGATCCAGCAGGACCGCGCCACCGGGGTGTCGGGCACGCTCGGCGCGGGCCCCCGCACCATCGCGATCAACGTGGCGATCGACCGGGCCGGGCGCGCACGGCGGACGTTCGCCTTCAGCGTGGTCGACGATCCTCTCCTGGCGCCGCTGCTGGTCTACACGGCGATGTTCAACCTGTTCTCGCAGCAGGAGCGCGACTACGGCGCCGCCACCTACGCCCTGCAGGGACAGGCCGCCATTCGCGGACAGGCGCCCGTCGCCTACGACGACATCTTCGTCGGCGACCAGCCCGGTGTCGCTGCCGCGGCGGCGGTGGCCGCGCCGATGACCGCGCTGCTGGCCAACGATCGCGAGCGTGTTGACATCGAGTCGATCGACCTCACGATCGCGTCCACCGAGCAGCTGCGTTCGGCCGTCATCGAACGCATCTGGATCGACGCGACGACCATTCGGCCGGGGCGGACTGTACCTCTCAAGATCCTGCTGCGCACCTGGCGTGGCGAAGACGTGCTCCATACCGTGCCCATCCCGATTCCTCTCAACGGCGACGAACCCCTGACACTGATGGTGACCGACGGCCCTCGGCTGGCGCAGTGGGAGGCGCGCGAGGCCCGTCCCGCGATTGGCCCCGAGAACGTGGCCGGCGTGATCACCCGACTCAACGACGCGCGGCACGCCAACCGGATCTACGTCAGACTGCTCGCTCGCAGCAGCGGCGCGGTGGTCGCCAGCGAAACGCTGCCGGGTTTGCCCGCCTCCGTCCTCAGCGTGATGGAGAGCGACCGGGCAGGCAGCGGAGGATCGTCACTGCAGCAGGTGGCGATCGGATCGTGGGAGATTCGAACGCCGCTGTCGGTGTCGGGGCAACGCACGCTCACCCTCTCGGTGGACGGCAGACGGCACCGGCCATGACATCGCCACGCGCGAAAGGCATCTGTGTGACCAAGACGATTCGATCCTGGGCGTGTGGACTCGCCGCCCTGCTGGCCTGCGGGGCGACCGCGATGTACGCCACCGCACCCCGATTCTGGCTGGTGTCCACGCACGCCGACATGATGAAAGGAGAGGTCGACAACCTCTCGATTGACACGACGGGCCGGCTCACGCTTGGCCCCGTCTTCAAGACGCTCTACAGCGCGACCGCGCCGTTTGTCTGGACCCTTGCGGCCGGACCGGCCGGCGTGGTGTTCGCCGGCGGCGGCAGCGGCGGCCAGGTCTGGAAGATCGACGCCAGCGGACGGGCGACCGAGTTCTTCACGGCCAAGGAACTCGACGTGCACGCCGTACTCGCCGCGCCCGACGGGGCGCTGCTGGTCGCGACCTCGCCCAATGGAAGAGTCTATCGTGTCGATTCGGCCGGCCAGTCCACGGTGTACTTCGATCCGGGCGACAAATACATCTGGGCGATGGCGTTCGACGCACAGGGCCGCCTCTACGTGGGCGCAGGCGATAAGGGCATCATTTACCGGGTGAGCTCCGCGGGCAAGGGCGACGTGTTCTACGACACCCATGCGCGCCACGTCACCTCGCTCGCCTTCGATCGGGCCGGCCGACTGTTCGCCTCGACCGATTCGCCCGGACGTGTGCTGCGCATCGACCAGGATGGCAAGGCCTTCGCCCTGCTCGACTCGCCGTTCCGCGAACTGCGCGCGGTGCGCCTGGCCTCGGATGGCACGCTCTACGTGGCGGCGATCGGCGGCAAGAGCGCCGCAGCCGACGATCGGCCCGCGACCGCTGCGCCATCGATAGATCCGCCCAGGGCCACCGGCGGCGGCTCGGTCACCACCGACATCGTGACGGTCACCCTGGTCGACGCCCCCACCGTCACCGGGCAGACCGGCGCGTCTCCCACCCGGTCTCCCGACAAGGCCGGCACGAAAGGCGCGGTCTACCGGATCGACAAGGACGGTCGCGCCGAGATCATCTGGGATTCGAAAGACGACAGCCCGTTCGATCTGCTGGCCGACGACGACGGCTCGGTGACCATTGCCACGGGCGGTGCAGGCAAGTTGTTTCGCGTCGCGGGAAACCCGGTGCGCACCACGCTGGTCGCACGCCTTGGCGGACAGCAGATCACCGCGATGCTGGCCTCCGGATCGTCGCGCTACTACGCCACCTCCAACCCGGCGAAGATCTACGCGTTGTCCGCGGATCGGGCCAGCGACGGCACCTACGTCTCGGACGTGAAAGACGCGGGCGCCACCGCCGTCTGGGGCACCCTCAGCTGGCGCGCCACCACGCCGGGCGGCGCTCGTGTGCAGATGATGACGCGCGCGGGCAACACCTCGACACCCGACGACACGTGGAGTGCGTGGTCTGGCCCGTACGCGCTGCCTGATGGCGAGGCGACGCGGAACCCCGCCGCACGCTACTTTCAGTGGAAAGCCACCCTGACGGCGACGCCGGCCGATCAGCCGGGGCCGTCGCTTTCTCTGGTGAAGATTGGCTACCGCCAGCGAAATATCCGGCCTCACGTGATCTCGTTGACCGTCCTGCCGCCGGGCATGACGTATCAGCGCCCGTACCCGGTGGGCGAAGCCGAGATCGCCGGACTCGGAGAGATGCCAGCCGATGCCAGGGCGCCGGTGTTTTCCTTGCCGCTCGGCAACGCCCCGCCCCCTTCGCCAGAGGCGGGCCCGGCCCTCGGACGCAAGATCTATCAGAAAGGGCTCCAGGCATTCAGTTGGAAGGCCGACGACGACAACGACGACCGCCTCAAGTACGACGTGCTGGTTCGACGGGTGGAATCGACAGAATGGACGCCGCTGCGGCGGGCCATGGCAGATCAATTGTTCACCTGGGATACGACCTCGGTTCCCGACGGCACCTACCTCGTCAAGGTCGTGGCCAGCGACCAGCCCGGCAATCCGGACGCAGACGTCCTGACCGACGCCTTGGAGAGCGAGGCGTTCGACGTTGACAACACGCCGCCGACCCTGACGGTGGTGAGTCGCGTACGTGAAGGCAGCCAGACCGTAGTGGTCATCGAGGTGGCGGACGCGCTGTCGGCGATCGAGCGCGTCGACTATGCGGTGGACGCGGGCCCGTGGCGCACGCTCGCCCCGTCGGACGGCATTGGCGACGCGCGGCGCGCCCGTTACGTGCTGAACGTTGATCCGGAGGCGCTCGGACGATTGGTGGTGAGGGCGTCGGACACTGTCAACAACACGGCGACGTTGCAGTTCACGCCGGCGCCCGCTCGCAATGGGAAGCTGAGGGACTAGTGACCTGTCCCAGCTGAAAAGGTCGTGGATGCGGGATCGCGGCGGGCGCTGCCCGGGCGCGATGCCCGGGCACGCTGCTGGAGCGGAATCGGCCCCGTGGTTACCCGAGCAGTTCCTGGGCCCGCGGCAGGACGCTCTGCTTGGGCGTAATCGGCATCTTGCCGCGCACCGTCGTGTGCGCGAACAACCACACCGTTCTGACGGCAATCGCGGACCCGCCGACCCGGGCGGGCTCGAACCGCGCGCGCGACACCTGATCGAGCAGCCGGAGCACGCGGTCGCGATCGGCGGCGGTCGGCTGTTCCGACAGCACCGCTTCCAGATTCCGGAGCTGGCCACCCCGCGTCACCACCGCCGACAAGGCCAGCACGGCATCCTCTTCGTTGAACACGCCATCGGCCACCATCCCCACGCCGGCCGACCGCGGCATCCGCATGCCCGCTTCGTTGCCCATCGACTGGGCGCTCAACGTCTCCATCAGACCGGCAAGCGAATCGGACCGCTCGGTACGAGGACCGAAGTAGAGCATGCCGAACATCAGCAGAATCGACACGAACGTCGCCAGCGTCGATCCCACGGCCACCAAACCGAATCGCATGTCTTCGAATGCGCGCGCGACCTGCGCGGGCACCGACGCCTCACGTTCGACCCTGAGCCGGTTGAGGATCTGCGACTGCAACCCGTCGAGGTCGCGACTGGCGCGCTCCGACTCGGCGCTCGCCCCCTGCCGGACCAGTTCCCCCAACTCCTGCAGGTCTCGTGCCTCACCCGCGCACGCCTGGCACGCACGCACGTGCGTCTGAACAGCAATCTGCTCCTCGACCGGCAGTTCGCCGTCGTGGAATGCCGCCAACCGACGCCGAGCCGCCGCGCACGACAGCCTCTTCATACAGCCCCTGCCTCTTGCAACTGACTCCGCAAGGCCTCGCGCCCGCGCGTCAGTCGCGACTTCACGGTTCCCACCGCCACTCCGAGCGAGAACGCGATCTCGTCGTAACTCAAGCCATCAATTTCCCGAAGCACCACGGCCGTCCGCTGGTCGAACGGCAATGCGTCCAGCGCGTGCCAGACCCTCGAAGCGACTTCATTCCGCCTGAGCTGGCGATCCGGGCCAGCCGACAGGTCTGCCAGTGCGCCGTCGCCGTGTTGTTCGAGATGGGCCTCGAGCGACACTTGATCCGATCGATGTCGCCGCCTCCACCACCGCTGCCGGTTGCGCGCCTGATTGACGACGATGCGGTAGATCCAGGTCCGCAACGCCGACTGGCACCGGAACCGGCCAATCATGCGGAACACCTGGAAGAACACGTCCTGCGACAGGTCGCGCGCCTCCTCGACGTCACCCAGCAGGTGGAGCGCCAGCTGGAAGACGAGCCGCTGGTGATCGGCCACCAGCGTCGCGCACGCGTCATCGTCGCCAGCGGCGCAGCGCCGGACCAAGTCCGCTTCGCGGTCCGCAACATCAGGCCAATTCAGGGCAGGCGCTTGTTTCACGAATAGTTCCTCGGCCACGTTCGGTGTCTCGGTGAACTATAGCAAGATCCCGGTTCCCTGTCAGGCGAGAACCTCAGGACCCTGCCGACGCCGGGCGCCAGCAGCCCGATGTGCAAGTTTAGACACGAAACCGGGGCAAAAGTTCCCTGGCCTGCTACCATGGAGCTGCCATGGGACGCAGTTGGATAGTGGTGGTCCTGGTTGTCGCCCTGCTGGGCGGGCTCTCGATTGCCGTCTGGACCGCGATCGGCCGGGAACGGGAGTACCAACAGCTGGTGGAGCGCGGAGACGCCGCGCTGTCGACCGATCAGACCGACGCCGCCATCGAGGCGTTCAGTGGCGCCCTCGCCCTCAAGTCCGAGTCGATGATTGCGTACCTCAAACGCGGCGAGGCCTACCGGCGGCGGGGCGACCTGGGGAACGCGCTGAAGGACCTGAGAAATGCGGCCCGCATCGACCCGGCTGCCGATCGGCCGGCCGAGTTGCTGGGCGACGTCAACTACAGCCTCGAACGGTACGCCAAGGCCGTCGAGAGCTACCGGTTGTTTGTCGCGCTCGACGATCGCAATCCCCGCGTGCTCTACAAGCTGGGTCTCGCCCAATTCCGGGCCGGCGACGTTGCCGGCGCCGTCGCGGCGCTGCGCCAGACGGTGGCGTTGGACGAAAAACTCGCCGAAGCGCATTACCTGCTGGGCCTCTGCCTGAAGGCCCAGAACCAACCCGGCGATGCGCTCAAGGCGCTCGAGCGCGCCAGCCGGCTGTCGCCCGGTCTGGTTGCCCCGAGAGAGGCGCTGGCCGAGATCTACGAAGCGCTGTCCCGGCCCAGGGATGCCATTACGCAACTCGAGGCGATCGCCACGCTCGAGCCGGATCGGCCGGAACGACAGGCGGCGGTGGCTCGCGCCTACGCCCGGACCGGGCGCACCGATGCCGCGATCGAAGTGCTCGGACGAGCCGCCGAACGCTACCCGGACAATGCGGTGATCTACCTCACGCTGGGCGCAGTCTGGCTCGACGCCGCCGAACCGAAACGCGATCGCGTGGCCCTGCGCAAGGCCACCGAAGCGCTCGAACCGCTGACCCGCGGGCCACGCATCTCGGGCGACGCGCTGGCGCTGTACGGCAAAGCCCTCATGCTCTCGGGCGATCTGGCCGGCGCCGCTGCCGCCTTGCAGCAGGCCGCCGATCTGCTGCCAACCAGTCCCGCGACCCTGCTCCTGCTGGCCGACACATCTGAACGCCTCGGGCGGCTGCCGGCCGTTCGTGCGGCGCTCGAACGATGGGCCGCGCTCACGCCGGAGTCGGGACAAACGCGATCCGCGGTGCTGGAACGTCTGGGTGATTTGTGTCAGAAAATGGGCGACCCGCGCGAAGCGATTCGCGCCTGGCACCGCGCCGCAGAAATCGCGCCGTCGCCGGTCCTGGTGGTCCGGCTGGCAACCGCCGAAATCAAGAACGGCGACTTGCGCGCCGCCGCGGCGACCATCGATCGCGGCCTGATCCAGACTCCACGCTCTCAGGCGCTGCTCGATCTCCGGCGTCAGCTTCAGTGATCGGCCCGCTGTGGATCGAGCGCCTCTCGCAGCCCGTCGCCAAGAAAATTGAATCCCATCACGAGCAACGCAATCGCGAGACCGGGAAACACGGTCAGATGTGGTGCGTCGAGCAGGTGCGCCCGCCCGCCGGCCAGCATCGTCCCCCAGCTCGCCGTCGGCGGCTGCACGCCCAGGCCGAGAAAACTGAGCGACGCCTCGGCAATGATGGTGGCCGCCATGCCCAGGCTGGCCTGGACCACCACCGCATTGACCACCGTCGGCAGCACGTGCCGGCCGATCACCCGCCGGACCGGCGCGCCCAGCGCCCTGGCGGCGTGCACGAACTCGAACTCGCGGGCGCGCAGCACCTGGCCCCGAACCAGCCGCGCGTAGCCCACCCAACCGATCGAGGCGAGCGCGACGACGACGTTGATCAGGCTCGGCCCCAGCACCGCAACCAGCGCAATCGCCAGCAGAATGCCCGGAAACGCCATCAGCACATCGATCGCCCGGCCAATCACCTGATCGATCCGGCCGCCGTAGTAGCCGGCCACCGAACCCAGGACCGTCCCGATGCCAGCCGACGCAGCGACGACGAACAGTCCGACCAGCAGCGAAATCCGCGCGCCGGCCAACACACGCGACAGCACGTCGCGCCCCAGCTCGTCGAGCCCGAAGGGATGCCGCAGCGACGGACTGGCCAGGCGGTCGGCCAGCGTCTGGTGCGCCGGATCGTCGGGCATCACCCACGGTCCGGCCAACGCGGCCAGAATGGCGATGAGCACGATGACCGCGCCAGCTCGTGACATCCCTCTCCCCTCCTACGCGACCCGGATCCGCGGGTCGAGCCAGCCGTACAGCAGGTCGGTCACCAGGTTGACGGTGACGTAGGTGACCGCGATCAACAGGATGCAGCCCTGCACCATGGGATAGTCGCGGAAATTGATCGATTGAATCAGCAGCCGCCCGACGCCCGGCCACGAAAAGATCGTCTCGGTGATGATGGCGCCCGTCAACAGCGAGCCGAACTGCAGGCCCACGATGGTCACCACGGGCACCAGGCTGTTGCGAAACGCATGGCGCCAGACCGCACGTGCCCTCGAGGCCCCGCGCGCCCGCGACGCGGTGACGTAGAGTGCGCGGAGTTCCTCAAGCAGGCTGGTCCTGGTCATGCGGGCGAGGATGGCGGCCAGCGCCGCGCCCAGCGTGACCGACGGCAGCACCAGGTGCGCCAGCGTGCCGCTGCCCGACACCGGGAGCCATCCCAACTCCACGGCGAACAGCATGGCCATCATCGGCCCCAGCCAGAAATTCGGAATCGAAATGCCGACCAGCGCCAGCGTCATGGCGCTGTGATCGACCCACGTGTCCTTCCACACCGCCGCCGCCACTCCAAGGGGCACCGCGATGAGGAGCGCCACCAGCATGGCGACCACGGCGAGCTCGGCGGTGGCCGGCAGGCGGCCGACAATTGAGGAGACGACCGGTTCGCCGGTGCGCAGCGAGGTGCCCAGGTCGCCGCGCGTCAGCCCGGCGACGAAGCGGCCGAACTGGACCGCCAGCCCCTGATCGAGGCCCAGCCGCGCCCGCAACGCCGCGACGTCCTGTGGCGACGCGCCGTCGCCCAGCATCGACTGCGCCGGATCGCCCGGCACCAGGTGAATCAGCAGGAACACCAGCGTGGCCACACCCAGCAGCACCGGGATGGTCAGCAGCAGACGGCGAGCCACGTAGCGCCACATGGGCGACTATCATAATCCACGGCGTGGCCGCCCGCGGCGGCCGCGCCGGCCCACACCCGGGGGAACTTCGGCCCCCGGGCCGGCGCGAATTGCATACAATGTCTGTGTGGACAGCCCGCCCCCGTTGGGTTGGTTGCGCCCCGGTCGCCTGCGGCTGCCGGGCGCCTGCCGGAACCAACAGACCGACGCTGTCATTTTCGAAAGTGTAGCCTCATGCAGAGACTTCCGATTTCGCTGGTGGCCGACGGCATGGTGGTGGCCAGGCCGATTCCAAATCCTGACGACCCGGCCGGGATGCCGGTGTGCGGCACGGGCGTCGTGCTGACCGAGTCGCTGATCGATCGGCTTCGAGATCGGGGCATTCAGGCGCTCAGTGTCGAAGGCCATCCGGTGACGATCGAAGGCGAAGCGTCTCTCGACGATATGCTCGCAGCCCTCGACCATCGGTTCCGCAAGGTCACCACCGATCCGCTCATGCAGAAGATCAAGGCGATGTTCCGGAAACAGACGATTCGTTCCATGGAGGATGTCGGTGGCCACTAAGCGCGCGGACATCCGCCGGATTATCCGGGACACCAAGACTCTCCCCACGCTTCCCGGCGTGATCTCGCGCCTCTCCGCGATGGCGGAACAGGGAACGGTGTCGGCCGGAGAAATGGCGCGGGTCGTGATGACCGACCAGGTGTTGTCGGCCAAGGTCATCCGTCTGGTGAATTCGGCGTTCTACGGCTTCTACGGCAAGGTCTCGACCGTGTCGGAAGCGCTGGTGATGCTCGGCGTCAACGTCGTGAAGAGCCTGGCGGTCAGCAGTTCGATCTTCGAGATCATGGAGAAGAACGTCGTCGGACTCTGGGAGCATTCCATGGGTGTGGCGGTGACCGCCAGCGTCCTGGCCAAGCGGCTCAAGCTGAAGGACCCGGACGAAATCTCGACGGCGGCGTTGCTGCACGACATCGGCAAAGTGATTATCAAGATCAAACTCGAAGACGACTACGATCATCTCGTGGCGCTCATCCAGGAGAAGGACGTGTCGATGTTCGAGGCGGAGCGCGCGCTGCTCGAAACCGACCACTGCGAGATCGGCGCGTGGCTGGCGCAGACCTGGCACCTGCCGGCCAACCTGGTCGAGCCGATCGCCTGGCACCACAATGTGGAAAAGTCGGTGACGCAGCAGGCGATGACCAGTGTGGTGCACGTCGCCGACACACTGACGCGCGCCGCGGCGTTCGGATTCTCCGGCGACGACCTGGTGCCCCGCATCCAGACGATCGCGTGGAACAAGCTCGGGCTGACCGATCAGAAGCTCGAATCGATTCTCGACGAGGTCGAGGATCGGCTGAGCGACGCCAAGAACCTCAGTCTCGAGATGCAGGCCAGCGCCTCGCCCAAAGTCTGAAGGGGCGGTGCGTCAGGACGACGGCGGCGCGTCGTCGGCGAACTCCGGATACAGATGCCGCACGCAGTCGGGACACACGCCGTGGCTGAATTGCGCCTCGGAGTGATCGCGCATATAGACTTCCAGCTGCTGCCAGTACCCCGAGTCGTTGCGGATTTTTTTGCACGACGCGCAGATCGGAATGAACCCGCGGAGAATCTTGAGGCTGGCCAGCGCGTCTTCGAGTTCCTGCACGAGGCGCTCGCGCTCGGCGTCGGCCCGGCGCCGCTCCGGCACGTCGTCCAACGTGGTGTGGATGGCCGCCGGCGCCGTGTCTCCGGGCCGGAAGTACGGCACGGCAGTCACTTCGACCCAGCGGTAGCTTTCGTCGACCGGGTTGTAGAGCCCCATCTCGGCGCGCGCCGACTGGCCGCTGCTCAACGCCATCACCCACGGGTAGCGTTCGGCCGGGTAGGCCGACCCGTCGTCGCGGATGGCCCGCCAGCCGGGATCGGCAGCCGCACGCCGACGGATCTCGTCGAGCGACAGGCCGAGAATGTGCAGCGCGGCGGCATTGGCGTCGACAATCCGGCCGGTCGCATCCTGGTACATCACGCCGTTGGCGACCGTCTCGATGACGTCCCTGAAATGGGCCTCGCACCGGCGCAGCGCGTCGTCCTCGCTCACCAGCCGATGCGATGCGTCCCGATCCGTCTCCATCGTTGCCGTCCTCATGCCACGCGGTGCCATCGCTGCAGGGTTCGGCCACACGGCCGATCTACCAGTCCGGAGGATACCGTACTAGCCTAGCCGATCCTCGCGCGTGCGGGGCCCGGGATTGAGGTCGAGCCGGGCGAGCAGTTTGGCCAGCCCCTGGCGCGTGACCCCGAGCAACTCCGCGGCGCGCGATGGGCGACTCCCCGCACGGACGAGCGCGTCTTGCACAAACCCGCGATCGAACTCCCGCCGAGCGTGCGCCAGCGTCGGCGACACCACGACGGATCGGCGGGCAGCCTTGATGTGATCGGGAAGCCGATCGGGTCCGACCCGGCCGCGGCGGGGCGCAAACGCGGCCAGCGCACACAACACGTTCTGCAACTCCCGGACGTTGCCCGGCCAGTGATAGCGGCTCAACGCCGCCACGGTGGCCGGCGCCAGGTCGGCGCGACTGGTCAGCCGCTCGCAGGCCGAACGCCAGATATCTGCCGCCAGACAGGCCACGTCTTCCGGCCGTTCGCGCAGCGCGGGCACGCGAATGCGAATGACGTCGAGGCGGAACAACAGATCGGCTCGAAACCGGCCCGCGTCCACCTCGTCGTGCAACGATCGATTCGACGCCGCGACAATGCGAGGGTCGACCCTCCGGTAGGCGTTCTCGCCGAGGCGACGCACTTCGCCCTCCTGGATTGCACGAAGCAATTTGGCCTGAGCCCGCGGCGACAACTCGCCGACTTCGTCGAGGAACAGCGTGCCGCCATCGGCCTCCTCGAACAGGCCGGCGCGCTCGGTCGCCGCCCCCGTAAAGGCGCCTCTGGCATGGCCGAACAGCTCCGCCTCGCACAACTCGTCGGGAAGGGCCGCGCAATTGACGGCGCAGAAACGCCGCGCACGGCGTTGGCTGGCCGCGTGGACCGACTTGGCGACCAGTTCCTTGCCGCAGCCGCTTTCGCCCTGGATGAGGACGGGAAACGGAGCCAGCGCCGCGCCGGCAATGCGGTCGCGCAAATCGACAACCGACGCGCTCGTGCCGGCGATGGCCGCCAGCACGCCTCCCGCGCTCGAACGGTCGATCTCGATGGAGGTGAGCGCCCGCACCGCCGGCAGCACCGCCAGCGCGGCGGCACGCAGCAGCGCCAGGTGTCCGGCAGCCAGAGAGTCGGGCGGCGTGGACCATTTGGCCGCCAACGCCCCGTCGATGGTGCGGGCGCACCCGATCGGCACGGCGGCTTCTCCGCCCAATCGCAGGTCCGCCAGGTCGGTGGGCCGGCCCGACGCCAACACGTCGCTGACCAGCCCGGCACTCACAATCCGGCCACCCGCGGCCGCCAGGGCCGCGCCCGCCGCGTGGCGCCCGAACACCGCCACCGTCGCCGCTCGCAGCGACGAGCGCAGCGACGCGCACACCGCGGCGAGGCCCTGCAGGTCGTCGTCGCGCTCGGCACACGCCTGCAGGATGGCCATCACGTCGGTGGCGTCGAGTCGCACCGGCGCGCACGCGGGCGCGCCAGGCCCGTCGCCTCGCGTCGGCCCGAACCGTCCGGCCGCCTCCGATAGCCGTCGCCGCAACCGCGCGGGCGCCGGCCAGGTCGATTGCTGGAGGCGACCCACCAGGCGGGCGGCCTCGCGGACCTGCCCCATCTCGCCGAGCACTTCTGCCTGCACCAGGCGCAGCTCCAACCCCATCGCCGGTGCGTGAGCCTGCCGGGCCGCGCGGCGCCCGACCACCGACGCTCTCGACACGTCCAGCCACCGGCGTTGCGCGCCTCGCACACGCACGTCTGCCACCGCCAGCCAGACCCGATCGACATCGGCCGAGGGGGCGCCGGTCTGGCGTGTCTGCGTGAGCAGCGACGCCGCGCGGCCAATGTCGCTGGCCGCCAGCGCCAGCCGAATCTGCAACTGCGCCGACAGCACCTCGTGGCGACAGGGCAACAGCCGGGGCGTCGAGTCGATGGTGGTGGTCCACGGATCGGTCGGCTCGCCCGCACCGTCCCCATCCGCGACAGCGTCCACGCCACGCCAGCGCGTTGGCAGCGCGCCCTCGAGCGCGGCGAGTGCCGCGCGGGCCTCGTCGAACCGGCCGGCCACCGTCAGACAATGCGCGAGGCTCAATGTGGCGGCCCGATGGCACCCCAGATGGTCGTGCCCGACCGAGGGCGACACCGCCAACCGTAGCGTGGCCTCGGCCTCGGCGATCCGGTCGTCGTCGCACAACGCCCAGGCCCTGAGCAACCGACCCGCCACGATGCCGCACGGCCAGCCGCCCTCCGAACACAGCTCTTCGGCTTCGGCTCCCTCCGACAACGCGAGGGCGGGCCGGCCCCACAGCAGATGCTGATAGCCGAGTTCGAGGGCCGCCTCGCCGGCTGCGCGGTACTGGCCGCGCCGCCGTCGATGGCCGATTTCCCTGCGGAGAAGGCGCTCGGCCGCCGCACAGCGGCCGCGGCTGAGCAAGTGCGCGACCGTACAGGCCCGATTTGCCGGGCCAGGGCCCTCCGGTTCGACCATCGTCGCGTCGACCGGCGTGTGGGGATGGATGAACGCCATGGCGTGGTCGGTTCTGCAAGAATGACGCCCGTCGCGACCCAGCCACAATGGCCATAATCCCGCGCCACGAGGAGCCCCGCGACAAGGCGGTGCAAAAACTTCGATCTGCGGCACCCGCCACGACGGCAGGATCTGCCATGCCGCGAAAGCCGAGCCCGCTCGACCGGAATCGAGACACATCGGATAAAATAGCCGCCAGATGCTGCGATTCCTTACGGCCGGCGAATCTCACGGGCGCGGACTGACGGTGATCCTGGACGGCGTGCCCGCCGGCCTCGACCTGGACGTGGCGGCCATTATGCGAGACCTGAGGCGGCGCCAGGGCGGGTACGGACGCGGCCAGCGCATGAACATCGAATCGGATGCGCCCCTGGTCTCGGCCGGCGTCCGACACGGCAAGACCACCGGCGCGCCGGTCGCCATCACCATCGAAAATCGCGACTGGGTGAACTGGGAGTTCACCATGTACGCCGACGTCGATATCCCGGCCGACGCGAGCGGCGCCAAACGGGCGCCGGTCACGCGGCCGCGGCCAGGCCATGCCGACCTGGCGGGCGCGCTCAAGTACGAGCACGACGATATGCGCGACGTGCTCGAACGGGCGAGTGCCAGGGAAACGGCAGCTCGCGTGGCCGCCGGAGCGGTGGCCCGCCAGATTCTCTCGCAGGTGGGCGTGCGCGTGATGAGCCACGTCGTCTCAATCGGACACGTCGTGCTCGACGCGCATGCGCCGATCGACCTCGACGCGATCGCCGCGTTGCCCGACGACTCCCCCACCCGCTGCACCCACGCGCCGACCGGGGCGCGGATGATCGCGGCCATCGACGCGGCGCGAGACGCCGGCGACACGCTCGGCGGCGTCTTCGAAGTGGTGGCCACAGGCGTACCGGCGGGCCTGGGCAGCTACGCACAGTGGGACACGCGGCTCGACGGGCGACTGGCGCAGGCGATGATGTCGATTCCCGCCATCAAAGGCGTGGGCATCGGCCTTGGCACCGCGGCCGCCCTGCTGCCCGGTTCCCGCGTGCACGACGAGATCGTGGCAGGCGACCCGGCTGCGCATGGCGCAACCGGCAGGCCCTTTGCCCGCCCCACCAATCACGCCGGCGGCCTCGAAGGCGGCGTCACCAACGGCGAAGACATCCGCCTCACCGCGTACATGAAGCCGATTGCGACCCTGATGTCGCCCCTGCGCTCGGTCGATGTGACGACGATGCGAGAGGCGACGGCGGCTATCGAGCGCAGCGACGTCTGCGCGGTCCCGGCTGCTTCGGTGGTCGGCGAAGCGATGGTGGCGATCACACTGTGCGGCGCCCTGCTCGAACGGTTCGGGGGAGACTCGATCGGCGACCTGCGCCGCCGTTGCGCCCAGTGGCGCGACCACGCCGCGGCCCGCTACCCGCACACCCCCGGAGCCTCGCCATCATGATTCGCCCCATCGTCAAATACGGCGAACAGGTCCTGCACCATCAGGCCGAACCCGTCACCGACATCACCGGCGAGATCGCCGCGCTGGTCAAAGACATGGTCGAAACCATGTACGCCGCGCCGGGGGTCGGGTTGGCCGCGCCTCAGATTGGCATTCCCCTCCGCATCTTCGTCGTCGATCTGTCGGTGGGCCGCAACAGCGGGGGGCTCCTCACCTTCGTGAATCCCGAATTCGTCAGTCGAGACGGCATGCAGCTCGAAGAAGAGGGCTGCTTGAGCCTGCCCGGCTTCAACGCGACGGTGGCTCGCCCCGGCACCGCGGCCGTCAAGGGGCTCGACCTCAACGGCAAGGAGCAGATGATCGAAGGCACCGAACTGCTGGCGCGGGCGTTTCAGCACGAAATGGATCACCTCGACGGCCGGGTCTTTGTCGATCGGCTTGTCGGCATCCAGCGCGACATCATCGTGCGGCGCATCAGAAAGCTCGCGAAGACCGGCAAGTGGTAACGCCGGTCACTCGTCGCATTCGGATCGTGTTTTTTGGAACGCCCCAGTTCGCCGTGCCCTCCCTGCAGGCGCTGTTGACCTCGGACCATGCGGTGGTGGGCGTGGTCACACAGCCGGACAAGCCGCGAGGACGGGGCCAGCAACTGACCGCCGCGCCGATCAAGCAACTGGCCGTCGAGCATGCGGTTCCCGTCTTGCAGCCTGTTCGGCTGAAGGACGAGGACACGTTGTCCGCGCTGCGGGCGATGGAACCCGACCTCGGCGTGGTCGCCGCGTACGGCAGGATTCTGCCGGCCGCGGTGCTGGCGATTCCTCCGCTGGGCCTGATCAACGTGCATGCGTCGCTGCTGCCGCGGTACCGGGGGGCGGCGCCGATCCACCGCGCGGTGATGGCCGGCGACGCGGCAACCGGCGTCAGCATCATGCACGTGGTGCAGGCGCTTGATGCGGGGGCGGTCTACAAGACGGCCACCCGGCCGATCGGGCCCGACGAGACCAGCGCGGACGTCGAACAGGATTTGGCACAGATCGGGGCCCAACTGCTGATGGAGGTGGTCGCCGATCTGATCGCGGGACGCGCGGTTCCCCAGCCGCAGATTGACGCCGACAGCACCTACGCCCCCCGGCTGCAGAAGGAAGAAGGCCCGATCGACTGGCGTGCCGCCTCACGGGTGATTCACAACAAGGTGCGAGGCTTGCAACCCTGGCCACTGGCGTCGGCGCACCTGGGCGGACGGCGCATGATCGTGATCGAGACGCGTTGCCCATCGGCGGGCGGCGAGCACGGCGCAGCGCTGTCGGCCGACATGGAAGCGGCCGCGCCAGGTACCATCGTGGGGGTCTCGCGCGAGGCGCTGACGGTGCGCACCGGCGATGGCCTCATCGACATCGTTCGCGTCCAGCCCGAGGGTCGGCGCGCGATGAGCGTGCGCGATTTCGCCGCGGGTCACCCCCTTGCCGCCGGGATCCGGTTCGACGACCCTCCCGCGGCCACCCAGCCTTGACCCGGTTTATTCCGTCATGATTTCACCAGCCCGGATCGCCGCCTATTGCACGCTCCGGGACGCCAGCCGGCCGCACGCCGAACTGGCCGCCGCCGTCGAGCACCATCGCCTCGGCCTGACCGACGAGCGCGACCGCGCGCTGGCGGCCGAGATTACCCTCGGGACGCTGCGCTGGAGGGCGGCGCTCGACCACGTGATCGGCTGGGCCGGACATCGCGGTGTCGAGGCATTCGACGCCGAGGTGCTCGATCTGCTGCGGATGAGCGCCTACCAGTTACTGCACCTCGACCGGGTGCCCGCCTCGGCCATCGTCCACGACGCGGTCGAACTCTGCCGACACGAAGGCAAAGCAAGCGCGTCGGGCGCGATCAACGCCATCCTGCGGCGCATCAGCCGCGAGCGAGACCGGCTCCCGATGCCGGACCAGAGCGATCCGCTCGAGTACCTGACGGTGACGCTGTCGCATCCTCGGTGGATCGCCGCGCGCTGGCTCGAGCGGCTCGGGTTCGAGACCGCTTGCGCGTGGATGCGCTTCAACAACCAGCCGGCGCCCGTCGTGGTCAGAGCCAACCGCCTTACCACGTCCCCCGAGCAACTGGTGGACGCGCTCGCGGCGGTCGGCATCACCACCGAGCCCGCTCGGTACGCCGCCGATGCCCTGGTGGTGACCGGCGGCCATCTTCTGGCAAGCCCTCTCGCCACGTCGGGACAATTTATCGTGCAGGACGAATCGTCGCAGCTGGTGGCGGCGCTGGCCGGTGTCGGCCCTGGCGAGGTCGTGCTTGACGCGTGCGCGGCACCTGGCGGCAAGACGTCGCAGATGGCCGCCGACCTGGGGCCCACCGGCCGGCTCGTCGCCGCCGACCTCCGGCCCCGGCGCGTCCGATTGCTGGCCACGCTCCTCAAGCAGGCCCACGCCGATGCGGTGCAGATCGTCACGGCGGATTTACTCGCGGGTGGGCCGTTTGGCGCGATCTTCGATTGCGTGCTGGTCGATGCGCCGTGTTCGGGACTCGCCACCCTGCGCCGCGATCCCGACGTCAAGTGGAGACGCGCCGAATCCGATTTGGCGGGCCACGCCGAGCGCCAAACCCGCATGCTCGCGAATGCGGCGGCGATGGTGCGGCCCGGGGGGCGACTGGTGTACAGCACGTGCTCGACAGAGCCCGAAGAAAACGATCAGGTGGTCGACCGCTTTCTGGCCTGCCATCAGGATTTCGCGATTGATCGCCCCGACCAATCGCGGGGCTGGCTCGCTTCTGGCGTGAGCGCGTGCCTCGACCAGCGCGGCTTTCTCCGGCCCACGCCGCACATGCACGGGCTCGAAGCTTTTTTTGGCGCCCGTCTTCGTCAGGTCGGCCGCGCGCCTGCGGCCGGTTAATCGTCCACAGTCACGCCGTGGTGTAGTACACTTTTTGGTTGAATGGCGCTCAAAAGTCGAGTCCGACGCGTGGGCCGCTTGGTCCTGTTGGTGGCCGCCCTGGGAGCCACGTACGGGCTGTTCGCGGTGGCCTCGATGCGCGTGGCGCTGAGGACGCGCGAGGTCGGCGTCCCGACGCTGGTCGGTCTGGAGCCGTCGGCCGCCACCAGTTCGGCCGATGCGGCGGGCCTGACGCTCAAGCTGGACGACAACCGGCCGTTCGATCCGAAGGTTCCGGCCGGTCAGATCGCGTCGCAGGATCCCGCTCCCGGGTCGGCCGTGCGCCGCGGCCGCAGCGTGCGGGTGTGGATCAGCGCCGGGTCGCGCGAGTCGCTGGTGCCGCGGTTGGTGGGCGACAACGAGCGTACCGCCAGGGCCCGGCTGCAGCCGGATCGGATCGAAACGACAGGCCTGGCCGACATCCGGTCGTCCGACTACCCCCCCGACGCGGTCGTGGCGCAGGAACCGGCGCCGGGCGCCCGCAGCACGAAGGTGAGCCTGCTGGTCAACCGGGGGGAACGCGCGGCCAGCTTCGTGATGCCGGATCTGATTGGCGTGGCGGGCGACGAAGCGGTGGCCCTGCTCAGGAGCCGTGGCCTGCGAGCCACCATCGTCGGCCATCAGCCGTATCCGGGCGCTCCGCCAGGCATCATCCTGAGACAGAGCCCGTCGGCCGGATTCGAAATCACCCCGGAACAGCCGATCTCGCTGGAGGTCAGCCGATGAGCGTTCGCATCGCCCCCTCGATCCTCGCGGCCAACTTTGCAGCCCTCGGGATCGACATCGCGGCGGCGGAACGGGGGGGAGCCGATTTGATTCACGTGGACGTGATGGACGGCCACTTCGTGCCCAATCTTACGGTGGGGCCCCCGATCGTGCAGGCGCTCAGACGCGTCACGCGGCTGCCGCTCGACCTGCATTTGATGGTGATGGATCCCGATCGGTTCATTCCGGCGTTTGCCGAGGCCGGCGCCGCCCTGATCTCGGTACACGTCGAGGTGCTGCCCCACTTGCATCGCACGATCGCGCTGATCAAGAGCCTGGGCCTCAAGGCCGGTGTGGCGCTCAACCCTTCGACCGTGGTGGGCTGCCTCGAGGAGGTCGCCGCCGATCTGGACTACGTGCTCGTGATGTCGGTCGACCCGGGATTTGGCGGCCAGACCTATATCGCCCGCAGCGCGTCCAAAGTACGTGCCGTGCGCGACCTGCTGGACCGAGCTGGAAATCCTGCGCCCATCGAGGTGGATGGCGGCATCGACCTCGGCACGATCGGGGACGTGATTGAGGCGGGCGCCGACTGGATGGTCGCCGGATCGTCGGTGTTCCACAGCGGCGATCCCGAGGCGGCGGTGCGCGCCCTCAGATCGGCTGGATCCGCTGCCGCCGCCAGGCGTGCCGGCGCCCGGCCCCAGGGACGCGACGCATGACCCACGACGGCGCGACCGCAGCGGTGGTGCGCGTGCGCTACGCGGAAACCGACCAGATGGGGGTCGTGTACTACGGTAACTACCTCACGTGGTTCGAGGTGGGCCGCACCGAGTGGCTGCGCAGCCGCGGATGGACCTACCGCGAGATGGAAGCCGACGGACGTCGGCTTCCGGTGGTCGAAGCCCACTGCACGTACCGGCAGAGCGCGCGCTACGACGATGAGATTGAGATTCGAACGCAGGGCGAGTTACTCTCGGCGGCACGCATCAGGTTTGTCTACGAGGTGATCCGCCGTGGCGACGACACATCGCTGGCGCACGGCTACACCGTGCACGCCGTCACCGATCCCACCGGCCGGCCCAGAAGATTACCAGACCGGGTGAGGAGCCTGTTCGCATGAAGGCATTGGTCACTGGGGCCGCGGGGTTCATCGGATCGACGCTCTCCGAACGCCTGCTGGCCGACGGGGCGACGGTGGTCGGGCTCGATTGTTTTACCGACTACTATCCCCGCTGGGTCAAAGAGCGGAATCTGGCGGGCCTGCGTCAGCAGCCGGGATTCCGGTTCGTCGAGTCGACGATTCAGGCGGCGGACCTCGGGGCGCTGATCGCCGAGGCGACGCACGTGTTCCATCTGGCGGCGCAAGCGGGTGTGCGCAAGAGCTGGGGTCGGGATTTCCAGGTGTACACCGTAAACAACGTCGAGGCGACGCAGATGCTGCTCGAAGCGTGCTGCGCCCACCCGATTGAACGGTTCGTGTACGCCTCGAGTTCGTCGGTCTACGGCGACCGCGCGCCGATCCCGATGCACGAGACGGCGTTGCCACAGCCGGTCTCGCCGTACGGTGTGACGAAACTGGCGGCCGAGCAGCTGTGCTATCTGTATCACGTCAATTTCGGCGTGCCGACCGTGGCCCTGCGGTATTTCACGGTGTACGGGCCGCGCCAACGGCCCGATATGGGCTTCCACCGCTTCCTGCGTGCGGCGCAGAAGGGCGAGCCGATCACCCTCTACGGCGACGGCGAGCAGACCCGGGATTTCACCTTTGTCGCCGACGCGGCCGCGGCCACCGCCGCCGCGGCCACCCGCGGGGTTGCCGGGGCCGTGTACAATATCGGTGGCGGGTCGCGGGTGTCGATCAATCAGGTGCTCGCATTGGTGGAGCGGCTGGTCGAGCATCCGGTGGTGGTTCGGCGCGAGCCGGCGCAAAAAGGCGACATGCGAGACACGTACGCCGACACGTCCCGGGCCAAAGCCGACCTCGGCTTCTCCCCGTCGGTGACGCTCGAACAGGGTTTGGCGGCCGAGCATCGGTGGCTGGCTTCGGTTCCGGAACGGCAGTAGCGCAGACCGCGCCATGAAGTTGCAGGTGTCCATGAGTGTGTGTATGTTTCGACGTGGGTTGGTGATCGGGTTGGTCGCCGCCAGTGCGGCGCTGGCGGCCGCGTGCGCGGGCAACAAGAGCATGGTTCCGACCGGCATGGCCGAAGCCGACAAGTTCCTGTTCGAGCGGGGGTCCGATTTGCTCACCCGCAAGAAATGGCTGCAGTCCCGCGAGTACTTTCGGCAAATCGTCGACAATTATCCGCAGAGCACGTTCCGTCCCGAGGCCAAGATCGGCGTGGGCGACACGTACCTGGGCGAGGGCACCGCCGAAGCCCTGGTGTTCGCGCAAAACGAGTTCAAGGAATTCCTGACGTTTTTCCCGACCAGCCCGCGCGCCGATTACGCGCAGTTCAAGATGGGGCTCACCCACTACCGCCAGATGCCGTCGGCTGACCGCGATCAGACCGAAACCCGGGCCGCGGTCGTCGAGTTCAACTTGTTCCTGCAGCGGTATCCGAACAGCGCCCTGCTCGGCGAGGCGAAGGCCAAGCTGCGCGAAAGCCGGAATCGGCTGAGCGAATCCGACTACAAGGTGGGCTTTTTCTACTGGCGGTCGCGCTGGTACCCGGGCGCCATCGACCGGTTCCGCGCCGTGCTCACCGACGATCCCGACTATCCGGCTCGCGACGCGGTGTACTTCCACCTCGCCGACTGTTACGTCAAGGTGGGCACACCGGCGCAGGCGCTCCCGTATTTCGACAAACTGCTCACCGAGTTCAAGACCAGCCCGTACCGAACCGAGGCAGACACGGCGGCCGCCGGCATCAAGGCGAAGATGGCCAGCCAGATCAGCAAGTAGGCCCGGGCGCGGCGGTTACGAGTTGAGCGCCCGGTTGAAATTCCGGTAGTAGTCGATCGCCGACACGATCGAGGTCAGCAGCACCAGCCACATCGCCACCTGTCCGAGGCGGTAGAACGGCTCGTACGCCTCGTGGCCCAGAATCAGCAGCAGGATCGCCGTCACCTGAAACGCCATCTTCAGTTTGCCGAGCGACGATGAGGCGATCACCGTGCCGCGCGAGTAGGCGATGCCACGCATGCCCGTCACGGCGAATTCGCGTCCGATGATCACCGCGACCATCCAGGCCGAGGTCGCGCCCATCTGCACCAGCGAGATGAACGCCGCCGCGGTGAGCAGCTTGTCGGCAATCGGGTCCATCAACTGCCCCAGTTCCGTCACCTGCTTCCGACGCCTCGCCACGTACCCGTCCAGCCAGTCGGTCAGCGACGCCAGGGCGAAAATGACCGCACCGGCCAACTGGTTCGACATGCCGAGCACGACACCGCTTTGTGGCTTGGTCAGCAGGACCACGACCAGCAGCGGAACCAGGAAGATCCTGATGAGGGTGATGCTGTTGGGTAGGTTCATCGAGATTCCTGGACCGAGTGGTGCCGGGGCGCTGTCGCCATTGTAGCGCGTCACCGGTCTGGCCAGAAACCGGGAGTAGGGTAAGATACTCCGGTTGTTATGAAAGCCATCCTGCTCGCAGGGGGTAAGGGCACCCGGTTGCGCCCGCTGACCCTTCACACGCCCAAGCCCATCGTGCCTGTCTTCGGACGGGCGTTCCTCAACTACCAGATCGATCTGGTGCGCACCGTGCCCGAGATCGACGAGGTGGTCTTGAGCTTGAACTACCAGCCGCGGCGCATCGCCGAAGTCTTCGGCGAAGGCGACGGCCTGGGCGTCAAGGTCAGCTACGTGGTGGAGCCGAACCCGCTCGGCACCGGCGGCGCCATCAAGTACGCCGTCGGCAACTACACCGATACGATCGTGGTGTTCAACGGCGACGTGATGACGCAGATCGATCTGCGCGAGGTGATCCGCCTGCATCGCGAGCGGAAGGCCAAGGCGACCATCGTGCTCACCCCGGTCGAGAACCCGTCCGCCTACGGACTGGTCGAGACCGACGCCGAGGGCAACGTGAGGCGGTTCCTCGAAAAGCCGAAAGCCGACGAGATCACGTGCGACACCATCAATGCCGGCGTCTACATTCTCGAGCCCGACACCTTCGACCGGATTCCGAAAGACGTCACCTGGTCGATTGAGCGGAGCTACTTCCCGTCGCTGGTCGAGCGCAAGGACACCTTCGTCGCCTACGTCTACCGCGGCTACTGGATCGACATCGGGACGCCGGAGAAGTACGTGCAGGTGCATCGCGACATCATGGACCGCCGGTTCAAGGCCGAGCCGTTCGGCAGCCAGGCCCCGGCGTCCACGCAGGTGGCGGCCGACGCCCGCATCGAAGACGGCGCGACGATCGAAGGGCCCTGCTTTATCGACGAAGGCTGCCTCATCAAGGCCGGCGCCCGCGTGCATCCGTACAGCGTGATCGGCCGGCATACCGTGGTCGAAGAAGGCGCGGTCATCAGCAACGCCATCATCTGGCCCGACTGCCGGATTTCGCGCGACGCCGTGGTGCAGAACGCGATTCTGGGCCGGCACTGTCACATCGGTCGCAGCGTCTCGATCGACGGCGGCGTGATGCTGGGCGACAAGTCGGCCGTCACCGATTTCTCCCGTCTTGGATCGGCCCTATAGCCGTGTCGCTGGAGTTCTGAACCATGGCCGTCAACCTCGAAGTGTTCAAGGCGTACGACATCCGCGGCCTGTATCCGGGCGAGCTCAACGAAGCGGTGGCCCGCGATGTCGGGCGCGCCTTTGTGGCCTATCTCGACGCCAGGCGCATCGCCGTGGGGCGCGACATGCGGCTGTCGTCGCCGGCCATGGCCGCGGCCTTCGTCGACGGCGCCCTCGCCCAGGGCGCAGACGTGGTCGACTACGGCCTGATCGCCACCGACATGCTGTACTACGCGGTGGCGCGCGACCACCACGACGGCGGCGTGGCCGTGACCGCCTCGCACAATCCCAAGCAGTACACGGGAATGAAGCTGGTGCGCGCCGAGGCGTTTCCGTTGAGCGGCGACGCCGGCATCGGCCAGATTCGCGACATGGTGGCGGGCGGCACGATTCCCGCCGCGACCAGACCGCGGGGCACGCTGACCACCAACGATTCGCTGCTCGACGACTACACCGGGCACGTGCTGTCGTTTATCGATCCGTCGGTGATCAAGCCCTTCAACACCGTGCTCGACGCGGGAAGCGGCATGGGCGGGCTGGTCGCGCCGCGACTCTTCGAACGCCTGCCGTGCAAAACAACCCGGCTCTGTTTCGAGATCGACGGCACGTTCCCGAACCACGAGGCCAATCCGCTCATCGAGGAGAACCGCCGCGACATCGTCGCGCGCGTCATCGCGGAGAAAGCCGACATCGGCATCGCGTGGGATGGCGACGCCGACCGTTGTTTCTTCATCGATCGCGACGGCGAGTTCATTCCGGGCGATTTCGTGACCGCCCTGCTCGCCGAGGCGTTTCTGCTCAAAGAGCCCGGCGCCACCATCGTCTACGACGTGCGCGCCAGCTACGCCGTCAAGGACACGGTGGCCCGGTACGGCGGCAAGGCCCTGATGAACCGGGTGGGTCACGCCTTCTTCAAGAAACGGATGCGCGAAGAAAACGGCATCTTCGCCGGAGAAGTGACGGGCCACTACTATTTCCGCGACAACTTCTACGCCGACAACGGCTTTATCCCGGCGCTGCTCATCCTCGAACTGATGTCGAAGAAGGGCAAGGCGCTGCACGAACTGCTCGCGCCGCTGCGTGCCAAGTACTTCATCTCGGGCGAGATCAACACCAAGGCGAAGTCGATGCAGGCGGTGGAGGACAAACTCGAGGGTCTCGCGGCGCGCTACGCCGGCGGCCACGTCTATCGGATGGACGGCGTCTCGATGGAAGCGCCCGATTGGCACTTCAATGTGCGGGCGTCGAACACCGAACCGCTGCTCCGCCTCAACCTCGAGGCCACGACCCAGGCCATGATGGAAGCCAGGCGCGACGAGTTACTGGACTACATTCGGGCGTGAGGCGCGACCTCGGTTCGGCGGTCTGGTATAATTTCGGTGTCGCGCCGATCCCCCGGAGCGCGCGCTCCGGGCAGGCGGGCTTAGCATAGTGGTAATGCTCTGGCTTCCCAAGCCAGCTAGACGGGTTCGATTCCCGTAGCCCGCTCCACTCCGTTGCTGGCGGTTACCTTAACAATATCGCCTCATGTATAGTCTTAGTAGACATAAAGGTGACACCATGCAGGCGACCATTGTCGATCTTCGTTACAAGATGAACCAGGTCTTGAAGGCGCTCGAGCGGAACGAAACCGTGAGCGTTCTTTATCGCGGCAAGCTCAAGGGGGTGCTTTCCTCCGCCACGACGACGTCGACCGCCAAGATGACGGAGCACCGCTTCTTTGGGTGCCGGAAGGACGCACAGTCCGTCCAAGAGGTCATGGCGCACTTGCGCGGGGGCCGGCACCGTGATCTTTGACACCGATCTCTTTATCTGGATTCAACGGGGAAACAGCAAGGCCGCGCGGCTGATTGAGCAACAAGCGGAGCGCCTCCTCTCGCTGCAGACGTACTTGGAGTTGCTGCAGGGTGCGCAGAACCAGCGCCAGCATGAAGCGACGAAGTCCTTTCTGAAGACCTTCGGTTTTACCACGCTTCCCCTCACCGAGAACATCGGTCACCGGGCGGCTGTGTACATCGAGGAGTACGCCCTCTCGCACGGCCTGAGGGCGGGCGACGCCCTCGTGGCCGCCACGGCCGCCGAACACGGGGTGACGCTGTGCACCAGCAACGCGAAGCACTTCAGTCCGATTCGGGACCTTACGATTCGAGTGTTCAAGCCGTAGACTCGGTCTCTTGACGGTCCGCTCACCGCCGAGCCGTGAACAGAGGCGGCACTGGTCGCGATGATCACAGGCTGTCGGCGGCGAGGAAGGACCGGGTGGCGGATCGCTGCCAGTCTGCCGCTTGTGCGTGTCGCGTCGTACGTTGCCACCGTGCTCATCCCTGCCTGGAAGCGGGTTCGACGCCATCGTCGCCGAAGCGGCGCAGAACCCTGGACCAAGAGCACGCCGCGCCGCAGGGAGAGTCTTGTCGTCCAATGCTCGAAAGACCTCTCCCCTTCTCCAGGGTGAAGAGATCTACGACACGCCGGCCAGCGCAACCATCACCAGCATCAACTGCTTCGTGCCGAGCTTCGCGGACTCGATGTCCGACCACTCGGTGAGCGAATGCTGATTGCCGCCGCGCGTGCGGCCGATCGCAACTGACGGCACGCCATGGACAACGCCGACGTTGGCGTCGGTGGAGCCGGTGGGCGTGGGTTCGCCGCCCGGCACGATCGGCACGTTCAGGTACTTCAGGACCGAGACGGCTGTCTGCACAACCGGACCGTTCAGCCGATCCACGAGTCGCTCCGGCCGTCCGCCGGCCTCGGACTGCTGAATGTACTCACGCGTGAACGTGACCTTGTGCGCGGCTGCGGCCGCCTGACACTTGGCCATGATGGCGGTGTCGAGTTCCTTCAGCTTCGCGGGATCGATGGTACGGAGATCGACCGTGAACCACGACTCAGGTGAGATCGCGTTGACGACGGTGCCGCCGCCGAGCATGCCGACGTTGTAGACCGTCGGTGCGGCGACGTCGCTGGTGGACAGCGGAATCGTGTAGATGTCCGTGATGCACTGCGCCGCCGCGCGCGCCGGATTCGGCTGGCCCGTGGAACTAAGCGTGTGCGCGCCAGCGGCCGTGAACTTCATCTTCGACCAGTAGATGCCGAGCGCGCCATAGTTGACCGCGCCCAGCTCGCCGTCGGTGGCGACGATGACGTCGGCGGCGTTCGGATTGTGATCGAACCAGTAGTACATGCCCTTGAGGCCGAGCTCTTCCTGCACGGTGAAGAGCAGAATCACGTCGCCCTTTGTCGTCACCTTCGCGGCGTTCATCGCGCGGAGCATGGCGAGCACGTTGGCGACCGACGCCGTGTTGTCGAACACACCGGGTGCGTGGAGCGTGCCGTCCGGCAGGCGCTTCACCGTCACGTTCGTGTTCATCGGATGCACGGTGTCCATGTGCGCGGCGAGCAGAATTGTCTGTCCGCCGCCCGTGCCCTTGCGTCGCGCCATCACGTTGCCGACCGGATCGACCGTCGAGGTCAAGCCGAGCTTCGTCAGCTCGCCCCGAATGTAGGCGGCGCGCTCGTGTTCGTGCGTCGAGAGCGCCGGCATTTCGGTGAGCTTGATCCACTCGGCGACGTGCGCGTCGAAGGTGGCGTCCACATGGGCAAGCGCATGGGTGATGTCGGGCCGCGCGGCCAGAGCCGGCGTGAACATTGAGGGGGAGGTTTGCGCCGCGACCGTGACCGTCGCGGAAAGGGTCAGGCCGGTGGCCGCGGCGAGAAGGCCTGAGCGAACGATTCGAGTGAGCATGGCCGTAATGGTACCGCAATGGCGATCGGCCCAGAAAGACCACAGCGACGTAGGCCCACAACCCGAGAGGGCCGATCAAAGGCGATGGACCGCAGCACGCGCGCGACGGTCACCAATCGCGAACGGCGCGTACAACAGCAACATGCACGCAATGGCCATGGCCTCCATCCCGATGATGTACCACGGCCACGGGCCGAATGCGTCCAGCACGGTCGCCGTCTCTGGCTTGCGGGCGATGTAGAGATAGTTGCTGCCGATGAGCCAGTTGACGCCGCCCACCAGCCCAAGATACACATTGGCCCCCACGACCGTACGCCAGAGGGACGCCCAGGTGGGCCGCAGTCCCTCTACCACTGTCAGGTAGACAGGCGCAGACAGAATCAGGCCGTGCGAAACGAACGACGACAGGAAGCGAAAGTGCGGGAAGCCGTACGGGCCGAGGTTCGGCGTCAGCAGTGCCTGGAACGCGCCGCTGATGCCCAGAAAGTAGAGCGGTTCGTAAAGTGCCTGACGTCGCGAGACAAGCGCCGCCGCTCCGACGTACACCATCACGCTGCACAGGTGCAGAGGCAGAATCGTCTGGATGTTCCACTGGCCGGTCGTGTAGTGCCACGCGAACCACGCCGCCTCGTTGACCAGCAGCACCCCGGCAACCGTGTAACGAAACACCAGACGACCGCGGATCCCGCCACGCCCCCGCCACGCGACCAGCAGCAGGTTGAGCACCAGCACGACGGACAGCACTGCCACGTGAGCCGCGTCGAACAAGACAAACGGCCGGCCAGCGTAATCGAGGCCCCAGATGTTCACGCCGGCCTCGGCTTGTGTGCCATCGTGGCCCCGGAGCCTATTCTCGAACGCCGCTGATCAGAAAAATCGGATACTCGCGCCCGTGACGCTGGTGCACGAACGCGGTCGCGTCGCGCAACCGGCCGAAGCCCGCCTCCGCGAGTAACGTCTTGAACGCGGTCCTGTCGAATCCACGGTGAAACATATCGGTGACGTCAGGTGGATGAAACGTGCCGTCCTCCAGATCCAGATCGGCAAGCGCCACTTGGCCCCCGGGGCGCACACGCTCGCGGAACCGGGCGAAGAGGGCCGCGAGATCCGCCACGTGGTGCAGCGCCATGCTGCTGACGATGAGGTCGTAGTCTCCCTCCAGCGCGTAGCCGTTTTCCGGTCGAAGCCACATCACCCCGACGCCGTCCAGCGCCCGCTCACGCGCCTTCCGCGTCATCACGTCGAGCATGCCGGCAGACGTATCGGCGCCAGTCACGCTGCGCACAAACGGCCGCAAGGCACACGACAGCAGGCCCGTGCCACACCCGAAATCGAGCACGTCCATCGTCGGCGCAAGCCGGACCTCCCGGTTGATGGTATCGGCCACAGCGGTGGCCAGCTTCACGCGGGCCGCGTCGGCGTCCCACGCGGCGGCTATCTCATCGAAGCGACGGGTGTCGGTCATTCTGGACTCGTCATCAGCACGTCAACTGGCCAGGATCGCGGTTTCCGAGATCCTATCGCAACCGGGGCTCGTGGCAACAACCCATTCCGGACGCATCCGCGCCAGGCAGGCCGGCATCGGCTCCCGCTCACAAGCGAATGGGAAGTATCAAGGGCGTCGCCACGGGCGCGCCGCGATCGTCGCAGTTCTCAGCCCGCGACACGGGCCAGACCCCGCTTCCCGATACCAGTGGGCGGAACGGTCTCCCACCTAGTAAGATCTTGTCGGAGGCCTTGTTCATGGGTACCAAGCAGACCGCATTGTTCGACTGGCACAGGCAGCACGGCGCCAACATCGTCGAATTCGGCGACTATCTGATGCCCGTCTGGTACGGCAGCAGCAAAGACGAGCACATGGCCGTGGTGACCAGCGCCGGTGTGTTCGATACCAGCCACATGGCGGCCGTGCGTCTGTTCGGGTCGGGCGCCTTCGATCTGCTGCAGTGGTGCTTCACCCGGAACCTGCACGCCTGCGTGGGCAAGGACAACGCCCCCATCACGCCGGGCAAGTGCGTCTACGGCGCGTTTCTCGACGAGCACGGCCAGGCCATCGACGACAGCATCGTCTACAAAGTGACCGACGAGGAATACATCGCCGTGGTGAACGCCGGCATGGGCGGCGTGATTGCCGCGCATCTGTCCGCGCACACGAAGCCCGGGCAGGAGGTGCGCATCGTCGACCTCAGCGATCAACTCGGCAAGATCGATATCCAGGGCCCCGAGTCGGTCAGGATCATGACGCGGCTCTTGCAGGACCCCGGCAAGACATTCGAGGCCCTGACCTACTTTTCGTTCAAAGGCCATTTCGATCCGGCGTCGTCGCTGGCGGGACAGGCCCGGCTGGTGGACGGCACGCCGCTGCTGCTCTCGCGGTCGGGGTACACGGGCGAAGTCGGTTTCGAAATCTTTGTGGAGCGGCAGCACAACCTGCGGCTCTGGGACATGATCGTCGAGGCGGGCGCGGCGTCCGGATTGAAGGCGTGCGGGCTGGCGGCGCGCGATTCGCTCCGCACCGGAGCAGTGCTGCCACTCTCGCACCAGGACATCGGGCATTGGATTTTCGCGCACCACCCGTGGCCGTTCGCGCTGCCGTTCGACCGAAGCGGCGAGACCTTCACCAAGGCGTTCCTCGGGTCCGCAGCGCTCGAACGGGCCACCGACGCGCCCTACACGCTCACCTTCGCGGGCAACGATCTGCGCAAGATCGACACGCACGGGGCCGTGGTGCGCGATCTTGAAGGCCAGCAGATCGGCACGGTGCTGACCTGCGCCACCGACATGGCGATTGGCCGGCACGTCGACGGCACGATCTACAGCGTGGCATCGCCCAACAAGCCGGACGGATTGGCGATCAAGGGCCTCTGCTGCGGATTCATCAAGGTGCGATCGAAGCTGGCGCCAGGCACGGTGGTGGAACTGATGGACGGTAAGCGGTCGTTGCGGGTCCGCATCGAAACCGACGTGCGGCCCGACCGGACTGCGCGCAAGGCGCTGGCGTCGTTCCGATAGACCTACACCCGCCCCGGACCGCCACGCCCACGCGACCGCGCCGCCACGCCGACGGGAGACGCCGCCTCGCGGCGGCCGCCTCAGGACGGGGGGTGCAGCGCCTCGTGCACGGCGCGACCCAGGTCGGCCATGTCGAGCGGCTTGTGCAGAACCGCGCGCAAACGCAACTGGCGCGCCCGCTCGGGCGTCAACGTCCCGCTGAAACCCGTGACCATTACAATGGCCTGGTCGGGACGCAGATCGAGGATGCGCCGCGCCAGTTCCCGGCCGCTCAACCCAGGCATCGCCAGGTCGGTGATCACCAGATCGAAACTGTCCGGACTCGACGCAAATCGTTCCAGAGCCTCCTCGGGATTGGTATGCGTCTCGACCTGGTAGCCCATCGCCGTCAAGCCCCGCTTGAACACCATCACCAACGCGGGCTCGTCGTCCACGTAGAGCAGCCGCTGCCCCTGGCCCCGGGGGACCGGCGCGACCGACGCGTGTTCGGTGAACACGATCTCGGCGACCGGGAAATACACGTCGAACGTGGTGCCATCACCAGGCTCGCTGCGCACCAGAATGGCTCCGCCGTGGCCCGTGACGATGCCGTGCACCACGGCAAGCCCGAGGCCTGTCCCTTCCCCGAGGGGCTTGGTGGTGAAGAACGGATCGAACACGCGATCCAGAGTGTCGGCGTCCATCCCATGGCCCGTGTCACTGACCGACAACAGCACGAAGGGGCCCGGACGCAGCGTTGGATGCCGACCGACCAGCTCGGCGTCAATCACCACCGGTGCCACGCGCACCGTCAGCCGGCCGCCGTTCTCCCGCATGGCGTGTGCCGCATTGGCCGCCAGATTCATGAACACCTGGTACAGCTGCGTCGGATCGGCCAGCACGGGTGGTTCGTCGGCCACGATATCGGTCTGAATGGTGATGGTGGCAGGCAACGTGGCGCGCAGGAGTTTGAGCGCCTCCTTGGCCACCAGACCGAGTTCGATCGTCCGGCGCTGCTGTTCCCGCTGGCGACTGAATGTCAGGATCTGGCGAACCAGATCGGTGGCACGTTTGGTGGCCTTGAGAATCTCTCCGATGGATTCCTGCGCCGGATGCTCGGTGGCCAGATCGCACATCATCAATTCGGTGTTCCCGACGATCGCCCCGAGGATGTTGTTGAAGTCGTGCGCGATGCCGCCGGCCAACGTGCCAATGGCTTCCATCTTCTGGGCCTGCCGCAACTGCGATTCCAGCCGCCGCTTCTCGCTGATGTCGCGGAACGTGACGACCGCCCCCGATGGCGAACCACCTTCCAGAATCGGCGTGCTGGTGTAGTCGACGGCGAACGAACTCCGGTCTTTGCGCCAGAAGACGTCGTCGGTCGCCTGGTGCACCGTCCCGTCTCTGTACGCCGCCGCGATCTGGCAGTCCTGCTCGAGGTGCGGTTGTCCGTCGTTTCTCGTGTGATGCCAGAGCGAGTGGCTGCCCTCGCCCAACAGTTCGTCGGTCCGATAGCCCAGCATCCTCAGCGCGGCGGGATTGGCAAAGGTGTGGCGGCCGGTCGCGTCGACGCCGATGATGCCGTCGCCCACCGAGTCCAGGATGAGCGCATGCTGCCGGTTCAGCCTGCGCAGCTCCTGGTCGGCGCGCAATCGCTCAGCACGGAGATGCTCCTCGAGATGCTGCTTCTCCTCCGACTGCCTGGTCATCGCCTCGGCCTTGATCCGCAGGCGGAAACTGCGGTACGAGGACCACGACAGCAGGCTGAACGCCACGACCAGCAGGCCCACCACCACGGCCACCCACTGCATGTCGACCTTGAGCGAGCGAACCACGACATTCATCGACCCGCTGGCGACCACGATCCAGACGGCGTTGCCAACAGACACGGGAGCAAATGCCGAGACTCGCTCCGGCCCGGTTCTGAGCCTGTAGGTGGCCACACCCAGCCGTTCGGAAAGCATCTGCTCAACGTAGTTGAAGGACACGTGGCAGGCGAAGCACCCCTCACTCTGCCGCCGAACGTTGGCGAACACCATTTCGGGATGCTCGGACTGAACCAGCAGCGTCCCGTCGTGGCTCATGATCCAGAAGGCCATCGGTTGGTCCGGCGTCGACGATAGCGATTGGTGCATGGCGAGCAGCGTGGTCAGATCGAGCGAGAGCGCCAGCACACCGCTCCATCGGGGCTTCGCGTCCGATCCGGCGCCAGAAGAGCCCACCCAGTACGGCGTGGCGACAAACGTCCGACCACTCGCCGGCTGCGCTTCCGGGCTGACGGGCGCCCCCGTCCCAGACACGATCAAGACTTTGCCACGGTTGTCGGGGTTCCCCGCCCACGCCAGGACGCCAGTGTCGATCGCGTCAATGCCCTGCGTTGGCGCTCCGGTGGCATGGAGGGTGCGGCCGGTTCGATCGATCAGCGTTACCGCTCCGGTCGGGAGCCCGGGCAGCGGGGCCGCAAACCGCTGAATCTCGTCGAACGCGCGCTGCGAATCCGGGCCGATCTCCACCAACACGTCGGCGAGGTGGAGCACGTTCGCCGAACTGGTCTGCAGGTACGCCTCGACCTCGTGGGCGACCTGGCGGACCCTGAGGCGTTCGTAGTTGTTGAACTCGGAGACGAGGCGTCGGCGCCCGACGTCGTTCAGGTCGACCACCACGTACACGGCGGCGCCAATCAGGAGAAAGGCGACGAGCGACAGGACGCCGTTTTTCGACACGGACATAGAGCAGACTCAACCGGCAGGAGTCAACCGCGAGACAGGCGCGGGGCCGCTCACCCTTTCGTCTTGTTGCGATCGGCCCAGTACTTCTTCATCCGTTCCGACACCGCTTTCCGCTCGGCCGACGTCATGGGGTGTTTGCGCCCGCGCCGCGCCTGTTTGGCCGCCGGCGTGGTTGTGGGTACCGCCGCCCCTTGGTGGGCACTGGGCCCCCTGGACGCCGCGCTCAACCCGGGAAACGCGCGCCGCAAGGCGTCGATCTCGGCTTCGAGTTCGGCAAGTCTGACCGCTGCGCCGATCCGCGCGTACTTGGCGAGGTCGATTGGATCCAATCCCTTTGGCAAGACTCCCTCCAGATAATGACCGGCGGACTTTCTCGCGCCTCGCACCTATGTTAGTCTTTTTCCCGTATGGAATACGAAGCCCCCAAGGCCGTGATGATCTCGGCGGAACAGATCCGGCAACGCGTCCAGGAACTGGCCGATCAGATCCGCCGCGATTTCGCCAACGAGCCGCAACTGCATTTCGTCAGCGTGCTCAAGGGCGCGTTCATGTTCCTGAGCGATCTGGTCCGCGCCATCGACCGGCCACTCACGCTGGATTTCATGGCGGTGTCGAGTTATGGCAAGAGCACCACGTCGTCGGGCGAGGTCCGGGTCCTGAAGGATCTCGACACCGCGCTCGAGGGCCGCAACGTCATCATTGTCGAAGACATCGTGGACACGGGTTTGACGCTGGCCTACCTGCAGGAAATCCTGCACGCCCGCGGCCCGAAGTCCCTCAAGACGGCCTGCCTGCTGAGCAAACCGTCCAGACGGGTGGTGGACGTCAAGGTCGACTACACCGGCTTTACGATCGAAGATCGGTTCGTCGTGGGTTACGGACTCGACTACGCCGAGCAGTACCGCCAGCTCCCCTACCTGGGCGCGCTCGACTGAGGACTCGACTGAGGGCTCGGCGCCCCGCCAGGCTGCACGGCGGCCTTGACGGTCGCGGCCAGCCGGACCGCATCCCTGATCACCGCAGGCGCATCGAGTGTCAGGACCTTGCGGTTCCGCATGAGGATGCGGCCGTTGACGATCGTGGTCCGGACGTCGTCTCCGCGGGTGACGTAGACCAGATGCGAGATCGGGTTGTAGATCGGCGTCTGACGCGCGGACTCCATCGACACCACAATCACGTCGGCCAGCTTGCCGGCCTCGAGCGATCCGATCCGGTCGGCCATGCCGAGCGCGCGTGCGCCGCCGATGGTCGCCATCTCAAGGGCGGTGCGCGCCGACACGGCCGTCGGGTCGCCTTCCACCAGTTTGTGCAGGAGCGCGGCCTGGCGCATCGCCCCGAACATGTCGAGCGCGTTGTTGCTGGCGGCGCCATCGGTGCCCAGGCCGACGTGAATACCGGCCGCCAGCGCCTTGGTCACCGGCGCTGCGCCACTGGCCAGCTTCATGTTGCTCTCGGGATTGTGGGACAGCCCGGCGCCACGCCGGCTCAGCACGGCAAGGTCGTCGCTGCTGACGTGGACGAAATGCGCGGCCAGCGTCGCCGGCCCCCAGAACCCAATGGACTCCAGATAGGCCACGGGCGACAGTTTGTGTTTTTCGAGAGACTGCCGGTTCTCGTCGAGCGTCTCCGACACATGCGTCAGCAGGGGCACGCCGTAGGCGCGCGCCAGGTCGCGGGCCGCCACCAGCGTTTCCCGGTCGTTGGTGTACATCGCGTGGGGTGCGACGGCCGGCGTGATCAACGGATCGTTCTTGAACTCGCGGATAAAGCGCTCGGCCCGCGCCAGCGCCTCGGCCGGCGTCTTGGCGTCGGCCACCGGAAAGCCGATGACCGTCTCCCCGAGCACGCCCCTGAGGCCGGCGGCCCTGGTCACGCGACCGACCTCCTCCTCGAAGTAGTACATGTCGGTAAAGAGCGTCGTGCCGGATTCGATCATCTCGAGCGCCGCCAGACGCGTGCCGACCCGCACCAATTCGGGCGACACCGTTTTGGCCTCGGCGGGAAAGATGTATTTCTGCAGCCAGTCCATCAGCGCCAGGTCGTCGGCCAGCCCGCGGTACATCACCATCGCCGCGTGGGTGTGCGTATTGATGAGACCGGGCATCACCACGTGGCCGCCCGCTCGAATCACCTGCCTGCCCCGATAGCGCGCCGCGACGCGCTCGGGCGTGTCCACCGCGACGATCGTCCCGCCGTCGATGGCCACCGCGCCTGGCCACAGCACCGTGTTGCGGGCGTCCATCGTGACGACGATGCCGCCCGTGATGACGATCGATACGGCCTTCGGGGCTGGCTGAGCCCAGGCGGTCGCCTGAACGACGAGCCAACCCAGTAGCGCCAGACTCGAGACCACAAGCCCACGGCGTGCGAAGAGGCGGGTATGCTGCATCCGCAAATCTTACCGCAGAGCCGGAAGCCGTGCTGGGCGACACGTCAGCTTCGAGCTGCGCGCCTCCCGGATCGCGGGGGCCGTGCTGCCGGTAGCAGGGCCACCGCGCGTTCGTGTATAGTCTCGGCGTGCCTCTTCACGTGGTCGACCATCCGCTGGTCCAGGACATCCTTTTGTCGCTGCGCGACGAGCGCACCGCCCCCGACGAATTCCGGCGGATGGCCGTTCGGATTAGCGTGCTGCTGGCCGCCGAGGCGCTGCGCGCGTTGCCCACCAGGCCCGCCTCGATTCAGACGCCGCTCGCTCTGGCGCATGGACGGCGTGTCGCGTCCGATGTGGTCGTGGTTCCGGTCCTGCGTGCCGGGCTCGGGATGCTCGATGCGGTGCTCGAACTGGTGCCGGGTGCACGCGTCGGCCACATCGGCCTGCAGCGGGACGAACTGACGGCGGTCGCCTCCCGCTATTATTCGAAACTGCCGCCGAACATGGGCGACAGCTACGTCCTGATGATCGACCCGATGCTCGCCACCGGAGGCAGCGCGGTCGAAGCCGTGGACTTGTTGAAGGAGGCCGGCGCGCGTCGCATCCAGATGGTGTGCATCGTCGCCGCGCCGGAGGGCATCGCGCTGGTCGAGCGCCATCACCCCGATGTCGACATCTTTACGCCGGTGGTGGATGAGCGCTTGAACGAGAAGAAGTACATCGTGCCGGGACTCGGAGATTTCGGCGACCGGCTGTACGGCACGCTCTGAGGGCGAATCTATGAGCGACCAGGAGAATCGGACCGGCCGCAAGCGTCGCGCGCCGGCGCCTGCCGCGGTGCCCCGCCCATCGGCCACCTGGGCCTCGGCCCTGACGCGCATCGCGCCCAACGAAGTCGACATCCGCGGGTATCCGGTCGACGAGATGATGGGCCGCGTGTCGTTTGCCGAGGCGATTTATCTGCTGCTTCGCGGCGAGTTGCCGTCACGCGATATCGGCAAGTTGTTCGGTGCGGTGCTGGTCGCCTCGATCGATCACGGGGTGACTCCCCCATCCACGCAGGTCGCCCGGCAGGTGGCCGCCACCCGGGCGCCGCTCGGGAGTTCGGTGGCGGCAGGCGTCCTGGGATTCGGCCCGCTGCACGGGGGCGACATCGAATCCTGCCTGCGCTTCTTGCAGCGCGGGCTTGAGATCCACCGGTCCGGAAGCAGCTACGAGGTGGCGGCCGGCCAGGTGTTGGCGATCTGGTCCGGTCAGACGCCCACGCCGCCCGGATTCGGGCATCGCCTGCACACCCGCGACCCGCGCGCCGCGCGGCTGCTGCAGATGGCGCACGAACTGGATTTGGACGACGAGCACTGCCGGATGCTGCGCGTGGTCGAGCGGGTGCTCAATGCCGACCCGGCGCGGGCCGATCAACCCGTGCCGATCAACGTGGACGGGGCGGTCGCGGCGATCTGCGGTGATTTGGGATTCGATCCGGAGATCGCCAACGGGGTCTTCATCATCGCGCGGGTGCCCGGGCTGCTGGCCCATGCGGCCGAGGAGCGCATGCGCGAAGCGCCGCTGCGCCAGGTGAACGCCAAGGATCATCAGTACGACGGTCCGAGGCGCAGGCGCTTGCCAGAAACCAGGAAGTAGCGACCCGGGCTGGGGGCGGATCGGACGTCGTCTCGTCCGATGCGTGGCAACAGCCGGGTTTTGGAACGCGACCAACAGTTGCCCGGGCGACCGTGAATCCGATAAGCTAGCTGGGTTCGTCGCGTCTCCGGGTTGGGCGCTTGGCTCAGCGGTAGAGCACCGCCTTCACACGGCGGGGGTCA
>JBAXOX010000019.1:0-60185 GCA_037133015.1 Acidobacteriota bacterium
ACTAGACGCCCACGCTCCGCAAGCCGCAGGCTCTGGCGGCCATCGCGAGGCCGGCGTCGTGCGTCGCCATCACGATGTCTTCGTCGGTGCGCTCGCGCCACAGCAGGGCGGTCGCCAGATGGATGGCATCGAGCGTGGCGACCGACGTCGGCAACGGCTGGGAGGCCCGCCGAAGAATCGTCCGCGTCAGATCCACGACACTGGCGGATTCGAGCAGGCGATAGACCGCCTCGCGCCGCAGGGTGATCTCGTGATCCGAGACCCCTCGGGTGACGCGAAGACGGTCGAGGGTGCGCAGGCATTCCACCTCGACCAGGGCGCTCACAATGCCGTGCGTGACACTCGGCCACTGCTCGAGCGCATCGCCTTGCCTGAGCACGATCCGGAGCACGACCGATGAGTCGAGATACGCGATCATCGGTCGGCCTCCCGCTCTTCGAGCAGCAGCGTGACGATATCGCCCTTGATCCGGAGGGGCGGCGGCAACGCGACGCTCTGAAGCGCGGGTGCGCCAGGGACCGGCCGTCGCACGGGCAGCGCGGCGGCGTCGGCCTCGTACGGCACAAGCCGGGCAATGGGGGTTTCCCGGTCCAACACCGTGAGCGAGTGGCCCCGCCGCACTTTCCGCAGATACTCGCTCAACTTGCTTTTCAAATCGGCGATGCGCACGTCGTTCATGACTATAAGATAGTCAGTAATAGTCAACATGTCAATCCTCATTTGGGGGAATCGTTACTCTTGGAACCGATTGGGCCCGCGTCCGCCATCCAGGCACGGTCGCCCCAGCCTGCCCGTTCCGTCTCCCGGTCTCTCCTGCAAAGTCGACGCCGCGATCGTGCGAGCGAAATCGCAAGAATCCTGGGCTGGATCGCGCAGGCCCAGGCGTGATGGCAGAAATTGCGAGTTCGGGCCCTGCGGCTGATCGCGAAAAGTGAAACAGATATGATCGGAGATCGCGGGGGCGGCGCAGGACCGCCCGCCATGACGTATTGGGGGAGACGGGCATGAGGCAGCGGAAGTTAGGTCAGCAAGGTCTGGTGGTCTCCGAGCAGGGGCTCGGCTGCATGGGCATGAGCGATTTCTATGCGGGGCGAGACGAGGCCGAATCGCTGGCGACGCTCGAGCGGGCGTTGGAACTCGGCGTGACGTTGCTCGACACCGCGGACATGTACGGGCCCTACACCAACGAGGAGTTCGTCGGCCGGTTCCTGCGCGGCAAAAGGGACCGCGTCGTGCTGGCGACGAAATTCGCCATCATGCGGACCCCGGACGGCAAGTGGCTCGGCGTCAACGGCAAGCCGGAGTACGTTCGCGCGTGTTGCGACAGTTCGCTCGCACGCCTCGGCGTCGATCACATTGATCTCTACTACCAGCACCGCGTCGACCCCGACGTCCCGATTGAAGATACCGTCGGCGCGATGGCCGACTTGGTCCGCGCCGGCAAGGTCCGGTACCTCGGCATGTCGGAAGCCGCCCCCGCCACGATTCGGCGCGCGCACGCGGTGCATCCGATTTCGGCGCTGCAAACGGAGTACTCGTTGTGGAGCCGCGATCCGGAAGACGACATTTTGCGGACCACGCGCGAACTGGGCATTGGTTTCGTGTCGTACAGTCCGCTCGGGCGCGGATTTCTCACGGGGCGCTTCACCTGTCCCGACGATCTCGCCGAGGACGACACCCGCCGTCTGCATCCGCGTTTCCAGGGCGACAACTTCCAGAAGAACCTCGAACTGGTCGGCCGGATCAAGACGTTCGCGGCAGAGAAGCACTGCTCGCCGGGGCAACTGGCGCTGGCGTGGGTGATGGCGCAGGGCGAGGATATCGTGCCGATCCCCGGGACCAAGCGCCGGCAGTATCTTGAGGACAACGTGGGCGCGGCCCAGGTTCGGTTGACCGCAGACGATCTTCGCCGCCTCGACGGCCTGATGCCAAAAGGGGCGACGGCCGGGCTTCGCTACCCGGCGCCGACGATGGCCGCGGTGAACCGGTGACGCGGGTCGCGTCGGGTCTGGGCATCAGGCGAGGTCGTTCTCGCAGGTCTCCGGGACTCACGCTTGCCAGTCGGAGACCTCAACCGTCGATTGGACGGGTGATCGCATGACGGCGCTGCTCCTCTGTCTTGGATTGATTCAGGCTCCCAGTGTCCCGGCGCCCGCCACCCCCGCACAGGCGCCCGCCGCACCGCCGGCGGTCGTGGAGGGGCGCGGATCCCCGACCTTTGTGATTCCGAGGATCGACGCGTCCATCACGATTGACGGCCGCCTCGACGAGGCCGCCTGGTCGCACGCCACACGCCTGGGGGGGTTCTCGGAATACCGACCCGTCGACGGTCAGCCTGCCAGCGAGCGCACCGAGGTGCTGGTCTTCTATTCGCCGAGCGCCCTGTACTTCGGTGTCATCGCGCACGATTCGGTTCCCGGGTCGATTCGGGCCACGGTCGCGGACCGCGACAACATCAGCCAGAACGACTGGGTCCGGATCTTTCTGGACACCTTCAACGATCGCCGCCGCGCGTTCGTGTTCGGTGTCAATCCGCTCGGCGCGCAGGAAGACGGCGTGCAGACCGAAGGCGCCTTCAGCGCCGGCAGCATGTTCGGCGGTGTCATCGATCTGAATCCCGACTACCAGTTCGATTCGAAAGGCCAACTGACGCCGGAGGGGTACACCGTCGAACTCCGCATTCCGTTCAAGAGTCTCCGATATCCGGGCAGTGGGCCTCAGCGGTGGGGCATCAACATTGTCCGCAAGACCCAGCGCACCGGGCGCGAGGATGCGTGGACCGACGTGAAGCGTGTCGCCAGCTTCCTGGCCCAGACCGGCACGATGGAAGGCCTGCACGACCTCCAGCGCGGCGTGGTCACCGAGATTCAACCGTTCGTGACGGGTGCCTCCAACGGAGGGATCGATGCGGCCCGCGGGTTCGTGCGCGGCAAGACCGACATCAATCCCGGCGCCAACGTCCGGTTCGGGTTCACCAACGTCTCGGTGGATGCGACGATCAACCCCGACTTCAGCCAGGTGGAATCCGACGCGAGCCAGGTGACGGTCAACCAACGGTTTCCGCTCTTCTTTGCAGAGAAGCGTCCGTTCTTCCTGGAAGGCATTGAACTGTTCGCGACGCCCAATCAGTTGGTGTATACGCGGCGCATCGTCGATCCGGTTGCCGGAGGCAAACTGACGGGTAAAGTCGGGCGGACCGGCATCGCGGTGCTCTCGGCGGGAGATACCACCGCCGAGGGCCATGCGTGGGTGAACGTCGCGCGGGTTCGGCAGGATTTCGGATCGGATTCGCTCGCCGGCGTGACCGTCACCGATCGCGAGTCGGCCGGCGCGTTCAATCGCGTGGCTGCCGCGGATGCGCGCTACGTGTTCGGCGGGCTCTACTACGTGCTCGGGCAAGCGGGAGCGTCGTGGACCGAGCGCAGCGGCGCGGTCAGCCGTGCGCCGCTCTGGCAGGCGGAGTTCGACCGCACCGCGAGACGGTGGGGCTTCAATTACTCGCTGACGGGCGTGGGCGAGTCGTTCGAGACGCAGTCGGGATACGTGCCTCGCAACGACATCGTGCAGTTCCACGCGTACAACCGGTGGACGTACTACGGGCCACGCGGGGCCTGGCTGGAGAATCTGACGACGTTTTTCGGACCCAGTCGCCTGTGGCGGTACGGGGCGTTCGGGCACGCCGGCGCCATCGAAGGCGGGGAGAGCGCCCACCTGACGGCCCAGCTGCGCGGCGGATGGCAGTTCGACGTGGAAACCGGCCGCCAGTTCGTGCAGTTCGACCGCGCGCTGTATGGCGCGTACACCGTCGGGAAGCCGGACGGCTCGACCGCGTTGTTCGCGCCGCCCGACGCGGTCTCCAATTGGACCGGCGTGTATGCGATGACCACGCCCGTCTTTCGGCGGGCCAACGCGCACGTCGAGATCAGCCGCGCCGGCACACCGATCTTTGCCGAAGCGTCGAATGGACACGAGACGCGTGTGACGGCCTCGGTGGGCCTGAGGCCGACGCCATCGGCGCGGATTGACCTCAGCGTGGTGTCGTCTCAGCTTCGGCGGGACCGCGATGGCGTGGAGTTCGCGAGCACGACCATTCCCCGCGTCAAGCTCGAGTATCAGCCGAATCGATCCTTGTTCTTCCGGCTCGTCACCGAGTACCGGTCCACGCACCGGTCGGCGCTGCGGGATCCGCTCAGCGGCCTGCCGTTGCTCGTGAACGGCGAGGTGGCCGGCTCTCAACGGGTAGACGGATTGCGGATGGACTGGCTGGTGTCCTACGAAGCCTCGCGTGGGACGGTGGCGTATTTCGGCTACGGAAGCAGCCTCGACCGGGACCTCGCGCTCAACCCGGCTGCCCGCCTCGCGCGAACCGCGGACGGGTTCTTCGTCAAGCTGGCGTACATGTTCCGGCGGTAGTGGTGTGCGCCAGGGGCCGTCGTGAGGCGCGGCCGCCGTCGTCTCGGTTCGGCGTGGGTCCTATGTGGCGTCGCGTCCGGCGCTGCGCCGGTCGAGCCACCTCAATCCCCAATAGCTGACCGCGCCAAGCGCGGCCATGCCACCCAGGAAGGCCGGGTAGGCGACGCGCCAGTTGTCGGCACCCGTCATCATGCTCCATTCGGACATGCCGCCCACGCCCGCCAGAAACGACAGCGGCATGAACACGGTCGTGACGAACGTGAGCCGCCGCACCACGTGATTGGTGCGGTTGCCGACCACCGCCAACCGGTTGTTGGCCAGCGCGAGCTGCACTTCGAGCAGCGTCCCAATCATGTCGCGGCATTCTTCGACCTCCTCGGCGAAGCGCACGAGGTGGTCGTAGATGTCGCGGTAGTGATAGAGACTCGCCGCGGTGATGCTGCGCGCATCGCCCCGACAGATCTTCATCAGCACTTCCCGCTCGTGGAACAAGCTCTTGCGAAGGGCGAGCAGATTGCGCCGCAGGTCCAGCAGATCGCCGGGATTCACCGCGTCCTGTTCGCGGGTCAGCGCCAGCTCCTCGGTCCGATCCAGTTCGTCCTGCATGGCCTCGATGGCGGGCAGCGTGTCGTCGACAATGACGTCGAGGCACAGATGGAGGAGGTAATCGGGGCCCCGCCCCAACGCCTCGTGTTCCACCGCGAGGGCCTTGTCGAGTTTGCCGCGACGAACCGGGAGACGTGCATGGGCCGCCACCGAGACGAGAAATGCCGGGCCGACAAAGAAGTTCACTTCCTCGGCGACCAGGCCCTGCCGCTCGAGACTGAAGCGGTTGACGAGCAGGAACGTGTGCCCCTGGTATTCCTCCATTTTCGGAACCTGATCTTCGTCGAGGCAATCTTCGATCGCCAGCGGATGGAGACCGAGCGGTTCCACCAGTTCCATCAACTCGTCGCGCGACGGGTTGACGTAGTCGAGCCAGACGTAGCCGCCGGTTGTGCGGGCCGCAAGGGCCTCGGCTGGGCTGGCACACGACGTGATGGCGCCGGTCGGCGCGACGTGGAAGTAGCGGCTTTCGGACATCACTCGCACTCCTGATTCACCACTGACATGGTTCGGATTCGCTCCCATTGTAGCGGGCCATCCCGGCACCGAGCCGTTCGGTGTTGCCGCCGCCGCCCATGCTAGTATGGTTTGTTTAACGTGGCCCCGATGGGCCGCACAGTGGGCTGCGCCCCCAAGCCGGGGAGCGCCAGCGGCCTGCGGGCTATCGAGCCGGGGGCCTTTGGGGGGAACACGGTCGCGGACATGGCAGACATGGCAGACATTCCCTCCCCCGATCCGACCGACATCGTCATCCGCGGTGCCCGCACGCACAACCTGAAGAACGTCGATTTGCGCCTGCCGTCGGGGAAGCTCGTCATTCTGACGGGCGTGAGCGGGTCGGGCAAATCGTCGCTCGCCTTCGATACCATCTATGCCGAAGGGCAGCGTCGGTACGTCGAGTCGCTGTCGGCCTACGCGCGCCAGTTTCTCGAACGGATGGAGAAGCCGGACGTCGATTCGATCGACGGCGTCTCTCCGTCCATTGCGATCCGCCAGAAGAATTCGGTCCGCAACCCCCGCTCGACCGTGAGCACGACGACCGAGATTCACGACTACCTGCGGCTGCTGTTTGCGCGCGTGGGCCGCACGTTCTGCCGGCAGTGCGGCCAGGAGGTGACGCGGGAGACCGCCGAGGTGGTCGCCCGGCGTCTGGTGCAGTTGCCGGTGGGCACGCGTCTGGTGGTGGGCTTCGATCTCCCGGTGCTGAGCGTGGGGGCGGGCGGCGCCGACCAGATAGGCACGGCGGACACGGTTGACGAGATCGGAGAGGCTGGCGCCGACGACGCGCCGATGGCGGCGACTGCCGGCGCAGGCGCGGCGGGCGCCACTGGCACGCCTGACGCGGTGACGGCGACGGTGGACTCGCTGCGCAAGAAGGGATTCGGCCGCCTGCTGGTCGGCGGCCTGGCGGTCGCGTTCGACCAGGTCGACGTGGCGGCGCTGGCTGGTCGGCCGGCGCTGCAGGTGGTGGCGGACCGGATCGCGATCGATGCGGGCATCGAAAGCCGACTGACCGATTCCATCGAGATCGCCTATGCCGAAGGCGGGGGCGCGGCGTTTGCCGTCGAGGTGGATGCGCCCGCGGGCACGCCGGCGCACGTGTTCAGCGAGCGCTTCGAATGCCGGTCGTGCGGCATTCCGTACGAATCGCCGCAGCCGCGGCTGTTTTCGTTCAACAATCCGTTCGGCGCGTGTGCGACGTGCCATGGGTTCGGCAACACGATCGAGATCGACCTGGACCTGGTGGTGCCCGATCCGGCGCTGTCGATCAACGGCGACGCGGTCGAGCCGTGGAGCAAGCCGCATTACCGGTCGTACCTGGCGGATCTGAAGCGGGCGGCCCGGTCTGGCCGCGTGCGGCTGGACGTGGCCTGGCGGGACTTGACCCAGGACGAGCGGCGGTTCGTGATCGACGGCGACGGCGCCGACTACGTCGGCGTCAACGGGTTCTTCGCCTGGCTTGAGCGGAAGAAGTACAAGGTGCACGTCCGGGTGTTCCTGAGCCGCTACCGGAGCTATCAGACGTGCCACGACTGCGCCGGCACGCGATTGCGCCGCGAAGCCCGCGACGTGCGTGTGGGAGGCGCGACCATCGACGTGGTGTGCGCCCTGACGGTGATCGGCGCGCGCCAGTTTTTCGACGATCTGGCGCTGGGCGAGAAAGACGCGGTCATTGCCGACAAGCTGCTCGGCGAAATCCGGAGGCGGCTGGGATTCCTGAGCGATGTGGGCCTCGAATATCTGACGCTGGATCGCCTGTCGTCCACGCTGTCGGGCGGCGAAGCGCAGCGTATCAACCTCGCCACGTCGCTGGGCTCTTCGCTGGTGGGCGCGCTCTACGTGCTCGACGAACCGTCCATCGGCCTGCACCCTCGCGACAACCAGCGGCTGATCGACATCCTGCGCGTCCTGCGCGACCAGGGCAACACCGTGCTCGTCGTCGAACACGATGCCGACATGATTCGCGTGGCCGACCACATCGTCGATCTGGGATTGGGCGCAGGCGAACAGGGCGGCCGCATCATCTTCAACGGCACGCTCGACGGGTTGATGCTGGACCTCCGGTCGCTCACCGCCAAGTATCTGCGCGGGGAACTGGCCATCAACGTGCCCGCACAGCGCCGCAGGGGCACCGGGCAGCGGTTGAAAGTGTCGGGCGCCTCCGAGCACAACCTCCGCGGGATCGACGTCGAGATCCCGCTCAACGTGCTGACGGTGGTCACCGGCGTCAGCGGGTCGGGCAAGTCGACGCTGGTGCACGACATCATCTACCCGGCCATCAAGCGGCTCAAGGGCGGCACCGAGCGCAAGGTCGGTGCCCACCGCTCGATCGAGGGCGCCTCATTCATCAGCGACGTCGTGCTGGTCGATCAGACGCCCATCGGCCGCACGCCCCGGTCCAATCCGGTGACCTACCTCAAAGCGTTCGATCCGATCCGCGAGTTGTTCGCCTCCACCAAGGAGGCCCGCGCCAACGGCCTGACGGCCAGCCACTTTTCCTTTAACGTGCCTGGCGGGCGGTGCGAGGCGTGCGAGGGCGAGGGACAGATCCGTGTCGAGATGCAGTTCCTCGCCGATGTGTTCGTGCCCTGCGACGTGTGCGACGGCATGCGCTTCAAGCCGCAGGTGCTCGACGTCCAGTATCGCGGTCGGAACATGCACCAGGTGCTGGACCTGACGGTGCGCGAGGCGATCGGTTTCTTCGGCGCGTCGCCCAAGGTGCTGCGCCGCCTGCAGGTGCTCGACGAAATCGGCCTTGGATACGTCCGGCTGGGGCAGCCGGCCACAACGCTGTCGGGCGGGGAAGCTCAGCGGATCAAAATCGCCGCGCACCTGGCGGTGTCGGGCGGGGAGCGGTTGCTGTACATTCTCGACGAGCCCACAACGGGGTTACACTTTGACGACATCGCGAAATTGCTCGGGGCGTTCCGGCGGCTGCTGCAGGCTGGACACACGCTGCTCGTGATCGAACACAATCTCGACGTGATCAAGACAGCCGACTACGTGATTGACCTCGGCCCGGAGGGCGGCGAACAGGGCGGCGCGATTGTGGCCACCGGCACGCCGGAGCAGATCGCGGCCCACGACGGGTCGCACACGGGCCGTTACCTGCGGTCGGTGCTGACGGGCGAACCGCGCACGCGGGAATCAGGGGGCGTCGGATGACACGACTGCATTATCTCCGGGGAGCGGCGGCGGCGTTGCTGACGGCGGGCGTCGCGATGGCCGCGGCGCCTGGCGCGGCGCGGATTGGTGCGCAGGAGGTGGCGTACGAGGAGGTCGTGGCGCGGTTGAAGTCGGCCGACGCCAAGATCAGGCTCGATGCGCTGCAGTTGCTGGCTCGGGCCGGCTATGTCGATGCTGCCACCCAGGCCGCCCCGCTGATCAACGACCCGGTGGCTGCCGTGCAGGCCGAGGCGATTGCGACCGAGGTGTCGCTCTGGCTCGCCGACGAAGAGGACACGCGAGGGCGGGGAGGCCGGATCGTCAAGTCGAAGGACGCGAGCCTGCCGTTGCTGGCGTTCGTGCAGGGCCCAGGCGCGACGATCGCGAACCTGCCACCCGCGTCGGTGATCGCCGCGCTGATGGCTGGCGCGGGTGCGTCGGCGCCCCGCGTGAGGTTCGACGCCATGTACGCGGTCGGCGTGATGGGGCCGCTGCTGATTCAGCGCGGGCAGTTTCCCGACCCCCAGGGGGCGGTGGCCCGGCTGTTGGCCGAATTGAAGGAGAACGATCCGGCGTTGCGGGCGGCGTCGATCCACGTGTTGGGCCGGATCTACGAGACGGCGCTACGAGCCGAGGCGGTCAATCAGGAATGGCTCGCCCTGCGAGGCGAGGTGGGAGATCGCCTGATCGTGGCGATGAACGATCCCGATCAGCTGGTGAAGCTGTCGTCGATTCACGCCTTGGGGGCGCTGCGCCACGACCGGGCCGTCCGTTCGCTGGCCGATTTCTGCGCCTACTACAAGCGCGACCAACTGGGGCTCGCCGCGCTCGACGCACTCGCGCGCATCGCCCATGCGTCCAGTGTGGCCTCGTTGACCGCGGCATTCGAGGTGTCCGACGACGAGATGCGGCGCATCGCGCTCGAGGGCACCGCGCGCATCGGCGACCGCACGGCCCTCAACGCCCTGCTGGTCCGGGCGGCCTCGATTCGGACGCCCACCGTGCGCCTGGCGGCGGCGTTTGCACGGGCCCGCACCGGCGACTTCGGCGAACTCGGCCAGATCACCGACGGACTCGGCAATGCCGACACGGCCGACGCCGCATTCGCCTACCTCGTGGAGCTGGGCCCGGCCGTCGCCCCGTCGCTTGGCGGGGCCGCGTCCTACCGCGATGTCCAGGTCCGTGCCGGAGTCGCGGACCTGCTGGGCATCATTGGCACCAAAGCGACCTTGCCCACGCTCGACGCGCTGGCGCACGACCGCGACCGGACGGTCGCCGCCGCCGCTTCGCGATCGCAGAAACGATTGTCGGTTCGACCGCCTGGAATCCCGCGAACGCCTTGATGGGGCGCGGCGCGGCCCGACATCAGCCGTCTCGGACCTGCTGCACGCGTCGGACCAGCGGCGCGCAGGCGTGCACCAGGCTGGCTATCGCCGACGAGCCGGGCGGTTGCCGGTCGACATCTGCTGTACCTGCACCCGGAATTCCACGCGCTTGCCCTCGCGGATGGCGCCAATCGAAATCGTACTCCCAACCGGCGCGTCGGCGACCATCCTGAGCAGTTGGGCGTCGTCGGTGACATCCCTGCCGTTGAGGGTCACGATCACGTCCCCTGGCCGCACGCCGGCATCGTAGGCGGGCGAGTTTCTCGTCATCCGATTCACCATGACGCCTTTGTCGGTCGAGACGCCGAGCTGCTCGGCGACACGCGAGGTGAGCGGCATCACCTCGAGCGAGCCAATCGAGCCGCGGCGCACCGCCCCGTACTTGATCAGGTCGTTCATCACCCGCCGGGCCAGGTTCGAGGGCACCGCGAAGCCCACGCCCTGATAGCCGCCAGTCTGGCTGTAGATCGCGGTATTGATGCCGATCAGTTCGCCCCGGGCATTGATGAGCGCCCCGCCCGAGTTGCCGGGGTTGATGGCCGCATCGGTCTGGATAAAGTCCTCGTAGGCCGCGACGCCGACATTGGTTCGCCCGATGGCGCTGACGATACCGAGCGTGACCGTCTGGTTCAGTTGGAATGGATTGCCGATGGCGAGCACCCATTCGGCCACCCTCAGCTTCGACGAATCGCCCCAGGGCATCGCCGCCAGTCCGGCGGCGTTGATCTTGAGGAGCGCGATGTCGGTGAGCGGATCGGTACCGACGACTTTGGCCCGCATTTCGCGCTTGTCGGCCAGCGCCACGGTGATCTCGGCCGTGTTGTCGCCGACCACGTGGTTGTTGGTGAGCACGTAGCCATCGGCCGAGACCACCACGCCGGAGCCCAGACTGGTTTCGCGCCGATCGCGGCCGCCGAACATCTCGCCGTCCTCGCCGAAGAAATAGCGGAAAAAGGGATCGTTGGCAAACGGCGAGTTCGACGTGCGCACCACTTGCTGCGACGAGATATTGGTGACCGAGCCGACCGTGCCTGCCGCAACGCCTGAAAAGTCGGGAAAGCCGCCCACCGATCGATTGCCCGTTGGCGCAGCCTGTGGCGTGGCGGTGCCCGGCTGCTGGTCGGCGATCGGGGTGGCGGTGCTGGTTTGCGCGATGTGCAGGCGGCCTGTGACGACCAAGCCGGCGGCGAAGCCAACACTGATGGCGAAGACGGCGAACAGCAATCGTTTCATGGTGGTCAGGTGACTATGATGCGACGAGGACCCGGCGATGCCTTGGGCACCAGCACGGTGAGGACGCCGCGCCGGAACTCGGCCGACATGTCCGAGTCCCGAACCGGTTGCGGCAACGCAAACGACCGGACAAACGCGCCATGGCCCCGCTCGACGCGCAGAAATCTGGCTTCGCCGGGCGTCTGGCAGGGGCGCTCGCCTCGAATCACCAGCGTCTGTTCGTGCAGATCGATGCGAATGTCGTCGCGCGTGAGGCTGGGCAACTCGAGGCTGACGACGAAGCGGTCGGCGGTTTCATAGAGGTCGACAGCCGGCGTCCAGCCGGGGGCTTCTTCGGACCCCAATCGGTTGAGCCGCTCGTGCAGGCCGAGCGCGTCAGGACGCCGATCCCACCGGGAATAGGCCACGTTCGGCATCCTAGCATGTTTGGATAGGCTCAGCCAGATGTGCTAATCTAGGCGGTCTGTACGGTGGCGAAACTTGCCCACAGAGGCGTCGAGCGGCCCGGTTGGGCCGGCAGGATCAGGATCGTGATACCGACCATGAGTGCAATTCAGGCCACACGCCTCAAAAAGGGGATGCTCATCCAGCAGGGGAGCGACCTGTTCCGGATTCTCGAGTTGCAGCACGTGACGCCCGGCAACCTGCGGGGGTTCGTGCGCGTCAAGATGCGCAACCTGCGCAACCTCACGCAGTCGGAGCAGCGGTTGCGGTCCGATGACACGATTCAGCGCGCCACGCTGGACGAACTCGAAATGCAGTACATGTACAGCGATGCCGGCGGCCATCACTTCATGGACACCAGTACCTACGAACAAATCACGCTGTCGGACGAAGTGCTGGGCGAGATGATCGGCTATCTGATTCCCGAATCGACGATCAAGGTCGAGTTCTTCGGCGCCGAACCGGTGGGGATCGAACTGCCGCAGACCGTGGATCTGGGCGTGAAGGACACGGCTCCGGCTATCAAGGGCGCCACCGCCAGCGCGCAGCTGAAACCGGCCACCCTCGAGACGGGGCTGGTCGTGTCGGTGCCGCCGTTTGTGAGTGTGGGCGACCGGGTTCGCATCAACACCGAGACCGGAGAGTATCAGGCTCGGGTCTAGCGCGGAGGTGCGGGGCGCCCGTCGAACTCCGAATCCCTAATCCCCAATGCTTCATTCCTGATCTCTGTATTTGTCATGGATATCGAACGCACGCGCCACTCGGGCTGGATTGAGGTGGTCTGCGGCAGCATGTTCAGCGGCAAGAGCGAAGAGCTCATCCGCCGCCTGCGCCGCGCGCAGATTGCCCGCCAGAAGGTCCAGATTTTCAAGCCGAAATTCGACAACCGGTTCGGCGAGGACGAGATCGTGTCTCACAGCGAGATGCGCATCCCCTCGAGGAACGTGGCCAGCGCCAGCGAGTTGCTGCAGATGGTGGACGACAACACCGAGGTGGTGGGCATCGACGAGGGACAGTTCTTCGATGCCGAGTTGCCGGCCGTGTGCAATTCACTCGCCAGCCGCGGCAAGCGCGTGATTGTGGCCGGCCTCGATCAGGACTATCTCGGCAAGCCGTTCGAGCCGATGCCGCAGTTGCTGGCCATCGCCGAGTACATCACCAAGACGCTCGCCATCTGCATGGTGTGCGGGAATCCGGCCAACCACACGCAGCGGCTTGTCGCCAACAGCGACCGCCTGCTGCTCGGGGCCCAGGGTACCTACGAAGCACGCTGCCGGCGGTGTTTCGATCCCGCCTTGTCCGGCGGCGAGACCGTCCGAACCGCGTAGCCCACCGGTCTGCGACGCGCGTGGCGAATCCCCTTGGCGCGCTGTTGGTGCTGTTTGGCGCCGGGTTTCTGGCGGCCAATCTACTCCTGCTCAACGACTACCTCGCGTTCCGGCGCCGCCGCCCTGGCGCGTTGCTCACGTGGGCGGTGCCCCGGCCGGCCGCTTCCGGGTGGTCGACAGGGATTGCGCTGGGGCTCGGCCTCGTCATCCTCTACAAGCTGCTGGTGCTCGGCTGGCCGCCCGGTCAGGTGTTCGGCGAAGCGATGATGTTCGCCTACTACGGCGTCATGCTTCGGATCGGCGCCAGGGTGGAGCGCGGATTTTATCGGGACGGGCTCTGGCTGAACCGGCGGTTCGTGAAGTACCGCGACATCACCGGGCTGACCTGGCGAGAGGATCCGAAGCTCGCGCTGGTGATTGTCGCGGGCCGGCAGCAGCGCGCGGGACGGCTCAACGTGCCGCCGGCGCATTACGGCGAGGCGCGCCGCCTGCTGCGCGATCGCATCCAGTCGCACCAGCTCCACGTCCAGCGGTCGCCGATCGACCTGGGGGGACACGACGAGCGGGAGGATGTCTAGCGGCGGGAGAGACATCGGAGGGGCGCGATTGATCGCGGTGGGCCGAAAGACGGTCGTAAAAGCCGGACGCAGGGACGGAGGAACCGGGGTCTACGGCAGGCCGAGCACCCACTGGAAGACGCCGCGGCCGTCCATCGCCATCGGGTCGCCGAGGAAGCGCGCCGGCGTGCCCCAGACAAACGTGAGAATCAGCAGCACCATCACGTCGTACTGCCACGTCGCGCGTTCGTACGTCCAGAACAGGCCACGCCAGACGATCATCACCGGCAGCGTCATCACCCGCTGAACGGTGCCCATCTGGGTCGCCGGAATGGGCTGTGGCGCGGTGCCCGCGTTGACCGCCCCCAGGCTGCGCCCCGCCTTGAGTTCGCGGTAGGTGAAGAAGATCCGTGCCAGCACCGTCACGATCGACAGCACCAGGATCACCCACAGCGCGGCCGCCATGCGGTTGGTGAACGCGCCAATCATGAAGAGCACGATCCGCTCGGGCCGTTCCATGAAGCCGACCTTGCACTTTTCGACCAGCGATTCGGCGCGGGCCCGGGTGTAGCTGGTGAGCACGGTGAACATCATCGCCAGCGACGTCAGCAGGACGTAGTCGCCGTGGCCGGTGCCGCGCTCGTTGTAGATGGCGATCAGGCCGATGAACAACGAAATGTCGGAGAAGCGGTCCATCACCGAGTCGAAAAACCCGCCGAACTCGCTGGCCACGTTCGCCTCGTGGGCCACCTTCCCGTCGATGTAGTCGAACATGTTGGCCGCGACCATCCAGAACCCGGCCGCCACGAACCGGCCGCGCGCCAGATGCCACGCGGCAACGACGTTGACGATCACGCCGGTGAGGGTGAGGAGGTTCGGGTGGATGTGCAGCTTGACGCACGTCCAGATGATGGCGCGCAGCGGGATGTTGAAGACGAAGCCGATGAAGCCCGTAAACGTCATAGCATCCGTATAATCAAGAGAGGACGCGTCACCCGAATCGATCGCGTCATCTTATGCCATGCCTATCGAAGACCTCAAGCACCAGATCGCCCGCCTGCCCGAGCAGCCAGGGGTGTACATCTTCGCGGATGCCGACGGCCAGACGTTGTACGTGGGCAAGGCGGGACGTCTGCGCGACCGCGTCAGCAGTTACCTCGGGGCGCGGGGCACCTCGCCCCGCCACGACCGGTTGCTCGACCAGGCGGTCCACCTCGAATTCGTCGTCACCGATTCGGTGGTCGAGGCGCTGGCGCTCGAGAACCACCTGATCAAACAGCGGATGCCGCGCTTCAACATCCTGCTGCGCGACGACAAGAACTACCCGTATCTTCGGCTGACCACCACCGAATCGTTTCCCCGTGTGCTGGTGGCGCGCCGCGTCGAACGCGACGGCGATCTGTACGCCGGCCCCTTCATGCCGGCCAGCCTCGCCCGCAAGACCATGAGCCTGACCCACCGGGTGTTCGGCCTCCGCTCCTGCCAGGAACACATCACCGGCCAGCGAGGTCGCGCGTGTCTCGAGTACGACATCGGCCGGTGTCTGGGCCCCTGCGTCGAGCAACTGTGCACGGCAGAGCAGTATGCCGCGGCGGTCGCCAGCACCCGCCTGTTGTTCGAAGGGCGGACCGAGGAGTTGATCGCGCGGCTCGGCGTCCAGATGCAGGCGGCGGCCGAGGCGGAACTGTACGAACACGCCGGGCACCTGCGCGACGCGATTCGGACGCTGGAGACGCTGCGCGATCGCCAGCAGAAGATGGCCACCCCGACACTCGGCGACCGCGACGCGATTGGCCTGAAGTCGGGGCCCTCGGGCACGATTCTCGAGGTGTTCCAGATGCGGCATGGTCGCGTCATCGAGCGAATCGAACTGGTGGCCGAGGGCGAAAGCGGGGGCGCCGAACCCGACGCGCAGGTGCTGAGCGCGGCGCTGGGCCAGTTCTATCAGGACCGCGACATCCCGCCCGAGATTCACGTGGCCGAGCGGCCCGACGACGCCGACCAGATCGAGGCGTGGCTTGGCCAGCGCGCCGGCCGCCGGGTGACGATTGCGGTCCCGCGCAACCAGGACCGGCGTGGGCTGTTGGACCTGGCCACCCGCAACGCGTCGATGGCCTACCGCGCGCGGTTCAGCCAGGGGGCCGTCGCCAACTACGAGGCGCTCGAGAATTTGCGCGCCATCCTCGGCCTGGACTCGTTCCCGAGGCGCATCGAGTGTATGGACATTTCGACGCTGCAGGGCGCCGAGACCGTCGCCTCGCTGGTGGTTTGCGAGGATGGACGGATGCGCCGGAGCGAGTACCGGAAGTTTCGGATCCGAAGCGCGGCCCAGGCGTCGCCGGCCAAGCCGGACGATGTCGCCGCCATCCGAGAAGTGGTGCAGCGCCGGTATCACGGCGTGCTCGCGCGAGGCGGCCCGTTTCCCGATCTGGTCGTGATCGACGGCGGCCGCGGACAGGTCGAAGCCGCCTACACAGCGCTTGAGTCGCTCGGCCTGGCGAACCTGGTGGCGGTCGGTCTGGCCAAGCGGGAAGAGCTGATCGTGACGCGCGATCGGCCCGATCCGATCGCGCTCGACGTCGATCATCCGTCGCTGCTGCTCTTGCGGCGGATTCGCGACGAAGCCCACCGCGTCGCCGTGTCGTTCCATCGGCAGGCCAGGCGGGCGCGCGACCTGCGTTCCGAACTCGACGAGATCGCCGGCATCGGGCCCCGTCGGCGGATGGCGCTGCTGCGCGAATTCGGCAGCGCCGCCGGCGTGCGCCGGGCCAGCCGGGAGGCGCTGTGCACGGTGGTCGGGGCCAGGGCCGCCGACGCGGTGCTGGCCCACTTCGCGCGGGGCTGACGCCCGATTTCGTGTTAGCCTGAATCTCCTATTAACGTGGTGAATCTCGTGCCTTCTCCCAAATCTCGCGTCGTGTCCGGCATGCGGCCCACGGGCCGCCTGCACCTGGGCCACCTGGTGGGCGCCCTGCGCAACTGGGTGCCGCTGCAGGACCAGTACGACAGTTTCTACTTCGTGGCCGACTGGCATGCGCTGACCAGCGAGTACGCCGCGACCGACGATCTCGCCAGTTTCGCCTATGCGAACGTGGCCGACTGGATCGCGGCCGGTCTGGACCCGGAGCGGTGCACGATGTTCGTGCAGTCGCTGGTGCCCGAGCACGCCGAACTGCACCTGCTGCTCTCGATGATTGTGCCGATCCCGTGGCTCGAGCGCGTGCCCACCTACAAGGAGCAGCGCGATCAGCTGACCGAGAAGGATCTGTCGACGTACGGCTTTCTGGGGTACCCGCTGCTGCAGACCGCCGACATCATCATGTACGACGCGCACTTCGTGCCGGTGGGCGAGGACCAGGTGCCGCACCTTGAGCTGTCGCGCGAAGTGGTGCGCCGGTTCCACACCTTCTACGGCAATGTGTTTGTCGAGCCCCAGCCGATGCTGACCCGGTTCTCGAAGCTTCCTGGCCTCGACAACCGGAAGATGAGCAAGAGCTACGGCAACGCGATCGATCTGGCCGACGATGCCGACACGGTTCGCCGCAAGGTGATGCAGATGTACACCGATCCGGCGCGGGTCAGGGCCGACATTCCGGGCAACGTCGAAGGCAACCCGGTGTTCACCTATCACGACGCGTTCAACGCCGACACCGATGAAATCGACGATCTCAAGTCGCGGTACCGGGCGGGCCGGGTCGGAGACGTCGAGGTCAAGAAAAAGCTGATTGTCGCGCTCGAACAGACCCTCGGGCCCATGCGGGAACGCCGGGCCGAGGTGCTGGCCCGGCCCGGCTACGTCCGCGAGATCGTCGAAGACGGATCCCGGCGCGCCCGCGTGGTCGCGACCGAGACGATGGCGCGGGTCCGCGAGGCGATGAAGATTTCGTACCGGCGATGAGCGCCACATCCACCCCAGTCGGATCCGAATTCGAGTCGTCGCCCGACGCGTACCGGGTGAGTCTGGAGAACTTTTCCGGGCCGCTCGACCTGCTGATTCACCTCATCAAGAAGAACGAGGTGAACATCTACGACATTCCGATCGCGCTGGTGACCGCGCAGTACCTCGAATACATCGAGTTGATGACGGAGCTCGACCTGGATGTGGCGGGCGACTTTATTGTGATGGCGGCGACGCTCATCCACATCAAGTCGCGGATGCTGCTGCCCCGGCCCGATCCGTTGCAGGAAGATGACGAGGAGGACCCGCGCGAGGCGCTGGTCAACCGCCTGCTGGAGTACCAGAAGTACAAGGCTGCGGCCAATCTGCTCCACGAGCGGGAAACGCTGCGCAGCGCCCAGTGGCAGCGGCCCGAGCAGCGCGTCGCCGACATCGCCGGCGAGGAATACGAGACCGAGGTCGAAGTCGACCTGTTCAGCCTGATGGCGGCGTTCAGGACCGTGCTCGATCGCGCCAAGCAGCGGCCCCGGCTGACGCTGCCGGCCGAGCAGATCTCCATCGAGGATCGGATCGCGCAACTGCTGGGCCGCCTGTCGGAGACCGAGGCGTGCGGGTTCGAAGACTTGTTCGAAGACGTCAATTCGCGCCCGGCGTTGATCGTCACGTTTCTGGCGCTGCTCGAAATGATCCGCCTTAGACTGGTGCGCGTGTTCCAGGCGGGCATGTTCGGCACGATCAGGGTGTACAAGCGGGCCGCGCCCGCCGGACGCGCGGACTAGGCGGCGGCATCGAGGCGGCGCAACGCGCCGACAGGAAAGAGGCAATGGCGGAACGGAAAAGACCCGCACGCAAGGCGGGAACGCGCGTCAAGGCAGGCCGGCCTGAGCCCGACATGGCGTCAGCCGTCGAGGAGGAAGCGGCCCCCGATCTCATCGTCGCCGGTGAGACGGCCGAGACACCCGAGGTCCCTGAGTCGGCCGATGCCCCAGAGTCCGCCGAGGCCCCCGAAGCGCCTGTGGCCATGGAGGCGGCTGCGGCAACCGAGGCCGCTGAGACCGCCACGTCGGCGGGCGATGCGACGCCGGCCGAGCCGGACCAGATCTCGGTGGCGGGCGAACCGGTCGACCTTCCGGTGCCAGATCCGCAGGCCCCGGTGTCCGACGAGCTCAAGGCCATTATCGAAGCCCTGATTTTCGCGTCGCCCGAACCGCTCACCTTGAAGGCGCTCTGCAAGGTGCTGTCGGGCGAGCCGAAGGAGGATGTCGAACGGGCGCTCGAGGCGCTCAAGCTCGACTACCAGCAGCCCGGCGGCTTGCAGCTCATCGAGATTGCCGGCGGTCTGCAGTTGGTGACCAGGACCGATCTGAACGAATGGGTCCGCCGGCTGTTCCACGAACGCAAATCAACCAAGCTGTCGGTGCAGGCGCTGGAAACGCTGGCCGTGATCGCGTATCGCCAGCCGGTGACGTCGGCCGAGATTGCGGAAATCCGCGGCGTCAACACGTCGGGCGTCCTGGCCACGCTCATCGAGCGCAAACTGGTGAAGATTGCCGGGCGCAAACCGGTGGTCGGGCGGCCGTTCCTTTATGCGACCACGCGCGAATTCCTGATGCGCTTCGGCCTCAACGATCTCGGCGACCTCCCGAAGGTCGAGGATATGGCCGACCTGCTCGGCTTCGATTTGTCGACGGCGTTGTCCGAGCCGATGCCGTCCGATCAGTTCCTCCCGCTGGAGGTGCCTGGTGAGGAGGCCGTCGAGGCGGTTTCGACGCCGGCCCGTGCGGGTGAGACGTCGGACGCGGGGAGGCTGGACGAGCCGGTGTCGGACGAACTGACGTCGGACGCGGAGACGCGGGACGATCTGCGGTCGGACGCGGCGACGCCGGACGAACTGGCCCCGGACGCGGAGACGCGGGACGATCTGAGGGCGGACGCGGAGACGCGGGACGATCTGGCCCCGCATGAGGCGACGCCGGACGTGCTGGCCCCGGACGCGGCGACGCCGGACGAGCCGCCGACGGCACCGGAGGCTGTGGAGACTGGTGAGTCCGACGAGGAGACGGTGCACTAGGCCGGGAGCCGGGCTTCTGGGTCCGGGCTTCGGCCGGCGGGACTCGAGCATCGGGCGTCGCCTGACGGAACGGTCGCGGTGTCGGGCGCACGTGGGGGGTCGCATCGGGCTTGGTGAAGGGCTTCGACGAACCCATGATGCGGGAGTCGATCGACAACCCGGCCTCGTGTTTGAGCCGGGCGACTTCCTGGCCGGACAGTTCCCGATGCGCGCCGATCGGCAGGCGCGCGTCGCTGATCGACCCAAACCGCACCCGGCGCAAGCGCACCACCGGGTGTCCAATCGCTTCGCACATGTTGCGCACCTGGCGCGTGCGCCCTTCGCGGATCACGATGGAAATCATCGATTGATCTTCGCGCGCCCCCAACTCGGTTTCGACGAGCCTCACGGTGGCGGGCGCCGTGCGGCGGCCGTCGATGTTGACGCCACGGCGCAGGCGGTCGAGCGCCGCGTCGTCGGGCACCCCGCGCAGCCTCGCGTGATATTCGCGTTCGACCTCGTGACTCGGGTGCAGCAGCCGTTCGGCCAGGGCCCCGTCGTTGGTGAGCAGAATCAGCCCTTCGGAGTCGTAGTCGAGCCGCCCGACCGGGTAGACGTACTCCCGCACGTCGGGCAGCAGGTCGAGCACCGTTGAACGGCGCTCCGGGTCTTTCCGCGTCGTCACGTACCCGCGCGGCTTGTTGAGCAGGATGTAGCGGTGATAGGCGGCCACGCGGACGCGCTGGCCGTCGACCCGGACGTCGTCCTGCGCCGGATCGGCTTTCGTGCCCAGTTCGAGCACGGTCTTGCCGTTGACGCTGACGCGGCCTTGCGCAATCAGAACCTCGGCCGCACGGCGCGACGAGACTCCGGCGGCGGAGAGAATTTTCTGCAGTCGTTCCATTATTGCCTCAGCAGCGCGGCGAAGAAATCGACCAGCTTCCAGGCCTCGCCCAGATCCAGCTGGCGATCAAGCTCCGCGTGTGTAATCAGACCACTGAGCAGGACGCGCACCGGCGTCCGGCCCTGAAGGTACCGCTCCATCCGCAGCGTTTCGATCGACGGGATCACGGTGTCGTCGGTGCCGTGAATGATGTAGACCGGACAGATCGGCGCCGCCGATCGCTCGGGCGACAGGTCCGGATCGGTGCCGAGCGAGGGCAGCAGCGGCGCGACCAGTCGCCCGAGTGTGTCCACGTCGCGCTCGTTCACCCGGCGCATGTAGGTGCGCGACGGTTCCGGCAGTGCCGCAGCGAGCGCCGTCGCGTCGTCGAAGGTGACGGCGGCGAGGCGTTTGTCGATCAGTTCGTAGTGTCCCGCCAGCAGGTACTTGAGAATCGCGGTCCGCAGCGGGACGACCTGCTCGGCCGGGACGAGCCGGTCGGCCAGATCCAGCAGGATGATCACGACGCCGTAATCGTGCGGGCGTCGGTAGACGACCTCAGGCGGCGATGATCCGGAAGCGGGCGCGGCCAGGGGCTCGAGCGCCGGTTCGTTCCCCGTGCACAGAAACCGCAGCACGCGCGGGAAGTCGCCGTGGCCCCCGAACGAAAACACCACGTCCACCAGAGGGCGCAGCGACGGCCGGCCAGCGGCGATGACCGACAAGCCGCCCGAGAAGCTGATGCCGAACATGCCGATATGGCCGTCTCGTGTGAGGCGCGGTTGCCGCGAGAGCCACAGGGCGCTGTCCTCGATCATGTCGGTGGTGCGCGCGGTGATGTCGAAGCGCTTCAAGTCGGGCGTGTCGGGGGTGACCACGGCCACGCCGACGCTCGCCAGTTGGTAGGCCAGCCCGTAGAGGCGAGGCTCCTCGATGCCGAGCATGTTGACGCCCGCCACCAGGGTGACAGCCCGGCGGATGTGCGCGGGAATGAACACCCGCGCGCGGAGGTTGCCGTGCCGCGACGGCACCGTCGTCATTTCGACGGAGACCTCCTCGCGTTCGTGCTCGAGGGCGGACGCCACGCGGCCTTCGAGATGGGCCATCCGAGCGAACACCGCCGCCGCACGCGAGAACGACCTGACGCAGGGCGCCGACACGGCCGCAGCGGTGACGAGGACCAGGGCCACCGAGGCGAGGGTCTCAAGACGCATCAGCCTCATGTTACACTCCGGAGCTGCGAATTCGGATGACAGACTCGGGATTGGTGTCGAGACGTTCCATGATCATCGCCATCGACGGTCCATCGGGTGTCGGCAAAGGCACGGTGGCGAGAGCGGTCGCCTCGGCTCTGGGCGTGCGCCATGTCGATACCGGCGCGATGTATCGGGCGGTGGCGTGGCGCGCCGTCCAGATGGGCCTGCCGCTCGATGACGAAGATCAGATCACGCAACTCGCCGCGGGGGCGTCGATCGAGATTGACGGCAGCCAGATTCGCATCGACGGGACCGATGTGTCGGATGCCATCAGGACGCCGGACAGTGATCGTGCGACCACGAGCGTGGCGAGGCTGGCGCGGGTCCGCGAGGTGCTGGTCGCGCGCCAGCGGGCGATGGCGCTGCCCGATGGCGTCGTGATGGAAGGGCGCGACATCGGGACGGTCGTCTTTCCCGACGCCGACGTCAAGATTTACCTGGACGCTTCACCCGAGGAGCGCGCGCGGCGCCGGGCGCACGATCCGGCGCACACCTCCAGCCAGACCCAGGCGGTCGCCGATATCGCGCAGGCGATGCAGCGGCGCGACGAGAGCGACCGAACCCGGCAGGCCTCGCCGCTGGTCGTCGCGCCAGACGCCATCACCATCGACACGACGCAGTTGCCCATCCAGCAGGTGGTGGACCGCGTGATGGCCATCGTCGCTCAGCGCGCCGCGCGCCCCTGAGTCGGGCCGACACCGGGCCTGCGCTCCGACATCCGACGAGCGTGCCGACGCGGGACTCGGGCACCGTTGCCGGTGTCTTTCGATTGACCCACGTCCCTAAATGCACTATCCTCAACTGCTTGTGGCTAGCGGGCGGGGTCCGGCCACCATCTGCAGCCGCCGGCGCTGAACACCAAGACCGGTAATTCACGAAGTGCAGGAGGACGCGCAAGGCATGGCGAACGAAGAGGGGATGGAGAGCCCGGATCTGGCAGCGCAGACGGGAGAATCGACCGGCAGACCAGCAAAGGCTGCGCCGATCAAGACGCTGAAACCAATGGGGGGGATGCACGACGACGACGTCGATCCCGAGGAAATGGCCCGCCTGTTGGACTTGTACGACCGGAGCTTCCGGCATATCTCCGAAGGTGAGGTCGTCAAGGGCACGGTCCTGAAGGTGACCGCGTCTGAAGTGATCGTCGATGTCGGCTACAAGTCGGAGGGTGTCATCGCGGTCGGTGAATTCCTCGACGAATCCGGCCAGATCACGGTTCAACCGGGCGATCTGGTTGACGTGCTGCTTGAGCGGACCGAAGACAAAGACGGCTACGTGGTCTTGTCCCGCGAAAAAGCGGAGAAGATGAAGATCTGGGACGAAATCGAGAAGGCCTACGCGGATCGGAAGGTCGTCATCGGTCGCGTCATCGAGCGGATCAAGGGTGGGTTGGCGGTTGACATCGGCGTCCGCGCATTCCTGCCCGGATCGCAAGTCGACGTCCGTCCCGTCCGGAACCTGGATGCCCTGAAGAACCAGGAACTCCGGATGCGCGTCATCAAGGTCAACAAAAAGCGCGGAAACATCGTGTTGTCGCGCAAGGTTCTGCTCGAAGAAGAGAACGCCGAGAAGAAGAAATACACGCTGGCGACGCTGGCCGAGGGGAAGGTGCTGCGCGGCACGGTGAAGAACATCACCGACTACGGCGCCTTTATCGACCTGGGCGGCATCGACGGCTTGCTGCACATCACCGACATGTCGTGGGGGCGCGTGGGTCATCCGTCGGAGATCTTCAAGGTCAACGACGAGATCGACGTCATCGTGCTCAAGTACGACGCGTCGACCGAGCGTGTGTCGCTGGGCCACAAGCAGTTGGTGGCCGATCCGTGGAGCAACGTCACGGACCGGTATCCGGTCGGGGCGCGCATGTCGGGCAAGGTCGTCAGCCTGACCGACTACGGCGCGTTCATCGAACTCGAGCCGGGCGTCGAGGGGTTGATCCACGTGTCCGAAATGACGTGGAGCAAGCGCGTCAAGCACCCGTCGAAGATTCTCAACCAGGGCGATTCGGTCGAGGCCATGGTGCTCGGCGTGGATCCGAGTGCGCGGCGTATTTCGCTCGGGCTCAAGCAGATCGAGAGCAACCCCTGGCACGAACTGGCGTCCCGGTACCCGGTTGGCGCGCGCATCGTCGGCAAGGTGCGCAACCTGACGGAGTTCGGCGCGTTCGTCGAGGTGGAAGAGGACATCGACGGCTTGATCCACATTTCGGACATGTCGTGGAGCAAGCGGATCAAGCATCCGTCCGAAGTGCTGAAGAAGGGTGACAAGGTCGAGGCGATCGTATTGAACATCGACGCCGAAAACCAGCGGTTGTCGCTCGGGCTGAAGCAGTTGGCGACCGACATCTGGGACGAGTTCTTCTCGCAGCACCAGGTGGGCGATACGGTTGACGGCAAGGTGGTCCGGATGACCAACTTCGGCGCGTTCGTGGAACTGGCCGAAGGGATCGAGGGTTTGATCCATGTCTCCGAGTTCGACGATCAGCTGGAAGAGAAGATCGAACTCGAAGTGGAGAAGACCTACCCGATGAAGATCATCAAGCTGAGTCCGTCGGAGCGGAAGATCGGGTTGAGCATACGCGCGATGCGGTTGGATCAGGATCGCGCCGACTGGGCCACGTATTCCGACACGACCGGAAAACCGCAGGCCACGCTGGCGGATCATTTCCGTCAGCAGCAGCGCGACGAGAAGTAGGCAACGGGCCGCCGACGTGGCGGCTGGTGTTCGTCTCCGGGGAGCCTGCGGGCCGGTATCGGTGTGCAGGGTCCCCGGAACTCATCTCTGTGCCGCGAGTCACCCATGACCAAGGCCGAACTCGTCGAAGAAGTCTCGCGCGTGTCGGACCTCACCAAAAAAGACTCCGAGGTCATCGTCGACACGGTCTTTCGCAGCATCATCGACGCGCTTCAGAAGGGCGAGAAAATCGAACTGCGCGGGTTCGGGAGTTTTCGCCTGCGGCAGCGCGAGCCACGCAAGGGACGCAATCCGAAAACGGGCGCGCGGGTGGATGTGCCGCCCAAGCGGGTGCCGTACTTCAAGCCCGGCAAGGAATTGAAGGACCTCATCAATCACGAAATGGATGGTTCGGCGACCGCCAGCGCGTTGCGGCCCGCCGAGACTCCGACCTCGAACGACAATCCGCCGCCGGTCGCGTCCTGAGTCCTTCGAGTTCCACGTCCGGTCCCGGGCGTGTGCCCGCAGGACGACGTGCCGCGCGAGTGAGTTGGCGGGATCGTCGGGAGGATGACTCATCCTTCACCGAGTCGAAGCACTGAGAAAGGCACTTGGGTGGAACGCCTGTGGTCGCCGTGGAGGCTCCAGTACGTGACCAAGACCGGTGACGTCGGCGGCTGCGTGTTCTGTGCCGCGCTCGGTGATGCCGACAACGCGCGCCTGGTGGTTCACCGCGGCGACTCCGCCTTCGTCATCCTCAACATGTTTCCGTACAACAGCGGCCACTTGATGGTCGTGCCCGAGCGGCACATCGCCACCCTGGGGTCCGCCTCGCCGGCCGAGCGTGCCGAACTGATCGAACTTACGGCGCTGGCCGAGGCGGTCCTCCACGAGGTGTACCGCCCGCAGGGACTCAATGTCGGCATGAATCTCGGGCGTGCCGCCGGCGCGGGCATCGTCGATCACATGCACATCCACCTGGTGCCGCGCTGGAACGGCGACACGAACTTCGTGTCGGTGGTCGGCGAAGTGCGGGTGCTGCCGGAGGATCTCGATCAGTCGGCCGCGCGCCTGAGGCCGGTGTTTGAGAGACTGGGTACCAGATGATCCTCGAACTCACACCAGCCCAGTTGGAATGCCGGCGTACCGCCGAACAGTTCGCCAGTACCGAGGTCGAGCCCGTGGCGTCGCGCATCGACGAGAGCGGCGAGTTTCCCGTCACGCTGTTAAAGCGCGCGGGAGAATTCGGCCTGATGGGCGTGACGGTGCCGCAGATGTGGGGTGGCGGCGGACGCGACTACTTGAGCTACGCGTTGGCCGTCGAGGCGGTTTCTCGGGCGAGTGCCACGGTCGGCGTCATCCTCATTGTCAATAATTCGCTGGTCGCCGAAGTGCTCGCGCGCTTTGGCGGCGACATCCACAAGGAGCGCTGGCTTCGGCCGCTTGCCACCGGACAGGCGGTCGGGGCGTTCGGGCTGTCCGAAGAAGACGCGGGGACCGACGCCGCGAACCTCGAGATGCAGGCGAGGCAGGTGGAAGAGGGGCGGACGTACAGCCTGACGGGACGCAAGGTGTGGGTGGCGTGCGCCGAGGCGGCCAACGTCGCGCTGGTGTTCGCCGTCACCCGGACCGGCCAGCGCGCCCATGGCATCACCGCGTTTCTGGTTCCCATGAGCACGCCTGGCATCGAGCGGACCGCCCGCGCCGACTCGCTTGGGGTCCGGGGACTGGGCTGCATGGATCTGACGTTCACGGACGTTCGTGTGCCGGCCGACCACGTCGTGGGTGCGGTCAACGAGGGCTTCAAGGTCGCCATGTGGGCGCTCGAAGGCGGCCGCGTGGCGATTGCGGCCCAGGCGCTCGGCATCGGCCAGGCGGCGCTCGACGAGGCTCTACGCCATGCGAAGGACCGCCAGACGTTCGGCAAGCCGATCGCCAGTTACGAGGCGATTCAGTTCATGCTGGCCGACATGGCCACCGAGTTGGATGCGGCCCGCATGCTGACGTGGAAGGCGGCCTCGCTCAAGGCGACGCAAGCCAGCATCGCGACCGAGGCGGCGCAGGCCAAACTGGCGGCGTCGGTGGCCGCGCATCAGGCCGCCGACAAGGCGATGCAAATCCTCGCCTCGGCCGGGTATCGCCGCGGGTCGCGCGTCGAGCGCTACTTCCGCGATGCCCGGGCCACCGAGATCTATCAGGGGACATCCGAAACCCAGCGGATGGTGATCGCCGAGCGCATCCTGGGCGTCCGGCGCCACGGGTAGACGGCTAAGCGCCCCTCTGGCGGTGGGACGTCAGCCGACGACGGTGTATCCGGCCGCCGCGATTTTCGCTGTGATCTGGTCGGGGGTCACCCGGCCGGCGTCGTAGGTGACGCCGACCTGTTCCTGGCTGTGCGAGGCGGTGACGTCGCCGACCCCATCGAGACGCCCGAGCGCCCGTTTGACCGCGTTCTCACATCCCCCGCACGTCATCCCGGTCACGCGAAGTGTCAACGTATTCATGACTCATCCCAACAACTGCTTGGCGATCGTCACCAGTTGCATGTTGGACGTGCCCTCGTAGATCTGGCCGATCTTCGCGTCGCGCCAGAGTTTCTCCACCGGGTACTCCTTGACGAAACCGTTTCCGCCAAACAGGTTGATGGCCAGCGACGTCACGCGTTCTGCGACTTCCGACGAGTAGATCTTGCACATCGCGGCTTCTGTGAGGAACGGCTTGCCCGCGTCGCGCAGTCGCGCGGCGTTGTAGACCAGCAAGCGCGCCGCCTCGATTTCGGTGGCCGCTCGTGCCAGTTGGGCCTGGACCAGCTGGAATTCGGCGATGGCCTTGCCGAATTGCTTGCGCTCCTTCGTGTAAGCGATGGCGTGGCGAAGCGCGCCGCCGGCAATGCCGATCATCTGCGCGCCGATGCCGATGCGTCCTTCGTTGAGCGTCTCGATCGCGACCTTGTATCCCTTGCCGATCTCGCCAAGGATATTCGCTTTGGGCACACGGCATCCCTCGAGCACCAACTCGCAGGTGCTGCTGGCTCGAATGCCGAGCTTGTCTTCCTTCTTGCCGACGCTGAAGCCGGCCATCCCGCGTTCGACCATGAACGCCGTGATGCCCCGGTAGCCGGCTTCCGGCTTGATGTTGGCGAAGACGATGAAAATGTCGGCTTCGTTGCCGTTGGTAATCCAGAGCTTGCGCCCGTCGACGACGAAGTGATCGCCGTCGGCGGTGGCCCTGGCGGCCATCGCGAAGGCGTCGCTGCCGGACCCGGCCTCCGACAGCGCGTACGCGCCGACCGTGTCGCTCGCGAGGCGCGTTAAATACCGCTGCTTCAGGTCCTCGGATCCCCACCGGACAATGGCATTGATCACGAGCGTGTTCTGGACGTCGACAAGCACACCGACCGACGGGTCGACCGCCGACAGGGCTTCGACGGCAAGCACAGCGTGAAAGAACCTGGCGCCGCCGCCGCCGTACTGTTCGGGGATTTCAATCCCCATCACGCCGAGATCGAAGAGCTTCGTGATGAGGTCCTTCGGCAGTTTCGCGTGCTCGTCCATCTCGCGGACGTGCGGCCGAATCTGCGCGTCGGCGAACTCGGCCACGCTGTCGCGCAGCAACACTTCGTCTTCGGCCAGTTGAGTCAATGCAGGGGTGAGATCCTCGTTGGACAATGGCGTCTCCTGGAAATAAGCCTGATGTTATCATCGCATAATGGGCACGGTGCTCGACAAGGCCGGGCGGTTTGGGATCGCCGCGCTGATGGCCGCTGCCGCGAACGGCGCCATGCCGGCCGCGCGTCGTCCGCCGCAGGCGGTGGTGGCCCAGGCGGCGCAGGGCACGCTCCCGGTCGCTCCGCCAGCGCAGAAAGCTCAGAGTCAACCTCCGGCACCGCAACCCGCGGCGTCCCAGCCTGCCCCGGGCCAGGTGTTCCGCGGCGGCGTCAATGTCGTGCGCGTGGACATCATCGTCACCGACCGGCAGGGCAACGCGGTGACCGACCTTACGCAGGCCGACTTCGCGGTGCTCGAAGACGGCAAGCCGCAGTCCATCGATCTGTTCCGGCTGGTCAATTCTGACGGGACGCCGGCTCCGGGTGCCGACCCGCCTCGCCGTATTCTGTCGATGTACGACGAGGAGGCGGAGGCGGCTCGAGACGACGTCCGGCTGTTCGTCATCTTCCTGGACGACTACCACGTGCGCGTGCAGAACGCGATGCGCGTGCGCGACCCGCTGATTCAGTTTGTGACGACGCAGTTGGGCCCGCTCGACATGGTGGCGCTGATGTATCCGCTGACGCCGGTGAGCGGGTTGACCTTTAGCCGAGATCGCGACGAACTGGCGCGCGCGATCCGCAAGTTCGAAGGCCGGAAGTACAACTACGTTCCGCGCAACGCGTTCGAACAGGAGTACGCCCAGTATCCGGCGCAGGTCGTCGAGACGTTGCGCAACCAGGTGACGCTGTCGGCGCTCGAGGGATTGCCTGTCCGACTGGGATCGTTGAGGGAAGGGCGCAAGGCGGTGATCCTGGTCAGCGAGGGCTTTGTCGGGTTGATGCCCTCGCAGCTGAACGGCCCGATGGCGGGGTGGCCTGCCCCGGTCAATCCGGCCGCCGACACACGAGCCGAGGATCGCGCCAGATTTTCGGCCGATCTCGACATCCAGCAGAAGTTGCGAGACGTGTTCGACGCGGCCAATCGCAACAACACCGCGTTCTACGCGCTCGATCCGCGCGGACTGACGAGCGGCGATTACGACATCACCGACAACGTCGATCAGCGCACCAGTCTCGACTCGCTGCGTCAGTCGCAGGACACGCTCCACGTGCTCGCGATCAACACGGACGGCCGCGCCATCACCAACCGCAACGATCTGGCCGACGGGCTGAAGCAGGTCGTGCGCGACACGAGTTCCTACTACCTGGTGGGCTACAACTCGTCGCTGACGACGCCCGACGGTAAATATCACAAGATCGACGTCAAGCTGAAGCGCCCCGGTGTGCAGGTGAGAGCTCGGAAAGGCTACTGGGCGCCGACCGCCGAGGAAGCCGCCAAGGCCGCCGCGCCGCCCAAACCCAGGCCGCCAGCCGCGGTGGAGCGCGCGCTCAGCGCAGTGGAGGCCGTGCCGCGCGAGGCGGTGACCGCCATCTGGATCGGGACCTCGCCCGGACCCGACGGGCGGACGCGTGTCACGTATGTGTGGGAGCCGACGCCCCCGGTGCCTGGCGAGAAACGCCCCGAACCGGCGCGCGTGGCGCTGGTGGCGACCGGAGCAGGTCGCGAACCCTACTTTAGGGGGGCGGTGCCTGATGCGGCGCCGGTCGCGGCTGGCGGGGACGCGGCCTCACCGGGCGCCGCGCCGCTTCCAACCGGGCTGAGAGCGCCGTCGAAGGCGACCTTTGACGTGCGGCCCGGAAAAGTCCAGATTCGTGCGGCCGTCGAGACGGCGTCCGGACAGGTGATCGATTCGGCCCAGCAGGAGTTGGTCGTTCCCGACTTTTCGGATTCGAAGGTGATGCTGTCGACCCCGTCCGTGTTCTGCGCTCACACGCCGCGCGAGATGCAAACGCTGCTGCGAGGGACCGACCCGACGCCCAGCGCGTTACGGCAGTTTCGCCGCACGGACCGGCTCCTGATCCGCTTTTCCGCGTTCGGGCCGCGGACCTCCGTGCCGATCGTGACGGTGCGCCTGCTGAATCGTGTCGGCCAGAAGATGAGCGATCTGGCGACGACGCCGCCAGACGCGCCGGGCGGCGTCTATCAGGTCGATCTGCCCCTGGCCGGCCTCTCGCCAGGCGAATACGTCATCGAAGTGAAAGCCTCCGCCGATGGGGGCGACGCCACCGAGTTGATTGCCCTTCGCGTCGTCAGTTGACCGTCCTCGCGGTCACGGCAGATCGGGCAGCGCAAGAAACCCGATCGCTTCGTCTTGGTCCGCGTTCATCAGCACCCTGAGCACCTGCCCCTGTGCCGATGCCGCGACGTCGATGACGTGAACGGCGTGGGCGAGCTCCGCCATGTCGGGCACCAGGGACGCGAACTGATTGGTCGCGTTCAGCAGGAAGTCCCAGTTGAACACCACGCCCGGATCGTCGGGATAGATCGGCAGATAACGAATCGCCGACTCGACCAGGTCCTGAAAAAAATGCGTGCCGAACGAAAGTTCCGGCATCGCTCCGCCGCGCTTCTCGCCCACCTCCATCAACAACACCGTATTGCTGATATCCGAATAGGTGACCGGCACGCCAAGCTTGACGTCGCCGCGGCTGCCCCAGCGGCCAGGGCCAATCATGGCGAACTGGCGCTTGGGCAGCGCGCGATTGAGCCGCCCCATGGCGCGGCCGACGCTGCGCAGCGCCTCCAGACTCTCGATCCGTTCGTATTGCCGGGGATCGACGAACACGATGTGCGTGATATCGGCGAGCCGGCCGTTCGAGACGAATCGCTTCGCCGTAAAGATGACGCGCTCGGCAGGAATGTCCCTGGGAATCACGGCCGGCGCCGCATCATCGGTGTAGCTCTGCGGCCGGCATTGCAGCAGGTAGAAATCCTGCCCATCGTGCGCGAATTCGATGTCGACCGGGCCGCCCATCTTTTCGCGCAGCACGCGGAGCAGCGATCGCATCTGCGCCAGAAACGGCGTCGTGGTCGCGAGGCCTTCAAACGTCGCGACGATGTCGTCGGTCGAGCCGTCCCAGTCGAGTCCGCCCACCGGATGCAGGCCGTCGCGATCGACCAGCGAGAACACCTGCTTGAACATCGGGTACTTCGCCCCGTACTGCTTGACCAGATCCGAGATCAGCACCGTCGCGAAGCGGTTGGCCTCGAGGTTGATCAGGTCGACCCGCTTGGGCGAATACCGCATCAGTTCCTGGGGCGTGACGTTGGCGCGCAGCCCCGGCTGGCCCGGCGCCAGCAGCACGGGATAGTCGTCGCTCAGCCGATCGACCGCCCTGGTGCCCAATCCCGGCACCAGCCGCACCAGCCCGTCCTCGCGCGTGATGCGGGGCGACCACCGGAACTCGTTGTTGCTGAAGGCGACGCCGCCGAATGCCGGCAGGAAGTAGTGGCCGACTTTGGTGCCGACCACTTCCTGGATCATCACGCCCATTTCCTCGTGCAGGTCGAGCATGCCGCGTTCGGACCGGTACTCGATCGGATCGGGGCTGAAGATCGACGCGTACACTTCGGCAATCGCATCCAGCAGCGCCAGCATCCGCTCTCGTTTCGTCCCGCGATTGGCAAGAAACAGGCTCTTGTACTTGCCCGAGAACGCCGATCCGATTCGGTCTTCGAGCAAACTCGAACTCCGCACAATCAGCGGGCGGTCGCCCATGTCATCGAGGGCGACGGCGAGACCTTTGAGAATCTCCTTCGGAAAGTCCGAATTCTTGAACGCCTGCACGATGTGCGGGTATTCCTTTCGGATCTGCTCGATCTCGAGATACTTGCGGTTGTGAATGTCCTGCAGGTGATTGTGGTCGATGAAGGCGAGAATGCCGTCGGAGGTCAGATACCACGTCTTCGGGATTTTGATCGCGCCGAGCGCGTCCTCGTATTCCTCCGATCGCCCGACAATGTTGTAGGCGAGCAGCAGGCCCGAGCTTTTGCCGCCCAGTTTTCCGCGAGACCCCGCCGGCGACACCACGCGCTGCACGATGTCGCAGAAATCGCTGACGTACAGGTAGTGCTTGGCCGTGTTGATGTACTCGAGGTCTTCGGTGAGGAACCGCCGCACCAGCGACACGCGAAGCCCCTGCTGGACCGACCGCGACAGTTCGCTGTCCTTGAATCCCATCTGCGCGAAGCGTTCCAGCGCATCCGCGATCTCGCCAAGCGAGGTGCGCTGGTTCTCGACCGCCTCGACCAGGAACCCGCTCTTGTCGTCTTTGACCCACAAGTCGATGACGTGCACGATTTCGTCGTCGCTCAGGTTCGAGGCGGCGATACGGAACGCGGCGTTGGTGATGCCCATCACCTCGTCGAGGCTCGCGCGCTCGATCGGGCGGTTCTCGTCAGAGGTCTCCCGGTTGCGCTGGTTGGCGCCGAGCCGCTCGAGCAGGTTTTGCGCCTCCTCGATCCCCTGCCAGACCAGATGGTTGATCATGCGCCGCGACACGCGCTGCAGCAGGTGCGGATCGGTGCGACGCAGGAACTCGACGATGATCCGCCATTCGCGCCGGTCGTCGTTGGGCAGTTGCTCGAGCGACACGTGCCAGTGCCGCACCATTCCCCGCAGACGTCGTTCGCTGAGGTACTGGCCCAACAGCGTGGCAATCGCGTCGAGCAGCCGGCGTTCTTCCTTCAGAAACGGGCCTTCATCGACCTTGGGGAAGTGACGCGAATAAAACACCTCGACCGCGCCGACCGGTTTGCCCAACGCCATGACGGGCGCGCGCTGCACCCACGGCGTTTCGGTGACCAGCGGGGGCTCGTAGACCGCCGACTCGATCGTGATCTTGGCCCAGCACGAGTCGGGATGCTGCCAGCCGGGAGGAATGGCCGTCACCAGGCCGCGGCACACATCGTCGGGCGTCCGCTCGGGGTCGGATGTGAGGTCGTGGATCTGATAGAGGCAGGTCAGTTCCTTCGCGCGCTCGCGCAGGCGGTCGAACATGTCGATGGGGCCGTCGCCAGGAGTGGTCATGGGTGTCAACAGTATGGACCGGCGGCGCGAGGGACTCAACTGCAGGGCTGCGAAAAGGCGTCTGACCCCACCCGATAGCGTGGGGGATTGGGGGCCGCGTCGACGAGCGCGGAGATAAAAAAGGGGACGTCGGAACCACGGTTCCCACGTCCCCAGGTCGGCCTGTGCCGCGGGTTACACCCAGCCGCGCTGGTGGCAGGCGCTGGCCACACGGTTGATCGCGATCACATACGCCGCGTCGCGCGTGTAGAGCTTCTTGCTCTTCGCCAGGTCGGCCACGCCGTGGAAGGCGTTGGTCATGATGTGGTCGAGTTTGCTCAGCACCTCGTCTTTGGGCCAGTAATAGTTCATGTTGCCCTGGACCTGCTCGAAGTAGCTGCACGTGACGCCGCCCGCGTTGCACAGGAAGTCGGGAATCACGTAGATGCCTCGCGATTCCAGCACCTTGTCGGCTTCCGGTGTGGTCGGACCGTTGGCGCCCTCGGCGACGATCTTCACCTGCTTGGAAATCTTGTTCACGTTGTCGCCGGTAATCTGGTTCTCGATCGCGGCGGGAATCAGGATGTCGACGTCCTGCTCGATCCAGGCGTCGCCGGCGAGCAGTTCGTAGCCCAGCGTCTTGGCCTTCGTCTTGTCGACGGTGCCGAACTTGTCGGTGATGCCGATCAACTCCTCGAAGGTGACGCCCGACGTCTTGCGGAACGTGTAGGTCTTCTGATCGACCTCGTCCCAGCATGACACGCAGATCACTTTGCCGCCGTACCTGGTGAACAATTGCACGGAGTACTGCGCGACGTTGCCGAAGCCCTGGACCGCGGCGGTCGACTTGGTGATGTCGATGCCGAGCATCTTGCAGGCTTCGCGCACCGTGTAGATGACGCCATAGCCGGTCGCTTCGGTGCGGCCGAGCGACCCGCCCATGCCTACCGGTTTGCCCGTGATGAAGCCCGGTTCCTTGCCGCCGTGAATCACTTCGAGCTCGTCCATCATCCAGACCATGTGCTGCGGGCTGGTCATCACGTCGGGCGCCGGGACGTCGCGGGTGTAGCCCACGTTCTTGGCGAGCACGCGCGCCCAGCCGCGGCAGATGCCCTCCTGCTCGCGAGCGCTCAGATGATGCGGATCGCAAATCACGCCGCCCTTGCCGCCGCCCAGCGGAATGTCCACCACGGCGCACTTCCACGTCATCCACGTGGCCAGCGCGCGAACCGTGTCGAGCGTTTCGTGCGGGTGGAATCGAATCCCGCCCTTGTTGGGGCCCCGGGCGTCGTTGTGCTGGACGCGGAAGCCGCGGAACACCTTGACCTTGCCGTCGTCCATACGGACCGGTACGGCGAACTGGAACTCGCGCATGGGCCACCGCAGCAGTTCGCGCGTGCCGGCATCCAGATCCAGGATGTCGGCGACCTTGTCGAACTGGGCCTGCGCCATCTCAAACGGGTTGAATGGCTTGGACACTGTCGCTCTCCTCGGGCGCCGGGGCGCCCACCTGTAGGGTTGATGAATACGAACCGAACGACGCTAGGAATGTGGATGATCTGGTCTCGCCTGGGGCACCACCGCTGCGCTGCACCAACCAGCCAAGTGCAACCCGCGACGCGAGTTATCGCCAGCGTATCGATCGGTTCTGTGCAAGTCAAGCCTGACCGAATACATACGAGTTACCACCCCATCTGGGCCCCTCGGTGCGTGTCCTCCACGCAGGCGGCCGGCCACTTCGGTATAAACTGTCAGTCATGAAACGCGCGAGCCTCGGGACAGCCCCAGACGCCACGGGCGCGACCGGGGAAACGCCGGCGTCGGCACCTCGCACCGGCGGCGAACGCGAGGCCTCGTTTACGACGATTTCGGGCCGCCCGATCGATCGACTGTACGACCGCGACGGGCTCGCGGGGATGGATCCGGCGCGCGATCTGGCTGAGCCGGGGCAGTTTCCCTACACGCGGGGCATTCATCCGACCGGGTATCGGGGCAAGCTCTGGACCATGCGGCAGTTCTCGGGGTTCGGCACCCCCGAGGAAACCAACCAGCGGTACAAGCACCTGCTGGCGGCCGGGGGCACCGGGCTCAGCGTGGCGTTCGACCTGCCCACGCTGATGGGCCGCGATCCGGACCATGAGCTTTCGCTGGGCGAGGTCGGCAAGTGCGGCGTGAGCATCGCGTCGCTGGCCGACATGGAGACGCTGTTCGAGGGCATCTCGCTGGCCGACATCACCACGTCGATGACCATCAACTCGCCGGCGCCGATGCTGCTGGCGATGTACCTGGTGGTGGCCGAGCAGCAGGGCGCCGACTGGCGGACGATTTCCGGCACGATTCAGAACGACATCCTGAAAGAGTTCATCGCGCAGAAGGAGTACATCTATCCGCCGCGTCCCTCGATGCGGCTCATCACCGACGTCTTCGGGTTCTGCACCGATCGGGTGCCGAAGTGGAACACGATCTCGGTGAGCGGGTACCACATCCGCGAGGCGGGCTCGACCGCGCTTCAGGAACTCGCGTTTACGCTGCGCGACGGCATCGAGTACGTGCAATACGGCGTGGACGCCGGCCTCGACGTCGACCGCTTCGTCCCCCGGATCTCATTCTTTTTCAACGCGCACTGCGACTTTTTCGAGGAACTGGCCAAGTACCGTGCGGCGCGCAAGATCTGGGCCCACGTGATGCGCGACCGGTTCGGCGCCAAAGACGAGCGATCGTGGAAACTCCGTTTCCACACGCAGACCGCCGGTGTGTCGCTCACCGCGCAGCAGCCCTACAACAATGTGGTGCGCACCGCACTGCAGGCGCTGGCGGCGGTGCTCGGAGGGACGCAGTCGCTGCACACCAATTCGCTCGACGAGGCGCTGGCCCTGCCGACGGCCGAAGCGGCCACGCTCGCCCTGCGAACCCAGCAGATCATTGCCTACGAGAGCGGCGTCACGCAGACGGTCGACCCGCTGGGCGGATCCTACTTCGTCGAGAAGCTGACGCTCGACATGGAGAAAGGCGCGCTCGACTATTTCGACACCATCGATCGGATGGGCGGCATGGTGGCGGCGATCGAGAACGGCTTCCCGCAGCGCGAAATCGGCGACAGCGCGTACCGCTTCCAGCAGGCGGTCGAGCGAAAAGAAAAGACCGTGGTGGGCGTCAATCGGTTCATCGAGGAGGGCGATCGGGGTGTGCCGCTCCTCTACATCGACGAAGCCGCCGCGGCCCGTCAGATCGAGCGGTTGCAGGCGCTGCGGCGCCATCGAGATCAGGCGCGCGTGCGGCGCGCGCTCGACGACCTCAAGCGGGCGGCCGAGGGCACCACCAACACGATGCTCCCGCTGCTCGACGCGGTCCGTGCCTACGCGACGGTGGGGGAGATGTGCGACGCGCTGCGCGAGGTGTGGGGAGAGTACGAAGAGCAGCCGATGATTTAGCCGGGCGCCGGGACCGAGGCCCGGGCCGGCAGTCGCCGGTCAGCCCCGGGCGCGGTGCGGGTGTGCGCGGCCGGGTGAGCCATGGCGGCTGACCGCTGACGACCAACCTCGATTTCTGATACTCAGGTGCCTATGTCGAAAATCCGCGTGGTCATCGCCAAGCCCGGGCTCGACGGGCACGATCGGGGCGCCAAGGTCATCGCCCGCGCGTTGCGCGACGCCGGGATGGAAGTCATCTACACCGGGCTGCGCCAGACCCCGCAGCAGATCGTCACCGCCGCGATCCAGGAAGACGCCGACGTGATCGGCTTGTCGATCCTGTCGGGCGCGCACAACCACATCTGTCCGGAAGTGATGCGCCTGCTCAAGGCGCAGGGGCTCGACGACGTGGTGGTGGTGGTGGGCGGCATCATTCCCGATCTCGACGTGATTCGCCTGGCCGAGGTGGGGATTCACGGCGTGTTTCGACCGGGCACGCCCCTGCAGGACATCATCGACTACATTGCCAGCCATGCGCGTGTCAGAACCGACGCCATCTAATCGCAGATCGTGCCGGTTCCGGCTAATCTCCGGCCGGGTTGCCTCCGATAAACCGTTAGGGGCTGCTTGACGAGCCGCGCGATCCGGGGCTACGCTCGACGCCGGGCGTGTTTTGGCGCCAATACGTTTCTGTTCAGGTACTTAGGGCTATGCCGCACAGGCTTCTGCTGGCCGACGACAGCGTCACGATTCAGCGCGTCATCGAGCTGACCTTCGCTGACGAGGACATCGAGGTGATCGCGGTCGGCGATGGCCGAGAGGCGATCCGCCGCATCGAAGCCGATCGCCCCGACATCGTGCTGGCCGACGTCGGCATGCCCGAAAAGGACGGCTACGAGGTGGCGGCCTACGTCAAGGGTACGCCGTACCTGGCGCACATCCCGGTGCTGCTGCTCACCGGCGCGTTCGAGCCGGTCGACGAGCAGCGCGCGCAGCAAGTCGGGTGTGACGGCGTGCTGGCCAAACCGTTCGAGCCCCAGATGGTGATCACGCGGGTCAACGAACTGCTCCGAGGGGCCGCGCCTCCACGGGCCGCCATGCCGCCGCCTCAGGCCGCCGAACCGCGGGCCGCTGCGTCCCCGGCGCAGGCGCGTGGCCTCTCGATGCCGCCCGCGGCGGTGCCGCCGGCCCCAGGCCAGGCGGCAGCCCTGTCGCCGCTCGACGCGTTTCTGGCGTCGGCTCCCGAACTCGATCTGGCGGCGTTCGGCACGTCGCCCGCTGCGCCCGTGCAGCCGGCGCCGCCCTCTGCCGAGTCGCTCACCCCGCCACGCGAAACGGTTTCCGTGCCGCCGTCCGACACCGCTGGCATTACCAATCGGCAGGGCGCGCCGCCCCCGGCCGACACGGTCACGGCCGAGCCGGTCTCTGTCCGCATCAACCGACGTCCGCCCATCGCGGTCCCCGGATTCGGGGCGCCATCGGTCCCGCAGGCCTCGACGGTGGCAGAGCTCGACGACTATTTCGACAAACTCGACGCGGCGTTTGCGACCCTGCAGCAGGCGCCGCCTCGCGTGATCGTGTCCGGCCAGGGGATGCCCGATCCCTCTCAGCCAGAAACGCTCGCGGCGTCCCCGTCTCAGTGGTCGACCGCGGCCATCGACTCCGCCGTGGCCCAATCCGACGCCAGAGTCGCCGATCGGGCCCCTGCCATCGCTCAGGCCTTTTCGGCGTTGCTTGCCGCCGAGCACGGTCTTGCGCAGCCTGGCGAAGCGGCACCGCCCACCGCCTCCGCCGTCCCCGCCGTCGCGCTTCCACCCGCATCCATCGACGACCTGGTCGAACGCGTGGTTGACGCGGTCCTCGAACGCATGTCGGACCGAATCGTTCGCGACGTCGTCACCGACATCGTCTCTCGCGTGGCCGAGAAGCTGGTTCGCGAAGAGATCGACCGGGTCAAAGCCACCATCAAGTAGTGCCCCGCGGGTCCGACGCCTCGGCCCCGACGCCTCGCTTGAAGCCCGGGCGGCTGTGCGGATACGCTGTACGCGTCACTCGCTTCCAGGAATCCTGATGTCTGAGCTACCCAAAGCCTTCGACCACCTCGACGTTGACGCCCGTTGGTACAGTTTCTGGGAGTCGATTGGCGCGTTTCGCGCCGACCCCGGCAGCGGCAAGCCGCCCTTCAGCATGGTGCTGCCACCGCCCAACGTCACCGGTTCGCTCCACATGGGGCACGCGCTCAACCACACGATGCCCGACATCCTGGCGCGGTGGAAACGGATGCAGGGGTACGACGTGCTCTGGCTTCCCGGAACCGACCACGCCGGGATCGCCACGCAGAACGTGGTGGAAAAACAGCTGGCGCTGGAGAAGAAGACACGCCACGACCTCGGGCGCGAGGCCTTCGAGGCGCGCGTGTGGGAGTGGGTCAAGGTCAGCCACGCCACCATCACCGGCCAGATGCGGAAGCTGGGCGACTCGGTGGACTGGACGCGCGAACGCTTCACGCTCGATCCGGGCCTGTCGCGTGCGGTGCGGCGCGAATTCGTATTGCTCTACCGCGAGGGCCTGATCTATCGCGACAAGTACATCGTCAATTGGTGTCCGCGGTGCCGAACCGCGTTGTCCGACCTCGAGGTGCAGCACCGCGACAGCGACGGCAAGCTCTACTACGTCAGGTACGCGGGTGTTGACGGGGGCGCCGGCGTGACGGTGGCCACCACGCGCCCCGAGACGATGCTGGGCGACACCGCGATTGCCGTGAACCCCGACGACCTGCGGTACCAGCACCTGGTGGGGCGTCGCGTCGTGCTCCCGGTGCTGGGCCGCGAACTGCCGATTGTGGCCGACGCCTTCGTCGATCCGGCGTTCGGCACCGGCGCGGTCAAGGTGACGCCCGCCCACGACCCGAACGACTTTGCGATGGGCCAGCGCCACGGGTTGCCGAGCGTGTCGGTGATTGACGAGGACGGCGCGATGACCGAGGCCGCCGGCCCCTACGCCGGCCTGGACCGCTTCAAGGCCAGGAAGGCCCTGGTGGAGCAGCTCCAGCAGGACGGTGTCATCGAGAAGATCGTGGACCATCGCCACGCGGTGGGCCATTGCGACCGTTGCAGCACGGTGGTCGAGCCGCTGGTGTCGAAGCAGTGGTTCGTCAAGATCGCACCTCTCGCGGCGGAGGCCATTCGTGCGGTGGAAGACGGTCGGGTCGTGTTTCTGCCGGACAACTGGGCCAAGACCTACTACGAGTGGATGACCAACATCCACGACTGGTGCATCTCCCGGCAGTTGTGGTGGGGCCACCGGATTCCCGCGTGGTACTGCGATGCCTGCGGCGAGACGGTGGTGTCGGAAGACGATCCGACCACGTGCCGCTGCGGCGCGTCGCTGCGCCAGGACACCGACGTGCTCGACACGTGGTTCAGTTCGGGGCTGTGGCCGTTCAGCACGCTGGGCTGGCCCGACAAGACCGACGAGCTCGCCCGCTACTACCCGACGACGCTGCTGTTGACGGGGTTCGACATCATTTTCTTCTGGGTCGCACGCATGATCATGCTCGGCCTGAAATTCGCCGGGGACGTGCCGTTCCACACGGTGTACATCACCGGGCTGGTGCGCGACGAACGCGGCCAGAAAATGAGCAAGTCGAAGGGCAACGTCGTCGATCCGCTGTCGGTGATGGACGAGATTGGCGCCGACGCCCTGCGGTTTACGCTGGCGGCGATGGCGTCGCCGGGCATGGACATCCCGCTCTCGGAAGGCAGGATGACCGGGTACCGGCAGTTCATCAACAAGATCTGGAACGCGTCGCGGTTCATGCTGATCAACATCGGCGAGATGCCCGTGCGCCCCGCGCTGCCCGCGCACAGCGACCTGCACGTGATTCACCGGTGGATGTTGAGCGGGGTCAGCCGGCTGGCCGGGGACGTCGGCGAGGCGCTCGCCGCCTACCGCTTCGATCAGGCGTGCGATCGCCTGTACCACTTCTTCTGGCACGAGTTCGCGGACTGGTACATCGAGTTCGTCAAGATCGATCTGCAGCAGCCGGGGCCCGTGCGCGAGACGGCGGTGGCCGTGCTGATCGAGGTGCACGATCGCCTGATGCGGCTGCTGCATCCCTTCATTCCGTTCATCACCGAGGAGATCTGGCAGAAGCTGCCGAAGCAGCCGGGCCAGGGCGCCACCGTCACGCTGGCTCCGTTCCCGACGCCCTGTCCGGAATGGGCGGACGCGTCGGCCGAAGCCGACGTGTCGTACCTGCAGCAGGTGGTGACCACGATCCGGACCGTGCGGTCGGAGCGAAGCGTGCCGCCGTCGCGGAAGATTTCGGTCGTCATCGACGAGACCGACACCGACGCCCGTGCGATGCTCGAGCAGTATGCGCCCTACCTGAGGCAGCTGGCCGGACTCGAGTCGGTCGAATTCAGGGCCGATGTCGCGTCGAGCCCCGACACGGTGAAGCGCGTGCTCGAACACGCGCACGTGTTTGTGCCGCTGGCTGGCGTCGTGGACCATCAGGCCGAAATCGAGAAGATCCGGAAGGAGCTCGCCGGGCTGTCGCGCGAGGCCGAGTCGATTGCGCGCAAGCTGGAGACAGCGAGTTTCGTGGAACGGGCGCCGGCGGCCGTGGTCCAGGACACTCGGGCGCGCCAGGCGTTGATAGCCGAGCGGCAGCTGAGGCTGCAGGCGCAGCTCGCGGAGCTCGGCGCGTGAGCGTCGAGCCGATCGAGATCGCCGCCTGCCGGGATTTCGTCCGGCGGAGTCTGGCTGAGGATCTCGGGTGGGGAGACGCCACCGTGCAGGCGGTGATCCCGCCCGATGCGATCGCCGAAGGCGTGCTGTCGGCCGGGTCGTCAACGGTGCTGGCCGGATTGGAGATCGCCATCGAGACGTTTCGACAGATGGATCCGTCCGTGGTCGTGCGGTCCAGGCGCCAGGACGGAGACCGGTGCGAATCGGGCGACGAGATCGCCGTCGTCGCGGGGTTGGCCGCCCCCATGCTCACAGCCGAGCGAACCGCTCTCAACATCGTCCGTCATCTCTCCGGCATTGCGACGCTCACACAGCGGTACGTCGACGCCGCCGGCGGCCGCCTCGTGATTGCCGACACGAGAAAGACCCTGCCGCTGCTGCGGCCGCTTCAAAAGTACGCCGTGCGCGTCGGCGGTGGCGAGAACGGGAGGCACGGCCTCGACGAAGGCTTGATTCTCAAGGCCAGCCACATCCGGTTTGCCGGCGGGATTGCGGCGGCGGTCAAGCGGGCGCGCGGGGCCGGTCCCGAGACGCCCGTGCAGGTTGAGATCTCGACGTCGGCCCACGCCGCAGAGGCGCTCGATGCCGGAGCCAGCGTATTGCTGTTCACCGGGACCTCATTCGAGGAACTTCGCCACGTGATGCAGCAGTGTCGGGGTCGCGCCCGGGTGGAAGTGTCGGGCCGGATCTCGCTTGAGCGCGTCGCCGAACTGGCGTCGATTGGCGCCGATTTCGTGTCGATTGGCGCCCTCACCGATTCGGCTCCGGCCGCAGACATCACCTTTGAACTTCGATCCCTTTGATTTGGTTGACGCCTCGGAGGTGCCGCCCGACATCGCGGAGGCGCTGTCGTGGTCGCAGGCCGAGCGCGGGCCGTTCGGCTCGCCCCTGTTCTATGCGGTCGAGACCGGCTCGACCAACGACGTAGCCGCCCGGTTGGCCGACGCCGGCGCCAGCACCGGAACGACGGTGGTGGTTGAGTCGCAGACCGCAGGACGGGGGCGCCACCATCGCCAATGGTGCTCGCCGCCTGGCGCCGGGCTCTACGTCTCGACGATTGTCAGGCCGTCGTCGGCGCCAACGACCGCCTCCGGGACCGGCGCGTCCCTGGTGACGTTGATGGCCGGGGTGGCATTGGCCGAGGCGATAGACGAGGCGACCGGGTTGCGCGTCGCCATCAAGTGGCCCAACGACCTGGTGGTGGCCCGCAGGAAACTCGCGGGAATTCTGGCCGAAGCCGCCGCGGTGGGCCACGCTTTCGAATACATTGTGGTGGGGTTTGGCATCAATCTCCGGCCGGCCGTGTACCCTCCAGACGTCGCCGCGCGCGCGACGTCGATCGAGGCGGAACTGGGTCGTCGCGTGGATCGGGGCGCGCTGCTGGCGCGGGCGATGGTCAACCTGTTCCGAGGCTGGACCGCGCTTTCCGAAGGCCGGACCGCCGAGGTCACGACGCGGTGGCGCGAACGGGCCCCGTCTGCGGTAGGCTCGTTGGTGGAGTGGCAGGCTGGCGCGCGGGTGCGCCGGGGCGTCACCGCGGGCATCGACGGCGATGGCGCCTTGTTGATCGAGGTCGACGGGACGGTCGAGCGGGTGATCGCAGGCGAGATCGTGTGGGTGTAGCTGACGCGGCACCACGAGCGGGCACCGGCGAATGTGGCGACGCGTGCGTCGTGTTCGCGTCGAAGGGAAGGGGATCGCATGCTGCTCGCCATTGATGTCGGGAACACCAATATCGTGCTCGGCGTGTTCGAGGCCGCGGTGCTTCGGCACAGCTGGCGGCTCGCCACGATGCGCGAACGGACGGCCGATGAGATGGGGCTGCTCGTCAGCGAACTGCTGGAGCGCGCCGGCATACGGCCGTCGGCAGTGGCCGGCGTCGTGATGGCGTCGGTCGTGCCGCCCCTGACCGCCAGCGTGATCGAGATGTCCGAGCGCTATCTTGGCGCCAGACCGCTCAACCTGGAGCCCGGCGTGAACACCGGCATGCCGGTGCTCTACGACTCACCGGCCGAGGTGGGCGCAGACCGGATCGTCAACAGCATCGCCGCGTATGAGGCGTACGGTCGGGTGCGCAACACGCCGCTGATCGTCGTCGATTTCGGGACCGCCACCACCTTCGACGCCGTCTCGACGCAGGGCGAGTACCTGGGAGGCGTGATTTGTCCGGGCATCCAGATCTCGGCCGACGCGCTCTTTCAGCGAGCCGCGCGCCTCCCGCGAATCGAGGTGCGCAAGCCGGCGCGCGTGATCGGCAAGACCACCGTCAATTCGATGCAGTCGGGCCTGTTTTTCGGCTATGTCGGGATGGTCGAGGGGCTCGTTCGTCGGATGCGCACCGAACTCGGTGGGAAAGCGTTTTGCGTGGCCACCGGCGGGCTGGCCGACGTCATCGCACCCGAGACCGACGAGGTCGAGGCGGTGGACAGGGATCTGACGCTCACCGGGTTGCGATTGGTGTGGGAGCGGAATCAGAACCACTCGAGCGAGTAAGACGCCGGACATCAGAAGTCAGAAAGCTGCCGGACCTCATCCATGGATGTCGACGATTACTGTCGGGAGCTCGAGGCTCACCTGTGTCGGAACAACCAGGGGCACCTCGTGCGCATCAGCGGTCCCGCCTTCGACAAGGTACGCGAATGGGCCGCGCTGGGCGTGCCGCTCAAGATCGCGTGCCAGGGCATCGACCATCACATCCAGCGCGTGGCCGCAAAGGGACCGCGCCGGCGCCCGGTTCGCGTCGAATTCTGTGAGGCCGATGTCCTCGACGCCTTCGACGCGTGGCGGCGGGCGGTGGGTGTGCGAACACTCGCGGAGGCCGAGATCGACCAGGATGGCGAAGAGGTCTCGCGGCGGCGGCGCCCGTCGCTCTCGACCCACATCGACAGGGTGATTGTCCGCCTGACCGCGATGCGGACCGGCCCGTCGCCTTCCTCGGAGTGGGATGCCGCGCTCGACCAGCTAGTCCGACAGCTCGACGCGCTGCATCCGTCGGCGCGCAACGCCAAAGGGGCGGCTCGCGACGCGCTGATCGCCGAACTGGCGGCCCTTGACGCCCGGTTGATCGGCACACTTCGCGCCGCGTCCGACGAGGCGACCACGGCTGCGATCGCCCGCGAGGCCGAGATCGAACTCGAGCCGTTTCGTACGCGCATGACGGCCGAGGCGTACCAGTCGGCGCATCAGCGCTGTGTCGATCGCATCTTGCGCGAGCATCTCGCGCTCCCTGTCCTCGCGATCGACTGACGTGGCCCCCGTCCTGCGCCCAGGAGATCTCGTCACCGTCACGCCGGAGAAACCGGCGGCCGGCGGTCGCATGATCGCCAGACACGACGGCCTGGTGTTGCTCGTGGCCGGCGCGATTCCGGGCGAACCGGCGCGCGTCAGGGTGGATCGGGTGGAGCGCTCGCTGGCGTATGCAAGCGTCGAACAGGTTCTCGAGCCACACCCGGCGCGGCGCGGCGTCACGATCGATCCTCGTAGCGGCGGCGCGGTGTACGCCCACATCGCCTATCCCGAACAGCGACGGCTCAAGGGCGAGATCATCGCCGACGCCCTCCGGCGCCTGGCGCGAATCGAACCGCCGGCCGACATCGACGTGACGGCCTCGCCCGAACTCGGATACCGGATGCGGGCCCGTGTCCACGTGCGCGACCACCGCATCGGGTTCTTTCTCGAGCAGACGCACCAGATCTGCGACGTGCGCGATTCCGGGCAACTGCTGCCCGAGACGGCGACCACCCTCGACCAACTGGCGGCCGCGCTGGGCGGCGCCGGGCTGGCCGGCGGGGCCGAGATCGAGGTGTCCGAAAATCGTTCGGCAGACCAGCGGGCGCTGCATATCGAACTGCTGCAGGGGGCGCGCCTCGTACAGGCGTCACGCCTCGGCCCCCTGCCAGGCGTCACCGGCCTGTCCTGGTCGCCTCATGGGAGCAGCGCGGACCGGGTGGCGTTCGGGACGCCGTTTGTCGATGACGTGCTGGACCAGGTTGGCGACCCGCCTGGTGCAGTTCCAGGCGGCGTTCGGCTTCGCCGCCATGTGAAGGCGTTTTTTCAGGGCAACCGGTTTCTGCTCGACCAGTTGGTCGGGGCCGTGCTTGGCGCGTGCCCGGCCGGTCCGGTGCTTGAGCTCTATTCCGGCGCAGGATTGTTCGGGGTGTCGCTGGCCGCCACCGGGAGGCACCGCGTGATCGTGGTTGAGGGGCATCCCGCCTCGGCCTCGGATCTGCGCGTCAACGCGGAACCGTACGGCGAGGCGATTGACGTGCATCACACCTCGGTCGAGCGCTTTGTCGAAGAGGCGCCTCGCCACCAGCGCGGCACGCTGGTGCTCGATCCGCCGCGATCCGGGATGTCGCGCGAGGCGATGACGGGCATCCTTGGCCTGGGCGCCGATCGCGTCGTGCTGGTCTCGTGCGACGTGGCGACCTTCGCGCGCGACGTGCGCCGGTTCGTCGACAAAGGCTACCGACTGACGACGATTCGAGGATTCGACTTGTTTCCCACCACCGCGCACGTCGAGGTGTTCGCGGTCCTGGACCGCTGAAGGCTACTGCGCGGCGGCGATAAAGCCGTCGAACAACGGCCTGAATTCGCCGGTGCGCCAGAAGTTCTCGGGATGCCACTGCACACCCACGCAGAACGCCGCGCCGTGCCGTTCCATCCCCTCGATCACGCCATCAGGCGAGTTCGCCGACAGGTCGAATCCCTCGGCCAGCCGCTTGACGCTCTGATGATGGCGGCTGTTGACGTCCAGTGCTTCGCCGTCTTTGAGGCGCGTCTGCGTCAACGTCCACAACGCCGTCCCGCGCACCACCCACACTTCGTGGGCCAGGCTATACAACGGCATCTTGACGGTGTGTTCGATCGCGCCGAATACCTGCGTCGGAATATCCTGCACGAGCGTACCGCCGCACGCCACGTTCATCACCTGCATGCCTCGGCAGATCGCCAGAATCGGAAGGTTGGCCGCCAGAGCTTCGCGCACCAGATCGATCTCGTACGCGTCGCGGGCCGCGTCGATATCGGTGACCGACGCATGCTTTGGCTCGCCGTACCGCGCCGGATCGACGTCCACCCCTCCAGTCAGCAGCAGGCCGCGCGCCCACTTCACCACGTCGGAGGCGTGGTCGCTGGCCGGGTCGAGCACGCGCGCTTCGCCCTCCGACCTGCGGACCGATTCCTGGTAGTCGGGAAGCGCCCGGCACGGGCTAATCGCAATCAGTGGCTGCATGAGTCATTCTCTCCCGACAACCCGGTCCCCCGGGCGCAAATCCAACCTCGGTCACGGCGACCCGGGATCCGCCAGGCATTGGCACGATTCTCGCGCTGGCACAAACACTCCCGGAGTAATTATGCGGCTACATCCGGGCCGGCACGTCGATGCCCATCAGGTCGAGGGCGCGCGTCATCTGGCTGCGGAAATACGCGACGCCGGCCGCACGCCACATCTTGGCGTCAGCCTGATCCTCGTTCAGCACCGAATACCGGTGATAGTACGCATTGAACAACTGCGCGAGCCGGAACGCCCACTTGGCCAACACCGAGAATTCCAGGCCCCGCACCGACTGCTGCGCGATGTCGTCGAGCCTCGAGCTTTCCAGCACGAGCGCCCAGAGCCCGTGGTCGTCGAGGCTGTCGCGCAGTTCGGCCGGGTCGCAGGTGGCGATCCGCTCGGACACACGGGCGGCGTCGAGGCCATCGCGCTCGTTCAGCTTCTGGAAGATGTTGTTGGCGCGGACCACCGCGTACTGAAGATACGGGCCGCTCTCGCCCTCGAAGCTGAGCGCCTCATCGATGTCGAACGCAATCACCTTGCCGCGTGTAAACCGCACGAGGAAATACCGTACCGCGGCGACCGCAATCATCTCGGCGGTGCGCTGCTGCTCGGCCGGAGACAGTTCCGCATTTCGCCTCGCCACTTCGCCTCGCGCCTTGGCGATCAAGGTGTCGATCAGATCGTCGGCCTTGACGCCGAGGCCCTTCCGGCCCGACACCTCCACAAACGGCTTCGTGGTGTCGTTGGCTTCGGCCTCGTACCCCAGTTGCCGCGCGGTCTGATGCGAGAGCGCAACCATTTCGTAGGAAAAGTGCACCGACCGCTCCGCCTCGCCCGCGTGGCCGGCCGCCGCCAGCGCCTGTTTCAGCAGCTTCTGCAGATACGATTGCCGGACGTCGATCACGTTGTAGACCGTGTGGCCCTGTCCGAACGCAGGCCGACCGGGTTGGTCGGGCGTCGGCGCCGATGAGGTCGCCCACAGGGGGCCGTCCTTGCCGATTTCGCCGAACAGGCGGTAGTGGAAGTCGCGGCCAAGCAGGCCGAACTTCCAGAACTGGTACGCCATGTCCTTGCCGACGTATGTCACGGTGCCGTTGGATCGGACGATCACTTTTTCGGCCTGGTCGCCCTCGTCTGCGGCTCGCTCGGTCTCAGAAGCGGCCTCGGGCGCAACGTCGGGAACTGCCTCGGGCACGGCCTCGGGCGCGGCCTCTGGGACCGCCTCGGCTTCGGCCGGTGCGGAGGCGTCGTCTTCGATCCGCATCACCCAGCATCCCGCCAGGCGTCCCGCAGGCTGGAAGTACACCGTGCCCTGGGCTTTCAACGCCTCGAACGCCCGCTTCCAGAACTGCAGGCGCAGAATGTCGCCTTCCCAGGTAAGCAGGTCGTACTGAACATTGAGCCGGGCCATCGTCTTCAAATGGCAGCGGACGATGCGATCGGCGACGAATGCGGCAATGGCCGCAGTCTCGCCTTCGCCGTGCTCGAGGTCGTGCAGCGTTCGCGCACGCACCGCCAGCCGTTGCTTGTCGCCGCCGTACCACTCCGTCACCCTGGCGTAGAGATCCCAGCAGTAGTAATCGAAGCGCGGCTTCGACGCGATGGTCTCCACATCGGCCAGCGAATGGTGCTCGAGGTGCTGGAAGCCCACGACCACGTCCGCCACCTGGACGCCCGTGTCGTCGATGTAGTTCTGAATCTCGACCGGGTTTCCGAGGAATCTCAACGCACGCACCAGGGTGTCGCCCAGCGTGGCGTTGCGGAGATGGCCGATGTGCGCGGCTTTGTTCGGGTTGATGGCCGTGTGTTCGACGATGCACTTGGCCGGACCGTCGGAGGCGCTGGCCGGCGACACGCGCCCCGACAGCCGGTCGGTGAGATACGCCACCCGGTCGAAATAGAAATTCAGGTAGCCGTTGGCGGCGCACTCGACCCTGGCGACGCCGGGAATCGACCCGAGTCGCCCGGCGATTTCCTGGCCGATCAGTTTCGGGGCCTTTCGCAGGCGGCGGGCCAGTTCGAAAGCGAGCGGCACCGCGACGTCGCCCAGCGAGCGATTGGGCGTTTCGGCCACGGTCACATGCGGCAGGTCGGAGCCGGCCAACCCGTACGCGTCGCAGACCGCGGCGATCACTCGGGCTCGAATCGTGTCCTGAATCGACAGAATCATGGGGTGCTCATCCCGTGCGACGTTGACTCGCTCGGGATCCTGAATCTAGGATGACTGGGGTGAATGAGCACGGTCCCGACCGCGCTCGGCGCGAATCGCATCGTCGGGCGTGTTGATATTGAGCAGGAGCAGGCCGTCCGGATCGAACGGGGCAATCTCCGCCGGGTCGATGGTCCGCACGTGCAGGTCGCCGAACAGGTCGATCACTTTCAGCGTGCCGGCGTCGAGGCGCTTGCGGATCGGATCGGCGCACGAGGGGCGATAGCAGGCGCAGAGCGGGTGGTACCCGTCGGCGGTGCGAGGCACGGCGATATCGGCGTCGCGGGCCGACGCAATCACGTGGCGCAGAAACGATGCGGTCAGATAGGGCATGTCGCATGCAAGCACGAGCACGGGTGTCTGGGTGAGCGTCAGGGCGGTATAAATGCCGCCAAGGGCGCCTGCGCCGGGTATCACATCGCTGACGACAGGCACGCCGGCCTCTGCGAACCGGGCCGTATCGCTGGAGACAATCACGACGTGATCGACCACGTCGTGCAGCACGCGAAGCTGGCGGTCGAGAATGGTCCGGCCGTCGATGACGAGGTGGCTTTTGTCCAGGCCGCCCATGCGGCGGGCCCGGCCCCCGGCGAGAATCGCAGCAGTGGACATATGGCGCCCCGGCACACCGGGTGCCAGACAGGTACGTTAGCAGAAAAATGAGCGAGACGGTAATTGGTCGGATGCTCGTCGCCAGCCTGCACGAGGCCATCGCGGAACTGCTGCCGATGCGGCTCGAGTTCTACGAGTCGTGGATCAACTCCAGGCGGATGCGGTCCAGCCACGTCACGCTCGGCGGGATGCGGGCCGTCTTCAGTTTTCTGCGGCAGGAAGAAGCCGGGGTGTACGACGCGGTGATGGCGCGGGCCGGCGACCTGACGGCCCAATGGACCATTGACGGCCTGTCGTCGATTCGGCGGGGGTGGCTCAAGCGGCTGCCGTGGCGGTTGCGGGTTCGTGCCGCCGGGCGGCTGGCCTCGCGGCTGGCGGTGGAGACCTGGGGACAGACCAAGGCCAGCGTCCGGTGGAAAGACGGGCGGGGCACATTCGTGCTGCAACCGTCGCTGTTCTGTGACGTGCGGTCCGTGTCGGCCAACGCCTTGTGTCTGTATTACGCCGCGGTCGTTCGCGGCTTCGCCCGAGCGCTCGACGTGGAGGCCGAGGCGGGGGTCGAGCAGTGTCACGCGCGCGGTGACGCGCGATGTGCTGTGGCGGTTGGGCCGATCCGATCCCGCGCCGCGACCTCAATCATCGCCTCGCTGCTGGTCGTGGCGTGCGTGCTGGCGCCCGGGCTGGCACGGGCCCAGGCCGGCGCGGTGGCGGCGACCTCGCGCGACCGCGCGCTGGTGATGCCGTTCGAAAACGCCACGCGCGACCCGCGGCTCTCGTGGCTGGGCGAGGCGTCGGCGGTGTTGCTGACCGAGGGCCTGCGAAGCGCGGGCGTCGAGGCCATGGGGCGCGACGAGCGTCTTCGCGCGTTCGAACGCCTGCAGGTTCCGCCGCTGGCCGCGCTCACCCGCGCGACGGTGGTGCGTGTCGGGCAGTTGGTCGGCGCCTCGGTCATCGTGTTGGGTACTGTCGGCGTCGAAGGCGACACGCTGGTGTTCAGTGCGCGGCGGCTGCAGCTGGGACCGGGGCGACTGGAACCACCCGTGGCGGTTCGCGGAAAACTGCCTGAGCTGTTCGCGTTGTTCACGCGGCTGTCGGCCGGTCTGGCGCTGGTGGCGGCGCGGCCCGACGCCGGGCGGCCTCGCGCCGAAGGGGCGCCGCCGCCGCTGGCCACCTTCGAGGCCTACGTCAAAGGTTTACTCGCCTCGACGCCGGCCGCGCAAGTCCGTTTACTCCACGTCGCGTTGCAGGCGACGCCCAGTTACGACGTGGCTCGCATTGCGTTGTGGCAGGCGCACACCACTGCGGGTGAACACCGGGCGGCCCTCGAAGCGGTACGGGCCGTGCCCGACACGTCCCCGGTGGCCGTGGAGGCGCGGTTTCTCGCCTCCGTGTCGCACGTCCACGTGGGCGAGTATGCCGACGGCTTTCGACTGCTCACCGGATTGCGACAGCGCGCCCCGTCGGCGATCGTCGAGAACAATCTGGGCGTGGTGCGACTGCGGTTCGCCGCCGTGCCGGCCGGTGCCGCGTCGGCCGTCGCGTGTTTTCTGAGGGCCCGTGCGCTGGATCCGATCGACCCGGACTACGTCTTCAATCTGGGGTACGCGACGTGGCTCGAGGGCGACGCGCAGGGCGCGGTGGCGTGGCTGCGGGAGGCGGTTCGTCTCGCTCCTGCCGACGGCGCGGCTCACGCGATGCTTGCCACCGTGTTGCAGGCGTCGGGGCAGACGGCCGAAGCGACGCGAGAACTCGCGCTGGCCAGACGTCTCTCGGCGGTCTACGACGCGCTCGACCTCACGAGCGCCGCGACCAGCCCGGCTCGAGGCCAGGAGAGGCTGAAAGAGGGGATCGAGCCGTCGCGAGCCGACCGCGTCGATGCCGCCGTCGAGCTGATCGGGCAGCGGGACCAGCGGGAACTCGCGACCTTCTATCTTGAACGCGGCAAGCGCCTCTACGAGCAGGACAAGACGCGCGAGGCGGAGTCGGAGCTGAAACGGGCGTTGTACCTGGCGCCGTACGACGCCGAGGCCAACCTGCTGGTTGGGAGAATCTGCCTCCGGAGCGGCCGGGTGCGAGAGGCGATCGAGGCTTTCAAGATTTCGCTCTGGAGTCAGGAGTCGGTGGCGGGCCACGTGGCGCTGGGTGAGGGATACGTCGAAGCCAAAGCCCTCGACCTGGCGCGTGAAGAGGCCGAGCATGCGCTGGCGCTCGACCCCGATTCGGCATCCGCCCGTCAGTTGCTCGATCGACTCAAGCGCACCGTCGGCGGCATCGCCTGACCGGATATAATCAAGCGCGCCCAATTGGAGCGCGCCTCATGCCCGTAGTTGTTCGACGTCAACCTCGCTCCCGCCTGATCGTCGTCTCGCGCCGGCTGGCAGCGGCGGCGGCGCTGGCGATTGCCGCGGGCGTGCTTGCCGGGGCGGCGCAGCCCCTCGCCTCCGGTTCCCCTCTGCAGCCAGACCGATTGCCCGACGGCGCGCCGCTGGTGCTGGTCGCCCACGTGGATGCGCTTATCCACCCGGTGTCTGCCGAGTTCATGATCGAGGCTATCGATCGCGCCGACCGCGAGTCGGCCGCGTTGCTGGTGTTCGAGCTCCAGACGCCGGGCGGGTTGGTGGACGCCACGCGCGCGATCGTCACCAAAATGCTCGCCGCCAGGACGCCGATTGCCGTGTTTGTTTCGCCGTCAGGCGCCCGCGCGGCGTCGGCTGGCTTTCTCATCACCCTGGCCGCCGACATCGCGGTCATGGCGCCTGGGACCCACATTGGCGCGGCTCACCCCGTGTCGGGGCAGGGCGAGAAGATGGATGAGACGGTCGCCAGAAAGGCGGCGTCGGATGTGGCCGCCTACGCCCGGACGCTGGCTGAGGGGCGCGGCCGCAACATCCTGCTGTCGGAGCAGGCCGTCAACCAGAGCCGCGCGTTTACCGAGTCGGAGGCCCTGCGCGCGTCGCCGCCCCTGATCGACCTGGTCGCCGCCGACGTCTCGGACCTGTTGACCAAACTGGACGGCCGCGAGATTCAGCGGTTCGATCGTCGGCGTTCGCAACGGATCGGCGTGACCGGCGCGCGTATCGAGGTCATCGACATGTCGCTGCGGCAGCGGGTGCTCGGCGCGATTGCGCACCCGAACATCGCCTACATCCTGCTCAGCCTGGGCGTGCTCGGCCTGACCATTGAGATGTGGACGCCGGGCGCGGTGCTGCCTGGTGTGGCCGGCGGCCTCTGTCTGCTGCTCGCCTTTTTTGCGCTCCAGGTGCTGCCGGTCAATTACGCGGGCGCGCTGCTGATGGTGTTCGGCCTGGCGCTGCTGGTGATCGAAATCAAAGTCGCCAGCTACGGCATCCTGGCGGCCGGTGGCTTGGCCGGCTTGCTGCTGGGCTCGATGATGCTGTTCGACACGCCGCAGCCGGAACTGCGCGTGAGCCTGGGCTTGATCGTGCCGGTGGCAATCGCGATCGCCGCCATCACGCTGTTTCTGGTGCGCCTGGCCGTGGCGTCGCAGCGGCGTCGGCCGGTCACGGGGCTGGCCGCGATGATCGGTGCGCGGGGCACCGCGCTGGCACCATTCGCGCCGGGCGGCGAGGGCCAGATTCTGGTGCAAGGCGAAACCTGGTCGGCGCGCTCCGACGCAACGGTGGCCGCCGGAGATGCTGTGTCTGTCACGGCGGTCGACGGCCTCACCGTGTCGGTGAGGCTCGATCGCGAGTCAAAGGAGTTCCCATGATCAATCCGGTGTTGCTCTGCGCGTTTCTGGTCGTGTTGTACCTGGTCAGCTCCATCAAGGTGCTGACTGAATACGAGCGGGGCGTGATCTTCCGGCTGGGCAAGCTGCTGCCCGCGCCCAAAGGGCCCGGCGTGATTCTGGTCTTTGCGCCGATCGACCGTATCGTGCGTGTCGGCCTGCGCACCGTCGTGATGGACGTGCCACCCCAGGACGTGATTACCCGCGACAACGTGTCGGTCAAGGTGAACGCGGTCGTCTACTTCCGCGTCGTCGATCCGTCGCGGGCCATCGTGCAGGTGGAGAACTACCACTACGCCACCTCACAGCTCGCGCAGACCACGCTGCGCAGCGTCCTCGGGCAGGTCGATCTCGACGGGCTGCTGTCGGATCGTGAGCGGCTCAACGCGACGCTGCAGAAGATTCTCGATCAGCACACCGACCCCTGGGGCATCAAGGTGTCGTCGGTCGAGGTGAAGCATGTCGATCTGCCCGAGAACATGCAGCGCGCCATGGCGCGGCAGGCCGAGGCCGAGCGCGAGAAGCGTGCTAAAATCATCCATGCGGCGGGCGAACTCGAGGCGTCGGAAAAACTGGCGCAGGCCGCGCATGTCATCGCGAGCGGCCCCGAGGCCATGACGCTCCGCTACCTGCAAACGCTGACCGAGATTGCCGCCGAGAAAAACTCGACCATCATCTTCCCGCTGCCGATCGACTTGCTGCGCGGGATTCTGAACAAGTCCTGAGACCACCGACCGTACACACGATGGCCGACGACACCACACGCGGCGTGCACCTCGACGAGAAACAGCTGGTGTTCACCTTGATGGCGGCGATCGTCGTCTGCGGTGTGGTGTTTCTGTTCGGCGTGCTGGTCGGACGCGGCGTCCTGAACCAGCGAAATGGGGGCGCTGACGGCGCCCTGCTCACCGCCCCGCAGGTGGTGCCAGACTCGCCGCCGGTCTCCGACCCGGGCCCGCTCAAACCGGGCGCGACGGCGACCGACGACTTCTCGTATCCCAAACGGCTGTCGCAGCCCGAAACGCCGGCCGAACCCCTCAAGGCAAAGCCGGCCGCCGACCCGCCCGCCGCCGGTTCAACCCCGGCCGACATGCCTCAACCTGCGGCGGAGGCGCCGGCCGATTCGGCGCAGGCCAGCGAACCCGAAGTCGCGACGCCGGGCGCGGCCTTCACCGTCCAGGTCGCCGCCGTCAAGAAACGGGGCGATGCCGACGTGGTGGTCAAGCGGCTCAAGGCCAAGGGCTACGACGCCCGCGTGGTCGCGCCGGAGGCGGGCGACCGCACCGGAGTCTTCCGTGTCAAGGTCGGTTCGTTCAAGACCCGGCGCGAAGCCGACGAGGTGGCCCGCAAGATAGAGACCGAAGGACAGTACAAGCCCTGGGTTACCCGCTAGCGCTCCTGTCCGGCGTCCTGCTCGCATTGAGCTTTCCGCGGTACGGCCATCCCGCCGTGGCGTGGATTGCCGTCGCGCCGCTTCTGGTCGCGCTGGCCCGGGACCACGGCACGGGTTCGCGTCGCCCATTCCTCTTCGGATTGCTGACCGGCGCCGGCTATTTCGGCGGCACCGTGTACTGGACGCCCGCCGTGCTCCAGACTTTCGGCGGGCTTCACTGGGCACTGGCGGTGGCGGCCGGAAGCCTGTTAGTCGGGTATCTCGCCCTGTTCCCGGCCTTGTTCGCCGTCTGCCTCGCCACCATGATCCGCGTGTTCGGCGCGCGCGGGCTCCTGCTCGGGCCGGCAGCGTGGGTGGCCACCGAGTGGCTGCGGCGCTACGTGCTCGGCGGCTTTCCGTGGGTCCTGCTCGGATCGAGCCAGGCGAGGCTCACACCCATCGCGCAGACCGCCAGCCTGGTTGGCGTCTACGGCTTGTCGGCGTTGGTCGTGCTCGCCTCGGCAGCCGCTGCGCTGGCCGTGGCTGGGCGCGGTCGCGAGCGGGTCGTTGCGCCGGTATGCGCACTGGCGCTGATCGCGGCCCTGGCCGGCTGGGGGACGCTCAGGGTGCAGGAGGGGAGTCTGCTCCGTGCGGGAGCGTCCGTCCGGGTCGCCCTGGTCCAGGGCAACGTCAGGCAGGACGAAAAATGGAGCCAGGGGCTCGCCCGGCAGATTTTCGAGAACTACCTCGCCTTGACGCGCCAGGCCGCCGATCAGGGCGCCGCGCTGGTGGTGTGGCCCGAGTCGGCCACGCCGTTCCTGTTCGAACACGACGCGGTCGGGCGCGCCGGGATCGTCGATCTGGTGCAGCGCAGACGGATTCACCTGCTGTTTGGCAGCGACCAGTTCGAAGCGGGAGCCCCTCCGCGCTCCTTCAATTCGGCGTTTCTGGTGACGCCCGCAGGTGACGTCGCCGGCGTCTACAAGAAGATGCACCTGGTGCCGTTCGGCGAGTACGTGCCCCTCAAGCGCTTGCTGTTCTTTGCGGCGCCGCTGGTCGAGGCGGTCTCGGATTTCTCTCCGGGCGATCGGCCCGTCGTCATGTCGATCGGGGAGCATGCCCTGTCGACCGCGATCTGTTACGAAGTGGTGTATCCCGATCTGGTCGCGGATTTCGTCGCAGGCGGATCCCAGTTGCTGACCACGATTACCAACGACGCCTGGTACGGCGCCTCGTCGGCGCCCTATCAGCATTTCGAACAGGCCGCCCTTCGCGCCGTGGAGCAGGGCCGGTATCTGATTCGGGCCGCCAACACCGGGATCAGCGGCATCGTCGATCCGTACGGGAGAGTGGTGACCGCGTCGGCGATCTTCGAACGGACCGTGGTGATGGGGGATGTGCGGTTCTTGACAGGACGGACCTTCTACGGCCAGACCGGGGACGTGTTCGCGGCGGCGTGCGCCCTGCTCACCATCCTCACGCTCATCGCGGCGTGGCGCGCCCGCGGTGCCGCGGCTTCGCGGTAGAATAGAAGACGTCCAGATCGCCTCTCGATGGTGTTGCGAGGCGAGGCCTGCCCGTTGTCGCGGTGGCGAGGGGCAGGAACCGGAATCCGCCCCGGGCGGCCGCCCCGGGCGCTGGTCAACGGCGTCATGGGCGACGCAGGTAAGTTCGGAATTCAGGAGGCACGACTGTGGCACTCGAGCTCGATGATTTGATTCGTCGGTATCAGGACATGGTAAAGCGGGCAATCGAGCTCCGGAGTTATCTTTGAGGCAGCACGACCGCGCGACGAAGTCGCCACCCTCGAGGCGCGGATAGCCCAGCCGGAGTTCTGGGGCGATCAGGCGGAGGCGCAGCGCACCCTGCAGCGCCGAAAGCGCGTCCAGGAAGAAGTCGACCTGATCGATTCGTTCGCCAAACAACAGGATGATCTCGGCGTGCTGGTCGAGTGGGCCCAGTCGGGCGAGGACGTGACCGCCGACCTTGCGGCCGGTCTCGACAGGCTCGACCAAGACCTCGAGGCCACGGAAACGCGACGAATCCTGGGCGGCGAACACGACCGATCCAATGCCATCGTGACGATTCACCCGGGAGCCGGCGGCACCGAGTCGCAGGACTGGGCCGACATGCTGCTGCGCATGTACCTCCGGTGGGTCGAACGGCGGGGCTTCAAACGCGAGATCGTCGACTATCAGCCTGGCGACGAAGCCGGGCTCAAGAGCGCGACGCTGATGATCACGGGGGAGTTTGCCTACGGCCTGATGCTGTCGGAAGCCGGTGTCCACCGGCTCGTGCGGATCTCGCCCTTCGATCAGGCCGCCAGGCGGCACACCTCGTTCGCGTCGGTGTACGTGTGGCCCGAGCTCGAGAACGACGTCGAGATCGTCATCGACGAAAAGGATCTTCGCGTCGACACGTTCTGCGCGAGCGGGCCGGGCGGCCAGGGTGTCAACACCACCTATTCGGCGGTCCGGCTCACCCACCTGCCGACCAACGTGGTCGTCTCGTGTCAGAACGAGCGGTCGCAGATCCGCAATCGCGATGCCGCCATGAAGGTGCTGAAGTCGCGCCTGTTCGACATGAAGATCAAAGAACAGCAGTCGAAGCTGGAGAAACTGGGCGGCGAGAAGAAGGATATCGCCTTTGGCAGCCAGATCCGCAGCTACGTGCTGCACCCGTACCAGATGATCAAGGACCACCGCACCAAGGAGCAGGTGGGCGACGTCAGCCGCGTGCTCGACGGCGACATCGACGCGTTCATCAAGTCGTACCTCAAGGCCAAGGCGGCCGGCACCCTCGGTCAGGCTGTCGCCGGCGACGAGTAGCGCGCGATCGCTCGCGCCCAGTCGGTGTGCGCCTATTCAGCCTGTTTCGGTGTACCGGCGTGGACGTGGCGGAGACGGCCGGACCCGGCGGTCACTGTTTCGGAAACCCGATCCCGGGCTGGGTTCCCGCAATGTACGCTTCGGTGACGGCGCCCGCGGTCTCGGGTGCCACCGGCAGCCCGGTGGTGTGATCGACCGACATGAAGACGATGTTGCCTGGCGGTTCGAAGCGGGGCGGGGCGTTCCGGTCGCCGCGTAAGTCGATGTAGGCCTTGAACAGATCCATCCAGATCGGCAGCGCCGCAACCGCGCCGGTTTCGTTGGCGCCGATCGGTTTCTTCTCGTCGAGTCCGACCCAGACGCCAATCGTCATGTTCGGGTCGAAGCCGACAAACCACGCGTCGGTGTAGTCGTCGACCGTGCCGGTCTTGCCGGCAAGCGGCCAGTTGAGTTCCGACGCTTTCGCGCCGGTGCCGCGCTCAATCACCCCGCGCAGCAGACTCACCATCACAAAGGCCGTGTCGGCGCGGATGCCTTCGGTCGGCTGAGGGCGATGCTCTTCGAGCAGCGTCCCGTCCCGCTCCACGATCTTCAGAATCTGAAACGGCTGCATCCGGACACCCTGGTTCGGAAACGCCGAGTAGGCGCTCGTCACCTCGAGCAGCGTGGCTTCCGACGCGCCCAGGGCCGACGACAGATACGGCCGGATGGGCGACTGGAAGCCCAGCCGCTTCGCATAGCCGATCACCTGCTCGGGCGTCAGTTGCTCCATCATCCGGACCGTCGGCACGTTGCGGGAATCTTCGAGCGTACGACGCAGCGTCACCGAGCCCTCGTACTTCCGGTCGTAATTGCGCGGCGCGTACAGCGGTTGATTGGGGCCCGCGATGTACGAGACCGGCGCGTCGAGCAGCAGGCTCGACGGCGTGAAGCCGCGGTCGATGGCCGCGGTGAAGACGATCGGCTTGAACGTCGAGCCAATCTGGCGCGGGGCCTGCACGGCCCGGTTGAACTTGCTCCTGGCGAAGTCGGACCCGCCCACCATGGCCCTGATTTGTCCCGTGCGGTTGTCGATCGCCAGCACCGCGCCTTCGACCAGCGGAAACTGTTCGAGCTTCACCGTCAGCGTGTCACGCTCGTCGTCGAGGGTGAGGACTTCGACCTCGATCAGATCGCCGGGGTGCAGCAGATCGGCGGCGCGCGTGCGGCCGGTCCATTGAATCGACGTGCGCGTCAGGTCCGCGTGGTACCGCCCGACCCGGACGCGCATCATGCCGCTGGCGGCACCCGACTCCGGGTCGACGCGCTTGCGTGTGCCGGGGACCCGATCGCGCGCCACGCTGGCGCCGACAACCACCGCCGGTACGATATCGCCGGATCGAATCGGCCTGTCCCATCGCCGGTCGCGGAACGTCTCGAGCGCCTGCCGTTCGGTCGTGAGGTTGCGCGTGGGCTTGCGGAACCCGCGGCGCTTGTCGATCTGCCGGAGGCCGCGGTCAAGCGCGCGGGCGGCGGCCTGCTGCAGGTCGACGTCGAGCGTGGTGTAGACCGACATGCCCGCTTCGTACAATTCGCGAGCGCCGTACTGGTGCTCCAGATGTTTGCGGACTTCTTCCACGAAATACGGAGCGGTGGCCGTGCCGGTGGTGGCCATCGGGACGACCACGATCGGCCGGGCCTTGGCGGCATCGGCGTCGGCCTGCGTGAGATAGCGCTCGTCGGCCATCCGCTGGAGGGTGTAGTTGCGCCGGCGCATCGCCCACTTCTCGTTGACGTACGGGCTCTCGCGCTCGGGCAACTGCAGGACGCCGGCAATCAGCGCCGCCTCTTCGAGCTTGAGATCCTTGATGGGCTTGCCGAAGTACAGACGGGAGGCCGCCTCGACGCCGTACGCGCCGTGGCCCAGATTCATCTGGTTGCAGTACATCGTAAAGATTTCGTGCTTCGTGTACCGCTTCTCGATCTGAATGGCGAGCAGCGCTTCCTTGACTTTGCGCTCGATGGATTTTTCCGGCTTGAGGAACAGCTTGCGCGCCAGCTGCTGCGTGAGGGTGCTGGCCCCGTAGGCGCGCCGCATCACGATGTTCTGGAAGACCGTGACGAAGGTGCGTGTGAAGTTGACGCCGAAGTGCTTGTCGAAGTCCGCGTCTTCGGCCGACAGAATGGCCTGACGGAGGATGGGGGGAATCTCGTCATACTTCACCATGACGCGCCGCTGGGTGGCGAACTCGCCAATCAGCCTGTTGTCCGAGGCGAACACCCGCGTGATGGTGCCAGGGTTGTAGCCGTCGAGGGCCGAAACCTGCGGCAGGTCGCCGGAATAGGCCACCAGCAGACCGGTGGCAATCCCGAGCACCGCCGCGATCACGAAGAGCGCGGCGATGCTGGCTTGACGTGCGAGCGACGGGCGCGCCGACGCCCTGGCTGGTGTGATTCGGGCCATTTACTCCGGAGCACCGCCGCGGCCGTGGCGTGGAGACGAGGTGCCCCGATCCGACGACCGCTGCGAGCTTGATCCGGAATTGTATCGCGAAGACGGCGTACCGCTATCGGTCGAACTTCGGCGCGACGGCGCGGCGTCGCTGCTCGCGCGAGGCGAGGCGACCTGCGGCGTCGATCGCATGGACGGTCGGGACGTGCTGCGCGGCTCGGCCGACGGAGCCGGCGTCGACCACGAACGCATGCTCGGGCCGGTGCGGGACTCGAACCGGGGCGTTGGCTGGGCGGATGGCCGTTGGGCCGACGGCGCCCAGGACGAAGACGATCGGCGGGACGCGCTGCCCTCGCCGCTCACCATCGGCGCGCGAGGCGTGGTCTCGGGGAACGCCCGTCGCGGTGTCGGCTGGGTGTATCCGGGAGTCGAGCCGCCCATCGGCGCGCGAGGCGTGGCCTCGGGGAACGCCCGCCGCGGTGTCGGCTGGGTGTATCCGGGAGTCGATCCGCCCATCGGCGCGCGAGGCGT
>JBAXOX010000020.1:0-58559 GCA_037133015.1 Acidobacteriota bacterium
GGCAACGGCGGTGGCAACGGCAACGGCGGCGGCAACAACGGCGGCGGATTCGCCTACAACACCTTCTGCATCACGGCCGGCCCGAACGGTGCCTACGAAACCCCGATTGGCGGCAACGTCAACGGCGGCGTGTCGCGCACCGGCGACGATTTCATCTTTGTGATCGCGGGCGCCGGCCGGTAACGCCTGCTGGCTCTGCGGGACATCCGCAGGCTTCGACCTCCCTCACCCAGGGGACACGACCAGAGCATGGGGGCGCGGCCGGTTCCGCAACAAACCGGGCCACCCCTCCATGCTCTTCGTGTTTCTGCCAGAAGCGCCGACCCGGCCCGCGTTCCGATTCCCCAATCAGCTCTTGGCGAGGCTTCGAGGCGCCGGCTGCGCCAGCGAGTCGTTGACGACCCGCAGATCGAGCCACCACTGGCTCTTCGGCCGGTGATTGGCGCTGTCGATCATCCGCGAGTAGTCGTCGAACGAGTGGAACTCCACTTTGCCTTCGACCGACCCGATAAACGCGGCGGCATGGCCTTTCTGGTTCACCTCGTTCAAGAGGAACTCGACGCAGCGCCGCGCAAGCCTGGTGGCCTGAATGCGGTCGAACGGCGACGGGTCTCCGCCCTGCTGCAGATGGCCGAGAATACTGGACCGCACGTCGAACAGGTGGCCGCCTTCCTCTTCGAACAGTTTGCACATGAACGCGGTGTCGTAGATCGTGTTGGCGTCTTCGTTCCGGATCATCAGGCCGAGTCGCTTGCCCGCCTTGAAGCCGGAGACCAGCGTGTGCAGGTCGGTCTCAAGCGCCTGAAGCGTCACACCTTCTTCGTGCAGGTAGACGCGCTCGGCTCCTGTGGCCAGGCCGGCCATCAGCGCGAGATACCCGCAGCGTTTGCCCATCACTTCGACCACAAAACACCGACGTTCGGCCACCGCCGACTGTTTTATTTTGTCCACGACGCCGACGATGCTGTTGAGCGCGGTGTCGGCGCCGATGCTCAACTCGGTACCGGGCATGTTGTTGTCGATGGTGGCCGGCAGGCACACGATGGGGAGGTTGAAGGCCGGAAAATTGCGACGTTCCTCGAACAGGGTGTTGACCGACTCGTAGGCCGCCCACCCGCCGACCACCAGGAGGCCTTCGAGGCCGTGCGTTTCGATGGCGCGGGCAATCGCGTAGAGATCTGACCCTGTGGGGACATCGCGGCTGGTGCCCAGTTCGGCGCCGCCCATGCCCGCCCACCCATTGACGCTCATCCAGTTCATCTCGCGGATCTCGCCGGCGGCAAATCCCCGGAAGCCGCGCCGGATGCCGAAGACCTGATGCCCCTGATCGAGGGCGAGTCGGACGGCGGCACGCACAGCCGTATTCATCCCCGGCGCCGTCGCGCCGGCGTGAATGACGCCGATGTTCATGCGGCGCTGGCCTTCCTGAACGGGATGGGGGAGCGCCTTGAACAGCGTGTCCATCGCCTGCAGGGCGTCGTTGAAGCTCGGGCCGCGCTGCGCCAGCGCCTGGTCGAAGTGCTTCGACGCCAACAACTGGTTGATGTCGCGAGTACGGGCGACGCACTCGGTAAGCCCAATCCGCACGACGCGATTGCCACGGATGCCGATCACCTGGGACTGCGTGGCGGCGAAGCCGCCGAGCAGCGTCTCGATGGCGGTATGGCCCATTCGCGTCCCGAGATTGCGGTCGAAGGCGCTGGGCGCACCGCCGCGCTGGACGTGGCCAAGCACGGTGATGCGAACCGCTTCGCCCAGACCTTCTTCGAGCAGCGTCAGAAGGCGGGCGCTGGTGATCGCCTCGCCATCGTGATCGACCGCGCCTTCGGCCAGCACCACAATGGTGTCGCGGCGCCCGGCATCGCGCCCGGCCTTGATGCCGGCGATCAGATCGCCGATCCAGGCGTCGGAGGTCGGCGGACGCTCCGGGATCAGCACCGCGTCGGAGCCGGTGGCCAGCGCGCCCATCAGCGCGAGGTAGCCGCAGTGCCGGCCCATCACCTCGACGATAAACGTTCGTTGGTGGCTCGAGGCGGTGCTGCAAATCGCATCGATCGCTTCGGTGATGCGATGCAGCGCCGTGTCGGCGCCGATCGTCATATCGGTGCCGATAAAGTCGTTGTCGATCGAGCCGACCAGGCCGACCACGGTGAGTTCCGGAGTGCGGGAGGCATTGGCGGCGGCGATGGGATGCTCGCGGCTGATCGCTTCGAGGTGTTCGGGCCACTCGGTGCGGAACAGCTCCGCCCCGGTCAGGCTGCCATCGCCCCCGATGACGATCAGGCCGTCGATGCCGGCCGCCAGCAGGTTGCGTGCGCCCTTGAGCCGACCCTCCTTCGTGCGGAACACCTCGGAACGCGCCGACCCGATGATGGTGCCGCCCCGGTGAATGATGCCGCCGACCGAGTTCCAGGACAGCGGGCGGATCTTGTCGCCGCCCTCGATCAGGCCCCGGTACCCCTCGTAGATGCCCCAGACATCGAGGCCGCGATCGAGGCCGGTGCGCACGATGGCCCGCACCGCCGCATTCATGCCAGACGCATCGCCGCCGCTGGTCAGCACGCCCACTCGCTTTACAGCCACAGGCTCTCTCCTCGCGTATCGGGCACCAACGCCGCTACGACGCAACGATAACACGGCATACGTCCGCTGCGAGTGCTGGCCGCGTGGACGGTGGCGCGGTCTGCCGTCTGGTCGGCCAGTTCGTCCAAAGGGGTCGACACCGCGCCTGCGGCAACGTTGTGCAACAGGGCATGTGTCTGGGGCCGCCGCCGCCGTTCCGCAAAACCGCAGTGTCGGAGTACAGTTTGCCAAGGGTCCGGCTAGCTGGCGCCAGCCGCGCGGGCAAGCGACGGTGTCACAGGGGGTTCGCGATGATCAGGATTTGGCCATTTCGCCTTCGCCTTCGCCGCCTGTCGGGGGGCGTGCTCGCCGTGATCGCGTGTGTCGCGTGGTGGTCGCCGCAGGCGCTGGGACGCGGCCAGGCGGCACCCGCCGCGCCCGCCGCCGCACTCGTCGCGCCGGCCTCCGCCCCGGCAACCGTGCGCGTCTGGCAGGACACGATCGCGATACCCACCTACGCGGAAGGTGCGCCAGACGTGAATCCGCCGTTCGACCTGTTTCAGACCGCGCGCTTCAACTATCCCTACACGCTGCGCAACAACCTGACCGACCGGCGCATCGAGAAGACATGGCGGGCGCTGTGGCTCGAGAACGACTACCTCAAGTGCCTGATTCTTCCGGACCTCGGAGGCCATCTCTACAGCTGCACCGACAAGCGAAACGGACAGCAGCTGTTTTACGCGAACCCGTCCATCAAGCTGGCCGGTATCGCGTATCGCGGCGCGTGGGCGGCGTTCGGCGTCGAGTTCAACTTCCCGGTCTCGCACAACTGGATGACGGTGTCGCCGGTGGACTTTGCCACCACGACCGACGCCGACGGCGGTGCGTCGGTGTGGGTCGGCAATATCGACCGTCCCTACGGCATGCAGTGGCGCGTGCAGTTGCGTCTGGCTCCCGGGCGGGCCGTGCTCGAGCAGCATACGACGCTCTACAACCGAAGCGACACGAGGCACCGGTTCTACTGGTGGACCAACGCCGGCGTGCAGGTCTGGGACGACTCGAAAATCCTGTATCCGATGGAGTTCACGGCCTCGCACGGCTTCAGCTTCGTCGACACCTGGCCGATCGATTCGGCCGGGCACGATCTGAGCGTGGTCGGCCATCACAAGTATGGGCCGGTGTCGCGCTTCAGCCACGGCAGCCGCGAGCCGTACATGGGCGTGTATCACCCCAAGACCAAGTCCGGAATCGTCCACTACTCGTCGCCCGTCGATCTGCCGTCGAAGAAACTCTGGTCGTGGAGCAGCGACGCCGACGGGCTCGATTGGAAAAAAGCGCTGTCCGACAATGACAGCGCCTACGTCGAGATTCAGGCCGGGCCGTTCAGGAACCAGGAGACCTACGGATTTCTCGAGCCCCAGCAGACGCTCGCGTTCAGCGAGTACTGGATGCCGATGCTCGACATGGACGGGCTCTCGAAAGCCACGCGCGACGCGCTGGTGAACGTGACGCGCACGCCCGAGAAGACGGGGTTTGTCACCATCAACGTGGCGATGAACGTGACGCGTTCCATGGCCGGCGCGGCACTCGACATGCTCGACGGCAGCCGCGTGGTCGCCAGAGAACGGGTGGACGTGACGCCGGCAACCACCCTCCGCCGGACGTACAAAGGGCAACCGTCGGCTGGCACGTACACGCTGCGTCTGGCCGACGCGTCGGGACGGGAACTCGTGCGGCACACCGAGGGCCAGTACGACGTCGCCAGCCGGGCCGACATCCAGACCGGCGCGCAGCCGGCGTTTCAGCCGCCGCCGCCGGCGAGCCGCACCGACGGCGATTACGCGGCGCTGGGCCAGCAGCAGGAACTCGACGGCCAGTTGCTAGTGGCGCATGCCACGTATCGGGAGGGACTCGCCACGTTCCCCGACAGCCTCGCGTTGACTCGCGCGGCGGGACGGCTGATGGTCGGACTCAAGCAATTCGCGGCCGCGGTGCCGTTGCTGACCAAGGCCCTGACGCGCGTGAGCAACGACCGCGAGACGGCCTACTACCTCGCCGTGGCGGAGCGGGCTCTGGGCCACAGCCGGCAGGCGGACCTGCACTGGGAGTCGGCGCAGCAGTACGGAACGTTTGCCGCCGCGTCGAACCTGAATCTGGCCGCCACGTTGTGGAAGGCCGGCGAACGCGACGAGGCGATGGACCGCCTCGGTCGTGCGATGGCGGCGGCGCCGGAGGCGATTCGCGTCGGCGGGCTCGAAGTGGCGTTGTTGCGCACGGCGGGCCAGGTCGAAAAAGCCCGCGCCAGGGCCGCAGCGTGGCGCGTTCGGGATCCCACCAACTCCCTGTTGCGCGTCGAAGCCGTCCGGCTTGGCGCCGCCGACGAGGCACTGTGGGCGCACTTGGCAGCCGACCCGGAGCGTATCCTCGAGGTGGCCGTCGATTACATGCGGTTCGGGCTCTATGCCGACGCTATCGAACTGCTCGGGCGGTCGTTTCCGTCCGGTCCCGACGTGGTCACCGAACCCGGCATGCCGAGGCCCGAGGCCTATCCGCTGATCGCCTACTACCGGGGCTTTTGCCGCGCGCAGTTGGGACAGAGCCCGGAGGCCGACTACGCGCTGGCATCCAGTCAGTCGACCACCTACGTCTTTCCGCATCGCCCTGAATCGCTGGAGGTGTTGTCGGATGCCGTGAAACGGAACGCCAAGGATGCGGTCGCCCACTTCCTGCGTGGCTCGCTGTATCTGTCGGGCGGCATGACCGACGCCGCGCTCAAGGCGTGGGAAACCTCGCGGGTCCTCAGGCCAGCCATTCCGACGCTGCACCGCAATATGGGGGCGACGCTGGCGGCGACCGGCGCCCTCGACAACGCGATCGCCATGTTCCGCGAGGGGATGCGGTACGACGCGACCAATATCGGCGTCTACACCGGGCTGGAGCAGGCACTGGCGCAGGCGGGCAAGCCGGCAGCCGATCGCGCGGAGGCCCTGTTGGCGTTTCCCGATCAAAAGGCCCTGCCCGCGGCGCTCGTGTACAAACTCGCGCTGCTGCTGGCCGACGCCGGACGCTTCGACGAGGCGGAACGGCAGTTCTCGGGCCGCTTCTTTCCGCGTGTCGAAGGCGGCATCAACGTCCGCCAGATCTGGCTCGAAGCCAGAGCCAGGCGCGCCCAGGCCCTGGCGCAGGCCAAGGACTGCCCGCAGGCGCTCGCCGTCATTGCCGGGCTGGCCAGGCCGGTTCCCGCGCTGTCGTTCACCAACGACGGCTTGGGACCGTTTCTCAAACAGCCCAAGCTCGCCACCATCGTCGAGTCCGTCAACACGCCGTGCGGCGCGGTGGCCGCGGTGCGCGATTCCGACGTGCCGTACGGCTTCGGCTCCTGGGACGCCGACACACTGGGCAACCATCGCGTCGTGCTGAACGTGGACGCGCCCGCCTCCGTCGTCACAGCCCACCTCCCGTGGCGGCGGCGCGATCTGGAGCCGGAACGCAAGCATCTGATCGTGATTGACGCGACAACCGGCGGACGCGTGGCGAACGTGGTGCGGCTGGCCATCACTCGCGAGGCCGGCGACATTGCGTTCGAGGCGCCGTCGGCCGGCGAGTACGACGTGTACTATCTCCCCTACCTTGGCGCGGGACGGTCGAACTATCCCAAGGTGACGTATCCAGAACCGTCCGCCACTGCCGACGACCGATGGCTGGCTGCGCACCGCCTGGGCCCTGGCGCTGTGGGTCCTTCGGCAACGACGTCGTTTCCGAAGGCGTCGGTCGTCGAGATCCAGGCGATCGATCAGCTCAACAGCTTCTTCCCCATGGAAGTGATCGCCACCAAGGCGGAAACCGCGGCGCTCGACGCGGCACATCCGAAGGCGCCGTTCCTCGTCTTTGCTGAGAATCGCGCCAATCCGATCAAGATGACCGACGACCTGCCGCTCCGCTGGATTCGGCGCGGGCCGTCCGCGCCGTTCGCCGGCGAGGCGATGCGCGGCGAGTTCTACGCGTTCCAGTTGGGCGTCTACGCGTCCCGGCAGGCCATCGACGATGTACGCGTGCAGTTCGGCGCGCTGAACGCCAAGGGCGGCAGCGGATCGATTGCGGCCAGTGCGTTCAGATGCATCAACCTCGGCGGCGTCGACTCGGCCGCCAAGCCGTTTACGCGGTCGGTTCGCATCGAACCGGGGAAGGTGCAGGCCTTGTGGTGCGGGGTGCAGGTACCGGATGCGGCGGTGGCCGGCGAGTACGCGGGCAAGCTGATCGTGTCGTCGCGAGGGTCAGCGCCCACGACCGTGCCGTTCGCGTTGCATGTCTCCACAGATCTGGCGGTGGCGCACGGCGACGACGACCCGGCGCGGCTCTCGCGACTGCGCTGGCTCGACTCGACACTCGCGGTTGACGATGGGCTGGTGAAGCCGTACACCGCGGTCGCGGTGGCGGCCTCGAAGCGGCAAGTCAACGTGCTTGGGCGCGAGGTGACACTCGACGAACTGGGGTTCCCTTTGAAGATCGAAAGCCGGTTCGCCATCGAGATGACGCACCAGGTCGAGGGCAAGGGGCGGCAGGTGTTGAGCGGGCCGGTCGCGCTGGTGGTGGCAAGCCCGGACGTGGCGGCGACGCGGTGGAAGGGTACCGGTCCGACGTTTACCAAACAGGCGCCTGGCGCGGCCGCGTGGCGGTCGACCGGGACGGCGGGCCCGCTCTCGATGACCACCGACGCGCAGATGGATTTCGACGGCAACATCGAATTCCAGGTGCACGTGCGGGCGTCGGCATCCACGCCGATCGACGACATTCGCCTCGACATCCCGCTGTCGGCCGATGTCGCCCGTTACATGATGGGGCTCGGGGTCAAGGGCGGCCGCCGTCCAGCGACGCTCGACTGGAAGTGGGACGTCAAGAACAACCAGGACTCCGCGTGGATAGGCGACATCAATGCTGGGCTGCAATTCACGCTCAAAGACGATGCGTACGTGCGGCCGCTCAACACGAACTTCTACACCCTGAAGCCTCTGGTGATGCCGGTGTCCTGGTACAACGGCGGCAAGGGCGGGTGCCGGCTGGCCGAGAAGGACGCCTCGACGTATCTGGTGAGCTGCTACAGCGGCGCGCGGACGATGGCGAAGGACGAATCGCTGGCGTTCAACTTCCGCCTCCTGCTGACCCCGTTCAAGACGATCGATCCGAAGGCGCAGTTCTCGACGCGGTTCTTTCACGCGTTCAAGCCGGTCGACGATATCGTCGCCACCGGCGCGAATGTCGTCAACGTGCATCACGCCAACCCGATCAATCCCTATATCAATTACCCGTTCTTCCGACCGGGGGAGATGAAGGCGTACATCGATCAGGCGCACGCCAACGCGATGCGCGTCAAGATTTACTACACCGTGCGCGAGTTGACCAATCGCGCGCCCGAAGTGTTCGCGTTGCGAAGCCTGGGCGACGAGGTGTTCGCGCCTGGCGCGGGCGGTGGATTCTCGTGGCTGCAGGAGCACCTGGGTTCCAACTACATTGCGGCGTGGTTCGTGCCCGAACTCAAGGACGCGGCCATCGTCAACAGCGGCGTTTCGAGGTGGCACAACTTCTACGTCGAGGGGCTCGACTGGCTGGCGCGCAACGTCGGCATCGACGGGTTGTATATCGACGATGTCGCCTTCGATCGCTTGACAATGAAGCGCGTGCGGAAGGTGCTCGATCGGCACCGGCCAGACGCGATGATCGATTTGCACTCGGCGAATCAGTTCAACGTACGGGACGGGTTCGCGAGCAGCGCGAACCTGTATCTGGAGCACTTCCCGTATCTGAATCGGTTGTGGTTCGGCGAGTACTTCGACTACAACTCGGCGCCCGACTACTGGCTGACGGAGATCTCGGGCATTCCGTTCGGGCTGATGGGGGAGATGCTCGAGGGCGGCGGCAACCCGTGGCGCGGGATGGTGTACGGAATGACGGGCCGGCTTCCGTGGTCGGGCGATCCGCGGCCGATGTGGAAGGCGTGGGATGAGTTCGGCCTGGCCGACAGCCGGATGATTGGGTACTGGGTGCCCGGCCATCCCGTCAGGACCGGGCGCGACGATGTGCTGGCGACCGCCTACGTTCGCGAGGGCAAGACGATGATCGCGTTGGCGACGTGGGCTGGCGAGAAAGTCGATGCCCGGCTCGCGGTCGACTGGAAGGCGATCGGACTCGATCCGGCGACGGTGTCGATCACCGCGCCGGCGATTGACGGGTTCCAGATCGGCCGGACGTTCGACCTGAATCAGACCATCCCGATCGAGCCTGGCAAGGGATGGCTGCTGGTGCTTTCGTCGCGGCGCGATTGATCGCGCCCGATCGGCGATCTCGTTGCCCCGAATCACATGGCTGCCGTAGGATGGCTCACAGGCATGACATCAGAGAGACTCGCCACGTTGCCGGCCAGGTTTGAGGCGTTCGTCCTCGAGCGCCATCCTTTTGCGGTTGCTTCTGCGGCCGCGGCGTTCGCCGTGGTGGCCCCGCGGGGGGGCCTTGCCGGCCAGGAAGACCTCGAGTCGCTCCGGGCACCGCTCAGGCAGGCGCTGGCCGGTCAGGTGTCGGGCCTGGCGCGCGGCCTCGCGATTGACGCGACTCCAGGGGTCACCGCGGCTGCCCGCGCGACGGCTGCGCTGGCCTCGCTACAGGACGATTGCGACGGCTTTCTGCGGCGCGAGGCGCTGGCGCTCTCCCTCACGCCGGACGAACGCCGCGAGATCCTTCGCGGCATGATTCTCACCCGTGCCATCGACAACCGGCTCAAGACGTTCTTTCTGCGCGGGGAAGTCAAATACGGATCAGCCGCGTTTCAGGGCAAAGGATTCCGTTCCCTCGGACAAGAGGCGATCTATGCGTCGGCGATCAGACTGAAGCGCGGCGCGGCCTGGCGAGGTGCGGACGGGGCGTGGCAGGGCGACGTCATCGCGCCGATGATTCGCGACCTCGGCGCCGTTCTGGCGATGCGCCCGGGCGCCGACACCGTGCGGATGGCGCTCTCGGCGCAGATGGCCAAGGCGGGGCCGCCGATGGACGGGCGCGATCTGCACATCGGGGATTTCGGATGGGGCATTTATCCGCCCGCCGCTCCGCTCATCGTGCCGACCATGTCGATGGCCGGGATGGGACTGGCGTTCAAACTGACAGGGCAGGAGCGTGTGGCGGTTTCGTACATCGGAGACGGCTCAACCTCGCTCGGCGAATGGCACGAGGCGATCAATCTGTGCGCGGTGCGGCGGCTGCCCGTGGTGTTCTGCGTGCAGAACAATCAGACGGCGCTGTCAACGCCGGTGTCGGACCAGAGCGCGGTGCGCGTGTTTGCCGACAAGGCGGTCGGCTACGGGATTCCCGGCATCACGCTGGACGGCACCGATCCCGACGAGATCGCGGCGGCGTTTGCCTGGGCTGCCGAACGCGCCAGGGCCGGAGGCGGGCCGGCGCTCATCGAATTGGTCAGCATGCGGATGTGCGGTCATGCGCATCACGACGACATGCTCTATCACGGGCGCGACGTACCGCCGTCGTTCGAGTATCCGGAGCTCACCGGAACCGGGTACGCTGACGCCGAGCGCTACACGTTCTGGGCCGCGCGCGATCCGCTCCGTCGGTACGAAGAGCGGTTGATCGCGGACGGCGTGATCGAGGCTGGCGCCGTATCCGCGTTCAAGCGCGATGCCGAAGCGATGGTCGAAGCCGAGGCGCACACGGTGATTGCGGCCCAGTGGCCCGACGCGGCGGGTGTGGGCGGGGGAGTGGTGAGCGGATCGAGTGTCCGGCCACGCGTCGAGGCGCTGACCTCGGAGGCGAGAGCCGGCGTTCGCGCCGGATGCGATCTGCCGCCGGTTGAGACGGGGCCGCCCTTCGATCCGAAAGGGCAGACGCTGCTCGAAGCGGTGATGCGCGGCGTCGAGGATGCGCTTCGCGCGGACCCCCGCGTGTTCGTCATCGGCGAGGACGTGGGCGGCAAGTACGGCAACGCGTTTCTGATGCTGCGGCCGCTGCTGGCCGAGTTCGGCGGCCGAATCCTGAACGCGCCGATCGCCGAAGCCGCGATTATCGGCGCGGCGGCGGGCGCCGCGATGGCCGGCCTGCGGCCGATCGCCGAGATGCAGTTCAACGACTTCGTGGCGACCGGCTTCAATCAACTCGTCAACAACGCGGCGAAGAACCGCTACCGGTTCGGGCAGCACGTGCCGATGGTGCTGCGGATGCCGTGGGGCGGTTTGCGCCACGCGGGGCCGTACCACAGCCAGAATACCGAAAGCTGGTTCTATCGGACGCCGGGCCTGAAGATTGTCGTGCCCTCCACGCCGCACGACGCCCGGGCCCTGATGGCCGCGGCTGTGGCCGATCCGGACCCCGTGCTCTACTACGAACACATCGCGCTGTATCGCGACCCGTCCATCAGGCAGGTGCTCGACCAGTGTCCACCCGCGCCCATGCCGCTGGGGAAGGCCGCCGTGCGCCGGTCGGGCGGCGACCTGGCCATCATCTCCTACGGCGCCTACGTGCACGTGGCGATGCGCGTGGCCGCGACGCTGGCGGCCGAAGGAATCGAGGCGACGGTGGTGGATCTGCGATGCCTCGCGCCGCTCGATCGCGACACGCTTCTGGCCGTCGCGTGTCACTGCGGCCGCGTCCTCATCGTTCACGAGGACACCCGGACCGGCGGCATCGGCGAGAGTCTCGCCGCCATCATCCAGGAAGAGGCGTTCGAGGCGCTCGATGCGCCCATTCGGGTGATGGGCGCGCTCGATACGCCGGTGCCGTATGCGCCGACGCTGGAAGCGGCGTTCCTGCCGAGCGAGGCGGAGATCACGCGAGAGGCGAGGCTGCTGGTGCAGTACTGACGATCGTGGAAGACGGGGGCCGCCCCCGCCAGGGCCCTTGCCCGTCTATCCCTTGGGATCTTCGAGGTAGGTATACCCCTGCAGGCCTTCTTCGTAGAAGCGCAGCAGCCGGCCCGATTCTTCGTAGGAGAGTTTGCCTTCGCGCACGGCGGTTTCGGTATCCGCCCGCAGCTTGCTGACCAGACTGTCGGGGTTGTAGTTGACGTACTGCAGCACTTCGCGGACCGTGTCGCCCTTGATGAGGTGATCGAGCACGACGCCGCCCTGTTCGTCCTGCGTCACGTGCACGGTGTGCGTGTCCCCGAACAGGTTGTGCATATCGCCCAGGATCTCCTGGTACGCGCCCAGCAGAAACACCGCCAGGTAATACGGTTCGCCGTTCAGCACGTGCAGCGGCAGCGTGCGCTTGACGTCGCGCCGATCGATAAACTGATCGATCTTGCCGTCCGAGTCGCACGTGATGTCGCCCAGCACCGCGTGGCTGGTCGGCGGCTTCTCCAGCATGTGAATGGGCATCACCGGAAACAGCTGCTTGATGGCCCAGCTGTCGGGCATCGACTGGAACAGCGAGAAGTTGCAGAAGTACGTGTCGGCCAGCTGTTCGTCGAGGCCCTGCAGATCTTCCGGGATTTCGTCCAACTGCTGGATGAGCCGCTGGATCCTCGAGCAGATGGCCCAGTAGAGCGCCTCGGCGTGGCAACGCTGCTCGAGCGGCAGATAGCCGCCGGTAAACAGGTTGAGCGCCATCTCGAGTGCCTGCTGGGCGTCGTTGAAGCTCTCGAGGACGTTTCTGGCCGAGACGTTCTGCAGCGTCTCGCGCAGATCGATAATGGGCTGCTCGAGTTCCTCGTTCGCGCCGACCTGCGGAATGTCCTGCTCACGGAACCCGGTCACGCCAAGCACGTTGAACACCAGCACGCTGTGATACGCCGCAATCGCCCGTCCGCTCTCCGAAATGATCGTCGGGTGCTTGACCCCGGCATCGTCGCACACCGTCTGGACGTGGTAGACGACGTCGGCTGCGTATTCCTCGAGCGTGTAGTTGACGCTCGACTCGAAGTTGGTGCGAGACCCGTCGTAGTCGACGCCCAGGCCGCCGCCGATGTCGAGATATTCCAGCCCCGCCCCGCTCTTGGCCAGCTCGACGTAGATGCGCGCGGCTTCGTTGAGCGCGGCCTTGACGATGCGGATGTTGGGGATCTGGCTGCCGAGGTGGAAATGGAGGAGCTTGAAGCAATCCTGCATGCCCAGGCCGCGCAGTTCCTCGAGGCCCTTGATGATTTCTCCGACTGTCAATCCGAACTTGGACCGGTAGCCGCCCGACGACTGCCACTTGCCGCTGCCCCGCGCCGCCAGCTTGACGCGCATGCCGATGTTGGGCCGGACGCCCACCTTGGCCGCGTACTCCAGGATGAGCCCGAGCTCGCTGTACTTTTCGACCACGGGGATGATGTTGCGCCCGATCTTCTGGGCGAGCATGGCCATCTCGATGAACTCGGCGTCCTTGAAGCCGTTGCAGATGATCGGCACGTCGTTGGACGCCAGCGCGGCGACGGCGAGCAGTTCGGGTTTCGAGCCGGCCTCGAGGCCGAATCCGAAGGGCTGGCCGAACTTGACGACCTCCTCGACCACGCGCCGCTGCTGATTGACCTTGACCGGATAGACGCAGGAATACCGCCCCTGGTAGCCGTGCTGCGCGATGGCCGCCTGGAACGCGTCGTGAATGTCCTGCAGCCGGTGCTTGAGGATGTCGCTGAACCTGATGAGAATCGGCAGGTCGATTCCCCGCAGCAGCAGGTGATCGGTGAGACTCTTGAGGTCGATGGTGTGCTGCCCGTCCTTGGACGGATGCACCTGCACGTGGCCTTCGTCGCCGATCGAAAAATATCCCTGGCCCCAGCGGCCAATCTCGTAGAGTTCGGTGGCGTCGGCGATGCTCCAGGGGTCTCCGAAGCGCCAGGATCGGTTCAGTCGGCTCGCTGGAATGCTCACGTTGTCATGATACCGAAGTTTGTGCGCACGCGAGAATCCCTATTTGCCTTTGACCGGAACGGGCGCGGCGTCCTTGATCGAGGTGAGCTCGATTTCGAAGATGAGCGTGGCGTTGGGGCCCACCGCGGCGCCCGCGCCGCGCTCGCCGTAGGCAAGGGCTGCAGGAATGATGACCTGCCACTTCGAGCCGGTCGGCATCAGCTGCAGGATTTCGGTCCAGCCCTTGATGACGCCGCTGACCGGAATCGTGGCCGGTTCCTTGCGGGCGTAGGTGCTGTCGATTTCCTTGCCATCGATCAGTGTGCCCCGGTACTGACACACCACCTGATCGGTGACGGCCGGCTTCTTGCCCATGCCGGCGGTCAGAATCTTGTACTGGATCCCGCTCGGCAGCGTGACGACCCCGGGCTTGGCTTTGTTGGCGGCGAGAAACGCCTCGCCCTCCGTCTTGTTCTTGTCGGCGAGGGCCTTGGCCATCTCGGTCTGCTTGGCCATCATGCTCTTCTGTAGGTCGCCGATGATGGTCTTGACGTCGTCTTCGGTCAGCAGTGTCTTGCTGCCCGCCAACGCGGCTTTGAGCCCCTGCGCGAACACGGCCGGATCGATGTCCACCGATTTCAACTTGAGCTGGTTGCCCAGATCCATTCCCATCGCGTAGCTCAACCTGTCTTTGTCGGTCTTGGGCGCAGACGCGTCTTGCGCGGAGGCGCACACCGGCAGCAGCAGCAGCAGTAACAACGTCGTCATCGATCGCATAGCGGCAGACCTCTCTTTGGTTCGTGCGTGAACATGGGCGCCAAGGCGCCTCCTTGATTGTATTTCGGGAGCCGCATCTTCGGATACGGCGAAATGCCGCCACCGTCAGTCGTCGGCATCCGTCGAGGCGGGCAGCCCCGGCTTCACCTCGAAGTGCCATTTCCAGAGCTCGTAAACCGCCGGATAGACAATCAGCTCGAGCAAAAACGACGTAAAGATGCCGCCCACCATCGGCGCGGCAATCCGCTTCCACACGTCGGACCCGGTGCCGGTCGCCCACATGATCGGAAAGAACCCGATGAACATCGTCGCCACCGTCATGAACTTGGGCCGCAGCCGCTTGGCCGAACCGTTGACGATGGCCTCCTGCAGATCGGCCAGCGAGCGCAGCCGTCCTTCGCGTTTCGCCTGCGCGTACGACAGGTCCAGGTAGAGCAGCATAAACACGCCGGTCGCCGCGTCCACGCCGAGCAGCGCAATCAGGCCCACCCACACCGCGATGCTCATGTTGTAGCCGAGCAGGTAGAGATACCAGACCGCGCCAATCGCCGAAAACGGCACCGCCAACGCCACAATCGCCGTCTTGGTCAACGACCGCGTGTTGACGTAGAGCAGCAGGAAGACCAGGAACAGCGTCAGCGGGATGATGTAGGTGAGCCGATCGCGCACTCGAGCCATCGCCTCGTGCTGGCCGCTCCAGAGCGCCGCGTATCCCGACGGCAGCTTCACCCGCTCCCGGATCAGCCGGTCGGCTTCTTCCACATACCGGTTCAAATCCACGCCGACCACGTCGATAAACACGTAGCCGGTGAGCAGCCCGTCTTCGTTTCGCACCATCGCCGGCCCGGTGGCCACCTTGATGGTCGCCAGTTGCTCTAACGGAATCTGGCGCGCCCCGCCCATCGTCGGCACCAGTACCCGGCCGAGCGCGTCGAGATCGGATCGGAAGTCGCGCATGTACCGCACGTTCACGGCGTAGCGTTCGCGCCCTTCCACGGTGGTCGTCACGTTCTCGCCGCCAATCGCGTTCTGCACGGCCATTTGCGCGTCCACCACCGCGAGGCCGTATCGCGCCAACTCGTCGCGGTTCCACGTGATGTCGAGAAAGAACCCGCCGCCGGTCCGCTCGGCAAACACATTGCGCGTGCCCTTGATGGCGGGCAGCAACGCCTCGATCTGCGTGCCGATATCTTCGATGGTCTGCAGGTTGTCGCCCGAAATCTTCAATCCGAGCGGCGTGCGGATGCCCGTGGTCAACATGTCGATCCGCGCCTTGATCGGCATCGTCCACGCATTCGAGACGCCAGGCAGCGAGAGCGCCTGGTTGAGCTGATTGACCAGTTCCTCGGTCGAGATGTGATCCGCTGTCATCGGCCTGAACAACGGCTTGAGCCACTCCGGCGCCCAGCCGGAGTACCACGTCGGCACACGCCGCCACTCCGACTGAGGCTTGAGCGTGATGACCGTCTCGAGCATCGACAGCGGCGCGGGATCGGTGCTCGTGTCGGCCCGGCCAGCCTTGCCGAGCACTCGGTCGACTTCGGGGAACTTCTTGATCACCCGGTCGCTCACCTGCAGCAACTTCTGCGCCTCGGCGAGCGAAATCCCAGGCATCGTCGATGGCATGTAGAAGAGCGCGCCTTCGTCGAGCGGCGGCATAAACTCGGAGCCGAGCTTGAAAAACACCGGGACGGTCACCAGGCTCAGGGCGACGGCCGTGCCAATCACGGTCCACTTCCACCGCAGCGACCAGCGCACAACCGGCTCGTACAGGCGGCTCAGCGCCCGGCTGATGGGGTGCTCGTCCTCGGTGTGAATGCGGCCCACGACGACCGCGTTGACGATCCGGCACAACCAGGCGGGCCGGAAGTCGTAGCGCCGGAGACGCGTAAAGAGCAGCCGTAGCGCCGGGTCGAGCGTAATCGCCAAACCAGCGGCGACAAGCATCGCCAGCGTCTTCGTGTAGGCGAGCGGCTTGAAGAGTCGCCCTTCCTGCGCCTCGAGGGTCAGCACGGGCAGAAAGGAGACCGCCATCACGAGCAGCGCGAAGAAACTGGCCGGCGCCACTTCCTTGACCGCCTCGATCACCGCCGCCGAGTAATCGGCCGACTCACCAGCCCGGCTGCGCATCTCGATCTTCTTGTGCGTCTGTTCGACGATCACGATGGCGGCGTCGACCAGTTCGCCCATCGCGATCGCGATGCCGCCAAGCGACATGACGTTGGCCGTGAGGCCCAGCATCCGGAACGGGATAAACGACACCAGCACCGCCACCGGGATCGTGATGACTGGAATCATCGCACTCGGAATGTGCCACAGGAAGAGCAGCACCACGAAGACCACCGTCAGGATGATTTCGATGAGCGTCCGCGTGACGCTCCCGATGGCGCGGCGAATCAATTCCGATCGGTCGTAGATCGGCACGATCGACACGCCGGCCGGCAGGCCAGGCTCAATCTCCTTGATCCGCTTCTTGACGCGATCGATGACGTCGAGCGCGTTTTCGCCCTGACGCATGACGATGATGCCGGACACGACTTCGCCCGTGCCGTCTAAATCGGACACGCCGCGCCGCAAATCCGGCCCGATGACGACCTGGCCGATGTCGCGCACGCGGATGGGCGTCCCGCCTTCGCTGGCCGACAAGACGATGTTCTCGAAATCGGCAACCGACGTGGCGTAGCCGCGTCCGCGCACCATATATTCGGTGCCGCCGAATTCGATCAGCCGCCCGCCGGCTTCCACGTTGCCGCCTCGCACGGCCTCGACGACGCGCTGGATCGACAGACCGTAATTACGCAGCTTGTTCGGATCGACGTTCACCTGGTACTGGCGGCCGAATCCACCGACCGCCGCCACCTCGGCGACACCAGGCACCGCTTTGAGGTAGTAGCGCAGCGTCCAATCCTGGTACGACCGCATGTCGGCCAGGCTGTGCTGGCCCGACTTATCCATCAAGGCGTACTGGTAAATCCAGCCAAGGCCCGACGCGTCCGGCCCCAGTTCGGTTTTCGCGTCCTGCGGCAGCCGACCCAATACGCCCGACAGGTATTCCAGCGTCCGTGTGCGGGCCCAGTAGATGTCGGTGCCGTCTTCGAAAATGACGTAGATGAAGGAGTAGCCGAAATCGGAGAACCCGCGAACCGCCCGAACCTTGGGCGCGCCCAGCATGGCCGTGACGATGGGGTAGGTAATCTGCGCTTCGACCACGTCGGGGCTGCGATCCCAACGGGAGTAGATGATCACCTGCGTGTCGCTCAGATCCGGAATCGCGTCGAGCGGGACGCGCTGGAGCGACCACGCGCCGGCCACGGCGGCCGCGCCCACCAGCAGCAGCACCAGGAACTTGTTCTTGACCGAGAAGTCGATGATGCGATGGATCATGAGTGGACCTGGCGGGATGGGTGGCTCGGGATTCGGAATGCGGCGTTCGCCATCGAGGACCAGAGGCTAGGTGTTGGTACGGGTACGATAGCGGGAGTCGAGCGGCACGTCCCGCAACTCACTGCTTGGCGAATGTTTCGGGCTCCTTCTCGAACCGCTTCTTGCACACGTCAGAGCAAAAGAAGAACGTCCCTCCGTTGTGCGTCGCGCGGAGACCGGCCGCGGTGGCGTGTTTCTGGTCGACGTCCATGCCGCACACCGGGTCTTTCAGCGCCGCGCGCGAGGTCTGCGGCGCCGATGTCGGGGCCACGCCGCCGGTTGGCGCAACCGCTTTCAGCCGGCTCTCCGAATCCAGCAGGAACGTCCCCGAGAGGACGATGCGCTCGCCGGCCGCGAGCCCCTTCGTGATTTCGACTTGATCGCCGATGCGCCACCCTGTTTCGACCTGTCTGGGTTCGAAGCGTCCGTTGCCCCGATCCACGAAGACCGTCTTGCGGTGGCCTGTGTCCACGATCGCGTCTGAGGGAACCGCGAGCGCTGCCGGCAACTGGATCTCGAACGCCACGTCCACGAACATGCCTGGTTTGAGCGCGAAGCCAGGATTGTCGGCCTCCAGCCGCACCTTCATCGTCCGTCCGGCTTCGTCGAACACGGGCTGCGCCGTGCTCACCGAGGCGGCGTACACGCGCCCGTGCTGGGCCGCCGCGACGGTGGCCCGCATCCCCGCGCGAACGAAGGGCAATTGGTTGGCGTAGACGTCGGCGAAAATCCACACCCGCCGAATATCGGCGACCCGGTACAGTTCGGTTCCGCGCTCGACGCGCTGCCCGGTCAGGACGTTTCGTTGGAGCACGATCCCATCTACCGGCGACGCCAGCTTGATGGTGGGCGACACCTGGCGCGTGGTCCGGAACTCCTGCAACTGCCCGTCAGAGACGCCGAGGTTTCGAAGCGATTCCTCGCTTCGTGCCAAGGCGGTTTTTGTGGCGGCGATCTGATTGGGGTCTCCCGACGGGGCCACACGCTCGACGCCGGCGAGGGCGATGAAGTAGTTCTGGGCTAACGTCTGGACCTCGGTGGCGTAGAGCGACGCAAGCACTTCGTTGCGTTTAACCCACGAGCCGACGGCGGGCAGGCCGACCGCCAGCACGCGCGCCTCGGCTCCGGAGACGAGAGGGTAGACGGCATTCTCATTCGGGGCGACGCGACCGGAGGTTCGGAGGGTTCGCGATCCCGACGCTGTGGCGGCGACGCCCACCTGGACACCCACCAACTGCTGCTGATCGGGACTGACCTGGAACGTCCCCGGCGGCAACGAGGCTCCAGCCGACGCTGGCGCGGCGGAACCCGCCGCATACACGGGCTCGAGGCGCATGCCGCAGGACGGGCAGTCGCCAGCTCGGTCGGCGTGATACTGCGGATGCATCGGACACGAGTAGTAGAGCGCCTTCTGGACCTGTGATGCGCCCGACGGGGTGCCACTGCGCCACGAGCCCGCCGCAAAGGCGACCACCGCCACGACGCCGACGACGACGAGATTACGCACGATATGCATGATGCCTGCGGCCTGAGAGTATAGCTGAAGCGTCGCGGCGCGGGATCGTTGGTTCGGTGGAGGCCGGTTCTGCAGACCGCCGTTGGCTCGCTGGAGGCCGGGTCTTCCTCGGCCTGAGCGTGTCGAAGGCGGACCCGGCATAAAGAGGCAGAAAAAGAAAAAGGCCGGCGCCAGCCAGAGGCTGACGCCGGCCCGAAGAGCCCGTGAACTACGGGGTGACCGTCAGTCGGTTAGACGCCGTCGAGCCGGCCAGATTTACCGCGAGGACGCGGAAGTTGGTGGCCGTTCCCTTCGTCGCCTTGACGTAGGCGTTCCGCGAGGATCCGGTCAGCGTCGCAACCGTCGTGCCCGCGGAGGTCGTGTAGACGGTAACGGCAGCCCAGCCCGCGCCGTTGGTTGAACATGTGGAATTGGTACTTCCCACACAGGCCTGCATCGTGAAGCTGGTCGGGTTGGGCGTGGTGCCATACAGCCAAGCCAGCTGGCCGGTGACCGTGGTGCCAGCCGCGCCGGCCCCAAAGGCCACGCTCAGTCGCAGATTGGTCGGCGCAGCCGGGAGCGTGAGGGACACGCCCGTCGTCGTCGCCCAATTCAACGACACCCCGGCCGCGTTAACGGCCTGGACGCGATAGAAGTAGGTGTTGCCCGCCACCACCGTGGTGTCGATGAAGCTGGTCGAGGTCACCAGAACCGTGGGCGACCCGGTCCCGGGAATCGCGGCCCAGTTTCCGTTGTTTCCCGTGCGGCGCTGGATGTTGAAGCCGGTCGCCGCCGTTGGTGCGACAGCGTTGTTGACCCACGTGAGTCGAACCTGCGGTCCACCGATCAGCGTGCCCACCATATTGCTCGGGCTGGCCGGCAGTCCGGCCGCCGACGACAGGATGGCCGCCGACACCCCCTCACCCGTCGCGTTGTAGGCGACGACGCGATAGGCGTAGGTGCCCGTCGAGGGCTCGGCATTCGCCGTAATCGTCCTCGTGCCGTTCGTGATGGTGGTGGTGGTCGTCGCACCCGTGGTCCGGTTGGCCGGCACGAGGCCGACTACCGCGTAGGCGTTGTTGCCGGTACCCGGATAGCTCGGCGCATTGCCGCTGTTGCCGGAAACGGGTGCGCGCACGATCTTGAATCCGACCTCGTTGGCGTGGTTGCCCATGGTGGACAAGGGGGTCCCCGTCGAGTAGTTGTACGGCGTGGCATCGGTCCACGTCAGCGTGACGAGCCTGTTCGCATCCTTGGCGTACGAGACCACCGTGGGCGCCCCCGGGGCAACGCCCGGGACGCTGAACACGAGAGGCCGCATCATGTCGTTTTCTTCGTGGCCGAGCAGGTGGCAGTGCCACACATACTCCCACCCGAAGTTGGTGAGGACGTTGGTGGTGGTCACCGGCTGGTTGAGGGGATCGAACGCCGAGAACTGCCCGGTCGAGTTGGGCGCAGCCGTCACGTCCAGATAGCGCTCGCTGAGCGGGATGCCGAAGGGAAGCTCCGGCTCGACCGGCCTCATCGCGACGATGATGTCCTCGAGCGGATTCATCCGGACGGTTTCTTTCCAGCCGAGTTCGTTGGCGTCGGGCAGCCTGATGGCACCGTCCCAACCCACGCGGTTGATCACCTGCACGTTCAACAGGTGGAAGTGGATGGCGTGCGAATCGACGCCGTTGTGCGTAATCTTCCAAATCTGCGTGCCGTCCGCGGTCCTCCCGACGGTGGGCGCAGAAATAGTAGCCGAGGCGTCGAGGAACTCGGTAGCCGGATCGATGTAGCCGAACGGCAGCGTCGTCTGATTGCCGGCGTTGGTAAACGGCAACTCGACGCCCAGCGTGGAGTTCATCCGTCCGTAGTCCAACTCGAAGAGTTCCTGAATCGCCTTGGAACCCATGTCGAACTTGCGGGTCGAGGTCCGGCCGAGCGGCGTGAATTCCAGGGACGTCGCCGAAATGGTCGACAGGTTGGTTGCGCCAGCCGTGAGGCTGGAATCAACCGTCGTGGTGCCATAGGCCACATCGTAGGCAGTCTGGGGAACCACGATTGGGTCCTGCGTTGCGGCGAACAGCCCCGGAATGCCCGCGGGCGCCGCCAGCGCTGCCAAGAGGCCTGCGTTGACGTCGTCCACCGGATTGGTGCCGCCAGAACCGGCGACAGTGATCTGCATGATGGTCCGGGTATTGGGACCGAAGCCCGGCAGCGGCGCCGGCACGCCTCCCGTGTCGGAACTATCCGGCTGACCGGTGTAGTGGTCGTTGCGGTAGTCGCCAGCCGGCAGTGGGGCGGGCGCATCGTTGTAGAGGATCAGCGTCGAACCCGCAAAGTTCGTGAAGTCCACGATGACGTCGGCCCGTTCGGCCGGCCCCATGAACAGCGCGTGCTCCTGCACGCTGAGCACGACGATGTTCTTGCGGTTGTAGGTGTAATTGATCGGCTGATTCTTGACGAGCACCGGCGCCGGCAACAACCCGCCCTCGGTGCCAATCTGGATAAACGCCGGTCCCCGGAGGGCCGGGTCGGGCACGCCGCCAATGCGATCATCAAACGTGAAGTCGCCAACGGTGTACCACCAGGACGGGAACACGCTGACCGCGTTCTGCGTCGAGTTGAACGGCACCATGCCGACTTCTGTCTTGGGCGTGTACACGGTCGCCGTCGCTGTCGCGCCCGTGCCGCCGCCTCCCGTGATTGTCACAGTGGCTGCCGTATAGCCGCTCCCGACACAATTGAGCGTAATGCCCGTCACGGCACCGTTGAGCACCGTGGCGAACGCCGTCGCGCCCGTGCCCGCTCCCGTATCCGTAATCGTGACCGCGGGTGGCGAGGTATAGCCCGTGCCGCCGGCGGTCAAGTTGACGCTGCTGACGATACTGGCCGACCGGAAGAGCGACAGGTTCAAGAACCGGTCGTTGCCGGCATTCAAGATGCGGAACCGGTAGGGTTTCGCGGTCACGGCCAACGTCGGATACGCGATGCCGTTGACCACCATCGTGTCCGCAAACGCTTCGGGAACCAGCGAGGGATTCGGCGTTCCCGGGATCATCGGCGGTTCGCCGGTGGCCACGTACGGGTTGGAGGTATCAGCATTGGCCAGCAGGCCGGTGTATGCCGGCCAGAACCACAGGGCGTAGTCCCAGCGGCCCATCGCGTTGGCGCCGCTCGCGTCCCAGGGATTCTGGTTGGGCATGTAGACGTGCGGGAACCAGAGGCTCCCGGCTGTCTGGCCCCAGGCGGCGTTGCTGCACCAGGTCGGATCCTGCAGGAACGTGCCCGTTCCACCAGATCCCCCGGCCGCGCCGCACGTGGACGGGGCCGCGCCCCATACGAAGGTCCGGTCCTGAATGACGAGGGCTTCGAGGTGGGCGAGGTCGGTGTTGCCCGAGGTCGAACCGACGGTTCCCGGCACGCCCATGCCAGCCAGCCAGTCTTCCATGAAGACGTCGTTGATGACGTACCCGGCCGCTTCGCCGGCATAGACGTTGACGCGGGTGATGCCGTACGCGTGGTCGTGGTAGAACTGCAGCCGGCCGCTCTGCTGGTTGGGCCAGTAGAAGGTCATCGACTCGCCCGACTGAATATCCATGTCGGGAACCGGCTGCGTGCTGACGCCGGTCTTGAGCGTGGTCGACGGTTCGGCCGCCGGCGTCACCCACTGGTGGGGTGTGCCGTCACTCACCCAGGGCGTAAAGCCGCCGTGCAGATGCAGCGTGGCGCGGTTTTCCGCATAGGTGACCGTCCGGCCGCCGTTGGTGACGAAGTCGTAGCCGGTTCCGGCGCCCATCACGGTCGTGTCGGTCGGGATGAACAACTTGCCGCCCGACGCGGTCGCCGGGAGATTGTTGGTGAACTTGATGCGGACCGGCCGCCCCTTGGTCGCGAAAATCGTGGGGCCCAGATAGTTGAACGGGTTGGTCCCGGTATTGGTCCACGTCGTGTTGTTCGCCGCCACGCAGGCCGCCGTCGTGAGGCCGGTGCAGGTTGCGGGAGTCCAGCCGCTGTTGGTTCCGGCGTTGGTCTGTCGGTATCCGCGCAGCTTGGTGCCAGCCGAACCGGCGCCGGTCGCCGGATACATGCCCGTCCAGGAGCTGAACTTCCAGTCGAATTCGGCGACTTCGATTTCGTAGTAGTCGGTTCCGGGGTAGGAAATCTGATCGGGATGGGCGAGAATCGCAGCAGTCCCAGTCGAATTGAGAATCAAACTCGGCATCGCGTCGACGAACTTGGGAATCCCCGGGTCGCTATACGCGAAGTTCGGCGTCGTGCCCCAGTAGTCCGGGATAAGAAGGCCGTTTGCCCCTGTTGCCAATTGAGTCGCCACGGTCCGGGTGTCGGCTGCGGTCCCGACGGCCCCGGGCTTGCGGCCCCGTTTGGCCCACAGGCGATCGGCGGCGGCCTGACGCTGCTCGGGAGTGATGCGCCGTTGCATCATTTCCTGGGGCGTCATCTGCGGCCCGCCCATCTTTCCCTGCGGCGTGGCGGCCGGTGCCGGCTTGGCCGGGGCGCTTTTGTCGCTTGTGGCGCTCTTGTCGGCGGGGCCCTGGCCCGCGGCGGCCGTGAGTCCGGCGTCGGAGGCCCACAGGAAGGCCACCGCCAGAATGACGAGCATCAGTAGCCCGTGGCGTGCGTTTCGGCGTCTAAACATGCGCTCTCTCCTTCAATGCCAGGTTGGCGTGGGGCCCGATGACCAGCCGCCATACGCGGCGGGTCAAGATAACACAAAGAGAAACGACCCCGACCGAGGGGCAACCCCCAGGTCTCGACTGACTTCACGATTGCGGGCCTGAACTTCGTCAGGAAGTCGAACGCGACGAAGTTGACGGCTAACACACCCACCACCCGATGCCCGATACCCGAGTCCATTCGCGGTCGGGAGCGAAATCGGAGACAGAATGTGACCCGCGCTATATTGTTGTGATAATCGGGCTGCAAAAATGGTGCCCGACGCGCGCCGTATCGTCGATCGAGACCGCTAAAGGGTTTAGCCGAGTGGCGGACCGCCCCTGCCGGCGCCTCAAAAAATAAAAAGGCGGATTTCCGGCACGCCATGAACGGATATTCATCACCGTGACGTTCGGCGCGTAAACATCACATAAAATACGCCAGAACACGCCGTCGATCTGCCGGAATGTCGTCGATTTTTGATTGTGATCCTTTATATACACCGTTAACGCCAATATATTCAATTAGTTAGGCGGCATTAGCCAGCCACCTTTCTCGTCCGATGTTGGTGGTGCCACAACAAACTCCAACAGGCGCTCAGGTATCGCCTAAAACGACCCGTCCTGGTCCTGGATGGCCAAACAACCCCGACATTTCCCGATCGCTTCCTCCCACTCCCTGTCTTGTGAGGCGTCGAAGGACCGTAGCATAAGTGTCGTGAAACCGGACACCCCGATTATCGTGCTTGCCAAAACGCCCCAGTGGCTTGCATTCGCGCACCGGCCCGCTCTTGGTCGCCCCATAGATAAATAGCGATCACGGACTTCAACATTGTATGCGGCCAAACGAAAACGGTTCTGGTGGCACGCAGCGTCACGTCCTGCAGAGGTGCATCGCCGGCGGCACGACGGCACTTCGGAGACGTCCCCACGACCGCTTCTGGGCGGGATCCTATCGCTGCGGGGCCGGGCACTTCGCGTACTATTCGATCCGGTCCGTTCGCCTACGACCAGCACGGTGTTCGATTTCGGTGACGGGTTGGCCGGATGGGAAGTAAAATGACGCCGGCCCGCCAACCGCAGGGCCCACCACAGATTCTTACGGCATCCTATGGTTGACCTGGACTTTCTCGCGACGATTCAGATCTTCAACTTCTTCACGCGCCCCGAACTCGAGGCGGTGGCGGAGATGGCGAAGGAAGTCGCCTTCGCGAAAGACGACGTGGTGATGCGGATTGGCGATCCGGGCGACGTCTTTTACGTGGTGCTCGATGGGGAGCTTGAGGTCTGGGATGCCAGCCAGCCTCCGCGCCAGACCGGCACCCTGCGGCGGGGCGACTACTTCGGCGAGATGGCGTTGCTGCAAGGCGGCAAGCGCACCGCCACGGTGACGGCGGCGCGCCGCGCGCGCCTGCTGGCCATCGACAAGCCGGCCTTCGAGCACCTGTTCCTCAAAAATCCCAAGGCCATCGAGTTCTTCGCCCGTGTGCTCTCGAAGCGTCTGGCCGGGGTGACGCGCGGGGACCGCATCCGGCGCTCGACCACCACCATCAGCGTGGCCAGCAACCGCGGCCTCAAAGGCGAAACGCTCGTGGCGTTTTCGCTGGCGATGGTCATCAAGCAGATCACCACCACCGAGGTCATCTACGTCGAAGTGCGGCCCGGTCGCGAAGCCCAGGATGCCGCCACGCTCGACCTGCTCTCCGATAGCCTCGACGCGGCCCCGCGGAAATTTGCCTCGTCGGTGACCGCCGCTGGCAGCGGGCCGACGACGCTGCGCGTGACGCCGCCCCAGGGGCTTGAGCCCGCCGCCTACGGCAACCTGCTTTCGAACCTGGTCGGGAAGTTGAGCGACATGTTCAGCTTCATCATTCTCGATCTGGGCACCGAAACCCCTGGCCTGATCGAGTCGACCAGCGCCTACGCAGATGTGTTCGTCGCGCTGGTGGACGCGCCCGACGACGAGACGGGCGTCGTCAATCCCCGGTCGATGAAGGTGATGCGCGTCATCAACCTGGTGAACCCGAGCTCGCGGCCGCTCTCGATCAACCGCAGCGAACCGTTCGTCATTCCGCGCAGCACGGCGCTGGCCGGAACCATTGCCGAGGCCAGCGAATACATCCGGGCGAATCCTCGCGCGGCGGCCGCCCTGCCGATTCAGCGGCTGGCCCACAAGCTGCTTGGCACCTCCATCGGGCTGGCCCTTGGCGGGGGCGCGGCGTTCGGCCTGGCCCATCTCGGGGTGCTCAAGGTGCTCGACGACGCCGGCATTCCGATCGATCTGGTGGCCGGCTGCAGCCAGGGATCCATCGTCGCGGTGGGGTACGCGACGGGCCTGCCAGTGGCGGAGATGATTCGCATCGCGAAGGAACTGGGAACGCGCAAGAACTTCCTGGTGGCGCCCGATCCGACGTTCTTCACGAAGCCGGGCATTTTCTTCGGCCAGAAATTCGTGGCGATGATGCGGCCGTTCCTCAAGGGCAAAGAGACCTTCGAGCATCTCGTGCTGCCGTGCCGCACGGTGGCCACCGACGTGGAGACCGGCGAGCGGGTCGCGATTGGGACGGGGCGGCTGGAGACGGCCTACCGGGCGAGTTCGTCGGTGCCGATGGTGATGGCGCCGGTCAAAGTGGGAGAGCACGTGCTGGTGGATGGCGGCGTGGCCGATCCGGTGCCGGCCGAAGTGGTGCTCGACATGGGCGCCGACATGACGATTGCCGTCAACGTGGTGCCGCGGATGAAGCGGGGCGTCGAGACGGTGGTGGCCGCGTGGTACCGCAAGCTCAACGCGTTCAACCCGCTCAACTACTTCGTCGAACACGAAGAGATGCCCAACATGTTCGACATCGTGATGAACTCGATGCAGATCCTGCAGTACGAGCTGGGCAACTTCAAGGCGATTGCCGCCGACGTGCTCATCAACCCGGATCTGTCGGACTTCACCTGGATTGAGTACTACCGCGCCGAAGAGTTGATCGACCGCGGGGCCGAGGCGGCGCGGCGTGCGCTGCCGGCCATCGAGAAGGCGATTGAAGCCAAACTGGCCCCCATCAGGCAATCGGCGCCCGGCGGGCGCGGCGCGACGGGGAGCGGATGATGACATCGATCGGGACGACGGTGGCCGCCACCGCCCTGCTGTGGCTGGTGCTGGCTGGCGGGTTCGTGCTGGCGCTGCGCGCGCGATGGCTGGCGCGGTTTCGGGCCGGATTCCTGCTGGCCATGCTGATGTCGATGATGGGCGTGGCGCTGATGTCGGCGTCGGTGGTGGGCGTCTGGGGCTACGCGTCGGCCAAGCGAATCCTCGAGCATCAGATTGGCGTGGAACTGCAGGACGTCGGCGACATTGTCGAGAACCGGGTCGCACAGAGCATCAGCGACGTGTCGGTGCGCCTGGCGAGTCTCGGGGTGTCGCTGGTGCCGCTGGTTGAGGCGCGCACGCCGCCGGCCGAGTTGGAGAAGCGGCTGGTCGCGATTCAGGCCTTCTATCCCAGCTTTCTGCAGGTCGGTCTGTTCGACCGTGATGCGCGTCCGATTGCGATGGCGGGGGGCGCGGGGGCACCCGTCGAGGCCAGCCGGGTCGCACTCGCGTTCGCGCTCGACGGCAAACCGTTTGTCTCGGAAGCCGAGCGGTCGGCGTCGCACAAGCGGCAGATCGTGACCATCACGGTGCCACTGCGCAACGGGGCGGGGCCGGTGCTGGGCGTTGTGGCCGCGTGGTACGACCTGGAGACCGGCCTGAGCGCGCTCGTGAAAATTGCCAAGTTCAACCAGAGCGGCTATGCCGTCATGGTCGACGGCGGCGGACGGATTCTGGCCCACCCCGACGCCACCCGCGTCAACGAGGACATCTCGTCGTACCCGGCCGTGCAGCTGGCGAGGCAGTCTCGTCGGTTTGGCACCGTGACGGCGCCGAACGCGCGAAACCAGCTCAGGCTGTTTGGCTACCGGCCGATTCCCAATCCCGCGACGCTCGCCAAAGAGCCGTGGTTTCTGCTGACCGAGATTGACGAGAGCGAGCAATTGGCGGTGCTGGATTCCCTGCGCCGCGAACTGATCGTGGGCATCGCGCTCGTGCTGCTCGGCGGATTGGTGGTGGCCCAGCAGGTGTCGCGGTCGGTGGTGGAGCCGTTGCAGACATTGGGCGATTTCGCGCACCGGATCGGCTCGGGCGACATGACGGGGCGCGTGGGGCTGACGGGACGCGATGTCGCCGGGCGTCTGGCGACCGCGCTCAACGAGATGGCGGCGGGGCTGCAGGAGCGCGACCACGTCAAGGAAGTGTTCGGCCGGTACGTCGCCACGCAGGTGTCGAGCCAGATTCTCGACGGCCAGGCGAATCTGGGCGGCGAATCGAGGCGCGTCACGATTCTCTTTTCCGACATTCGCAGCTTCACCACGATGGCCGAACAGATGACGCCCGCGCAGGTGGTGACGTTTCTCAACGACTACTTCTCGGAGATGGTCGACGCGGTCTTCGAGCAGAACGGGATGCTCGACAAGTTCCTGGGCGACGGCCTGATGGCGGTGTTCGGCGCGTTCGGCGATGGCGAGGATCATCCGCGTCGGGCGGTGCTGGCGGCGCTGCGGATGAAGTCGCTGCTGGCCAAGCTCAACGGCGAGCGCTCGATGGCCGGCAAGCCCCCGATCGCGATCGGCATCGGCATTCACTCCGACGAAGTGATCGTGGGAAATATCGGGTCGCGCAAGCGCCTCGAGTTCACCGTCGTGGGCGATGGCGTCAACGTGTCGTCGCGGCTGCAGACGCTCAACAAGGAATTCGGCACGACGATCCTGGTGAGCGAGACGACGTTCGAGGCGCTCAAAAACGAGTTCGAGTGTCGGCAGATGCCGGACACGCCGTTGCGCGGCCGTGGCAAGGAGCTCAGGTTCTACGAGGTGGTGAGCGTGAGGGCGACGCCCTCTTCAGTCTGACGCCCTGTCGCGCGATGCAGAGGTTGTGATGAGCCCCAACGACTGGCTTCCCTCCGCCTGTGTGCTGTGCAGCGAAAATTGCGGGATAGAGGTGCAGGTGGCCGACGGGCACCTCGTGCGCATCAAGGGTGACCGCCGCGATCCTGCGTCCAAGGGCTATCTCTGCGACAAGGCGCTGCGCCTCGATCACTATCAACATCACCGGGATCGGCTGACCACGCCCCTGCGCCGGACGAGCGATGGGCGATTTGAACCCATCGGATGGGACACGGCGATCGGCGACATCGCCCGACGACTGCTGCAGTTGCGCTCCGACCACGGGGCGCGCTCCCTCGCGTTTTATGGCGGCGCCGGGCAGGGCAATCAACTCGCGTTGCCGTGGGCGGTCGGTTTCCGGATGGCGATGGGCACGCCGTACATGTATCACGCCCTGGGCCAGGAAAAGACGGGCGAGTTCTGGCTCGACGGCCACCTGTTCGGTAGCCAGGCGTGTCACACCACACGCGACATCGAACACACCGACTTCGTCGTCTTTTCTGGCACCAATCCCTGGCATGCGCACGGCTTTCCCCGGGCGCGTAAACTGTTGCGCGAAATCGCGGCCGACCCGAAGCGCACGATGGTGGTGATCGATCCGCGACGCACCGAGACGGCGGAACTGGCAGACATTCACCTACAGGTCCGGCCAGGCACCGACGCGTTCGTGCTTGCGGCCATGGTGGCGACCATCATCCAGGAAGACCTCCACAACCAGTCGTTTCTCGAGGCGCGCACGATTGGCTTCAACCAGGTGCGGCGCCAGTTCCTCGACATCCCGGTCGATCGCTATGCCGAGGTGGCGGGTGTCGATCCCGCCGTGGTGCGCCGGGTTGCGCGCGGGTTCGCGACCGCGCCCAGTGCGTGCGTCCGGTCGGATCTGGGCCTGCAGCAAAGCCTGCACAGCACGCTGAATCTGTACCTCGAAAAGCTCCTGTGTCTGGTGTCCGGGCAGTTCGGCAAGCGAGGCGGCAACACGTTCCACGCCCAGACGATTCCGCTGCTGTGGGATAGCGACGAACGCGCGCCGGGGTTCGACGATCTCTGCACGCGGGTGAAGGGCATGTTCCCGATTGCCGGCTTCTATCCGCCCAACATTCTGGCCTCGGAGATCGACTCCGACCACCCGGAACGGCTGCGCGGACTCGTCGTGGACAGTGCGAACCCGGCGACCACGGCGGCGAACACGCCGGCGACGCGCAAGGCGCTGTCCCGGCTCGATCTGCTGGTGGTGATCGACAAGGACATGACCGAAACCGCCGAACTGGCGCACTACGTCCTGCCGGCTCCGACGCAGTTCGAGAAATACGAGTGCACGTTTTTCAATTGGGGATTCCCGGAAAATCATCTCCATGTGCGGCATCCGGTGTTGCCGCCCACGCCTGGCACGCTGCCGGAGCCGGAGATCTATCGGCGGCTGGCGACGGCCATGGGCGAGGATTTCTCGAAGAACCCGCTGCTCGGGCCGATCACGCAGATCGAGCAACTGCCCGCCCTGCAGGCCATGCCGCCCGACATGCGCGCCGCGGTGGCGCCCCTGCTGATGGCGTCGATGGGCTTTGTCGAACAGCACCGCGCCGCCGTGCTGCGGGCGGGCGTCACCGACGAGGGCGATGGCCTGGCGGTGGCGCTGTTCAAGCGAATCGTGACCAGCCCGTCGGGTGCGGTGATCAGCCTCCACGAATACGAAGACACCTTCGCGTTTATCAAGCACGCCGACGGCAAGATTCATCTGGCGATCGAGCAGATGTTCGAGTGGCTCCGCGAATTGGCGGGCGAGGCGTTCGCCGGCGGGGTGGTTCGCGATGCCGACTACCCGCTGATGGCCAGTGCCGGGGAGCGGCGCGCGTCGAATGCCACCACCAACTATCGCGATCCGGCGTGGCGGCACGAAGACCAGGCCGGGGTGATCCGCGTCCACGCCGACGACGCGGCGCGCATAGGGGTGCAGACGGGCGACTGGGTCCACTGCGCGTCGAGCGTGGGCGCCGTGGTGGCGCAGGCGCAGGTGGACGACACCATGCTGCCGGGCGCTGTGAGTCTGCCGCACGGGTTCGGCCTGGCGTACACCAACGAGCGCGGCCAGCGGGCGACCCAGGGTCCGCAGGTGAACATGCTCTCGCCCTCCGATCACTGCGATCGGCTCACCAAGACGCCGTATCACAAGAACATTCCCGTCCGGCTTCGCAAGGCGACCGACGAGGACATCGCCACGGCACAGGCCTGAACCTCGCCGCGATCCTCGTCGGCTCGTGAACCTCGCGCGGGGGAGTGTTACTATTTCACGGCGGCACACTCGATGCGCACACGGTGAGGTTCATCCGGCGCGCCATCGTCCCAGTTTTGTTCCCGACGAACCGACGAACGGTTACCTATGACAACGACGCCGTCCACTCCCGAACCCGTCCGCCCTGAGCGGGACCGCCATCAGCGTGTCGCGTTTCGCCTGCTGTTGGCGCTGGCGCTCATCGGTCTGATCGGGAGCGTGTCTACGATCTCGTCGTATCTGACGTACACGCGCAGCATCACCGATTCGGCCAGGGCGAACTTGCTGACGCTGACGACCCGGGCGGCGCAGTCGATCGACGTCCTGCTCAAGGAAGCCATGGGGGGCGTCGATTCGGTGGCGGCCGAGTTGACCGCCGGCACGCTGAACAAGGACTCAGCGATGGCGAGGCTGAAGGACGGGCTGGAGCAGCACAACCACTTCTACGGATCCACCGTCACCTACCGGCCCTACGGTTTGGACGCGGCCCGCCGTCTGTACTCTGCGTACTACAGCAAGAAGGCCGGCCGCATCGACTACCTTCAGCTCGACACGGTGTACGACTACACCACGCCGGAGCACGAGTGGTACGGTCCAGCCATGGCCAGCGGGCCGCAGTGGACATCGCCCTACTACGACGAAGCCGCCAAAACGTTCATGGTGACGTACTCGGCGCCCTTCTACGCCGTCGATCCGGCGACCAAGGTGCGTTCCGCCCTCGGCCTGGTCACGCTCGACATCTCGATGGACGATATCCGGCGCATCATCGAATCGCTGGATCTGGGGCCGTCGGGGTTCGGTGCCCTCGTGTCGAAAAAGGGCCAGTACCTGGCCCATCCCAACTCGGAACTGGTGCTCGGCAAGAAGACGCTGGCGCAGGTGGCAGCCGAGCAGAACGACCCCGACCGCCTGATTCTGGCCGACAAGGTGGAGAAGGGCGAAACGGGGGCGATCGAGCACCGCAGCACCACGACGGGCCTCGAGTCGTGGCTCAGTTACGCTCCGGTGCCGTCAACCGGGTGGTCGCTCCAGAACACGTTCATCAAGGACGGGCTCCCGTGGGACGTGAACCTGATCAGGCGGCAGTTGATCTACGTCATCGTGGCCCTGGTCGCATTCGGATCCGCGGGCGGCGCCCTGCTGCTGGGCATGCACACGCTGCGCCTCCCGAGGCTGTGGGCCACCTCCATCCTCACCTCCGTCCTCTTAGCCCTCGGCATTGGCGGCATGTGGAAGGCCTCCCTCACGTACGATTCGCGCGGGGCGGGGGAGGGCATCCAGATTAGCGATCGGACGACGCTGCAGAAGTTGATGCTCAACTACGTGCGGTCGTGCGCGGAGCGGCACACCGAGCCGCCGGTCTACATTCCGACCGGCGTGTTCATCGAATCGGCGTCCTTCAGTGCGACCAACGAGCTGTCGGTCACCGGCTATCTGTGGCAGAAGTACACGATTGGCCTGCACGACGGTCTGAACCGCGGATTCGTGATCAGCAACGCGACGACGCTGACCTTGTCGGACACCTATCGGCAGCGCGAGGGCGGCGCGGAAGTGGTGCGCTGGCGATTCAACGCCACGATCCGGCATCGGTTCGACCACTCCAAGTACCCGCTCGAACAGGAGAAGATCGGCTTGCGGATCCTGCACCAGGATCTGAACCACAACGTCGTGCTGGTGCCCGACCTGGCCGCGTACAAAGTCATCAACCCGACGTCGCTGCCGGGGCTCGAGAAGGGACTGTTTCTGCCCGGGTGGGAACTGCGGCGCAGCTTCTTCGAACTGCGCAGCCGGCGCTACGACACCAATTTCGGCCTCGAGCGTTCGTTGGCCAAAGAAGACTTCCCGGCGCTGCACTTCAACATCGTGATCCGCCGCGTCTTCATCGATGCGTTCATCTCGAACCTGACGTCGGTGATCATCGTCACGATTCTGCTGTTCACGCTGCTGATGATCGCCAGCAAGGACGAGCGCCTCATCGGCTTCATGCAGGCGGGCAGCGGGCGGGTTCTCAATATCTGCGTCGCCATGTTCTTCGTGATCGCGTTCAGTCACATCGACATCCGCAGGAAGATCGCGGCCGAAGAAGTGTTCTACCTCGAGTACTTCTACTTCCTCATCTACGTGACGATGCTGTGGATTTCGATCAACTCCGTGCTGTTCGCGATGGGCACCAAGATCTGGCTCGTGCAGTACAAGGACAACCTGATTTCGAAATTGCTCTTCTGGCCGTGCCTGATGAGCCTGCTGTTTGCGGCCACCGTGTTCGCGTTCCGCTAGGGAGAGCGGCGCGGGCCGATCGCGCGCTTGACATTACCGTTGCTGCCGCCTCACGATGAAGCCCAACGGTGCGGTGTGCCGGTCCCGAGTCAACTATGCCCAATCATGTGAAGCCCGGTGAAACAGGTGAGGCGCCCGTGGGTGGCGGCAGCCGCCAGCTCTGGGGCCTCGAGTACGCGATGTGCCTCACAGACGAAGTGGAGCCGTTCAGCGTCGTCTCGGTGCTGCGGCTCGACGGCGCCCTTCCGGCCGCCACGCTGCGCGCCGCGCTCGATGATGTGCAGCGGCGGCATCCGCTGCTGCGCGCGACCATCGTCAAGGAAGGCGGCGGCTACGCGTACCACTTCGACGCGGCGGGACCGATCCCGCTCGACGTGTGCGAGCGGACCGGGCCCGACCACTGGATTGCGGCGACCCAGGACGAACTGCATGCCCGATTCGACTACGTCGCGGGGCCGCTGATGCGCTGCCGCTACCTGCTCGACCCGCGGGGCGGTGATCTGATCATCTCGATGCCGCACAACATTGTCGACGCGGTGTCGGCGACGTCGCTCTTCCGGGAGTTGCTTGCCTTGTGCGCGGGCCAGGCGCCCGACGACGCCGGCGACAACGGCGGGGAAGGGCGGACTCCGGCCTCGGCGCTGTACCCGAAGGCCTACACGGGCCTGGGCATGGTGCGCGCGACGGCCGCCTACATGGGGAGCCAGATGGCGGACGAGATCTCGTTCCGCTGGAATTCGCGCGGCGGACGCACGCCGCCGATCGCGAAGACGGCGCGCCAGGAAATTCTGCCGATTCGCTTTTCTCCATCGCTCACCGACGCGATCGTTCAGGCCAGCCGCCGCCGCCGCGTCACGCTCAACGCCATCCTCAGCGCCGCGATGGTGTCGGCCGTGCAGCGACGCCTGTATCCGTCTCCGCGCGTGCCGCTGCGCCACATCATTTTCAACGACTTGCGATCGCGGTTGACCCGGACGCTTCCGCCTACCATGCTCGGCTGCTACCTCTCGATGTTCAGGCTCACCGTGATGGTCGAGCCCGACAAGGGGTTCTGGCCCCTGGCGGAACAGATTCAGGCCTCCACCACCCGGGCCGCGCACTCGGGCGAGCGCTATCTGGCCTACGCGATGATTCCGGGCCTGATGAAGATGATCTTCCGCACCAAGGCGTTCCGCATGGGCGCCACCGCGTTCAGCTACGCCGGGCCAATCGATTTGCGGACCTCCAGCCAGGCGTTCGAGGTGACGGGGGTCCATTCCTTTGCGGCCAACATGACGCTCGGGCCTGAGTACAGCGCGCTGGTGCGGTTGTTCCGGGGCGAGCTGTGCTGGGACATCCTGTATCTGGATTCCGATATGGACGCGGCCACGGCCCGGCAGATCGCCGACGACATGCGGACCCTTGTGGAAGAGGCGACATGCTGATCGAACTCGACGACGTGTGCCGCGCGGTGGGCCTGGTGCTGGGCCGCCGCGACCCCGGACCCGACGCCCGCATCAAGGAAGATCTGGGCGCCGAATCGATCGACGTGCTCAACATTGTGGTGACGCTCGAGCAGAAGTACGGCGTCGCCATCGACGAGTCCGCGATGGCGAGGGTCTCGACCATTCGCGATTTGCACCAGCTGTTGGTGACCAACGCCCATGCCGCCGTTCCGCCCACACACACTCCCTGATCTGATCGAAGAGCGCGCAGCGCAGACGCCCGCGCAGGCCGCCTTCTACTGGGACGACCAGCCGGTGTCGTACGCGCAGTTGCGCGACGGGGTGACGCGTGTCGCCGCGCTGCTGATGGACCGCGGCGTCGGTCCTGGCGACCGCGTCCTGATTCGACTGGCGAACGGACCCGACTTCTTTCAGGCGTTCTACGGCGCGCTGCGCGCCGGGGCCATCGCGGTGCCGGTGTTCCCCGGATCGGGGGCCGACCGGATTGCCGCGTTGGCGCGGCTCTGCGGATCCCGCCTGATGGTGGCACCCGCCGCCGACCCCGACCCGGTGCCCGGCATCCCGACCGTCTCGGTGGCCGACAGCGAGGCGTGTCGGGCCGAAGGCGCGTTCCCGGTGGTGACGCCCGACGCGGTCGCCTTCCTGCAGTACACGTCTGGCAGTACCGGATTGCCCAAGGGCGTGATGCTCTCGCACCGGGGTCTGCTGACCAACATCGGCCAGTTGATCGCGGGAATGGCGATCACCGCCGACGATGTGTTCGTGAGCTGGTTGCCCGTGTATCACGACATGGGCCTCATCCTGATGACCATGGTGCCGTTCTACCTGGGCGCCAAGCTCATCCTGCTTCCCACGTCGCTGGCCAACGCCAGACCGTGGCTCGGCTCGATCACCCGCTATAAAGGCACGCTCACCGCGGCGCCGGATTTCGCCTACCGCCTGGCGGTGCGCTACGTGCGCGATCCATCCGCCTACGATTTGTCGAGCCTGCGCCTGGCGCTCAACGCGGCCGAACCGGTTCGCCCGCGGACGATCGAGGAGTTCGAGCGCACCTTCGGCCTGCGCAACGTCGTGATTGCCGGCTACGGCCTGGCCGAGGCCACGGTCGGCGTCTGCACCTGGACGCCGGGCACCGCGCCGCTGGTGGACCCGCGCGGCGTGGTGAGCGTGGGGCGCCCGTTTCCGCAGGTCGACATCACCATCATCGACCATGACGAACCGGTGGCGGCCGGGCAGATCGCCGAAATCGCGGTGGGCAGTCCGGCCAACACCCGCGGGTACTTCAGCGACGAGGCAGAGACCGCGAAGCTGTTCTGGCGCAACGGGCACATCAGGACCGGCGATCTGGGCTATCTCGACGACCAGGGCCACTTGTTTGTCACCGGGCGCATCAAGAACATCATCAAGCACGGCGGCGAGACGATCTTCCCGCAGGAGGCCGAACAGATTGCCGACCGTCTGCCCTTCGTGCGCCGGAGCGCGGCGGTCGGGATCGACTCGGGCGGTGCCGAAGGCGAGCAGCTCTACGTCTTTGTGGAAGTGACCAAGGCGGCCGGCGCCGACGAGGCCGCTCTCCAGGAATCGGCCATCAGCATCGTCGAGGCGATTCACGCGCAGCTCGGATTGCGTCCCGGGCGCGTGTACCTGCTCCGGCCGCACGGCATCCCGATCACCCACAACGGCAAGACGCAGCATGCGCTGCTTCGGCAGCGCTACGCCTCGGGCGAGTTGCGCGCGGGCGGCGACATCCTGTTTCCGGCGTACTGAGGCGGAACGCGGCGGGTGAAACGCCCCTGCCTGCGGGGGACGCCAGCCGGTGCGCGGGTGGGGCCGGAGCGTGTATCATGCAAAGACGATGAATGAACGCGTCTACGTGGTCACCGGAGCCACCGGCGGTGTCGGCTACGAGACCGCCCGGGGCATCGCGCAGCAGGGCGGCCGGGTGGTCGTGGTGGGCCGAAGCGCCCAGAAGTGCCGCGCGACGGTCGAGCAGATCAGCCGGGAGACCGGCAATCCCCAGATCGACTCGGCGGTGGCCGATTTGTCGGTTCAGGCCGAGATTCGGCGCCTGGCGGCGGAATTGACCGAGCGGTACCCGCGCATCCACGTGCTCGTCAACAACGTCGGTGCGGTGTTCATGAAGCGGCAGGAGAGTGCCGACGGCGTCGAGATGACGCTGGCGCTCAATCATCTGGGCACGTACCTGCTCACGCGGCTGCTGCTGCCGGTGATCCAGGCCAGCGCGCCATCGCGCATCGTCAACGTCTCGTCGGTGGCGCACCAGGGCGCGCGCATCAAGTTCCCGGCCCTGGATTTCAGCGGCTGGACCGGCTACCAGGCGTCCAAGCTCGCCAACATCCTGTTTACCAACGAACTCGCGCGGAGGCTAGACGGTACGGGCGTATCGGTCAACGCCCTGCATCCCGGGCTGGTGGCCAGCAATTTCGGGATGAACAATCCGGGCCCGTTCAGGCTGCTGAAGCCGCTGGTGAACCTGTTTGCCATCAACAACGAGGAAGGCGCGCGAACCAGCGTGTATCTCGCGACGTCGGCCGATGTCGAGGCGGTGACCGGGCAGTACTTTGCGGGGTGCAAAGCGCGGCGCTCGTCGCCGGCGTCGATGGACCGGGAGGTCGCCGCGAAACTGTGGGACGTGAGCGCGCAGATGACCGGGCTCGCGGCCGACTGACCGTGACATTGCGCGTGCCCGCCCCTGGTGTGCGGGCGTTGGCCGCCCAGCCTCAGGACGTCGTGCTGAGCGAGTACCACCGGCCCCGGGCGCCGGAAGCCGACCGTGGCCATAATTTCGAGTCGAAGTACGAAGGAGGAGACGACATGCTGCTGTTGATGGCGACGATGTTCCTGTGCATCGGGTTCGAGATTGCGATCTTGTACATCGATTTGCAGTTCGACATGCTCGCGCTGCCGCATCGGAAGTCCGGCGGCCTGGTGCCGGAACACGTGCTGGCGCAGTTTACGACCTACTACGGTGTCGTCACCAAGAACCCGTACCTCCTCATGTTCGTGCTGATGACGACACTGATCGGCATCATCGTGGAAAATGTGTACAGCCTCGTGCCGCCGTGGGCGGGCTACTCCTCGCTGGTCCTCATCCTGCTGGCGATGGGGGGGGGGATTATCAAAGTGATCCCTTCCGCCCAGCGGTTGGCCGCCGACAAGGATACCCTTGAGGATCGGTCGCGGATGGTCTACCTCATGTTCCCGGCGCACTTCTTCATCCTGATCTGCATCCTGTTACTGGCTGTGGCGCAGTCCAGTTGGGCGCTCTAGGCGCGCCCCGCAACCAGCCCCTGCTGCCCGAAAGGTCTGCCATGCCCGAGACGTTGTCCATCCTCGACCGCTTCCTGGTGGAAAAGACCGAGGAAGCCATCATTGACGGCGTGCAGTTGGAACGCTGGGCCCGGGATCCGAATCGCAAGGTCGACGAGGAGTTGCTCGATTTAGATCGGCCGTACAAGGTGCCCAACAAGGCATACGGCTATCTTGCGGACGTCGAGATCAGCGGCAAGACCAAGTCCGTCATCGGCGCCCGGCAGGAAGTCGACTTCGGCACGGCCACCGGACCGGATCCCGAGGGGCAACTCAAGCGGTACGTCCTCGGGCTGTTCATGCAGACGGCCCAGTGGATCCGCGCAGACGACCGCCAGGGCGGCTTCTCGTTCGAGCAGATGCTCTACTGCCGGAACGACGGGCAGATCGGGCGTCATCCGGTGGAGCAGCGATCGGGGCTTCTGGACTGGTCGCTGATCGGGCCGAAGTATCGCTGGTCTCTGGCGACGATTTTTCTCCACGATTTCGTGGTGGCGCTCGGGCCGGTGACGCACCAGTTCAGCGAAGCGGTGGCGGTCGTGCAGCATCCCGACTTCATTCACATCGTGGAGCGCCCGGCTCCCGGCTACAAGCTTGAAGTGGCGATTGGCTATCCCTTTATCGACTACGCGCCCATTCCCAATTACTTCGGCTTTGGGCCCGGCAAGTTCGACTGGGCGGTCAAGCTCTTTTCCTTCTTGCTGAAGGACAACAACCAGGTCAAGTGCAACATGGATTTCGTCGCGGGCGCCCGCCCGAAGAAGGTGTTTGATTTCGGCGAGCACGTCCCGTGTCCGCTCTACGGCACCGCCACGGTGCTCGAGTCGCTCACCTTCGGCCTCTACAAGGCCAATGGCTTTCACGACTGGATGGATACGGGAATGGCCGCCCAGCACTCCCGGGTTCATCAGGCCCTGATGGAGGGCACGTCGAAGATCTATCGCGAGTGGGTCAGGTCTTCGTAAAATGTTCGCCCCTCGCCTTTGGACGGCTAAATCTGGGTCGACCGAGTTGTCTCCGGCGTACCATTTGCGGTACGCTTGTTCGGTAGATTTCTGAGGACTCGCCCCCGACGAACCTAGGACTGGCGCACTGCGCACGCAGCGCTCGCCCCCAACGCGGCCAAGACCAGCTCCAACTGAACCCAGGGCGAGGAGGATCCGATGCAGATGTTCGGCAAGAAAATCGCTATCTTCATCATCGCGGCCCTGCTGCTCTCGCCGTTGGCGAGTGCGGCGCAGGAGGCCAAACCCGGCCATGTGTCGGGCGTCGTCAAGGACTCGCAGGGCGGTGTCATCCCCGGCGCTGTGGTCGCCGTGGTGGACGAACAGACGAAAGCGGAATTCAAGACCCGCGCGGACGGGAAGGGGGCGTGGACGGTTGCGCGCATTCCCGCGGGAAGCTACACGGTGACCATCACGTCGCCGTCCACGGTGAGCGCGGTGCTCAAGGGCATCACCGTGGGGGCCGGAGCGTCGGTGACGGCCGACGCCACGCTGGAAGTCGGCATCAGCGAGACGGTGATCGTCACCGCGTCGAAGACCGAAGAGTTGCTGGTCAACGCGCCTGCGGCCGTGACGATTGTCAACGACCGGACGATCGGGGCGTCGCCGACCCAGAACTTCGCCGACTTGATGCGCACGATTCCCGGCGTCAACGTCGTCCAGATGTCGACGCGCGACTTCAGCGTTACGCCGCGCCAGGCGAGCGTGATCCCTGCCGGCAGCCAGTTGGCGATGATCGACGGCCGGACGATCAATCAGGATTACTTCGGGTACGTCGCGTGGGACTTCCTGCCCACCAATTTCGGCGAGGTCAAGCAGATCGAAGTGCTTCGCGGCCCGGCGTCTGCGGTGTGGGGTCCGAGCGCGATGAACGGTGTCATCAACGTCATCACGAAGTCGCCGCGCGAGATGGTTGGCACGACGCTGACGATGGGTGCCGGGACCTTCGATCGCAAGGGCGGACTGGTGGATCCGGCTCTCGGGGCCTCCGACAGCGCCGGCGGTCTCTTCTACGTCAACGCGACGCACGCGATGGTCATCAACGACCAGTGGGCGATCAAGGGGTCGGCCGGCTACTACTACTCCGATGCCCTGGCCCGCCCGTCGGGAACGCTGCCCGGCCAGCCGAACGTTCCGTATCCGTCGTTCAGGAACTACGGCAGCAAGCAGCCCAAAGTGGATCTGCGGCTCGACTACGATTCGCCGGACGGCCGGAATCATCTGTCGTTTTCTGGTGGCTACGCGCAGACCGGCGGCACGTTCCACACGGGCCTGGGACCGTTCCACCTCGAGGACGGTGCCTACGGCGGCTACGGCAAGATCGACTACCGGCGGGACGGTCTCACCGTGCGGTCCTTCGTCAATCTCTGGGGAGGCACGGCGCCGAGCCTGCTGGCGGTTGGGCCGCTGGGCCAGCCCATCATGAACCTCTTCAGCGATCGCACGTGGGACACCTCCGCGGAATATCTCCAGCTGGTAGGCGGGCGGCATCTGCTCACCTACGGCGGGAACTTCCGGCACAACTGGTCCGACATGACGATTGCGCCGCTGGCCAACAAGCGCGACACGATTGGCGGCTACGTCCAGGACGAGATGATTCTGTCGGACCAGTTCCGCTGGAACGTCGGCATCCGGGCCGACAAGTTCGACAGCCTCGACCACGCAGTGGTCTCGCCGCGCACCGCGCTGCTCTTCAGCCCGATGCCGGGGTCGACGTTCCGCGTGTCCTATAGCCGCGCCTATCGCGCGCCGTCGCTGTTCCAGAACTACATGGATACGGTGATCGTCAACCGCATGCCTCTGGATCAGTTCGGGGCGCCGGGACAGTTCTTCTACTTCCCGGTCAAAGGACTGGGGAGCTTGACGCTCAAGGAGCAGACGCTGGACGGCTACGAGGCCGGCTACGCGGCCACGCTGGCCAAGGGCCGGTTGCATTTCGGCGTCACGTATTACCTGAACGACAGCCGGCACGACATGGTGCTGAGCGTGGCGTCGGTGTTCACCTCGTCGGCCCCGCCGCCGGGCTGGCCGTTCCCGCTGTACCTGCTTCCGCCCACCGGGCCGGTCGCGCTGCCGTCGGCGCTCCAGTACGGGAACATCGGACAGGTGCGCAACCAGGGTGTCGAAACCAATATCGACGCGCAGGCGTCGCGCTACGTCAGCCTGTTTGCCAACTACTCGTGGCAGGCGAAGCCGGTGCCGAAGGACTTCGACATTGCGCTGCTCAACCTGCCGCCGACGCATCGGTTCAACGCGGGGCTCATGTTCGACTACAAGATGATCACGGGGGATGTGTCGCTGGGGTATACCAGCGAGGCGTACTTCCGCGACATCCTGACGTACAAGGGCTGGGTCAAGGCGTTCACCGTGATCAACGCCGGCTTCGGCGTGCGCCTGTCTGGCGACAAGGCCGTGATCGCGGTCAAGGTGAGGAACCTGGGGAACGAGCTGGTTCAGAACCACCTGTTCAGCGATTTGCTCAAGCGGCAGGTCGTCGCCGAACTGCGGCTGCGCCGGTAGCGACCGATCGGATGGACCAGGGTGTCCTGATGGGGCGCGTCACACGCGTCGCCATCAGGGCCCCTTGGCATTGGCTGTCTGTTTCTGGATCGTTCAGGAGGTTGTGTCATGGCGCCCACTCCGTCTCCTCGTCCCCAACCGTTTGGCAGTGACCTCGATGAGTGGGTTCGTCACGTTGTCGACATTCATTTTCATCCGGTGCACGGCTCGCCGTACTGGGTCGAGAAGGCCAAGGAGCTGGGCCTCGACGCGCGGCGCGACATTCGCAGCTATGCGGATTTGTCGCTGTTCGGGTTCTTTCCGCTCGAGGCCCTGCGAACCAGGAACGTGCTGGATTTCCTGCCGGCCTCGCTCGCCAAAGATCGGGGCGGCATTCACGTCCACGAGACCGGCGGCACCACCGGATCGCCGTCGCGGGTGCCGCTGCGCGACTACTTCCGCACGATCAACAAGTTCGTCAACTGGTACCTCGACGAGGTCGTCGGGTTTCCCCGCAAGGGCAACTGGCTGTTTATCGGCCCGACCGGACCGCACGGCATTGCCGAGAGCACGCTCAACATGGCGGACGCACGCGACGGGGTCTGCTTCCTGATCGACCTCGATCCGCGGTTCATCAAGCTGCTCTACCAGCAGGGCGACATGCGGACCGTCGGTCTCTACATGGAACACATCCGGCGTCAGGCGTACTCCATTCTCGACACGCAGCAGATCGACATCCTTGGCAGCACGCCCGCCTTGTTGCAGACGCTGGCGCCCGAGATGCGGGAGCGCGGCTACCGCTTTACCGGCATGATGTACGGCGGCACCCAGCTCAGCAAGGATCTCTATCACCTGCTGCGCACCGAGTTCTTTCCCGAAGCCGTGCACAGCGCGATGTACGGGAACACGCTGATGGGAGGCGCCGTGCTGGCGCCGCCGCAGGCGGGCTTCGACGAGATCGTCTATTACCCGATGGAGCCGATGGTCAAGTTCGACGTGGTCGAACCGGAACACCCCGAGCGGGTCGTCGGCATGGGACAGACCGGACGCGTCTGCCTGACCGTGTTGTCGGAGGAACGCTTCCTTCCCCGAATTCTGGAGCGCGACCTGGCCGAGCGCTGGCCCGTGCTGCCCGCGCTGGGATGCGAGGGGCTGGCCAACGTGCGCTCGCTGGCCGCACCGATGGGATCGAGCAAGGAAGGGGTCTACTGACCATGTTCATTCCCGCCCTCATTGGCCGCGGACCGGCCGGGTACACGAGCCTGGATCGGCAGAAGGTGCTCGGCTTCGACGGGTCGCTGGTGACCGAAGCCACGCTCACGCCTGCGGTGCTGGTCAACCAGATTGCCCGTCAAGCGTCTCCGGGGCTCCGCGCGCTGCCCATCCGCAGCCTGCTCGACATCCTGGCGAAGGCGGCCGACATCTTCGAGAAGGGCCAACCCGATGGCCTGGCCCCCGAGGCGTACGTGCGAAACGCGTCGCTGACCTCGGGTCTGCCGCTCACGATCACGCGCAATCAGACGCTCGGCATCTACCCGCCGGCGCTGCGGATGCTGGGGCGGTTCGTCGAGGTGCAGAGCCCGGGCGGGCTCGACGTATTCGATACGGGGTGGTACGAGGCGGGCGGCATCCGGATCGGCCTCGCTCCGCGCGGGCGCAACGTGGGGTTCGTGATGCCCGGCAACCATCCGTCCACCCACTTCCTGTGGCTCCTGGCGCTGGCGATGAAAGTGCCGGTGGTGGTGCGTCCGTCGGTCGATGATCTGTTTACGCCGTACCGTCTGGTGACGTCGTTTCTCGAGGCCGGGCTCCCCGAGGATGCGGTGGCCTTTGTGCCGGGCGGCCACGAACTGGTCGATGTGATTGTGCAGACCTGTTCGCTCTCGGTCCTGTTCGGCACGCAGCAACTGGCCGACCGGTACGCGTCGAACCGCAATGTGAGAATTCACGGGCCGGGCCGGTCGAAGGTGATCGTGCCGGCCGGTGCCGACTTCGACAAGACGGTGACGCTGATCTCGCGCCTGGTGATGGACGATGCGGGCCGCGGGTGCATCAATGGCAGTGCGGTCGTGGTCGAGGGCGATGCCGGCCAGATGGCGGCCGCCGTGGCCAAGGCGCTGAGCGCGGTGCCGAACCAGTCGCCCCTGGCCGAAGGCGCGCAACTGGGCGCGGTTCGCCCGAACGAGGCGGCGGCCTACAGCGGCCTCATTGACAGCCGGCTTGGCGGCGGGGCGCGCGAGTTGACGCCGGGGCGGGACGCGCGGGTCGTCACCACCGACGGCGTGACGCTGATGCGTCCGACCGTGGTGCAGGTGGACTCGTTCGAGCATCCGCTGTTCGGCATGGAGTTGCCGTTTCCGTTCGTCGTGTTTGCCTCGGCCCCGCGCGCCGATCTGGTCCGGGCAGCCAGCCACTCGCTGGCGGTCGTCGTGGCCGGCCAGAACGAGGCCCTGATGCAGGAACTGCTGTTGGAGCCGACGGTGGACAAAGTGTTTGGCGGCGGCGCGTTGAGCACGGAATTCGACCCGCGCGAGCCGCACGAAGGCTACCTGCTGGATTTTCTCTACCAGAAGAAAGCGGTCCGAATCGGACCGCCCGCACTCGCGATGTCGGCGTCCGCCCGATAGCCGTCTGGCCGGCGGGCGCCTTCGGTTCGACTGGAGCGCCCGGGCTCCGCCACCACCGTCACGCCCGCAGCCAGCCGTCGCGCACGCAGCCGTGGCGCACGACGGTGTCCCACAAGGCAGCCCTCCCGCACGCCCCCCCGCCGTGCACACAGCCGCCCCGCGCAAGACAGGCCCGGCGGCGGAGGAGTATCATGGGGATGTTCCTGCTTTTCCTGCTGGAGGGTTTGTCATGTCGCATACGACCGAAGGCGTTCTCAAGTTCCCGCTCGCGGTGTCCTGTTTTGCCGCGCAGCGCATGCTGGGCGTCCTGCCGCTGGTCGGGGAGTGGGAGCCGGTGCGATCGGCCCAGCGGACGCTCTACGAAGCGGGCGAGGCCGCCAAGAAGGATTTCAGCACGAACACGATGATGTTCGGGGCGTTTCAGTTCGGCGACAAGGCGCAGAGCGTGATGGCGACGCTCGCCTCGGACGCGATCTCGCTCAAGGTGATGAAGCCCAGCTACGTGATGCGCATGATGTCGGACGTGATGAAAGGCTCCCGCGACGCGATCGGCGCGGTCGCGTCGAGCCAGTCGCGCGGGCTGCTGCGCGAGCAGTTCCAGAACACCGGCGACGTGATTGGCTTCGTCAATCATTCCGAGGCGCCCTCGACGCTGTCGGCCGACGGCTCGTATCCGATCGACGAGCAGGTGGCGGCGTGCTACGCGCGGGGCGACTATCCGGCGCTCTGGCTGGTCGAAGGGCTGGGCGAACGCTACGCCGACGCCTATCTGGCTGGCGACAAGCCCGTGCGGGATCTGCTGACCGCGGGCGAGGGCGGTGCCCTTCCCGAGAAGACGCGGCTGATGATGCACGCCGGCATCGGCATCGCCTTCGCCAAGCACAGCATCAACGCGCTGACCCCGTTCAGCAAGGAAACCGACGTGCTGGCGGCGTTGAACGTGTTTCTCGAACTGGTGCGCGACAATTCGATGCCGGGCTACGAGGGCGCGGCCCTGGAGTCGCTCGGCCTGGTCACCCGCACGTGGTACCCGCAGCTGGTGCGCCTGGTGGCCGAGCACATGCTGGCGCTCGATGTCGACGCGTGGGAGTTCTTCTGGCATGGCGCGGGACGGGCGATGTATTTCTCACCGATGTACATGCTGCCGGGATTGTCGGCGTGGGACGCCGCCGAGCAGGAGCCGCCCGACGACACCGCACGCCTCAATGCGCGGGCCGGCGTCGCCTGGGCGTTCACCATCGTCAACGTGCGGCAACCGGGGATCGCGGCCAACTTCCTGCGCCATCAGGCGTCGCGCGCCGACCGGAACGAGGCGTACACCAACGGGGTCTATTCGACTCTGATTATGGCCGGCGACACGGTGCCCGGCCATCAGTACATTGCCGAGTTCTGCGCGTTCAAGCCCGAAGCCCACGAGCCCGATCTGGTCGAGGCGTGGACCAAGCACATTGGCGCCGATCCGAAGAGCGCCATCGACGGGTACCGCGCCGCGCTCAAGGCGCACGGCAAACTCGGCGAGGTGCTGCGCTACCACGACCTGCGTCAGTTGGTGGCCGACCTCGACGCCTAATCCGGTACCGCGCGTGGGTGTGTCGCGTCGGCGGGGCGTACGTGCCTGCCGTCCGGCCGTCTGGTCAGGGGGGCTGGTATGGGAGCGACTAGCGTGGCGGCGTCGGCGCTCACCGATCACGATCGCGAGCTCATCCAGAAGTGCGAAGACGCTTCGCGCGACGGCATTGCGCTCGAGCGGTGGTGCAAACAGGCAGACGCCGACCGCACGTCGTTCGGCTTGTCCCTCAAAGAATCCTCCGTCCTTCCTAACCACGCCAGCGGGTACTTCGGCACCATCACGCTCAACGGCGCCGAGACCTCGGTGATGGGATGCCGTCAGTACATCGAGTTCGCCCGCGTGCCCAGGCGTCTGGACGCCGCGGCCCTGCTCGAGACGTTCGTGCTCCGGGAATTTCTCACGCGCGCCCATTGGCACAACGAGGATGGCACGCCGGGCGGCTTCGACGTGGAGCGCAGCCTGTATCGCACGGCGGAAGGCGAATACGGAAAGTTCCAGCCGGACGATCGTGCCGGAGCGATGCACTGGCAAGAACTCGGGACGAAGTACCGCTGGGTGCTGCTCACGATCAAGCTCAACGACTTCGTCCTCACCCTTGGGCCGGTCACCACCCGGATGGACGAGGCGGTGTGCGTCACGCCATTGCCCGAGTTCATGCGCGTGGTGGAGCATCCCACGCCCGACTACGCGCTCGAAGTCTCGATCGGCTATCCCTTTATCGACTACGCGCCGATTCCGAACTTCTTCGGCTTCGGCCCGGGCAAGTTTGGCGTCGCGGTCAAGCTGTTCACGTTCTACCTGACGCACGACCGGCGGATTCGGGTGGTGATGGAATTTGCCGCCGCGCCGCGAGCGCAGAAGGTGTTCGACCTCTGGGGCGTCGATCCGGTCTACGGCGGCGCCGCCCTGGTGAACAGCCTGACGATGGGGCTGGTCGATCCCGATCCGATTCACGAGCGGATGGACACTGGCATGCTGGTGGCGCACAGCCACGTGCACCAGAAGCTCATGGATGGCACGGCGAAGAAGTGGGACGAATGGCTGGCGGAGGCGTATCTCTAGCGGAACAGGCGGGAGGCGACGTCGGCGCGGCCGGGGCAAACGGGGCGCCAGGTTCGGCTGAACCCGGCGCCGGTCTGCGTCCGCAATCTGTGCCCTACACTTCGTGAATCATCTGCTCGATCATCGCGGCCGGCGGCGGCGTGGCCGCCATCTCCGGATGCGACATCTTTGCGTGAATCATCACGTGCTGCATCAACTCGTCCTTGGTCGGTGACACCACTTCGAACGGGCACTTGGCCCCGGTTTCGGCACATACCAGCTTGTACGCCATCATCATCCTCCCGCGTTGAATCGCCGATCGTTCTCGCGCCGCGTTCCGCGACGACCGGCGAGTGTCGGCGAACTCGCCGTCGTGTCGTGGGGGACTCCCGGTTGGCTACCGTCGAATCCGTTTGAGCGTGAACCTGAACACCTGCGGGCAGCCGTCGGTCAAACACAGCGCGGGATCCTTGTAGAACCCGTTGGGCGCCGTGACGAACGGGAGTGCCTGGGCCGGATAGGCCGGAAATTCGTCGGGGCCCATCGGCGCCCATATGACGGGCGTCGGCTTGAGGAAATAGGCATTGACGTAGCCGACCAGCGTGTCGGCGTCCAGCACCTTCGCGATCCACCGGGCTCGCACGCCGGTAACGGTGTTGGCCTCTGGCGGAAACGTTCTGGTGATGAACGTGTACTCTGCCGTGAAGTCGGTCTGACTGGTGGGCGTCCACTGGCCGAATGCCGCCGCGTGGGGTCCGAACGGAACAGGCAGCACCGTGTAGGAGTCGTCCGCGATGATCAGGCCGTCGCCCGTGAGCACGGGGTTCATCAGCAGCACGCCAGCCTGCTGTCCGGCGTTGCACGCCGAGGGCGCGACACCGGCGGCGCACACCTGCATGGCCTTGCCGAAGTAGGCGCCCACCGCGGGATGGTCCCGCGGATTCATCCCGTTGGGCGCCGGGAATTCCACCGAGTCGAACACGGCCACCGGCGCCACGCCCGGATCCACAGTCAGGTACCGCGGCAGCGCCGGCGGTTCCTCTGGCGGAACGGCACTCTGTTCGCTGGGAGGTCCCTGCGCCGCAGGGCGCGTCAAGAGCAGGCCCCGTCTCGGTTCGGTTTGCGGGACCATCACCGGGGCCGCGGCCGGCGTGGGTGCCGAGACCGGGTCGACCGACGTCGGAACCGGCGTCGAGGCTGGAACCGGGGCCGGAGCCGGATCTGGCGGCGGGGCAGGCATCGCGGTCGGCGCCTGGTCAGAGGCGGGCGTGGCTGGAGCGGTCGGCACCGACGCTGGCGCCGGCTGTGGAGGGAGCACACGCCTGGTATCGCGCTCTGGACGCCCCTGAGCGAGCGGGTGCGCCCCGATGAGTCCGGCCAGCAATCCGGCTGCTACCAACGTACGAATTGTTATCGTCCTCGAAGGATATGCCATCGTTAGTCTCCTCTCGCGCTAGAACTTGAAGCTCATCCCGATCAGGCCGCTCGTGCGCTGGTTGGATTCGTCCAGCGTGCCAATGACTCGGCCCTGGAGGTCCGGGAACGGACCCACCACGTGGTCCCGCGGCACGTAAACGACGCTGGCGAGCATCTCGAGAAACGGGAACATCTTGACCCCGAACCCACCAGAGAAGTGCTGCTGAAACGTCAGCGGCGCGCCCGTCGCCGACAGCACGACCTCGGAGCGCAGCGGCATCTGGCTGTAGTTGTAGCCGGCACGCACGGCCATCTTGTCTGTGACCTGATGTTCGACACCAGCTTTGACCGTCCAGATGTTCCGCCATCCGAACGGGTCGACCGATCCGTTGACGATGCCGCCTGGGCCGCCGAAACCGGCCACGCCTTGGTACTTGGTAAACATGCCGTCAATCGCGATCTTCGTTTTCGGGCCCGGCTTGAGGCCGACGCCGAAACTGAGGATCATCGGCCCGTCGATCCTGAAATAGAGCACGCGGGCCTGTCCGAAGTCGCGGCTGGTGGGATCCGCGTTGGTCGAGTTCCACTTGTAGCGCCCGAATTTCTGCGGTGTAGTGAACGAGCCGCCGAGGCTCATCATCGGACTCGCCTGGTAGTAGAACCCGAACTGGCCACCGAGGGCGAAGCTGTCGGTGAGTCGGCCGGCCTCGGGGTAGAAGCGCTGCCCGGTGATCGACAGATCGTAGACCGACGCGGGCAAGGGCGCCACGGCGAACGAGGCCAGGTAGGTGTTGAGCGAAGCTCCGACCGCGAGTTTCGGCGTCACCTGGTACGCGAACGCCACCGGGATCTTGATCTCCCGATAGTCGGTAAAGATGCGTCCGAATCCGTTCGGCACCGGCGCGAACAGGATGCTGGAGGCGTCGGCCGGGTAGTCGGCGCTGAAGCTGGCGATCCCAATCAGCCCGAAGCCGAGGGCGAGCTTGCCCCTCGGATCGCGCAGCATCCAGCCGAACGTGGGCAACACCCCCACCTGGGACGTCGAGGTGGCGCGGCCCTTGGCCGAGCCCACCGTCGTGTCGATCTGGATGCTGTCCTTGAAGAACTCGGTCGCGAACGACAGTTGATTACCTTCGACGCTCGCGAGCAACGCGGGGTTGAACGTCAGCGCCCCGAGCGACTCGATCGGCAGCGCGACTCCGGCGCCGCCCATCGCGCTGTTGATCGGGCCCGCGCCCGGCGTCATGTGCCCCTGGGCCCAGCCTGCGACCGGCACCAACACGAGGCACCCGATCAGCACCAACCGCTTGACGTAGCAACTCATCATGAACCTCATCATCTGGTTTGCAGGATCCGTCGTGGTCATGATCAATCTCGTGCGGCGCTAGAACCTGAAGTTCATGCCGATCAGTCCACCGGTGAGTTTGTTGGATTCGTCCAGTGTCCCCTGGACCTTGCCCTTCAAGTCTGGGAACGGGCCGATCACGTGCTGCCGCGGCACGAAATAGAAGCTCGTCACCATCTCGAGGAACGGGAACATCTTGATGCCGAAGCCCCCGCAAAAATGGTGCTGGAACGTGGCGGGCGCGCCGGTGGCCGACAAGACGACCTCCGGCCGCAGCGGCATCTGGCTGTAGTTGTAGCCGAGTCGCAGCGTGAGCTTGTCGCTCATCTCGCGCTGGGCTCCGGCCTTCACGGTCCACACACTGCGCCAGCCGAACGGATCGACGACGCCGTTGTTGATGCCGCCCGGGCCGCCGAAGCCGTTCACGCCCTTGTACTTCGAGAACATCCCGTCAATCGCGATTTTCGTCTTCGCGTTGGGCTTAAGGCCGACGCCGAAGCTGGTAATCATCGGGCCGTCCAGATCGAAGGTGGTGGTCCGCGGCTGCCCGAACAACGGGCTGCCGGGGTTCGCGTAGGTGGCGTTCCAGGTGTACGGCTTGAAATTCTGCGGCGTGGTGACCGAGGCGCCGATGCTCATCTTCGGAGTCGCCTGATAGAAAAAGCCCACCTGCGCGGCAATCGCCCAGCTGTTGTTGAGTTTGCCCGCCTCCGCGTAGAAGCGGTTGTTGGCCGGATCGACGTCGTAGAACGTGTACGGCAGCGGCGCGACCGCAAACGACCCCATGTAGATGTTCATCGAGGCGCCCAGCGCCAGTTTCGGCGTCACCTGGTAGGCGAGCGCCACCGGGATTTTGGTCTCGCGGTAGTCGGTGTAGATGCGCCCGAACCCGCCGGGCGCCGCCGCAAACAGGAGGCTGCCATTGTCGGTCGGGTAATCGGCGCCGAAACCGGCCAGCCCGATCAGGCCGAAGCCCAGCGCGAGCTTGCCTTTCGGATCACGCAGCATCCAGCCGAACGCCGGGACGATCGACAAATGCGAGGTCGCGGTCATCCGGCCTGTCAATCCGCCGTTCAACCGCGTGTCGATGATGATGGCGTCCTGGAAGAAGTCGGTGGAGAACGAAATCTGATTCCCCTCGGCACCCGCGATGAGCGCCGGATTGAACGTGAGCGCGCCGAGCGACTCGATCGGCATCGCCACGCCGGCCCCGCCCATGGCGCTGTTGATCGGGCCGATGCCGTGGAGCATCGCGCCCTGGGCCAGAGCTGACACCGGCAGGAGCAGCACGCACCCGACCAACACCAACCGTCTGAAGCAGCAGTTCATCGTGAACCTCGTCTAGTTGCGGCCGGCCGTCCGGCCTCCTGTGAAATACGCCTGCAGCGGGCTCCAATAGTAGTCAATCCAGCCCTGGCGATACGCGTCGGCCTGATCGGCGGGGACGTGCGAATGCACCATGCGAATCTGGGTGCCGCCTTCCACCGCCGTCAACGTGAATACCACCCGCGAGGGCGCGGCGCCGTCCGGCCATTCGGTGGTCTGCCAGTCGTCCACGATGCGGCTGGGCTTGACCAGTTCGCGATGGACGCCCGAGATGTAGCCGCCCCACGCCGTAAACGCCCCGCCAACCCGGGCCGATCCGGTGGCGGGCGATCCGGTGAACTCTGCATGGAGGCGAGGGCTGACCAACGCATTGTACACGTTGTCGGGCGACGCCGACACGACGACCTTCTGGGTGATGGTTCTGAGACGATTCGCCATAGCGGTTCCTTCGGGCGTGTGCCGGATCCGATCGCCCCCCCATTAGTGCCGAGGCTCGGCCAATCTGGCGGCCAGCGGGTACCCCCGAGCGATCGACAGCGCGATATCGCGCCTGGCGTGCTCGACCATCTCGGCCTCCAGCGCCGTCTGCGGCTGCCAGGGGGCCAGGAACCCGGGCGCGTACCACTCGAGAAACGTCATGCCGTAGATGAGCCCGTTCTGGAACGCTGCGCGCACGGGCCGCTCGAACGGAATCGCGCTGTGTCTCAGAATGTGCGGCAGGTCGGCGCTGTTGATCATCAGGAACGCAAACGCAATGCCCTCGACCACCGGTTCGACGCGTTCGGGCGGAAAGGCCGTCGCGTCGGCGATCGCGTCGTAGACGTCCATGTGGCTGAACGCGAACAGGCGCCCGTAGCCGTGCGCAATGAGGCGCTGCTGCTCTGGCGAAAACTGCGTGAGGTAGTCGGCGAAAAATCCGGCCGGGTTCGGGCCCTCCGGCGTGTCGAATCGGATGAGGCCGGCCGTCATGCTCATCAACCGGAAGAAGCCGCTCTCGTACGCCCGCAGGATGGCCCCGACGCCTTCGTACGAAAAATCCCGGTAGTGGGTCGCGCACCTTTCGGCGAACACCGCATGCAGGCGCGCCGCGTCGAAGTGCAGAAACGACGTCGAGCCCGATCCGAACCCGACGTGCTCGACCGGGAGCAAGGCGGGCAGCAGCGCCGGATCGTTCCAGGAGTGCTCCGGCAATAGATGCTTGGCGATCGTGGTGGCGAGCCCTTCGGATTTCCACAGGCCGGCCACGGCTCGTGGCCGGTCGCTGCCCGATCCCCCGGTCATGACGTCGGCCCGATACTCGGCCAGCCGCTGGAGCAATTCCGCCTGCGGCACGGGCCGTTTAAGCGTGCCCGACGCGACCGTTCTGACGCCGTGCAGTCGGCGCGTCACGCAGGTCCTGCGCGACATCGAGAGCCCCGTCGCCGAATGGTCATGCACCTGGCCGTCGTGGCTCGCGCCTGCCATCTCGCACGCCGCATCGACCAGTCCGTGCTGAATGTCGTGGCCAACCCCGTAGGCGGTCCTGGATCGGCCCGCCAGGCGCGTACGCGCCGCCGTGCTCACCTGATTGAGGGCCGAGGTGGCGCTCGACGATGAGCCCGAGGCAATCCTGATGGCCTGACGGGCGGTAAACACCCCCATCGCCACAGAGAAGCGCCCCGCGGATTTTATGAGGCCGCCGACCGAGGCGGCCACGCCGCGACTCGGACTCCGGCTGTCGCTCATGTTGGCCTCCATACGGGAATCGTATCACCAAGAGACGAGGGCGCACCAGACGGCCCGCGATCGAAACCGGCGTGTGCCCGCTGGGTGTTTTCGCGTGCTACAACCGGGCGGCGGCCGCCAGCAGCCACCCGCCGACCACCAGCACCAGCACCGCGCTCAGCCACTCCAATCCCGGCCCCAGCGTCGGCCCGAGATGGCGCATGAGGAACGTGACGGCGACCAGCGCCACCAGGCTGGCCACCAGCGACACGGTCCGGTTTCTCGCCTCGCGTCGTTCTCCGCCGTCGGGCACCTCTGCCTTGATGCGCAATCGTCCGGCCGCCACCATCGTGAGGAGGTCGTCGAGCCGCTGAGGCACCTGCGACAGATCGCGCGCCAGCGTCGCCAGCGAGGTCGGCAGCCGGCCCGATTCCAGCAGGCGCTGTGCGTCGGACAAGCCGAGGCGCAACGTTTCGGTCTGCAAGGCCTCGAGCAGCGAATCGCCGTGGGGCCGCAGCCGTGCCGTGGCGTGCGAAATCGCGTGGATGCCTCGATACAGATGGAGCTGATGCGACAGCGTGTTCCACCGGGCTTCGCGCGTCGCCCGCCAATGCGCCAGCACGTATTCGGCGATCCGATGGTTACCGCTCCACTCCCCGTCGCGGAAGGGCACGACCTGCCGAATGCGGCGCCGGAGCGCGGCACCGTCGTGGCCCTCGAGTCGCGGCAGGGCCGCTTCGGCAATCCACGTCCATGCCCGGTCGGGATCGTCGGCTGCCGCGGCCATCAGGTAGTCGAAAAACTGGCTCCGGCTCTTCGTCGAGATCGGCTCGAGCGCACCACCGATCAGCACCAGCCGTTCGCCGCGCAGCCGGAGGTCGCCAAGATCGAAGTCGAACGGCACCACGCGGCCCGCGGTCAACTGCCGCACCCACGCGGTGGCCAGTTGCCGCGCAATGGCGTCGCGATCGAGGTCGGCGTGCGCAGGCCGATCGGCGTCGAGATCGACCACCCCGGCCAGCGACACCCCATCGACCTGATCCACGGTGAGCACGCCCGTCGCGCAATACTCCTGGTGACACGCCGGCGCGTCGAGCAGGCCCCCGCCGCCCGCATCTTCGAGCAGGATGATCAAGCCAGCGGCCTGCTGGCGCTGATCGAGACGGCGCCGGAGGGCGGCGGCAAAATCGTCCACCGCCGTCGCCACGTCGTCGGCGGGTGTGTCGAGCCACGGGGCGATCAGGGACAACAGCGGGATGTCGATGCCCAGCACCGCGTCGGCGTCGGGCCGGACCAGCGTGACGACGACCGGCTCGCCGGTGGGCAGTCGTGCCTGGTGCTGCTGTGTCCATGGCGTGACGGCGCAGGGATGCGGATCGAAGGCCGCAAAGATGCCGGGCGCGTCGCCGAGCCGTTCGATGGCCAGCGCCTCGGCATTCGCGACGGGCGCGTGACCACCAGAGGCGCGTTGGTCGGTGACCGCCAGGTCGAGGCAATCGCGCCTGGGGAGCAGATCGAACCGCGACGACAAGTAGCGGCCGAACCCGGCAAAGACCGGCCCGAGTTCCTCCAGCGCCGCCCGCAGGCGCCGCGTCGGCAGTTCGTCGTGGCCCAACTGGCCCTCTGGCGGCGGAGCCCGGTGGGCGGGACGCGGCGGGCCGAGCGCGCGAAGTCGTTCCTCAACGACTCGGCGCCGGTCTCTGGGTGCTAACGACGACATCCTGGACATCGCGGACATGGCGATCGCGCCAACCTTCTTGATCAGGCCACGCCCGGCCGATAGGAAAACAAATCCTGCAGGGCCCAGGTCTGCTTGAGGTGATCGTACCTGCGGTCGAGCGCGAGGCGACACGACGAAGCGATCTGCGAGTGCCAGAGGGCCGCCACGTCGGCATCCTGCGGCTGGTACTCGATAAACGACCTGATGCGCGCGTCGCCAGGCGTCGTGTCGTGACGCACCAGCAGCGCCGACCAGACGCCGGTGGCGAACACGTCGGCGGCCGAGGCGAGCGTCTTCTGACGGCTGAGGAACAGCGCGATCACCTCGGGGTGCGGCATGTTGACCAGCGTCATCGTCCACGACATGCCGGCCAGTGCCTGCCGGTACGACGCTTCGTCCGGCGCCTCGTCTTTGAGGGTCGTGATCACGCGGACCGGCGCGTTGGAGGACGGCAGCAGGAAATCGGGATCCAGGTACATCGCGCGTCCGGCCCCGTGCCAGAAGTATGCGTGCAGATCCGGTTCGACCTGCGGAATCGTTCGCGCCAGAAGCGGCATCAGGTCCCGGTGAAGCATGCGCGCGACCACCCCGAGCGAGCCGAGCGCGGCGCCGGCGTACCCGCGGCGCGACGACCGGCGGCACAAGTCGGCGAAATGCGTGACGAGGTGGCGGACCAGGTCGAGCGAGGAGGATGGTTCGATCGCGGCCAGCACCGACGCGGCAAACGAGAGTCCGAGGCCGGCGTGGAGCATGGTGAGGCTCCAGGCAGGAAGCTGGTCGAGCCATGCGTCGGTGAGCACGCCCATCGGGCCGGACTCGTCGCCAGCGGCCAGCGCCCAGTCGCCGTATTCGCGGCCGATCGCTTCGATCGCCCACAGTCGAGGGAACGGCTGCAACGAGGCGGCGCGATCGATCAGCACCGGCAGCGCATCATGGTTGGCCGTGTCGAGACCGAGGTCGGCGTACACCTGGGTGAGCAGCCGCAGGACGTGCAATTTGTTGAGGCATTCCTGTAACGCTGCCTCGCGGTGATCCGACGCCACGCGAAGCGCGTCGAGCCTGGCAACCGGCCCCAGTCCGAACTCCGACGTCGCCTGGAACACCGCGGCCCAGCGCGGGTCGGTCGCCACGCGCATCAGGCCGCTCGCATCGACCGAAGGCGGTCGCATCGCGGTGAGATCGGCGAGGCCCCGCTGCACGGCACCGCCCAGGTCGAGCGCCTGATCCAGCCAGCCGTCAACGTGATGGCTGGCCGCCGCCGTCATCGCATCGAGCGTCGCCGCGGCATCGGCGACACGCCCGTCGGCTGGCGCCGACACCAGGTTGGCGAGTTGCTGCACGCCCACCATCGAGAGGGCCCACGGCAGCGTGATCGTGGCTTTGAGCAACTCACGCATCTCGAACTCCAGAAACCGATCGTGGTGGATGCCGCGCAAGGCGCCGGCAGTCTGGTGCCGCTGGGGCAGCGTCATGGTCGAGGGGACAGGGCCGACGCGCGATCGCGTGAGTGGCTCGGCCGCGTCTAGCCGCCCGAGACAAGCCTGCGAACAGACGCCAGCAGCATCAGCAGCGCGGCGCCGGTCAGCACGACTTCACCGGTAAACATGTTAACCCCGATCCGCGCCGGGCCGCCGGTCAACTCGACCAGTGCCGTCAGGGCCACCACGACGCCTGCCAGCCGAAGCGTCCGGCGGCGATGCCGGGCGTCGCGATCGATGGAGGTGGTCACCTCCACGTGCGCGGTCATCTGGCCATCCGACAGGCGCTGGAGGATCGAGGCCGCACGCGATGCGCCGGTATCGACCAGCCGGGCTGTTGACGACAGCAGCGCCCCGAAGGTGTCTCCCGACACCAACGTGCGCTGCAGTTCCGACGCGACCAGGCGCCGGCACTCTTCCTCGAGATAGCGGCCGACGTTGAAGCCGGGCGCCAGCCGCGTGATGAGCCCGTCGGCGGCGACCGCCGACCGGATGTACTTGACCACGTCGCGCTCGGGCGACAATCGGGCGTTGCGGCACATGATCAGCATGTCGAGCATGATCTGCGTAAAGTTGGTCCGCATCACAATGTCGGCGCCTTCGCCCGCGTACCAGCTCTGCGACGTCTCCATCATGTTCGCGCGAAACTGCGCCGGGTCCGAATTGGCGTCCGACGAGGTGAGATCGAAGAAAGAATTGGTCAATCCTTCCACGTCGCCGCGGGTGAGCGCGATCGTCATGTCCACCAGGTGGCGCCGCGAGTACCCGCTGAGCACGCCGGTGATGCCGAAATCGACGTACGCCACCACTTCGCCCGGCTGCACCAGCAGATTCGCCGGGTGCAAGTCGGCGTGGAACACGCCGTGCCGGAACGCATCGCCGACGAAGTTGTCGATGATATGGCGCGCGAATCGGTCGGCGTCGAACGGTCCGGTCCCCAACTCGGGCACCGCTGACCTGTCGCCCGACGTGCCCGCGCGCAGGTAGGCGAGCGCGGTGACACCGGTCATGAACTCGAGCACCAGCGTCCGCCTCGTCGTCCATTCCCAGAACACCGCCGGCACGCGCTCGAACAGGTTCTCGGCGGCGTTGCGCCGCAGTCGGTCGGCGTATCGGGCTTCGCGCCGGTAGTCGAGTTCCTCGAGCGTCCAGGCGGCGAATTCGCTCATCGGGCCCAGCGTCCAGAACAGCGACGTGATGTCGAAGCGGCGAATCAGGTCGATGCCGAAGCGGATCAGCCGGATGTCGCCGGCGAACTCGACGTCAACCGCGGGGCGCTGAACCTTGACGGCCACCTTCTGCCCGCCGATCGACGCCACGTGCACCTGGCCGATCGAGGCCGTCGCCAGCGGCGTGGTGTCGAAGGTGTCGAAGATTTCGTGCGGCGTGCGGCCCAGTTCTTCGCGGAAGACCTGCTCGACGTGCGCGAAGGGGAACGGTTCGATCCGATCCAGCAGGTCGAACAACTCGTCGCAGTACTCCCGCGACACGATATCGGGCTGCAGCGCCAGCATCTGGCCGAACTTGATGAAGCTCCCGCCGAGATCTTCGAACAGCTTGCGGAACCGCTTCGGGCCCGGGACACGCGCCAGGGGCACGCGCCGCACAAACCACGGCCACCAGGCCATGTAGCGCTCGACCAGGTAGGCACAGGCGTGGGCGGCGATCACACAGAGGATGTGCACCAGCCGCCGGGCGTTCATCCCGAGCAGCGTCACTTCGGGATCCCGGCCGTCAGTTCCATACCGATGCCGATACAGACCGCGAGGTGAAGGGGTGTCGCGAGCGCTGACGATTGGAGTGCCAAGCGGAAATTATACCGTGTCGCGTCGGGCGGACGAAACCGGCGTACAATGACACCGCATCCACGCTGATGCCCGACGGGTTTGAGGCGGCCCGGCCGGGTTGGCCACGCGCGGGGACCACCCAATGCTGCAGATTGCCATCGTCAACATGAAGGGCGGCGTCGGCAAGACCACGACCGCGATTCACCTGGCGGCAGGGTTGGCCAGGCGCGGGGATCGCGTCCTGCTGGTGGATGCCGACCCGCAGGGCAACGTCGGCCACGCGCTGGGCGTTCGGCCCACGCACACGATCAGCGACCTGATGCGCGGCGACGCGACGCTCGACGACGTGGTGGTGCGCGACGTGCGCGAGCGGCTCGACGTGATCGGATCGACCCCCGAAGCCTTCGCGCTCGAATCCCAACTGGCGGGCGCGCCGCAACGCGAGACCATTTTGTCCAGGCGCCTCAAGGCGCTGCACGGCTACGACGCCGTTGTGGTCGACAGTTCGCCGGCGATGAGCCTGCTCACCTACAACGTCTTGCTGTTTGCCTCCGACCTCGTGATGCCGGTGTCGATGGACGGCATGGCCATTCTGGGCGCGCGCCAGACGCTGGCCGGCATTCATCAGATTCGCGAGTTGTGGCCCGACCGCCGCCTCGAACTGCTCGCCGTGCTGCCGACCTCGGTCAACGTCAACACGCACGCCACGCGGGCGGCGTTCGAAGCGCTTGCCGAGGATGCGGAGATGGGGGAGCGGCTGTATCGTCCCGGCATCCGGCAATGCATCGATGTGACTTATGCCATCACCCAACGACAGACGATCTGGGAATACGCCCCGCGAAGCCGGGCGGCCCAAGACTACGACGCCTTTGTCCGATTCGTTGCCGAAGGAGGCACCGACCGGAGAGATGGGCGGGACCGAGCAGCCGAAGCGGTCGAAAAGGGCCAAACCCTCGTTTGATATCGCGCGGACCGATCTGCAAGGGCAGCGGGCCGGATGGGTCTACCG
>JBAXOX010000021.1:0-54673 GCA_037133015.1 Acidobacteriota bacterium
CGGCGCCCGGATCGCCAGGCGCGACACGAGAGCATACCGTCCAGGCGACTAGTCCAGCGACGCAATCTCGAGCACCAGGCCGTCGTACGCCAGCTGCACGCCCGGCGGCAGTTGCTGGTTGGTGGCCTCGTGCGGCAGATCGTGGCAGACGTGGGTGAGAAAGGCGCGCCTCGGGGCGAGCCGTTCGATGACGGCGAGCGCCCCGGCCACGTTGAAGTGCGTGCGGTGAGGCCGATGCCGGACCGCGTCGATCACCAGGGTGTCGAGCCGATCCAGCAGCGGCCACGAATCGTCGGGAAGGCCGCTGCAGTCGGTCAGGTACGCAAAGCCGCCGACGCGGTACCCCAGAATCATCTGGGGCCCGTGCCAGATCGGAACCGGCACGATCTGGTGCCCGCCGATTTCCAGCGGCCCGGTCAGCGTCTGCAACTGGATGCGAGGCAAGCCCCCACCGTGGTCGGTGGCCTCGAACGCGTAGGAAAAAATCCGCCGCAGGTCCTTCATCGTGTCGGCATCGCCGTAGCACGCGATGGGCGCGCCGTTGCGAAGCACGTTGAACCGCCGCACGTCGTCGAGTCCCATGACGTGGTCGGCGTGACAGTGCGTGAACAGAATCGCATCGACCCGTTCGACCGCGAACCGCAGCGCCTGGGTGCGCAAATCGGGGGTGGTGTCGACCAGCACGCTGGTCCCGTCAACAAACTGGATGTAGATCGACGGCCGGCTGCGATGGTCGTGGGGATCGGTGGACAGGCACACCGGGCATCGGCACCCCACCATGGGCACGCCGTGCGACGTACCGCTGCCGAGAAACGTCACGCGGCCGATCGGCTGGCTCAAGACGCGTCGGTGTCCTTGTCGTCAGCCGGCGCGGTGTACTGCTGCGCGGCGACGAACCTCATCCGCAGGTCGTACAGCACCTGCTCGAGCATGGTCCGCTCCTGCGCAGTGAGGTTGCCGCGGGTCTTCTGCTCGAGCATCGCCAGGATCTCGATCATCTGCGCCGCGCCCTCGAGATTCAGCGGCAGTTTTTCGCCGGTCGCCGGATCGGGATAGTCGCCGAAGTGCACCGCCGCCGTCGTCATCAACGACAGCACGAACCCGGTAAATGTCACCGACAGGTCTTCGTCCGACACGCGATTCCTCCCTGATATCGGGCATCGGCCCGACCGACCTCGTCCCCCAACGGCCCCCATCGGGCCGTCGCACCGGCGGCGCCCGGCAGACGCCGGCCGGCCGGAAACCGCGACAGATCGGCATGGTAGCATACCGTCGATGGCCCCATCGACGAGCGCTGCCGACGCCTTCAACCGCCTGGTCGAGATCGTCCGCTATCTGCGCGGCCCGGACGGCTGCCCGTGGGATCGGGCCCAGACGCTCCAGACGCTGCGGGCGTTCGTGCTCGAGGAGTGTTACGAAGTGCTCGACGCGCTCGACCGGGACGACCGCGGCGCTCTGCGTGAAGAACTGGGCGACTTTGTCTTCGAGGCGGTGCTGCTGGCCCAGGTGTGCGAAGAGGCGGGCGACTTTTCGATCGCCGACTCGTTGGAAGCGATCTCGAACAAACTGGTCCGCCGCCACGTACACGTCTTCGGTCCGAAAGACGGCACGGCCGGCGGAGCGCCAGCCGAGGCCGCGCTGTCGCCCGATCAGGTTGTTCAACTCTGGGAGCGCGTCAAAGCCGGCGAAACCTCCGACACGGGCAAGCCAAAGACGACGCTCGGAGGCGTGTCGCGATCGCTGCCGGCGCTGCTTCGTGCGCACGAAATCGGGACCCGTGCCGCCGCCGTGGGCTTCGACTGGGTGCGCGCGTCCGACGTGATCGCCAAGATCGAGGAAGAAGTGGCGGAACTGCGCGCCGAGGTGGAGGCGGGCCTGGCGGCCGACCAGGCGCGCGCCGAAGAAGAAATGGGCGACCTCCTGTTCGCCATCGCCAATCTGTCGCGCAAGCTCGGCATCGAACCGGAGGCCGCCCTGCGCGAAGCCAACAATAAGTTCACCCGCCGATTCGAAGCGATGGAAGCCAGCCTGCGCGAACACGGGCGACCGCTTGCGGCGTATTCGCTCGACGAGATGGAAGCGGCCTGGGGGCGCGTCAAGCAGGCGGAGCGGACTGCGGCGTTGCCGCCATCAGCCGCTGGCGACGACCACTGACGCTGCTGATCTCGGCCGACGCGCCGTCGGTTTCGATGGTGACGGCGCCGTCCTGATCTGTCCGAAACACCGATGCCCCCATCGCCCGATAGCGCTCGACCACGGACCGGCCCGGGTGCCCGAACCGGTTGTTCCGTCCCACACTGATCACCACCACCTGCGGGGAGATGGCCTGCAAGAGCGCCGGCGAACTCGACGACGCGCTTCCGTGATGCGGCGCCTGCATGATGGCGATCGGGACCGGCGTGAGTAACCGTGCGAGGGCCTGTTCGCTGGACGCCTCGACATCGCCGGGCAGCACAATCGAGACCGATCCGTAGCGCAGTTCCACCACGACAGAATCCTCGTTGCGAACGCGCGGCCGGTCCCACTCGGGGGGCGGCGGATTCCAGACCGAGACGTCGACGCCGCCGACACTCACCCGGTCTCCCCGCTGCACACGCCGCCATCCGGAGCCCTCGCGGTTGGCGAGGTCGCGCAACTGGCGGAGCGGTTCGTGCCGTGGTACCGGAATGCCTTCCCACACCTCGTCGGGCGTCAGGTCGCGCAGAAGCGACGGCGCGCCACCGATGTGGTCGGCGTCGCCGTGCGTCAACACGAGGTGGGCGAGGTTTCGGACGCCACGCTGCCAGATGACAGGCTCGATCACGCGACGCGCCACATCGAACCGCGAACTCGCCGCTCCCCCCGCATCAATCATCCACGCCTGACCCGAGGGAAATTGTACGAGGCTGGCGTCGGCCTGACCGACATCGATCCACGTGACTCGCAGCCGCCGGTCCCCTCCCCATCGCGCGCCGGGAGCCATGATGATCCACGCCCCAATCGAGGCGACCGCCAGTGCGGCCGCCCATCGGACCCGGCGCACACACCCGGTGCGCGATGCCGCCTTGACCACGGATGGGGCCACCAGTGGGGCGCCCAGAAAGATGATCCAGCCGAGGTAGTAGGCCGCCACCGCGACCGCAGCGGGAGGCGGAAGCCTGGTGGTGAGCCACGGAACCAGATCGACGAACCTGGCACTCTCGACCAGTCCCCACGCCGAGGCGTGCGTGATGCGGCCGGCCATGTCGGCGGCCAGCGGCACCAGCGGCGCGAGCGCCAGCGTGATCATGCCGCCAACCTGCACGACCGTCATCAGCGGAATCGCGGCAAAGTTGAGCGCAAGCCCGGCGACGGTGACTCTCGCAAACACGAGCGCGGAGATGGGAAACAGCGCCAACTCCGCCGACAGCGACGCGACAAACAGCGCGAGCGCGGGGCGCCCCCAGGCCGGCAGCGAAGGCAGGAGGCCGAAGGCCAGCGGCGAACCCACGATGATGGCCAGCGTCGCGCCGTAGGTGAGCCACGCCCCGGCGTCGTAGATAATCAAAGGGTCGAGGGCGAGGCTGAGACCCGCGGCGAACGCCAGCGCGTTGACCGGGTGTCCGCGTGCGCCGAAGGCGTGTGCGGCCAGCAGCACCACGGCCATCACCGTCGCCCGGTCGACCGACGCGCCTCCGCCCACCAGCGTCGCGTACCCGATCAAACAGATCGACACGATCACTTCGCCAGCCACCGGCATTCTCGTCACCAGGCGGACCACCACGAACAGGAGGCCGGCCAGAATGGCGATGTTGCCGCCCGAGATCGCAATCACGTGATAGGTGCCCGCACGCTGGAGGCGGTCTTCGGTCTCCTCGTCGAGGCCGGTGCGGTCGCCCAGAATCACGGCGCGCGCCACGGCAGCCGACCGAGCGGCGTGACGGCCAATCGCGTTGTCGAGCACGACGCGGACCCGCGCGCGCAGCTCCGCGCAGATTTCGTCCACCGGGCTCCCCAGGCCGACGATGTCGACGAGCATGCCGCTTTTGGCCGATCCCACCAGAGTTGTGCCGCGCACGGCGAGCATCCACTCGAAGTCGGGCACGCCGGGATTCAGATAGCGAGCCGGCCGCCGCAGTTGGGCCGGCAGCCTCACGACCCGACCGCGCCGCCACGCACCCGACCGCGAGGGGGCCACCGCGCCCACCACCGTTACGATGAGGCCGCCTCCAGCGGCATACCGCCGTCCACCGATCTCGAAACTGATGGCCTCCAACGAGAGGCGGGCGCCGCCAGAGGCTGAGGGCCCCGCGTCCTCGGTCAGCCGCGCGGTCACGTCGACGATGCCACTGGGTTCGTCGGGCAACTCGGCGAGACCGTGCGCGGCCATGATGGCGGATCGGGCCTGGGTGTGAACCGCGCGCCACATCGCCAGCGAACCCGCCGCCGCGCCGCACGCGGCAAACGCCACCAGCGCCGCCGCGGCACACCAGACCGGCGCACCCACGCGCCAGACCGCAAGCGCGGCCGCCAAGACCCACGTCATCCCCGCAACGGCGGTGACAAGAAGCCCCGGCTGGAGATACGAACAGCCGATGGCGACACCGGCCAACAGAGCCAGCATCGGCGGCACACACGGACATCGCACGTATCACAACGTCGCAAACCGGATGCCAGCGGCGACCGGACCGGAATGCCAGAAAACACAGGTCTTCCAGCCCTCTGCGATCAGGGGATCGCGAATTCTGCAACCGGGATCACTCTACCGGTTGGCAGATTCTGCGTGGTAGTCCTGGAGGGCCTTGACGTCGAGCGTCTGCGTGCGGAGGGCTCGAATGGCGCTGACGGCAGCCGCCGCTCCGGTCAGCGTCGTGATGCACGGCACGCCGTGCAGCATCGCGGCGCGCCGCACCGCCCGGTCGTCGAAAAACGACGCGCGTCCGAGCGGGGTGTTGATGATGAGCTGCACCTGACCGTTGACGACCTGGTCGGCGACGTTGGGCCGGCCTTCGTTGACCTTGAACACCGAGGTCGCTTCCACGCCATGCGCGCGAAGATACGCCGCGGTTCCCCGCGTCGCCACGATGTGGAACCCGGCCGACGACAGATCGCGCGCCGTGGCGAGCACGTTGGGCTTGTCGTCGTTGTTGACGCTGATGAACACGGTGCCGGCGGCGGGCAATTCCTGGCCAACCGCGAGGTATGCCTTGGCAAACGCTTCGCCAAACGTGGCGGCGCCCCCCATCACCTCCCCGGTCGACTTCATCTCGGGCCCAAGAATCGTATCGACGCCGGGGAACCTGATAAACGGAAACACGGGCGTCTTGACGAACACGCCATCCACGGTGAGATCCCGCGTCAACCCGAGTTCGGCCAGCGTCCGCCCCGCCATCACGCGCGCCGCCACCTTGGCCAGCGGCACCCCGGTCGCCTTCGACAGGTACGGGACGGTCCGCGAGGCCCGCGGGTTCACCTCGAGCACGTACACCGTGTCGGCCTTGATGGCGTACTGCGCGTTCATCAGACCCACCACGCCCAGCGCCCGCGCGATGCGCCGCGTGTAATCGCGAATCGTTTCAAGATGACGCTCGGCCACCAGATACGGCGGGACCACGCACGAACTGTCCCCCGAGTGGATCCCCGCCTCCTCGATGTGCTCCATTACGCCGCCGATCAACACGGCACCGGTTGCATCGGCCACCGCGTCGATATCCAGTTCGAACGCATCCTCGAGGAACCGGTCGATGAGCACCGGATGGTCGGGCGACGCGTCCACCGCGGTCGTCATGTACCGATCCAGCGCGCCCGGATCGTAGACAATCGCCATCGCCCGGCCGCCCAGCACGTACGACGGCCGCACCACCACCGGATACCCGATGGAGGCGGCCACATCGCGGGCTTCGTCGCGCGAACTCGCCGTCCCGCTCTTGGGCTGCGGGATGCCCAACTGGTTGAGCAGCGCGGCGAACCGCTTCCGATTCTCCGCCAGGTCGATCGAGTCGGGTGAGGTCCCGAGAATCCGCACGCCGGCATCCTGCAGCGCCAGCGACAGCTTCAGCGGCGTCTGGCCGCCAAACTGCACGAGACACGCGACGTCGCCGCCCGCCGCCCGCTCGGTGTCGACGATGGCCAGAACGTCTTCGAGCGTCAGGGGCTCGAAGTACAGCCGGTCGGACGTGTCGTAGTCGGTCGACACGGTTTCCGGATTGCAGTTGACCATCACCGTCTCGAACCCTTCTTCGCGCAGGCCGAACACGGCGTGACAGCAGCAATAATCGAATTCGAGGCCCTGCCCGATCCGGTTGGGCCCGCTGCCCAGGATGAGCACCTTGCGCGCGGGCGTGGGCAGCGACTCGCACTCGCGCTCAAAGGTCCCGTAGAGATACGGCGTGAAGGATTCGAATTCGGCGGCGCAGGTGTCGATGCGTTTGTAGACGGGACGCACGCCCAGCGCCAGCCGGCGCTCGCGCACCTCGGCCTCGCCGCTGCCCACGGCCTGCGCGATCTGCGCGTCGCTGAAGCCGTCGCGCTTCGCCCGGCGCATCACGTCCTGGTCGATCGCCGACACCGATTGGCCCTGCAGTTCGCGACGGTGGGCCGCCAGGTCGGCGAACTGCGCCAGGAACCACGGATCGATCATCGTCAACTCGTGCAACTGGGCCAGCGGCCAGCCGCGCTCGAGCGCTTCGAACAGCGCCCAGATGCGCCGATCGTTGGGCGTCGACAGATGCTGCCGCAACCCGTCGTCATCCTCCTCGCGCGAAGCCGCGTCGTCGAACAGCAGGCTCGACCGGCCCATTTCGAGCGACCGGATGCCCTTCATGAAGGCTTCCTTGAAGGTGCGGCCAATGGCCATCGCCTCCCCCACCGACTTCATCTGCGTCATCAGCGTGCGGTCCGCCTCCGGAAACTTCTCGAAGTTCCAGCGCGGGATCTTGACGACGACATAGTCGATCGTGGGTTCGAACGAGGCGGGCGTCAGGCGGGTGATGTCGTTCGGGATTTCGTCGAGATGGTAGCCGAGCGCCAGCTTGGCTGCGATTTTCGCGATCGGGAAGCCGGTGGCCTTCGACGCGAGGGCCGACGACCGCGACACGCGCGGATTCATCTCGATGGCGACCATCCGTCCGTCCTGCGGATTGATGGCGAACTGGATGTTCGACCCGCCCGTCTCGACGCCGATCCGTGTGATGATCCGCCGGGCCGCGTCGCGCATCCGCTGGTATTCCTTGTCGGTCAGCGTAAGCGCCGGCGCCACGGTGATGCTGTCGCCGGTGTGCACGCCCATCGGATCGATGTTCTCGATCGAACAGACCACCACAAAGTTGTCGGCCGCATCGCGCATCACCTCGAGTTCGAATTCCTTCCACCCGATCACCGATTCTTCGATCAGGATTTCGTGCACCGGGCTCATGGTGAGACCGCGGCGCACCACATCGTGGAATTCCTCGATGTTGTAGGCGATGCCGGCGCCCACCCCGCCCAGGGTGAACGAGGGCCGGATGATCGACGGGAACCCGAGCGTCTTGACCAGCTCGATCGCCTCGTCGAGCGTCCGGGCGTATCCGCTTTGCGGCACCTCGATGCCGATCTCGCGCATCGCGTCGCGAAACTTCAACCGGTCCTCGGCTACGTCGATGGCCGCGATCGACGCGCCGATCAACTTCACGCCGTAGCGTTCCAGCACACCGTTCTTGGCCAGCGCCATCGCCAGGTTCAGCGCGGTCTGCCCGCCGACGGTCGGCAGCAGCGAGTCGGGACGTTCGCGGGCGATCACCGCTTCGACGATCTCGGGGGTGAGCGGCTCGACGTAGGTCCGGTCGGCCAGCTCGGGGTCGGTCATGATCGTGGCGGGGTTGCTGTTGACCAGCACCACCTCGATGCCCTCGCTGCGCAACGCCTTGCACGCCTGCGACCCCGAGTAGTCGAACTCGCAGGCCTGGCCAATGACGATGGGGCCGGCGCCGAGCACCAGGACACGCTTGATGTCGGACCGGCGGGGCATCTATCGGCGCTCCATGGCTTCGACGAACAGGCCAAACAGGTAGTCCGCGTCGTGGGGCCCGGGCGACGCCTCGGGATGGTACTGGACGCTGAAGATGGGCTTGTCGCGGTGCCGGACTCCCTCGAGCGTGCCGTCGTACAAGTTCGTGTGCGTCACCATCAGATGCGGCGGCAGGGTCTCGGCATCAACCGCAAACCCGTGGTTCTGCGAGGTGATTTCGACGCGCCCGGTCGCGAGATGTTTGACCGGGTGGTTCGATCCGCGGTGCCCGAACTTGAGCTTGAAGGTTCGCGCACCCAGCGCCAGAGCCAGCACCTGATGTCCAAGACAGATGCCGAACAGCGGCACGCCGGTCTCGGTCAGCGCCTTCACGTTGGCCACCACGTAGGGCAACGCTGCCGGGTCGCCGGGACCGTTGCTCAGGAAGACGCCATCAGGCCGGTCGGCCATCAGCACGGCCGCCGGCGTACCGGCCGGATAGACGCGAATCGCACAGCCGAACGCGGCCAGCCGCCGGAGGATGTTCCATTTCATGCCGAAGTCGTAGGCGGCCACGCGCAACGGCCGCGAGGCCGGGCGCCCGACCGGCACGAGGTACCCGCCTGTTCCGGCCGCCGCACCAACCGGCGGCCAGTCGAACGGCGCGGCCGACGTCACGCGCTGCACCAGATCGGCGCCCACCATCGAGGGCACCGCCCGCGCCCGGGCGATCAGTTCGTCGGGATCGCAGGCCGACCCGGTCGCAATCACGCCCCGCATCACGCCCGCCGAGCGCAGCCGTCGCGTCAACGCACGTGTGTCGACGTCGCCGATGGCGACCACGTTGGCGGCTATCAGGTAGTCGCGCAAGGTGCTCGTCGCCCGCCAGTTGCTGGCCACAGGAGACGGGCTCCGCATGATGAATCCGGCCACCTGCGGCGCGCGCGATTCGACGTCGTCGGTGGCCACGCCGTAGTTGCCGATTTCGGGACAGGTCATCGTCACCATCTGTCCCGCGTAGGAGGGATCGGTCAGAATTTCCTGATACCCGGTCATGCCGGTGTTGAACACGACTTCGCCCGATCCGACACCTTCGGCGCCGGCGGCCGTGCCCTGGAACCAGGAGCCATCTTCCAAGGCGAGAACGGCCTTCACCGCGATGTGTCCCTCTCGAGTGATGCGGTCACGCGCCGCGGCTTCCCGCTCGCGTCGACCGTGATGGTTGTGGTCCACCGGCGGAAGCCGGCGAGCCGCAGCTCAACGGCGTGCGCCCCAGGCGCGACTCTGTTCAGGGTGAACGGCGTAATCCCCACGTCCTTGCCGTCGAGCACGACGCGCGCGCCGGGCGGCCTAGACGCAAAGATGATACTCGACTGGGCGGATGGCGAGGGCGCGTCCGGCTTGGGGGCGGCGGTCGCCGCCGCACCCTCACTCTTGCGAAGCGTCAGCGCGAGGCGGACGGCTGGGCGCGCCGCCGTCAGCGTCACCTTCTGTTGTCGGGCGAGGTACCCGCGCAGCGTCACTCGCACCACGTGTTCGCCGAGCGGGATCTGCCGAACGACGTGGGGAGCGACGCCCACCGGTTCGCCGTCGACTGAGACGTCCGCGCCGACGGGCACCGTGACAATCGTGATCCGTGTGTCTGCGGCGGCCGACGCGGCTGCCGGCGGCGCCGGCTTGGCTGCGGCGACGCTCTCGGGCGAGGGACGCGAGGCGGAGGCTTTCGGACGCGCGGCATCACCCGGGCCGGCAGGCGAGGCACGCCCGGATGGCTGAGCGGTCGAGGCGGGTGCGGCGGTCAAATCCGAATCGCGAACCGGCACGACCGCCACCGAGGACGGCAGCGATGCGACCGGCGGCGCCGATGCCGGACCGATGGGCGCGGCCAGTTGCGCCGGGCTCACCTGCAGCGTGGGCGGCGGAGCCGGAGATGGAGGTTGCGCCGCGATGGGCGTGGCCACAGGCGTCGCCACCGGACTGGTCCCCCACCGTGCCCCGATTTCGTACCCGCCGAGCAATCCCAGCAACAGCCCGACCGCGGCGGCCACGATCACCGGGATCGTCGACCGTTCGTGCCGGGTTGGATGCACCGGTTCGGAGCGCCGTGGCGGACGGCCAAAACTTTCGGAGCCACGCGTCGGATCGATTGCGCGAGGCACCGGGAGGTCGCGCGAAAGAGGTCCGGTATCCGGCGATCGGTCAAGGACCGCAGCGGCCCCGGTCGGCCTCAACCTGGTCGGTGCGGCGTCGGCGGGCTCCGGCGGCAGCAGCGACAGCGAGAACGAATCATCCTGCGCGTCCGGTGCGGAGTGAGGCGGGCCGAGCGGCGCAACATCAGCGGCGCGTGCCGTCTCGTCCGCAAGCTGCGGGGAGTGGTCGACCCGCAGGGCGAGGGCCTCGGGAGCCGTCGTTTCCAATCCGTCTGGCGGCGCGGACTCCTGCGCCACCGGACTGGGCGGTGCCGCCACGGTCGGCACCTGCGCCGAGCTTTCGAGCGCAACGATCGCCGGGTCGTCGGCAGGCAGCGGCACGCCAGGCATCGCCGCAGGTGTTTCGAGCGCGACGACCGCCGGGTCGTCGGCCGGCAGCGGCACGCCAGGCATCGCCACAACCGGGTCGAGCGGGACGAGCGCGTCGTGTCGCGGTGTGTCGGGAACCGGCCCTTGAGGAATCAGCGGGTCGTCGAGCCCCGGCAGTTTCGGGGCTCGCGGCTTCAACTTGCGCCGGCCGCTTCCACGGTCCCCGGCGGCCTGGGCTGCGCCAGCATCCGACAGGGCCGCGGCGAACAGGCGCGCGAACGCCTCGGCTTTCTGCGGGCGGCGGCCGGGATCGGCGTCCACCGCGGCTTCGAGTGCGTCCCGGGTCGCAGCGGCGTCGGGCAGTTGCAGATCGGAGAGGCCCGCAAACGGGTTGTCGGTTCCCGGCACGGCGCGACGACCGGTCAGCACTTCGTAGGCGATCACCGCCAGCGCGAACACGTCGGCCGGCGCGCCCCACTCGCCGCCCGATTCCCTCTCCGGGGCGGCGTACGGACGACGGACCGGAGCGTGCTGCCCGATTTTCTCGAGGGCCATGGCCACGCCCAACCCCGTCACGTAGGTCTCTCCCGGCGTCACCAGGATGTCTCTCGGATGAAGCGCGCCGTGAACGATCCCGAAACGCGCGGCCGCGTCGATCGCCTGAGCCACGTGGCCGATCAGGCGCGCGGCGTCGGCGGCCGGCGCCGGCCCGTACTGCCGGATCGCCGCATCCAGCGACTCGCCGGCGACGTAGGTCTGGGCCAGATACGCGACCGACTCCTCGACACCGGCCAGCATCGGCTTGGCGATGTGCGGATGCTCCAGGTCGGCATCGGCGAGGGCCTGAAGATGGTGCGCCAACTCGATGGCGCGCTCGGGGGTGATGTCGAGGGTGAACGCCTTGACGGCGGCCAGGCGCTGCTGCTGATCGTCGTGCGTGCGGAAAACTGGCCCCAGGACGCCGGCGCCAATCTGATGCAGGAGTCTAAAACGGCCGAAGGCCGGAGGCGGCGAGTAGGAGGTACCTGGAGTCAAATCCTCACGTTGATCAGTGGCCCGATGCTAGCACGTTACTCACGCTGCTTCAATCGGCGGCACGCGCCGTGTCGAGCCGACCACGGTCGGAGACATGCGGCTGGCTTGACAGTCTCCGGAGCGTCTGAGACAGTACCCCGTTGGTGACACCACTTTCCGAATCATCTGCAGCCGGCGCCACTGGACAGGCCATCGACATGCGCCGTTACCCGGGCATCCGCCCGCTGGCGGCCGACTATGCCGAGGGCGCCGAACCCTTGCTCGAGTTTTACGCAGGCCACCCCAACGACCCTGGGGCGTGGCGACGCGTGATCGCCCAGGCGCAGGCGCATCACCGGTCCAGATCGGGCCTGTGTGACGCGTTGACGCGGCAGCAGCAGCGGCGCGCCGCGCCACCGGAAGCGCGCACCGCGGTCGATCGGCTGCGCGACGCCGATTCGGTGGTCGTCATCACGGGGCAGCAGGCAGGACTGTTCGGCGGTCCGCTCTATACGCTGCTCAAGGCCATCACCGCACTCAAGCTGGCCGCGCGCATCCGACAGGAGTTTCACGTTCCGGCCGAAGCGGTGTTCTGGATTGATTCCGAAGATCACGACTGGAACGAAGTCAATCTGTGCGAGGTCCTCGACGCCGATCTGCAGCCGTCTCGCATCAGTTTGCCCGATCCCCCGAACGCGGGCGACGTGCCGGTGGCCAGACTGACGCTCGATGCGAATGTGTCGGCGTGCGTCGATCGGCTTGCCGAGTTGCTCCCTCCCACCGAGTTCACCGGAAGCCTGCTCACCAAAATTCGGAGCGCCTACCGGCAGGGCCACGGCATGGCCGAGGCGTTCGGCCGCTGGCTGGAATTCGTCCTGGGAGAATTCGGCCTCATCGTCTACGACGCGGCCGATCCGGCAACCAAACCGCTCGCCGGGCGCATCTTCGCCCACGAGGCCGCGGTTCCGGGGCGCACGGCGGCGCTGGCCGCCGACGCGGGACAGCGTCTTGTCGCGCTCGGCTACCACGCCCAGGTGGTGCCGGGGGTCGGCCAGGTCTCGATGTTTCATCTCGACGGCGGCCGCCACGCCATCGGCCTCGACGGCGAGCGGTTCGTCATCGGCGGGCAACTGGTCGACCAGGCGTCGCTCGAGGCGATGGCCTCGACCACGCCGGAGCGTTTCAGCCCGAACGTGCTGCTGCGCCCGATCGTGCAGGACACCGTCTTCCCGACCGTCGCGTATGTGGCCGGCCCCAACGAACTGGCGTACCTCGGGCAGCTCAAGCACGTCTATGCGGAGTTCGGCGTGCCCATGCCCCTGATGTACCCACGCGCCTCGGCCACGCTGCTTGATTCGGCGGGCGTGCGCTTTCTCGCCAAGTACGAGGTGCCACTCGAAGACCTCCACGGGCACGACGAGAGCACGCTCAATCGCCTGCTCGAGTCGCAGTTGCCCCCGGCTGTCGAGCGTGCGCTGCAGGACGCCGACACCACGATCGAACAGCGCATGCAGACGCTGATTACTGCGCTGCCCGCGCTCGATCCAACGCTCGAGGCCGCGGCGCGCTCGGTGGCCGGCCGCCTGCGGCACGAACTCCAGGGCCTCCACACCAAGATCATTCACGCCGCGAAGAAACGCGACGAGACGCTGCGGCGGCAATTCGGACGCACGCAGGCCCAGGCCTTTCCAGGGGGGCACGCGCAGGAACGTTCGACCGGCTTCGTGTATTTCCTGAACCGCTACGGGCCCGCGCTCATCGATCGGCTGATGACCGACCTGCCAATCGACCCGGGTTCGCACTGGATTCTCACGATCTAGGGTTCCAGAGACGTGCCGTCAGCGACTCCACCTCCCAAGAAGCCGGCCCCGCTGCGACGGCGGCCGCGGCGCCTGCGGCGCTGGCTGGCGATCGTGGTCGGGATTCCGCTGGTGGTCGTCCTGGCGGTCACCGGTTATTACTACATCACCTTCGCACGGATGATCGACGAGCGCCTGCGCGGCGAGCGGGTGCGGACGATCCCGAAGGTCTTCGCCAGGCCCTTCGAAATCCGGCGCGGCCAATGGCTGTCGGCGCAGCAGGTGGTGGATCGGCTCAACGACCTGGGCTACGCGGAGCGTGCGAAGGCCGAGAAGCCGGGCGAGTTCGGGCGCATCGACAACCTGTTGACGTTGCTGCCCCGCGGCGGCGACCAGTCCGGCCGGACGATTCGCGCCACCTTCAGGCCGCTCAACAGCCGAGAGGCGGGACCGGTGGGCCCCGACGGCAAGATGGTGCCCACCACCGTCATCGACAAGATCGAGATCGTTGGCGGACGCCCGGTCGAGGCGGTTCGGCTCGAACAGCCGCTGATGACGGCGCTGGTGACCGCCAACCGCGAAAAACGTCGCAGCGTGTCCTTGTCGCTGCTTCCCAAGGTGATGGTCCACGCCGTGCTGGCCATCGAGGACCGCCGGTTTTACGAGCATCCGGGCATCGACCCGATTCGCATCATCGGCGCCATCATCACCAATCTGCGCGGCAACAAGCCCTATCTGGTGGGCGGCAGCACGCTCACGCAACAACTGGTCAAGAATTTCTTTCTGACGCCCGAGAAGTCGATGCGCCGGAAAGTGCAGGAACAATTCCTGGCCATGGTGCTCGAAACACGGGCGTCGAAGGACGCGATCCTCGAGCTGTACCTGAACGACGTGTACCTCGGGCAGCGGGGCTCGTTTGCCATCCATGGCGTGCCCGAGGCGGCGCGGTTGTTTTTCGGCAAAGACGTCACCAACCTGACGCTGGCAGAGGCGGCCACGATCGCGGGCGTCATCCAGGCCCCCTTCACGCATTCGCCGTTCTCGTCGACCGCACGGGCCCGGGATCGGCGCAACGTGGTGCTCCAGGCGATGGCCGACGCGGGGTACGTAGCCACCGCGGCCGCCGAGCGCGCCGGTCGCGAACCGGTCCAGGTGGTGGCCCACGCCCTCGACACGGAAGCGCCGTATTTTATCGATCTGCTCGGGCAGGAACTGGCCGAACAGTACCCGGGCCTGCTCGCCAGCACGCAACCGGTCGAGATCTACACGACGCTCGACATCAACCAGCAACGCATTGCGCAGGACGCGGTCCACGCGGGCCTGGTGCAGATCGACGACCTGCTGAGCCGGCGCAAGAACAAGACCCGTGCGCAGGTCGCCCTGATTGCCATCGACCCCCGCTCCGGCGACATCCTCGCGATGGTGGGCGGGCGCTCGTACAACCAGTCGCAGTTCAACCGTGCGCTGGCCGCCAAACGCCAGCCCGGCTCCGTCTTCAAGCCGTTTGTCTACCTCGCGGCGTTCGAATCGGCCGCCGCCGACGGCCGCACCGACATGACGCCCGCCACCGTGGTCGACGACGAAAAGACGACGTTCACGTTCGAAGACAAGGAATGGACGCCGGGCAACTACGAGGACGAGTACGACGGCTCGATCACGCTCCGGCGTGCGCTCGCCCATTCGCGCAACGTCGCCACGGTCAAGGTGGCGCAGATGACGGGCTACGACAAGATCGCCAACCTCTGGAAAGCGCTGGGCGCGACGACCGTGCCCAAGCCGTATCCGTCGATCGCGCTCGGCGTGTTCGAAGCCACGCCGTTCGAAGTGGCGTCGGCCTACACCGTGTTTCCCAACTACGGCGAACTGCGCCCCCTGCGGCCCATCAGCCGCATCGTCAACGGCGGAACCGACCTCGCGATCGTCACGCCCCCGGCCAAACGGGTCACCAGGCGGGACACCACCTATCTGGTGACCAACATGATGCGCAGCGTGCTCAATGAAGGCACGGGAGCCACATCGCGCAATTACGGCTTCGCCCTCGACGCGGCGGGAAAAACCGGCACCACCAACGACCTGCGGGACGCATGGTTCGTCGGGTTCACCCCCGAACTGCTGACGGCGGTCTGGGTGGGATTCGACGACAACCAACCGCTCGGCTTGAGCGGGGCGATTGCGGCGCTGCCGATCTGGACCCGGTTCATGATGGGGGCGCTGGCGGGCCGGCCCAGCCTGTCGTTCGCCGTTCCCGACGGCATCACGATGCGGGAGATCGACCGCGATACCGGCAGACTCGCCCAGCCCGCCTGTCCACGCCTGTTCAACGAAGCGTTCCTCATCGGCGCCGAACCGATCGATGTCTGCGGCCTGCATAAGTTCTGAGCGTCCCCGGTATAATCGGCTCGTGCAGGAAACGGTGTTTGCCGCGGTGGTCGGCGCGCTCGAGCGCGGAGAACGGGCGGCGCTGGTCACCATCGTCGCGACGCGCGGGTCCACGCCCCAGCGGGTTGGCGCGAAAATGCTGGTCTTTGACGATGGCCGCAGCGTCGGCACCATCGGCGGCGGATGCTACGAAGCGGACGCGACCGGCAAGGCCCGCGAGATCATCGGGTCGCGCAAAGCGCAAGTGGTCCGGTACGATTTAGCCGATGACGTGGCCGAAGAGCACGGGCTGATTTGCGGAGGGCAGATGGAGGTGTTCATCGAACCGCTCGATCCGTCTCCGGACGTGTACCTGATCGGCGCCGGTCACGTCAGCCAGCACGTCGCCACCTTCGCCCACGCGCTCGGCTTCCGTGTGCATGTGGTTGACGACCGGACCGCGTTCGCCAACGCCGAGCGATTTCCGGACGCGGCCCACGTCGTGGTCGAACCGATCGCCGACTGGTTGCGCCAGGCGCATCTGGCGCCGACCGCCTATGTGGTGATCGTCACACGCGGCCACGTGCACGACCTGGCCGCCATGCAGGCGCTGTCCGGCCGAACGCTGGGCTATGTCGGGATGATCGGGAGCCGCGCCAAGGTCGTGCGCATCCGGGAAGCGCTGATGCAGTCGGGGGTCGAAGCGTGGTGGCTCGACACCGTGCGCGCCCCGATCGGCCTGCGGATTGGCGCGGTCACGCCCGAGGAAATCGCCCTCAGCATCGTCGCCGAACTGGTCGCGGTCCGGCGCGGCGCGATCGCGGCCCCCGCGACGTCCGCGTTGTCGATGACGCTGCCGGCGTCGGGAGCCTGATCGGTGTCGAGTGTCCTGATTCGCGGCGGCACGGTCCTCACGATGAACGGCGCCGGCGAGATCGTCACCGGCGACGTGTCGCTGCGCGACGGACGCATTGCCGCGATTGGCGGCCGCCTTGACGATGCGCACGACAGCGTCATCGAAGCGTCGGGCGCGCTGGTGCTGCCCGGATTCGTGCAAACCCACCTCCACTTGTGTCAGACGCTGTTTCGCGGGATGGCCGACGATCTGCGCCTGATCGACTGGCTGCGGCTTCGCGTCTGGCCGCTCGAGGCGGCCCACACCCCGGCGTCGCTTCGCGCCTCGGCGCGCCTCGCGGCGGTCGAACTGCTCTCGACCGGGACGACAACGGCGCTGACCATGGAGACGGTCCACGACACCGACGTCATCTTCGACGCGGTCGCCGCGACCGGCATGAGAGCCACAATCGGCAAGTGCATGATGGATGCCGATGCGCAGGTGCCGGCGCGGCTGCTCGAGAACACCCGGACATCGATTGACGAAAGCGTCGACATCCAGCGCCGGTGGCACGGCCAGGCCAACGGCCGGATCCGCGCGGCCTTTGCGCCGCGCTTCGCCGTGTCGTGTTCGCGGGACCTGCTCGAAGCGGTCGCCGCGCTCTCGTCGAGTGGCCAGAGCCTGGTACACACGCACGCCTCCGAACAGCAGGAGGAAATCGGCATCGTCGAGCGGCTGACCGGACGGCGCAACCTCGAATATTTCGCCGACATCGGACTCACCTCGCCGCGTCTGTGCCTGGCACACTGCGTGTGGGTCGATGACGGCGAACAGGCGCTGATGGCCGAACACGGCGTCAAGGTGCTCCACTGCCCGGGGTCGAACCTCAAACTGGGGAGCGGGCTGGCGCCGATTCCGGAACTTCGCGCCCGAGGCATTTGCGTGTCGCTCGGGGCCGACGGCGCCGCATGCAACAACCGGCTCGACATGTTCGAGGAAATGCGCCTCGCGGCCGTGATCCAGGCCGTCCGCAAGGGACCCGGCGTGCTGACGGCCCGCGACGTGGTCGCCATGGCGACCCGGGGCGGTGCGCAGGCCATCGGGTTGCAGGACGACATCGGGTCGATCGAGCTCGGCAAACGCGCCGATGTGATCGTGGTCGACGTGAGCCGCCCGCACACCACCCCTGGAAGCGATCCCTACTCCACACTGGTCTACGCCGCGCGCGGCACGGATGTTCGAGCCACGATCGTCGATGGACACATTCTGGTGCGCGACTTCGTGCCCGTGCACCTGGATCCGGTCGAGATCGCCGCCGACGCGAGAGACGCCGCCAAGGCGCTGGTGTCGCGGGCCGGGATCTGAATCGGCGCCATTCCAGGCACAGCGGCCCCCGATCTGGTTCACCTCGGACACAGGGTTGGTATAATGACGACGGGCTCAGCGCCGGGCGCCTTGATCACTATGGGTATTGAACCGATCTCGCTCAACCAACGATCGCGCCGCATCCTTGCGACGCTCGTGCGGGAGCACATCGACTCGGGCGAGCCGGTGGCCTCGCAGGTGCTGGTGCGCCGGGGCGGGTTTGGCCTGTCGTCGGCGACGATTCGCAACGTGCTCGCCAGGCTGGAGAAGCTCGGCTACGTGCGGCAACCGCACACCTCGGCCGGGCGCGTGCCCACCGATGCGGGATACCGCGTCTACGTGGATAGCCTGTTGACCCGCCCGCGAGCCACACGGGCGACCTCCTCGGTGGAAGCACAGGTGTTCGAGCAGATTGGCGGCAGGCCGGACCTCGATACGATGATCTCGGCCGTGCCCCACATGCTGTCGCAGGCCTCGCACCACGTCGCGTTCGCCACGACCCCGTCGGCCGGCAACGCCGAATTCCACCGGATCGAATTCGTGCCCCTCGGCGCCTCGCGCGTGCTGGTGATCGTGGTGGCGCGCAACTCCCAGGTCAGCCACAAGGTCGTCGAACTGGACGGCGAGGTGTCGACGGCCGAGTTGGAACAGGCGGCCAACTATCTCAACATCGAGTTCTCGGGCATGTCGCTGGCCGAGGTTCGAGCCGAGATCCTCGACCGGCTCTCGCACGATCGCGTGCTCTACGACCGGCTGATGGCGCGGGCGCTGCGCATGGCACAGTCCACCTTCGAAGGGATCGAAGGCCACCAGGTGTCGCTGTTTGTCGACGGCACGTCGGCGCTGGTTGACGAAGTGTCGGCTCCGGCCAGCGGCATCACATTGGCGGCGCTGGGCGTGCTGGTCCGCCTGATCGAAGAAAAACACCGATTGGTGAGCCTGCTGACCCAGTACATCGAAACCCCGGGCGTGACCGTCATTATCGGAGCCGAACATTCGGATCCGAATCTGCGCCAGTTCAGCCTCGTAGCGTCGACGTATTCGGATGGGCGGGAGACCGGTTCGGTCGGCCTGATCGGGCCGATGCGCATGCACTACGCCAGAGCCATCTCCATGGTGGACGGCGCCGCTCAGGCCGTGTCCCGCGTGCTGAGCAACCCGTCCGATTCAAAGCCCCCGGCGAGCACCTAGCGCCGATTGCTGAAACCGATGACAGACAACATGAGCGATAACGACATGGCCGGCGCGCCGGCCGACGACGAGGCCACTCCCGCAAACGGCGCCTCCGAATCGGCGGCGGCAGATGCCGCAACACGAGAGCAGACACTTGAACGGGAACGCGATCAGTTCTACGACCTGCTGCTGCGCAAGTCTGCGGAGTTCGAGAACTACCGGCGTCGCGTCGAACGCGAGCGGCGCGAACAGGCCGACCGGACTGTCGCCGACCTGCTCACCGATATGCTGGCGGTGGTCGACGACCTCGAGCGGGCTCTCAAGGCCGAAGCGGTCGGCGAGCAGGCCGAGGTCTACCGCGCGGGCGTCGAGTTGATTTTCCGCCAGATGCTGGAGCTGCTGAAGCGGCGCGGCGTCACGCCCTTCGATGCGGTCGGCCAGGATTTCGATCCGAACCTGCATCAGGCGGTGGTGTCCGAAGAGGCACCCGACAGGCGTGACGGCGAGGTGATCGAACAGTTCAGCCGCGGCTACATGAGCGGCGATCGACTGTTCCGCCCGGCGATGGTCAAGGTGGCGCGGGCGTGAGTACTCGCGATTACTACGAGGTGCTCGGCGTGGCGCGGACCGCGTCCGACCAGGACATCAAGAGCGCGTACCGCAAGCTGGCGCTCCAGTTCCACCCCGATCGCAATCCTGGCGACAAGTCGGCCGAAGACCGGTTCAAGGAAGCCGCCGAAGCGTACGCCGTGCTCGCCGATCGGGACAAGCGCTCGGCTTACGATCGATTCGGCCACGCCGGCGTCAGCACGCAAGGCGGCGGTGGATTCGATCCGACCGTGTTCCAGGGCTTCGAAGATATCTTCGGCGGCCTGGGCGACATCTTTGGTTTCGGCGACGTGTTCGGCGGGGGCGGACGGCGGCGCGGCGGCCCGCAGCGTGGCTCGGACCTGCGTTACGACCTCGAAATCAGTTTCCTCGAAGCCGCCAAGGGCGTCGAGACCTCCATCCAGATCCCCCGACTCGAGCAGTGCGAGACCTGCCGCGGATCGGGCGCGGCGGCCGGCACGTCCGCCACGCGTTGCCCGCAATGCCAGGGCCGAGGGCAGCTGCGGTATCAGCAGGGGTTTTTCGTCGTCTCCCGGACGTGCAGCCAGTGCAGCGGATCGGGGTCGATCATCGCTCATCCCTGCGGAACGTGCCGCGGCACCGGCCAGATCAACAAGGATCGCAAACTCACCGTCAAGATTCCCGCGGGCATCTCGAGCGGCCAGCGTCTCCGCCTGTACGGCGAAGGCGAAGCCGGAACGATGGGCGGTCCGGCTGGCGACCTCTACGTGGTCATCCAGGTGCACGAGCACGACTTCTTCAAGCGCGAGGGCGACGACCTCTACTGCGAAGTCGCGGTGAACTTCTCGACGCTGGTGCTGGGCGGCGAGATCGCCGTTCCCACCATCGACGGGGATGAATCGATGAAGATCCCCGAGGGCACCGATGCGGGCACGGTGTTCCGCATCCGTGGGAAAGGCATCTCAAACGTGACGGGGCGGGGCCGGGGCGATCTCCACGTCCTGGTTCAGGCCAAGACGCCCAAGAAGCTGACCAAGGAGCAGAAGAGCGCCATTCAGCAACTGGCGAAACTGCTGCCTGCCGACAAGGTCGAAATCCGGAAGCATTCGCAGGAGTCTGACGACCGCGGTGTGTTCGGCCGGGTCAAGGATTTGTTCAGCTGATGCGGGCCTGGCCGGCGCTGATCCTGACGTTTCCCTCATCGGCGGCGTCGGGTGAGTGCACCGACGGTGGCACCGCCGCGGGCACGGGCACCGGCACCGGCACCGACGGCGCGTTCGATGACCCGATGCTCTCGTTGCCGGATCGCGTGTCGGCCGTACTGGACGGGCTCGACGTGGTGGCGATCGAAGAATCATCCGACGAGATCTGGCGCGTCAGTTTTCGAGAGCCGACCGCACGTTCGCGAGCCGCGCGCGCGCTCGACGATCTGGCTGGCAGCGGCCTGCGTTTCGACGAGGTCGACGTGCCCGACGACGACTGGGCCCGCCGAAGCCAGGCCGCGCTTGGCGCCATCCGGGTCGACGCCGTGATCGTGGCCCCGCCCTGGGACCCGACCGCGACGGTGGCCACTCCGGGCGCCCTGACCGTCATCGTCGAGCCGGGCATGGGATTCGGCAGCGGTCATCACGCCACCACTCGCCTGTGCCTGCGCGCGCTCCAGATTCTGGCGCCCCAAGGGCGGACCGTGCTCGACATCGGCACAGGATCCGGGGTGCTCGCGATCGCCGCGGCGATGCTGGGCGCCAGGTCGGTGCTGGCGATCGATGTCGATCCGGATGCCCTGGAATCGGCCCGCACCAACGCGGCGCTGAACAACCATCCCCCCGCACTCGCGCTGCGGGTGGCCGATTTTCGCACCGAGCGATTGCCCCCTGCCGATATCGTGTTCGCGAACCTCACCGGCGCCATGCTCGCCGCGTCAGCCGCGGACATTCTGGCGTGCTGTGCGCGCGGAGGGGCCGCGATCTTGAGCGGAATCACGATCGAGGAGGCCGCCGGCGTGGTCGAGACGTACGCCCTTCGCGCCGCGGTCGAATGGCAAGCGGAAGAAGACGGATGGATTGGGCTCGTCGCCAGACCGTAGCCACGATCTGCGCCAGGCCGGTCGAGGACACTTGATGAGCGTGCGTCTCTGCGACTTCCTGCCTGCCGCCCGCGACGCGTCGGGCGACGAACTTCTCGGGCGATTTCTCGACTACACCACCGACAAAGGCCTGGCACTCTACCCTGCCCAGGAAGAAGCGCTGCTGGCGCTGCTCGACGAGCAGAACGTCATCCTCAACACGCCGACCGGATCGGGCAAGTCGCTGGTCGCCTCGGGCATGCTGTTCGCCTCGCTGGCGCGCGGCCAACGGGCGGTCTACACCTGTCCGATCAAGGCACTGGTCAACGAAAAGTGGATGACGCTGTGCCGCGAATTCGGCGCCGACCGGGTGGGACTCTCGACCGGCGACGCGACGGTCAATCGCGACGCCCCGATTCTGTGCTGCACGGCCGAGGTGCTGGCCAACATCGCGCTGCGCGAGGGCGAGGCGGCCCACGTCGACCACGTCGTGATGGACGAGTTCCATTGGTACGCCGATCGCGACCGCGGCGTGGCGTGGCAGACGCCGCTCTTGACGCTGCCTCAGGTTCGTTTTCTCCTCATGTCGGCCACCCTGGGCGACACGTCGTTCTTCGAAGCGGCCCTCACCCGCCTCAACGGCAGGCCCACCGCAACGGTCAAGTCGGTCGACCGCCCCGTCCCGCTCGAATTCGCGTACCACGAAATTCCGTTGGCGCACTCGATCGAGAAACTGGCAGACGAAGGCAAGACGCCGATCTACGTCGTGCACTTCACCCAGGCCGACGCGGCCTCCAGCGCCCAGGATTTTACGAGCCTGAAGATCTGCACCCGCGAGGAAAAGAGCGCCATCGGCGAGGCGATTGCCGATTTCCAGTTCACCAGTCCGTACGGCGCCGACCTTCGCAAGTGGCTCAAGCACGGCATCGGCCTGCATCATGCGGGACTGCTGCCCAAGTACCGCGTGCTGGTCGAGCAACTGGCCCAACGCGGCATGCTGAAAGTGATCTGCGGAACCGACACGCTGGGGGTCGGCATCAACGTCCCCATCCGGACGGTGCTGTTCACGCGGTTGTGCAAGTTCGACGGCCGGGCGACCGGGATTCTGAGCGCGCGCGACTTCCACCAGATCTCGGGCCGCGCCGGCCGGCGCGGTTTCGACACCCGGGGCTTCGTCGTGGTGCAGGCGCCCGAATACGTCATCGAGAACATCAAGCTGAACGAGAAGGCGGCCCGTGACGGCAAGAAGGTCGTCAAACGCAAACCCCCCGATCGCAACTTCGTCAACTGGGATCTCAACACGTTCAAGCGCCTCATGGGGGCGACGCCCGAACAGCTCACCTCGCGCTTCCGGGTCTCGCACGGCATGCTGCTCAACGTCCTGGGCCGGCGGGGCGACGGCTGCCGGGCCATGCAGCATCTGATCCGCGACAGTCACGAATCGGCCGGCGACAGGAAGGCCCATCTCCAGCGCGCGTGGCAACTGTTTCGCGCACTGGTCGCGCGGCACATCGTCGAATTCATCCCGCGCACCGACGAGGGATCCGCCCTCCGGGTCAACATCGATCTGCAGGACGATTTCTCGATGGACCAGACCCTCTCGCTCTACCTGCTGGAGACCATCCCCCTGCTCGAACCAGACTCGCCGGACTACGCCCTGGACCTGGTGACGCTGGTCGAATCGATCCTCGAGAATCCCGAGGTGATCTTGCGGCGGCAGCTCGACAAGGTCAAAGACCGCGCCGTGGCCCAGATGAAAGCCGACGGGATGGAGTACGAACAGCGAATGGAGGAGCTCGAGAAGCTGGAGTACCCGAAACCGCTGCGCGACTTTGTCTATCAGAGTTTCAACGCGTTTGCCGACCGCCACCCGTGGGTGGGCGAAGAGAATATCCGTCCCAAGTCCATCGCCCGCGAGATGTTCGAACAGTTCCGGTCGTTCGCCGAATACGTCCTCGACTACGAACTCCAGCGGGTCGAAGGCCTGCTGCTGCGACATCTCAGCAGCGTCTACAAGGTGCTCAGCCAGACCGTGCCCGACGGGGTCAAGACCGACCAGGTGATCGAGATGGAGGTCTACCTGCGGACGCTGCTTCAGCAGGTCGATTCGAGCCTGGCCGACGAATGGGAGCGCATGCGGGATCCCAGCTACCGGCCCGACGAGATGGCCGCCGGACAGGGGCTGGATCGCCGGCCGCCTGGAGCCGCGCTGGCCGAGACCGATGTGACCCGCGATCCCAAGCGCTTTACGGCGGCCATCCGCACCAGCATCTTCACGTTCCTCCGCGCGTGGTCGATTGGCGACACCGCGGCGGCGATGGCGGGGCTCGAAGCGGTGGACGACGCCGACGGCGCGTCGTGGACCCCCGAGCGGCTGACCGCGACGCTGGAGGCCTACCGGGTGGAGCATCAGCGGCTTCGGCTGGATCCGGAAGCCCGCAATCTTCGCCACACCCATGTGGCGCCGGCTCCCGATCAGGCCAGGTGGACGATCGAACAGATGCTGGTGGACCCGGAGATGATCAACGACTGGATCGCGGTCTTCGACGTGGATGTTTTGGCCTCGCGCGCCGCCCAGCAGCCGGTGCTTCGGCTGCGCCGCCTCGGCAGTCTGGTGTGACGTGTGAGGACGCGGCCTATAAATCGCCCCACAGGAACTGCAACACCCCGAGCGCAATCAGCGGCGTAGCATCGGCTCTGAGGGTTCGCCTGCCGAGCGTGACGAGGAGGCATCCAGCGGCTTGAGCCGCCCCGACTTCGTCCGGCGTCCATCCGCCTTCGGGCCCGACCAGCACCTGCGCGATGGCGGGCGGCGGCGTCTCGCGCAGCGCTGCCACCGTCATGGTCTGGCCGGCTGCGCCCGGCTCCACCAGCATCACCCTGAGGCCGTCGTGGCCGCGCATCAGATACGGCTCCACACGGTCTGGTGCGGCCATCTCTGGCACCACCGCGCGTCCGCACTGCTTGACCGACGCGACGACGATACGGTGCCAGCGTTCGAGGCGAGCGCCGCTCGCCAAGGCCGACGCCGGCACGTCGGTCCGCGCCGTGAGCAACGGCTGGATGGCCGCCACGCCCAGCATCACGGCGTCGCGGATGATGCCGTCCATCTTGTCGCCCTTGACGATCGCCTGCGCCAGGGTGACGCGCACGGCCGGTTCGGCAGACCCAATCACGGGCGCGCCGATGGCCAGCCTCACGTCCCGCCGGACCGCGTGCACCACCCGCGCCTCGTATTCGGCGCCCCGGCCGTCGAACACGCGCACGACGGCCCCGGCCCCGAGCCTGAGCACACGCGTGAGGTGCTCGGCCTGATCGGCGGGAAGTTCGACCACGCCCGTCTCGGCGCGAAGCGCGGGCGCATAGAAGCGTGGCAGCATTCCGCAATTATAGACAAGCCGAGCTATACTCCTGTGACGTTTCCATGTTTTTCCGCGGCCAAACCATCGGAAAGTACAAGATCCTCTCGGCCCTCGGCAGTGGCGGCTTCGGGACCGTGTACCTGGCCGAGGACACGTGGATCGGCAAGAAGGTCGCCCTCAAGGTTCCGCATCGCCAGAGCGCGAACTTCGGCGAACTGCTCCGCGAGCCTCGCCTGCTCGCCAGCCTGAACCATCCGAATATCGTTGCGGTGCTGACGGCCGAGAAGCAGGACAACGTCTTCTTCATCGTGATGGAGTACGTCGCGGGCGAGACGCTCGAGAACATCATCTGCCGCGACGGCGCGCTCGATCTCACCCGCGCGCTCGACTTCACCTGTCAGATCTGCAACGCGGTCGATCACGCGCACAATCAGGGCATCATCCACCGCGACCTTCGGCCTGCCAACGTCATGGTGGCCGAGAACGGCCTGGTCAAGGTGGCCGACTTCGGGACGTCGCGGTTTCTCGAACTCGCGGCCCACGGCACCACCGTCATCGGCAGCCCGCCCTACATGGCGCCCGAACAGTTCCAGGGCCGGGCGACCTTCGCCTCCGACGTCTACTCGCTGGGCGTGACGATGTACGAGATGATGACCGGGGTGCTGCCGTATCAGACGCCCGCGCCCGCCGATCTGGACAAGCTGATGCGCGGCGATCTGGTGTCGCCGCCGCGATCGCGCAACGAGCGGCTGCCGCAGCGCCTCAACGACATCATCATGAAGGCGATGGCGCCCGAGGTGACCCAGCGGTACCAGCGGGCCGCCGACCTGCTCGAAGACCTGCTCACCGCGATCGACCGCCCAGAGCCCAAGCCGTCCGCCGCGCGGCCGGCGACCCTGCCCCCCCGGCCAGGCACGCCCGAATCGCCTGCCCGCCACCCGGGCTGGTCGCGGGCGCGGGAGACCGTGCAGCCCCGGTTCTGCTGGCACTGCCGGAAACCGCTGCACGCTCGGTCTGACCGCTGTCCGTTCTGCGGCGAAGCACAGTAGAATATTCAGCACCAAGGAGCGTGCGATGGCGTTTACCGGAACCGGGAAAATCTGGCTCAATGGATCGCTGGTCGAGTGGGCCGACGCGAACATTCATATCGCGTCGCATGTCATCCACTATGGCAGCGGGGTGTTCGAGGGCGCGCGCTGTTATCAGACCCCGAACGGATCCGCCTGCTTCAGGCTCGACACCCACATGCGCCGCCTGATCGATTCCGCGAAAATCTACCGGATGACGCCGGCCTATTCGCAGCAGCAGCTGGAACTGGCGGTGCTCGAAACGATCCGCGCCAATAGCATGAAGGCCTGCTACATCCGGCCGCTGGTCTACCGCGGGTACTCGCAGCTGGGCGTCAATCCGTTCCCGTGCCCCGTCGACGTGGCGATCATGCTCTGGGAGTGGGGCGTCTACCTGGGCAACGAAGCGCTGGAGCAGGGCGTGGACGTCAAGGTGAGTTCGTGGCGGCGCATGGCCCCCGACACGTTCCCGTCGCTGGCCAAGAGCAGCGCCAACTACGCCAATGCCCAGTTGATCAAGATGGAAGCCGTCGTCGACGGGTACGCCGAGGCCGTGGCGCTCGACAATCAGGGATTCATCAGCGAAGGCAGCGGCCAGAACATCTTTCTGGTGCGCGACGGGGTCATCTACACACCGCCTCGTTCCGCGTCGATTCTGCCGGGCATCACCCGCGACTCGGTGATCACCATTGCCCGCGAGCTCGAGTTCGACGTGCGCGAAGAAATGCTGCCGCGCGAAATGCTGTACGTCTGCGACGAGATCTTCTTTGTCGGCACGGCGGTCGAGGTCACCCCCGTCAAGTCGGTGGATCGCATCCCGGTGGGTGCCGGATCGCGGGGCCCGATTACCGAAGCGATCCAGCAGGCATTTTTCGGCATCATCAACGGCGAGCGTCCCGATCGGCACGGGTGGCTCACGTATGTGTACTGACGCACCGCCGCGGTGGCGGTGTGCGGAGGCCTGACGCATGCACGTCAACGACCTGCTGACCACGGCCGTCCAGCACGGCGCCTCAGACCTCCACATCAAGGTCGGAAGCGTGCCGATGATCCGGGTCCGCGGATCGCTGACGCCGATCCCCGACACGCAGCGGCTCAGCCACGAGGACACGGCCGCGATGGCCGCCGCCCTGATGCCCGCGCCCTTGCGCGAACGGTTCAAAGACGCGCAGGAAGTCGACCTCGCCTACACGGTGCCAGGCCTCGGGCGCTTCCGCTGCAGCATCTTCCAGCAGCGCGGCGCGATTGGCCTGGTGCTCAGGGTGATCCCGTCGGTGATTCGCGTGATCGACGAACTGAGCCTTCCGCCGGTGCTCAAGCGCATCGCCGAAGAGGAACGCGGCCTGGTGCTGGTCACCGGCACGACCGGCAGCGGCAAGAGCACCACGCTGGCGGCGCTGGTCGATCACATCAACCGCTGCCGCTGCGTCCACGTGATGACCATCGAGGACCCGATCGAGTTTCTGCACCGGGACAACAAGTCGATCATCAACCAGCGGGAAGTGAGCACTGACACGCGATCGTTTGCCAGCGCGATGCGGTCGGTGTTGCGCCAGGATCCCGACGTGATCCTGGTCGGCGAAATGCGCGACTACGAGACGGTCGAAACCGCATTGCTGGCGGCCGAAACCGGTCATCTCGTGATGTCCACCCTCCACACGCTGGACGCCACCGAGACGATCAACCGCATCATCGCCGTGTTTCCGCCGCACCAGCAGAAGCAGATCCGGCTGCAGCTGGCCACCGTGCTGCGGGCCGTCATCTCCCAGCGCCTGGTGCCGCGGGCCGACGGTCAGGGCCGCTGCCCGGCCGTCGAAGTGCTGGTGTCGACGCCGTTTATCCGCGACTGCATCGTTGACAAGGAGCGCACACACCTGATCCAGGGGGCGATCGCCGCCGGCACCTCGCAATACGGCATGCAGACGTTCGACCAGTCGCTGCTGGGCCTGCTCCGCCGGAACCTCATCTCGCTCGACGAGGCCCTGCGCTGGGCGACCAACGTCGACGAGTTCAAGCTCAAGGTGCAGGGCGTGTCCGCCGCCGGCGACGAGGCGCAGGAACAGATGGCCCGAGAGGTCATCGGTCTGGAGCCCCCCCCGCCGGCCATCACCCGGTTCAGCCGCTGAGCCGTGTTACCGAGGCGAACACGCCAGCGCGAGATTCCTTCCGATCCCGACGACGCCCGCCGTGCGGCTTACACGCTGGCGTTGCGGTGGCTGTCCGCCCGCGAACTGTCGGCCACCTCCGTTTCGTCGCGATTGATGGCCCGCGGCTTCGATTCGGATCTGGTGGCCACGGTGGTGGCTCGGCTCTCCGACCATCGTGCCGTCGATGACGAACGGGCGGTTCGCGCTTGCGCGCGGACCCTGGTGGTGGTCAAGCTTCGAGGCCGTCAGCGGGCGCAGCGGGAACTCGAGGCCATGGGCTTTGCCGCGGATCTGATCCGCCGGACCCTCGACGACCTGTTCGGCGACACCGACGAGGTCGCGCTGGCGCAACGGGTCCTGGCGTCGCGGATGCACGGTCGCCAGTCCATCACCGATCCGGCCATGTACCGTCGCCTCTTTGCCGCGCTGTTCCGCCGGGGGTTTTCCGTGTCGATCGTCCGCGGCGCGTTGAAACCCTACTGGAAGCGCGGCGGGAAGCCCGACGAGCCCGACGCAACCGGGTGAGACGACCCGCCCTCCTCGCGCGGTGAAACACGCGAAACCGCCGCTGGTCAGCCCTCCTCTGGCAATCCTGGTCCCGGAACCCGCGATCCCCTTGATAGAATGGTGGGATGACCTCGAACCAGCTGCGGCGCAGTTTCCTGGAATTTTTCGAACAACACGGCCATCGCATCGTGCAGAGCGCTCCGCTGGTGCCAGGCGACGACCCGACATTGCTGTTCACCAACGCCGGGATGAACCAGTTCAAGGACGTGTTTCTCGGAAAGGAGCGCCGCGAATACAACCGCGCCACCACGTCGCAGAAGTGCATGCGCGTCAGCGGCAAGCACAACGATCTGGAAAACGTCGGGCCTTCGCTTCGGCATCACACGTTTTTCGAGATGCTCGGGAACTTCTCGTTCGGCGACTATTTCAAGCAGGACGCCATTTCGCTGGCGTGGACGCTGCTGACCGAGGTCTGGAAACTCCCGGTCGATCGGCTCAACGCCACGATTTTCGCGGGCGACGCCAGCGTGCCCCGAGACGACGAGGCCTACGGCCACTGGCGAAAGGTGCTGCCCGTTGAGCGCATCTACGAACTGGGCGCCGCCGACAATTTCTGGGCAATGGGCGAGACCGGGCCCTGCGGCCGCTGCTCCGAGATTCACTATTACCGGGGCGACAGCGTCGCGTGCGCCGAACCGACGTGCCGCGGGCTCGAATGCTCGTGCGATCGGTACGTGGAGGTCTGGAACAACGTCTTCATGGAGTTCAACCGGCAGGCCGACGGCTCGCTGCAGCCGCTGCCCGCCCCGTCGATCGACACGGGGATGGGCCTCGAACGCATCACCGCCATTCTCCAGGGCGTACTGTCGAACTACGACACGGACCTCTTTACGCCCTTGTTCGAGGCCATTGGCGCGATGACCGGCCGCCGGCACGGCGGCACGATGGCTCCGGCCGACGTGTCGATGCGGGTGATTGCCGACCATGCGCGCGCCGCCACGTTCCTTATCGCCGACGGCGTCGTCCCGTCGAACGAGTGGCGCGGCTACGTACTCCGGAAGATCATGCGGCGGGCCATGCGCCACGGCAACAAACTGGGCCTGACCGAACCGTTCCTCTACCGGCTGATCGACGTGCTGGTCGCGCAGATGGGCGAGGCCTATCCGGAACTGCGGTCCGGCCACGATTACCTCAAGAAGATCGTCCACAGCGAAGAAGAGCGCTTCGAAGCCCTGCTGGTCAACGGTCTGCCTCGCCTCGAGGATCTGCTCGATCGGTCGGGCGCCGGCCCGGTCGCCGGCGACGACGTGTTCAAGCTCTACGATTCGTACGGACTTCCCTACGACTTTATCGACGACGTCGCGATCCAGCGGAACCTCGCCCTCGACAAGGAAGGCTTCGATCGCGCGATGGAGGCGCAAAAAACCCGCGCCCGCGCCAGCAGCGGCTTTGGCGGCGCCGCCGCGATCGCCAGTTTCGCGGCGGGCGACCAGACGCGCGCCGCACTCGAACGGGCCGGCGACGTGTTCGACGGGTACGTGTCGACCAGGCAGGCCGATATTCCGGTGATCGCGGTGTTCGATGCGGAAGGAAAGGAAACTCCGAGGCTGGCCGAAGGCGCCGCGGGATACGTCGCGTTGGCGACGACGCCGTTCTACGTCGAGTCCGGCGGACAGGTCTCCGACCTGGGATGCCTGGTCTTCGAGAAAGACGCCGGCGGCGCGACGGTCGAGGGCATGAGCCGGGGCGGCAGCCACTGGCCGCGACTGCACCGCGTCCGCGTCACCGGCGGCTCAATGGCGCCGGGCGACCGGGTCGCTGCCCAGGTCGACGTGGCGTTGCGCGATGCGACCAGACGCAATCACACCGCCACGCACCTGCTGCACGCCGCGTTACGACAGGTGCTCGGATCGCACGTCAAACAGGCCGGCTCGCTGGTCACCCCCGAGCGGCTGCGGTTCGACTTCGTGCACTTTGCGCCGGTCAGCCCGGACGAACTGGCAGAGGTCGAACGCAAGGTCGCCGCGCAGATCTGCGCCAATGTGCCGGTCGAAACAGAGTTGCGCCCGACGCAGGATGCCATGGCCGCGGGCGCCATGGCCCTGTTTGGCGAAAAATACGGCGACACGGTGCGGGTGGTCTCTGTGGCCGGTTTCAGTCTCGAACTCTGCGGCGGCACCCACGTGCAGGCCACGGGCGATATCGGCCCGTTGACCATTGTGGAGGAGGGCGGCGTCGCCGCCGGTGTCCGACGCATCGAGGCGATTACCGGCGCGGCGGCGGTGGTTCATGCCCAGGCCCAGCGCCGATCTCTGGAACAGGTCGTCGGCCAGCTCGGGGTTCCCCCGGACCACATCATCGAGACCATCGAGCGGCTTCAGATCGAGGCGAAGCGACTCGGCCGTGAGGTCAGCCAGCTCAAAATGAAGGCCGCCCTGGGTGGCGGCACCAACGACGCGGGCGACGTGGTGTCGATCGGCACCGTCAAGGTGCTGACCCGGAAGGTCGCCGACCTCGACAAAAACGCCCTCCGCGAGCTGGCTGATTCGCTCAAAGGACAACTGGGATCGGGTGTCGTCGTGCTTGGCGCGGTCGGAGACGGGCGCGTCCAGGTGGTGGTGTCGGTGACACCGGACTTGACGGCTCGAGTCCATGCGGGGAAACTGGTCAAGCAGATCTCCCCCATCGTCGGCGGCGGGGGCGGCGGTCGGTCGGAGTTCGCCGAGGCGGGAGGCAAACATCCGGAGCATTTGGATCAGTTGATGGAAGCCGCCCGGACAGCCATCGCGCAGGCGCTCGGGGCCTGAAGTCGGCGCGCGCTGGTGCCGATAGTACGTTGGAAGTCTATGACCTTACGTCGCCTCATACTGGCGCTGGTGTTCGGAATCGTGACACTGGGGGGTGTTCGTCCCGCCGGCGCCCAGATTTATATCTGGCACGACGCGAACGGCAACCCGGTGGTGGGCGACTCTCTGCCCCGCGGGACGCAGGCCTACACCACCTACGCGGTGCCAGGGACGGCCAAGCCTCTGCTGGCGACGCGGCCGCTGGCCGAGGGATTTTCGAACCAGTACGACGGCCTCATCGAGCGCTACGCGACGGCCAACCGCGTGCGAACAGATTTGATTCGCGCGGTGATCCAGGTGGAATCGGGCTTCAACCCGCGGGCGCGGTCGCCGAAAGGCGCCAGGGGCCTGATGCAGTTGATGCCGGCTACGGCGCTGGATCTCGGCGTCTCGAACGTGTACGACCCTGAGGACAACATTCGCGGAGGCGTCCGCTATCTCAAATCGCTGCTCGATCGGTACGGCAACGACGAGGCGCTGGCGCTCGCGGCGTATAATGCCGGGCCGCTGGCTGTCGAAAAATACGGCAACGCCGTGCCGCCGTACCGGGAAACGCAGGACTACGTCGAGCGCGTGCAGAACATCAGCCCTCCGGCGCCAGGTTCCCCGGGCACCAAGTCCCAGGCCCAGGCCGACGCGCCTCAGTCGCTGGTTCGCATCGTCCCACTGCCGCCCGGCGTCCGCACGCTCTACAAGACGGTTGTCTTCACGGCTGAGGGACGGCCGGTCGCCCGCTACAGCGATACCAAGCCATCTGCTGGCGAGTACGAAGTCTACAGCTACCCCCGCTAACCAGACGATCGGCGCATCCCGGCCCCTGCACGTGTGTCGCTAGCAGGAGCAAAGGGAGGATGCCGGCTGCGAAGCCCATCGCCGTGCGATCAGCTCGGGCGCCACCGCCTCGTGATCGGTGGCCCGCCGCGAGGGGCTCGATACTCCGGCAGACTCGACCGCCAGCATCGGCGCCGGCATGGCCAGCAGGCCAGTCACCGCCCAGGGGCAATGCCGCATTCCGGAGCCCCGGGCAATCAACGCCTTGGCCGCGTCGATGGTGAGCCGCTCGCGGTAGTCGCGCGAGCTGGTCAGGGCGTCGAAGCTATCCATCACATTGACGATGCGCGTGGTGAAGTGGATGTGCTCTTTGCCGACGCCGTCCGGATATCCCGACCCGTCGTAGTGCTCGTGATGCGACAGCACGATCGCACACACCTCGTCGTCGAATCCGCAGCGGTGGGCGATTTCCACGCCCAGCTCCGGATGCATCTTCAGCTCGCGCCATTCGCGGGCATTGGGCCGGCCGGGTTTGTTGAGGATCCGGAGCGGGATCAGCAGTTTGCCCACGTCATGCAGCAGCGCTCCCATCCTGATGGTCTCGATGGTGGAGGCGTCGAACCCGTACTGCGACGCGAGCCGGACCGACAATTCGGAGACACGCCTGGAGTGGGCGGCGACCTCGGGCCGCTTCTGCTCGAGCGCCACCAGCACTGAGTCGACGTGTCCGAGTTCGGTTTGCAACATATCGTGTTCGCGATTCGCCCGTGCCAGCAGTGCGACCCGGCGGTCGTGCCGGGCGCCTTCCACATCATGGGAGAGCAAAGACGATGCCGCACCGGTCGTCAGCGTCGCGCCGCACAGGGCTGCCCGCGCCCGCACGCCACTGCACAGCCGAAACGGAACGGGCCGTCGCCGTTCGCATCGGCGAGCGACAGAATCGGTAGGCCCGTCCCATCTTGTTCTGTAGCCCTTGCCTCTCACGGGGTTGGCGGAGCGGCGATTGCTGCTCGCTCCGGCTGGCGCGAAATGCTATGATTGGTGGTTCATGGGCCGGCATGGGGCCAGCCCGTGGGGTATAGAGTTTCAGAGGGTCCTGTGGCCAGTCATGCATCCGCGCTCAAAGCGCACCGTCAGAATGTCGTCCACCGCGAACACAACCGGCAACTCCGTTCCAAGCTGCGGAACGCGCTCAGAGCGATCCGCGCGTTTGTCGATGACGACGAATTCCTGAAGGCCAAGGGCGAGTTGAAGGCGACCGTTTCGCTGATCGACCGGATGGTCACCAAAGGCGTCATTCACAAGAACGCCGCCGCCCGGTACAAATCGCGCCTCCAGACCAAGATTGCCGTGGGGACAGCCGCCAAGAAGGCGTAGCCCGGGCGGAGGGCCTAGTTCCTCCGCCGGTCTCCGGCTCCGCACAGCTCGACGACGAGCCGCTCGAGCAGCACGCGCGAGTCCCCTCGCGACGTCTTCAACGCCAGGTCGGTTCGGAACATCGCGTCTACCGCTCCAGCGACCCTGGCGGACGCGAGCTTGTTCCGGACGAACCAGCCCAACTGGCCGAGCACCATCACCGGCACTTCGCCCGCATCGAACTTGAGCGCGAGTTCGCGCAAGGCGCCTCTCGCGTCGCCATCGCCAATCGCGTTGGTCATGGCCCATGGATTCTGCGTGGTCTCGCCGCTCACCACCTCGCGCACGGCCTGTTCGGTGATCAGACCCTCTCCCGACGCAAACAGCAGGGCACGTTCGAACTCGGCGCGGAGCCGTCCGATATCGGTGCCGGCCAGCCTGGCGAGCAGGCGCACGGCTCCCGGCTCGATGCGCACGCCCTCCTTGTCCGCCTCCGCCTTCACCCAGGCCGCGCCGTCGCCCGACTCCGACAGCGGGTTGCAATCGACGACGGTCGCATATTTTTCGAGCAGCAGCACCGGCTTGATCGTGCGCTTGAGGTCGGAGCCCGCCACCCATACCAGCGTCGCCTCGGCCGAAGGAGACAGCAGGTACTGCTCCAGCGCCTCGAGTTCGGCGTCGCCGGCGGCCTTCGGCGCCCCCTTCCTGCCCTTCCGGCCCGCCTTGTCGACCGTCTCGCGGGGCGCCTCGTCGTCGCTCTGCTTGAAGATCGGCATCAACCGTTCGGCCTGTGCGACGATAATCACGCGCCTGGCCGACATCATCGGCAGCGTCCGCACCAGTTGCATCACCGTCCAGAACTGCTTGCGTGCCTCGTCGCGCGCCTCGGCCGGATAGATCTTATCGACATTGAACGCGCGGAAATCCTCGTCGATGGTCTCTACCAGGCGAGCGACCAGCCGCGACTTGGCCTCGTCATCAGGGCCCGTCAGCAGATAGACGGGCTGGACGCGCCCGGCAGCCACCTGCTGCTCGAACGCCACGGGAGACAGGCGAAGCCCCGCCTTCTCGGCCATCGAGGCCTACCTCGCCGCCAGACAGGCAGGCGCCGCGCACCCTGCGCCTGCGGTCGGATGGTGAACTCCCGGAATCGGCTGGGCGCCGGCGTCGGTCATCGGCCTGTTCCCTAGAACGCTTCGAGAATGGAGCTAATCACGGTCCGGGCAAAGTCGGTCGCGACGCGCTGCAGCGCGTTCGAACTCTGGCCGAAAAAAGCGGACGGGTCGCCGGTCTGCAAATCGGACGGCAGATCGTATTCCTCGCGGAACACCATGCGCGGATTTTCCCAGACGTTCTTGTTCGTCTTGACGTCCAACAACTCGATCGACGTGGTGATCGTGATGACGAACCGCGTCGCCTGCTGCTGTTGATTGAAGTTGGCCGGCAGAATCGTCATGCTCACGATGGATCCTTTGAGCACGGCATCGACGCCGACGGCCTGCGGCAGCACCTGGTACTTGCCCCGGCCGATCAGCTCCGACCGGATCTTGTCGGTGAACAGCTGTTCCACTTCGTAGTGCGGTGTCGCGTTGGTGAACTCCGGGATGCCGACCGTCTTGATGTACGCCGGCAGGAACGAGCCCCGTCCCGCAAGCGTGTATCCGCACGCGATGACCTGCACGGCCAGTCCGAGAGCGAGCGCGATCGTGACAAAGGTGCGCACAGGACTCCTACTGCACCACGATGCTGACAAGTTTGCCTTTGGCGACGATGACCTTCTTCACCGTCTTGCCGTGAATATACGCCGCCACCGCGCTATCGGCCAGGGCCTCGGCCCGGATGTCTTCCTCGGAACAGTCGGCAGGCACCGTGATCCGGCCGCGAAGTTTGCCATTCACCTGGACGGGCACCACGACCTGATCGGCCTTGGCCACCTCCGCGTCGAACGCCGGCCACGCCGCGTGGACGATCCCGCCCGGATGCCCGAGTTGCTCCCACAGTTCTTCGGCCATGTGCGGCGTAAAGGGCGAGAGCATCAGCACCAGGGCGTTGATGGCTTCCGACACCACCGCGACGGTCTGCGGCCGTTCAGCCACGACCGGGGCATCCTCCTCCGACCGTTTGCGCGCGCATCCGCCGGCGGTGTGCTGCTCGGCAAACAGATAGAGCTCGTTGACCAGTTCCATCAGCGCCGACACCGCGGTGTTGAGATGCACGCGCGGATCGAGGTCGACGGTCACCCGGCGAATCGTGTCGTGCGTCTTGCGTCGCAAGGTCCGCTCGGCGTCGGTCAACTCGCCCGGCGCGATCGGCGAGACGGGCTGCGTCGCGGCGGCCATCGGTGCGAGCCACGCCTGCACGAACCGCCACACCCGCATCAGGAAGCGGAACGCCCCGTCGAGCCCCGCGTCGCTCCATTCGACCTCTTTCTCGGGCGGCGCCACGAACATCACGTAGAGACGCAACGCATCGGCGCCGTAGCGAGCGATCATGTCGTCGGGGTCGACCACATTGCCCTTCGACTTCGACATCACCGCGCCGTCTTTGAGCACCATCCCCTGCGTGAGCAGGCGCGCGAACGGCTCGCCGTGATCGACCATCCCGAGTTCGCGGAAGACCCGCGCGAAGAAGCGCGAGTAGATCAGGTGCAGGATGGCGTGCTCGACGCCTCCGCTGTAGAAATCGACCGGCCCCCAGTACTTGACCTTCGCCGGATCGAACGCCATCTGGTCGTTGTGCGCGTCACAGAACCGGTAGAAGTACCACGACGAGTCGACGAACGTGTCCATCGTGTCGGTTTCGCGACGCGCGGGCTTCTGACAGCGTGGACACGGCGTGTTGACAAAGTCGGGCACGTTCGCCAGCGGCGAACTCCCCTTCCCGGTGAACTCGATCACGCTGGGCAGCACGACCGGCAGTTGATCGTCGGGCACCGGCACGAGACCGCAAGCCTCACAGTAGACGATGGGAATGGGCGTGCCCCAGTAGCGCTGCCGGGAGATGCCCCAGTCCTTCAGCCTGAACTGCACGGTCCGCTGCCCAACGGCGCGGCGCTCGGCCTTGCCGGCCATCACCTCGATCGCGTCGGTCGACCAGAGTCCGTCGTACTCGCCCGAGGCCACCACTCGCCCCGGTTCGTCATACGCGGCGGTCATCGTGGCCGCGTCGAGCCTCGCCACCCCGTCGCCTTCCGGCTGGATCACGACGCGAATCGGCAGCCTGTATTTGGTGGCAAACTCGAAATCGCGCTGGTCGTGCGCGGGCACGGCCATCACCGCGCCGGTGCCATACTCACCCAGCACGAAGTTGGCCACCCAGATGGGCACGTGTTCGCCGGTAAACGGGTTGATCGCCAGCCGACCGGTGTCGAACCCTTCCTTCTCGACCGCGCCCGTAAGCCTCGCGCTCCGGTCCTGCCGACGGAACCTGTCGTTGGCGGCCCGAAACGCGGCCGGATCGGACGACTCGGCGGCCATGCGTTCCACCAGTTCGTGCTCGGGAGCCAGCAACACGAATGTCGCGCCGAAGATCGTGTCGATGCGGGTGGTAAACACTTCGATGTCGATCGATCCGCCCGGGTCCCCACGACTGACCAGCGGAAAGCGGACCCGCGTGCCAACCGACCTGCCGATCCAGTTGCGCTGCATCGTCAGGACCTTCTCGGGCCAGTTGGTCAGGCCGTCGATCGCCTGCAGCAATTCGTCGGCGAAATGCGTGATCCGCAGGAACCACTGCTCGAGGTCACGGGTGGCCACCAGCGTGGAACAACGCCAGCAGCCGCCATCCACCACCTGTTCGTTGGCCAGCACGGTCTGGCACGACGGGCACCAGTTGACCGACGAGCGCTTGCGATACGCGAGGTCGCGCTCGAACATCCGGATAAAGAGCCACTGGTTCCACTTGTAGTAGTCGGGCAGGCAGGTGGCCAGCTCGCGCTCCCAGGCATAGCTGATACCGAGGCGCCGCAACTGCCCTTTCATGTGGGCGATGTTGGCCAGGGTGGATGCTTCGGGATGAATGCCGTGCTTGATGGCCGCGTTCTCGGCCGGCAGTCCGAACGCGTCCCATCCAAACGGGTGCAGGACGTTGTAGCCGCGCATCCGCTTGGTGCGCGCCATCACGTCGCCAATCATGTAGTTGCGGACGTGGCCGACGTGCGCGTGCCCCGACGGGTACGCAAACATCTCCAGGCAGTAGAACTTCGGTTTCGACAGATCCTCGGTCACCTCGAACGCCCGGGAGTCTGCCCAGCGCTGCTGCCACTTCTGCTCGATGGTCTGCGGCTGATACTCGGTCATACGCTTGGAATTATAGTCCACGCCAGTAGGGGAACTGAGCGGCGCGGACCCGCGCGACGGCCTCGTGGCCGCGGACGGCGGATTGACCTGCTTCTCGAGGCCATGCGTGCCGGTTTCCAGCATCGGCTTCGCCCAGCACGCCCATCACCGCGTCGAGCGACTCCGACAGCGACGGCAGATGATACCCGCCCTCGGTCACCATCACCAGACGCCCGCGCGCCGACCGATCGGCCATCCCGACCAGATGCGCCGCGAGGTTGGCGTATCCGGCGGCGGTCATGCGCATCCCGCCCAACGGGTCGCGTTCGTGCGCGTCGAATCCGGCCGACACCAGAATCAGTTCGGGGCTGAACCTCTCGACCACCGGCGCCACGATGTGGTCAAACACCACGTCGTAGTCCCGGTCTGTGGCGCCGCCTTCGATGGGCACGTTGACCGTGAAGCCCTCGCCCGCCCCGTCGCCGACCTCGGAGACGCGGCCCGTTCCCGGGTAAAACGGCCACTGATGGGTCGAGATCACCAGCACGCGGGGATCGGCGTAGAAGACTCGCTGGGTCCCGTTGCCGTGATGCACGTCGAAATCGACAACCGCCACGCGGGCGACGCCTCGGGCCAGTGCCTCTGCCGCCGCGATCGCCACGTTGTTGAGCAGACAGAATCCCATCGCACGACCCGGTTCGGCGTGGTGCCCTGGAGGCCGCACCAGCGCCGCGGCATGCGTCGCGCGCCCCCCGATCACCGCGTCCACCGCGGTGAGGGCCGCGCCGGCCGCCACGGTGGCGACCTCCCACGATTCGGGAGAGGTAAACGTGTCGGCATCCAGCATCAACGCCTGGCCCGCCATGTTCGACAACCGGTCGAGGTACGCCTCGTGGTGGACCCGCGACAGCTGCGCACGCGACGCCGGCGCCGGATCGACCACCAGCACGCCCCGGTCGCGCCACCGCGCGGCGGTCGCCGACATCACGTCGTGACGTTCCGGGCTTTCGGGATGTCCAGGTGGGGTCTGATGCCACGCACAGCGGTCTGATGTCACAATCTCCAACGCCATCAGGCCTCCGAGCCCAGCAGCCCTCTGGCTCGATCGCGCAGTTGGCCCAGGCGGGCCTCGATCTGCAACCGGCAGGCTTCGATGCCGTCCGCGTCCAAATCGCGCGGCACGTCTAAGGGCTCGCCCGCGACGAACGCGACGCGGCTGAACGGCTTGGGAATCTGCGCGTGGTCCCAGCTGCGAAGCGTCCAGAACCGGTCCGCTTCGATGTGAAACGGCACGATCGGGCATCGGCTCACCATGGCCAGCCAGACGGCGCCCGCCTTGGCGACGCCCTCCGGCCCGCGCGGCCCATCGACGGTGAACGCGGTGGGATGCCCGGCGCGCATCTGGCGCACCATCTGCCGGAGCGCGCCCGACGCATTGCGCGAGCTCGATCCGCGTGCCGTCCCGAATCCGAATCGCTGGATGATGCGCGCAATCCACTCGCCGTCAAAGTTCTGGCTCGTGAGGACGACGATGCCCCGCCGTTTGAGGAAGATGGTGCCGGGAAGAATGCGGCCGTGCCACAGGCAGAGCACCGGCTGGCGGCCCCCCGACACGACGGCGTCGTAGTGTTCGTGGCCGCCGACCCGCCATCGCAGGGTCCATCCCAGCAATGCGATGAGGGGATAGCCTAGGGCAGCAATCGCCGCGACCTGGGCGCGCTTGAGCCGGGAGCCCTGCCAGGACGGCGTGTTCACGAGACGGTCTTCAGGCGTCCTTCGACAAACGTCATCAAGTCGACGAACTCGGCCGTCGAGTTGGCCGACGCCTGCGCGCCCTTCAGCATGATCGAGCAGAACGGGCAGGCCGTCACGATGGTTGTGGCGCCGGTCGACAGCAGCTGCTCGAGGCGCTCCTGACTGATCCGCCGGCCGTCTTCGTGCTCCTCGAACAGCAGGCCTCCGCCCGCGCCGCAACAGAACGGGTTGGCGCCGTGGCGAACAGGTTCGGCAACCGACGCGCCGAAGCGTTGCAGCAGCGCCCTGGGCTCCTCGGTGATGCCGCTATACCTGCCGAGGTAACACGGATCGTGGAACGTCACCGTTCCGGCGACCGGCACCGAGACGTCGCGGGTGATAGCGGCCACCAGCGCCGACGAATGGACAATCTCGACGGCGTAGCCGAACTCTTTGTAGTCCACGCCGATGGTGCGCAGGCAGTGCGGACACGACGTGAGGATCCGGGTGACGCCCGCCGCCTTGAAGTCGTCGATGTTGGCGCGCGCCAGTTCCTGAAACTGATATTCGTTCCCGGTCCGTTTGGCGACGTCGCCGGTGCACCGCTCCCGGGCCAGCACGCCAAAGGTGACGCCCCGCGAACGCAAAATTTCGAAGAGCGATCGCAGGCTCTTCTGGAAATCGGCTTCGAACGCCCCCGCACACCCGAGCCACATCAGGTACTGGTGCCTGGTCGCGTCGAAGATCTCCAGGCCCGCCGACTGCACGAACTTCTGCCGCAGGTCGGCGCCAAGGCCCCAGATGTTGCCCCGCCGCTCGAGGTGGTTGTAGACCGCGCCCAACGCGTCCGGCGCGTCACCATTCGACACGAGGCCGCGGCGGGCACCGACGACCAGCGGCAGATGCTCCACGCCAACCGGGCACTGGTTCTCGCACGCGCCGCACGTGGTGCACTGCCACAGCACCGACGCGTCGAAGACCTCCGCCAGTTTCACGTCGAGATTGCCCGCCAGCAGCGCGTCTTCGTTCTGGAGGATCAGGGTCTTCGGGTTCAGGCGCTTCCCGGTGGCGTGAGCCGGACAATTATCCTGGCACCGTCCGCACTCCACACACGTGAAGGCATCGAGCACTTGCTTGCGCTCCACATCCTTCAGTGTCTCGAGACCGACCTGCTCCCGTTCAAAGTCGAGATTGGGCACCGTGCCCAGTGTGCTCGACCGCAGGTACACGGTGAGCGGCGACACGAGCAGGTGGAAATGCTTCGACCCGGGAATCACCGCCATGAAACTGAGAATCACCAGCGCGTGCACCCACCAGTTGATGCGTGCGCCCGTGCCCTCGGCGAGCACGAAGTCGAGCAGGAAGGTCACCATCAGGGTGAGAATAAAGAACCCGATCAACACGGATTCCTTCGACAGGTGATCGCCCAGCGCAGGGGGCCGCACGAACACGCGGCGGACGATCAGGCCGGAGATCCCGACCAGCACGGCGAAGGCGAATGGCACCAGCACGAGGGCATAGGTGCCGAACCACTCTGTCCTGGTGAGGTCTGGTCCGCCCAGCCCGCGCAGAAACTCGACACCGGTGAACAGCGCGAAGGCGCAGAATCCCCAGAACACACCCAGGTGCGCCAGACCCACGAGCGGGCGTTCGGCGATGGTTCTCGACTGGAAGACGACTTCGCGCACCACGCGCCAGAGTCGGACGCCGGACTCGCCGTCGGGAACGCGAAGGTTGTTGGACGCGCGGAGAAACAACCGGAGCCGTGTGGCGATCTGGGCCGCGAAGGCTGCCGCAAACGCCAAGACGACGATCCGGAAGAGCCAGACCTCGACGGGGTGCACTAGCCCTGCAACTCCTTGATGAGCGCGGGCACGATCTCGAACAGGTCGCCGACAATCCCGTAGTCGGCGACTTCGAAGATCGGCGCCTCGGGGTCCTTGTTGATGGCCACGATAGTCCGGGCGCCCTTCATGCCGACCAGGTGCTGAATCGCGCCCGAGATGCCCAACGCGAGGTACAGCTTCGGCGCTACCGTCTGGCCCGAGCTGCCGACCTGCCGGTCCATCGGCAGCCAGCCGGCGTCGCAAATGGGGCGCGATGCTCCGAGTTCGGCTCCCATCGCGGACGCCAGCTGTCGGGCCAGCTCGATCTTGTCCTGATCCTTGATGCCGCGCCCCACCGACACGATGCGCTCGGCCTGCGTGAGATCGACGGCCTGTTTCGCCTCGCGGAACGGTGCTTCGGGCTGTTGTCGAATGGCGGAGGCGTCGATCGCGATCGTCGCGATTCGAATCGGCGCCGGCGTCGCGCCGGGCACCAGACTGTCGGCGCGCACCGCCCCGATCTGAAACGTCACCAGCGCGGCGCCGGTTGGCGCGACGTCGGCGTACAGGCGCCCCTGGAACATCGGCCGCACGGCGACAAGGGCCCCGTCCTGCCACCGCGCCGCCACGCAATCGGTCACCAGCGCCATCCCCAGCGCGACGGCCAGCGCCGGTGCGAAGTCGCGCGTCTGATACGTATGGGGCAGAAAGACGTGATCCGGCTTTTCGGCCTGCACCACCTGCACCAGCGCCGCCACGAACCCGTCGAGCGTGTAGGCCTCGAGCGCGGGCGCCTGAACCGCGATCACCTCGGACACCTTCGCCAGCGCCAGCGCCGGCGTCACCATCGACACATCCGCGCCGAGCACGGCCACCGTGACGTCTGCGCCGGTCTGCTGAGCGGCGGCTACGGTTTCGAGGCTCGACCGGTTCAGCGTGCCCTGCTGCTGTTCGGCAATGACGAGGATCATGAAATCACCCGCGCTTCGTCTCGCAGCTTCGTAATCAGTTGGCCGGCGGCCTCGGCCGCGGTGCCCGCGAGCATCTGGGTGCGCTTCTTCTTCTCCGGCACGTACAGGCTGATGATGCGCTGGCGCGAAGGCACGCCGGCGGGCGGCGCCACCTTGCGAATCTCCTTTTTCTTGGCCGACATGATGCCCTTGAGCGTCGCGTAGCGCAACTGGTTGATGCCACTCTGAATCGTGAGCACCGCGGGCAGCGGCAGCGTGACGAACTGGAACCACCCGCCCTCGAGCTCGCGTTTGACCCGCACGGCTCCGGGTCGGACATCCACCTCCATGATGATCGTCGCCGACGCGATGCCGAGCGTCCCGGCAAGCACGACGCCGGTCTGCGCGAATCCCTGGTCGTCGGACTGCAGGCCGGTCAGCACCAGGTCGAACTGCTCGTCGCGCATCGCGAAGGCGAGCGCCCCGGCCACCGCAAACGCGTCGCCCTGCGCCAGCGCGTCGTCTTCGACGTGAATCGCCCGATCAGCGCCCCGCGCCAGCGCCTCGCGCAGGGCCTGCGCCACGCGCGCCGGCCCCGCCGAGCACACCACCACCTCGCCTCCGTGTTTTTCCTTGAGGCGCAATCCCTCTTCGAGCGCGTACGCGTCGGGTTCGTTCAGTTCGAACGACGCATCCTGATCCCGCACCCACGTGCGGTCCTCGTTGGCGCGCGGCTGCCAGTCGCGCGTCGGAACCTGTTTGATGCAGACCGCGATCTTCATGCGGACATGACCTCGGAAAAATCAGCCGTCGAAGCGGCGCATCAGGATGGCGGCGTTGGTGCCGCCGAACCCGAACGAGTTCGACAGGGCGTAGGTGATCGGGGCAACGCGTGACGTCCAGGGCACGTAATCGAGATCGCACGCCGGATCCGGCGTGTCCAGGTTGATGGTGGGCGGGATGATCTGGTGGCGGATGGCCAGCGCCGTAATGCCCGCTTCCAGGCCGCCCGACGCGCCGAGCAGGTGGCCGGTCATCGACTTGGTCGACGAGACGGCAAGCTGTTTCGCATGGTCGCCGAACAGCGTCTTGATGGCGAGCGTCTCGAGCTTGTCGTTGAACGGGGTGGAGGTGCCGTGCGCGTTGATGTAATTGACTTCGGAGGGCAGGATGCCGGCCGAGCGAATCGCGGCGTCCATCGCCCGCACGGCGCCGTCGCCGTCCTCGGAGGGCGCGGTGATGTGGAATGCGTCGGCGGTCGCGCCGTACCCGACGATTTCGGCATACACGGTGGCGCCGCGGCGGCGCGCGTGCTCGAGATCTTCCACCACCAGCACGCCGGCGCCTTCGCCAATCACGAATCCGTCGCGGTCCTTGTCGAACGGGCGGCTGGCCCGCTCCGGTTCGTCGTTGCGCGTCGAGAGGGCGCGCATCGCGGCGAAGCCCCCGACGCCCATCGGCGTGATGGCCGCCTCGGATCCGCCGACAATCATCACGTCGGCCGCGCTGCGCCTGATGATTTCGTACGCGTCGCCAATGGCGTGCGCCGAGGCGGAACACGCCGTGCAGGTCGCCAGATTCGGGCCCTTGGCTCCCAGCCGGATCGACACCTGGCCGGACGCCAGGTTGATGATGGACGCGGGAATGAAAAACGGCGAGATCCGCCTCGGCCCGCCTTCGAGCATCGCTTTGTGCTCGCGCTCGATGGTGCCGAACCCGCCGATCCCGGAGGCGATGAAGACGCCCACGCGCGTCGCGTTGTCGGGCCCGATGACCAGCGCGGAATCGGTCACCGCCATTTGCGACGCCGCAATCGCGTAGTGGATGAAGGCGTCCATCTTCTTGACGTCCTTCTTCTCCACGAACTGCAACGGGTCGAACAGCTTGACTTCGTGGGCGATCTGCGCGGCGAAGGCCGTGGGATCGAACTTCGTGATGCGCCCCGCCCCGCTGCGGCCCGCGCAGAGCCCCGCCCATGTCGCCTCGGTGCCGACGCCAAGCGGCGACACCAACCCGACGCCCGTCACGACAACGCGCCTGTTCACCTGAGCCTCCGTCGGGATGCCCGACTATTTCTTTTTCGAGTGGGCTTCGATGTAATCGACGGCTTCCTTCACGCGGGTGATCTTTTCGGCGTCCTCGTCCGGGATCTCGATCCCGAACTCTTCTTCGAACGCCATCACCAACTCGACCGTGTCGAGCGAGTCGGCCCCCAGATCGTCCACGAACGACGCGTCCTGCGTCACTTCTTCTTCGTCGACACCCAACTGATCCACGATGATCTTCTTGACCTTGTCAGCAACCGCAGACATGCACCCTCCTACGTATACATCCCGCCGTTGACGGCAAGGACCTGCCCCGTAATGTACGAAGCCTCGTTCGAGGCCAGGAAACACACCGCCGACGCGATGTCGTCCGACGTCCCGAAACGCCCGAGCGGCACCGCCTTGAGCCACTCACTCTGCGTGTCGGGCGTCAGCGCCCGCGTCATATCCGTATCGATCAGGCCCGGCGCGACCACATTGACCGTGACGTGGCGCGACGCCGCTTCGCGCGCCAGCGCTTTGCTGAAGCCAATCAGCCCGGCCTTCGACGCCGCGTAGTTCGACTGCCCGGCATTGCCCATCTGGCCCACCACCGAGCTGATGCTGATGATCCGGCCGCTGCGCTGCCTCATCATCGGCCGCAGCACAGCCTGAGAACAGATGAAGGCGCCCGTCAGATTCACCGCAAGCACGCGGTCCCAGTCGTCCCGCTTCATCCGCATCAGCAGCTGATCCCGGGTAATGCCGGCGTTGTTCACCAGGATGTCGATGCGCCCGTGCCGCGCAATGATCTCGCCCACCGTCGCGTCCACACCCGCCGCATCGGTCACATCCATCAGCGCAGATTCGATCGCGCCGGATCCGCCCTCGGCCGCCGGGCCCGGCGCCGGCACCGCCAGCACGTCGGCCGCCACCACCGTCGCGCCGCAGCGCGCCAACTGCGCGGCGATGGTCTGCCCGATGCCTCTGGCGCCACCGGTCACGAGCGCGATTTTTCCGGTCAAATCAATCATCGTACGCCCCGGCTACCCCGCCAGACCCGCCACGGCCTGGTCGACGTCATCGGGACCCTCGAGGGTGAAAAAGACGCCGTCCTTCAAGATTTTCTGTCCCAAGCCCGTCAACACCGTCCCCGGACCCACTTCAACATACTTGCGGACGCCTTCGGATGCAAGCCGTCGCATCACCGCTTCCCAGCGAACCGGTGACGACACCTGCGCCACCAGCGCCTCGATCGCCGACCGGGCGTCTCGTCTCGGCTCCGCATCGACATTGGCGACGACCGGCACCGTCGGGTCCGCCGCCGCCAGCGCCCGAAGGTCTGGAGCGAGCCGATCCTGGGCCGGCTTCATCAGCGCGCAATGGAATGGCGCGCTCACCGGCAACGATATCGCCCGCCTGGCCCCTCTCGCCTTCGCCCGCACGATGGCCCGGGCAACGGCGTCTTTCGATCCGGCAATCACGATTTGGCCGGGCGCGTTCAGATTCGCCGGGCTCACCACATCGCCCTCGGCCGCCTCGGCACACGCCAGCGAGACGCCCTCGGCGTCGAGGCCGAGGATGGCCGCCATCGCTCCTTGCCCGACCGGCACAGCCTCCTGCATCAGCCGGCCCCGGCGTCGCACGATTCTGAGCGCATCGCCAAAGCCGATCGTGCCGGCCATCACGTGCGCCGAATACTCGCCGAGGCTGTGCCCCGCCACCATCGCCGGACGGATGCCCCTCGACTCGAGCAACCGGCCCATCGCCACGCTCACCGCCAGAATGGCGGGCTGGGTATTTTCGGTCAGCACCAGGCGCTGCTCGGGCCCGCGAAAGCACAACCCGCTCAAGTCTTCGCCCAGCGCCGCGTCGGCTTCGGCCATCGTCTCGCGGCACACCGGGAAGGCGTCGGCAAACGCCTGCCCCATGCCGACTTTTTGCGACCCCTGTCCGGGAAACAGAAATGCGATCACGATGCGATCCCCCGCAACACCGACAACTCCTGACCAATCCGAGGCACCAGCCCGTCGGTGGCAAATCGGTGCGCCATCACGATGGCGTTGCGCACCGCCTTCTCCGACGACCGGCCGTGCCCCACGACGCAGACGCCGGCCACGCCCAACAACGGCGCGCCGCCGTACTCCGAGTAGTCCACGCGCCTCCGGAACCGTGCGAACGCCTCGACCACCGCTGAGGGCGACGACGCCCCGCCGTCAACCGCCGCGGCCTCCTCGCAGACGCCGTCGATCATGTCGACGATGCCCTCAGACAGCTTGAGCACCACGTTGCCGGTGAACCCGTCGCACACCACGACATCGGCCGCCCCCGAGTAGACGTCGCGCGCTTCCACGTTCCCGATAAACTGCAATCGGCTGGCCTTGAGCAGCGCGTGGGCCTCGCGCGTGAGGGCGTTGCCCTTGATTTCCTCCTCGCCAATCGACAGCAGCCCGACGCGCGGGTCAGAGGTCCCGAGCCCGACCCGGGCGAATACCGCCCCCATGATGCCGAAGGTGAGCAGGTGGCGCGGCCGGCAGTTGGCGTTGGCCCCGACATCGAGCAGGACCGACGCGCCCGACCGGCTGGGCAGGGTCGCGGCCAGCGCGGGCCGTTCGGCCCCGTCGAGCAACCCCAGTGCCGTGTAGGCGGCGAGCACGGTGGCGCCAGTGTTGCCCGCGCTGAAGAGCGCGCCGGCTTCCCCGTTTGCCACCAGTTCGGCGGCGATCTTGATGGAGGCCTGAGGCTTGCGCCGGAGTGCGCGGGCGGGCGACTCGGCCATGCCGACCACGTCGGCTGCCGACACGATGCCAATATCGAGGTCCGACGCGCCGGGGTACCGTTCCAGTTCCGCGCGCAGCAACTCGAGGGGTCCGACCAGTGTCACGCCGACGCCCGCTGCGCGGACGGCGGCCACGGCCCCCTCCACGACCACGCGGGGAGCGCGGTCGCCCCCCATGGCGTCAACGGCAACCCGCATGAGGCCTAGGTTTCTTCGACCTCGCGAACCTGCCGGCCACGATAGAAGCCGCAATGCGCGCAAATCTGGTGCGGGGCCTTGGCCTCGTGGCACTGCGGGCACTGCCCGAGCGATGCCGGCTTGAGAGCGTCGTGCGTCCGGCGCTTCGCGGTCCGCTGCTTGGAGTGTCGTCGTTTCGGATTCGGCATGACTACGTGTCCTTCTTGATCGCCCGGAGAACCGCCAATCGGGGATCTTCCCAATGTTCGGCGCACGCGCACGTACTCGCATTGAGGTTCGTGCCGCACATCGAACAGAGGCCCCGACAGTCCTCGCGGCAGAGCGGCTTCATGGGTGTCACCATGAAAAACTGCTCCATCACCAACTGCCCCAAATCGATCACCTGGTCGCGATAGTACGCGGTGGACAGGTCATCATCCTCGATTTCCACCTCCCCACCCGTTTTCGCCTCGGCATGGGGCCGATAGAGCACGTCGAACCGCTCGTCCACCGGCAGTTCGAAGCCAACCAGGCACCGGCTGCACTCGAAGCCGAGCGCCGCCGTCACGGTGCCTTTCAACCGATACTGCTGCCGATCCTTGTCAACGGTAAACGTCAGGCGAACCGGTCCGCCGACCGTGAACACCTCCGCATCGTTGGCCAGCGCGTCGGCCGGCACGGCCCGCTCGATCCGGACCTGCGCCTCGCGCACCTGGCTGACATCCAGCAGCAAGTCACTCATCTGTCGCGACTTCCGGGATAGGCACAGACCTCCGATTATACCACGCACCGACGACGACGTCTGGCAATTCACCTCGGAGGCGCACACTACATGATCGCATTTATTCCACCCGGCCGTCCCACCGGCCCGCCAGTTCGACCCAGGCCTTGGGGATAAACAGGTGCTCGTACAACGCCACGGCGTACCGGTCGGTCATCCCCGCCAGAAAGTCGCGCGCCGCCGCGTCGAGCCCCTCGTGGTCCAGGGTCCGCCGCTCGAGGAACCGCAGCGGCTCGTCTCGCACCTTTTCCCACAGGCCGCCCAGAATGCCCGCCGCCTTCTTGAATTCGTTGGTCGAGATCTGATTTTCGTACACCGTTTCGAACAGAAAGCCCCGCAGGTCGAGCAGGGCCCGCAGCACCGGCTCGGTCATCCGGACGTCGGCCAGCCCCCCGTCGAGGGTGGAGGAGACGACGTCGGACACCATGCGACCGATCCGCCCGGAGTGGGTCAGGCCAAGCACGTCGACCGGCCCCGCCGGCAGCGTCTCGATCGCCAGGATGCCGGCGCGAACCGCATCGTCGATGTCATGGTTGACGTAGGCGATCAGATCCGCGACCCGTACGATCTGCCCCTCGAGCGTCGTCGCGCGAACCGGCACGTCCGGGCCGATGGGCGCGCCGCGCTTTCCCTTCGAATGCTTGGAGATCCCGTCGCGCACTTCGGTGGTCAGGTTCAAGCCGGCCCCGTCGCGCTCGAGCACGTCCACCACGCGCAAGCTCTGGTGGTAGTGTTCGAATCCCCCGGGCATCAGTCCGGCCAGCACGCGCTCGCCCTGATGGCCGAAGGGGGTGTGGCCCAAATCGTGACCGAGCGCGATCGCCTCGGTCAGTTCCTCGTGCAGCGCCAGCGACTTGGCGATCGTCCTGGCAATCTGCGACACCTCGAGGGTGTGCGTCAGCCTGGTCCGGTAATGATCGCCGGTCGGGGCGAAGAACACCTGCGTTTTGTGCTTGAGCCGGCGAAACGCCTTGCTGTGCAGAATGCGGTCGCGGTCGCGCTGAAAGGCGGGACGAATGTCGTCCTCGGGTTCGGGACGCAGCCGGCCTCGTGTCGCAGTGCTTCGGGCCGCCTGCGGGGCCAGCATGCGCGCTTCTCGCGCTTCGAGCACTTCGCGAATCGTCGGCACAGCGACTCCCTTGCCGTTACCGGCCGGTCGAGACCAGCTGGGGCAGAAAACTCAGGCCGTGCTTCAGCGGCCCCACGTCGAACACCGACGCGAGCGTCTGACCGAGGTCGGCAAACGTCTCGCGCGTCCCGAGATCGACGCCGCCCCGCACGCCTGCGCCGTACGCCAGCACCGGGACGTATTCGCGAGCGTGATCGGTGCTGACCGTAGTCGGATCGTTGCCGTGGTCCGCCGTGATGATCAAGACGTCGTCGGCGCGCAGGCGCGGCAACAGCGATCCGAGGCGCTGGTCGAATCGCTCGAGGTTCGCGGCGTACCCCGCCGTATCGTTGCGATGCCCGTACTGCGTGTCGAAATCCACGAGGTTGGCAAAAATCAAACCGTCTGCCGCCGACGCTACCGCGCGATCGACCTGGTCCATGCCATCGGTATCTGACCGGGTGTGGATCGACTCGGTGATGCCGTGCCCGGCAAACAAATCGCGGATCTTGCCGATGGCCAGCACCGGGATGCCGCGTTGGGACACGTAATCCAGCAACGTGGGTTCGCGCGGCGGCACCGCATAGTCGTGGCGATTCGGCGTGCGGGCGAAATGCCCTGGTGCCCCGACGAACGGCCGCGCGATGACACGCCCCACGCCCATGCCCTCGCAGAACATCTGGTACCCGATTTCGCAGATGCGGTACAACTCGGGCACCGGAATCACATCTTCGTGCGCCGCCACCTGGAACACGCTGTCGGCCGACGTGTAGACGATGGGTCGGCCCGTCCGGATGTGTTCGGGGCCGAGGTCGTCGAGGATCTGCGTGCCCGAGGCGACGGTGTTCCCCAGGGTCAGACGGCCGATGCGCCGCTCGAACTCGCGCACCGCGTCGGAAGGAAACCCAAGCGGAAACGTGGGGAACGGCCGATCCAGCACGATCCCCATCAACTCCCAGTGGCCGGTGACCGAGTCCTTGCCCGGCGATCGCTCGGCCATGCGGCCGTAGGCCGCCTCGGGCGACGCGGGGCGGGCGTGTCCCGCCAGAGGAACGATGCATGACAGGCCGAGGCGAATCAGGTGCGGGATCTGGAGCGGATATCGCTCGGCGATGTGACCGAGCGTGTTGCTGCCAACATCGCCGTAGGCGTCGGCATCGGGCAATTCGCCGACACCCACGCTGTCGATGACGATCACCACGGCACGACGAAACGGTTGGAAGGACATGGATCTGACCGTGTGCGTGATGGAGCCGGCCCGGCCGACGCGATCAGCTCTCGGCGGGCGCCTCGGTCGCGCTGGTCGCCCGCGGCGCGCGAATCGACGCGATCGCGTGCTTGAAGATCATCGTGTCGGCGCCGTCGTGCTCGACGATCACGGCAAACCGATCGTAGTTCTTGACCCGCGCGTCGATGGCGGTGCCGTCCATCAGGAGAAACCGCACCGTGACGCGGCTGCGCCGCGCGATGTTGAGAAAGCCGTCCTGTACATCAGGAACCGCCTGCGCCTTCGTCTCGGCAAACTGGGTCATGCGTGGCCTGCTCGGCAAGCGGACCGGAGGTCGAGAAGGGTCCGAGCCGCGCCTTGAGCGCGCGCTCGGCGTCGTCGATTGACTCGTCTCGCTCCCCAGCCCTGTGAATCCACACTAGATTAGGCTCTTTACGAAACCAGATCAACTGCCGTCGCGCATAGTGACGATTCTCGCGCACGATCAACTCGCGTGTCGAGGCCTCGTCGCGCTCGTCACGGACGTGTTCGAGCACACGCCGATAGACGTAGCCGGTGAACGGCCGCGCGGTCTCGGGCACCCCGTCGGCCAGCGCCTGCCGCACTTCGGCCACGATGCCGCGCGCGAACTGATCGTCGACCCGGTGCGCAATCCGATCGGTGATCTGGTTCCACGGCGGAGCCACGGCCACACCCGCCACCATCCACCCGTCGAGCGGGGCGCGCGTGTCGGCGAAGTGGTCGGTGAGCGATCGTCCGCTCTTGAGGTACACCTCGAGCGCGCGAATCACCCGAACCAGATCGCGCGCCTGGATGCGGACCGCCGATGGCGGATCGATGCGCGCCAGCCAGCGGTGCAGGCGTTCGACGCCGCGCGAGCCGGCGATGCGCTCGAGTCGCGCTCGGATGTCCGGATCGCGCGCCGGCCCTGGAAACAGGCCGCGCACCAGCGCCCGATAGTAGAACCCCGTGCCGCCCACCAGAATCGGCAGGCGCCCCCGGTCCCGAATCTGTTCGATCGCCTGCATGGCGTCCCGGGCAAAGTCGGCCGCGGTGTATTCGAAGGTCGGGGCCACCACGCCGATCAGGTGATGGGGCACGCCCTGCTGATCGGATGGACGGACCTTGTCGGTGCCAATGTCGAAACCCTGATACACGGCGGTGGAATCGCAGTTGATGATCTCGCCATCGAACCGCTTCGCCAGCGCGATGCCGAGCGCGCTCTTGCCGCTGGCGGTCGGACCCAGCACCGCCGCCACGATGCGTCCCGTTCCGGCGGCACCGCGACTCACAGCCAGCCGAACGCGCGGAGCAGGACGCACGCGACCAGAAGGGTCAGCAGCACGATCCATCCGAGCTGTTGGGTTCGAGTCGGCAGCGCCATCAGCGGTCCGGCGGCGGTTCGTTGTAATAGAAGGTAATCGTGAAGCGCGCCTTCTCGTCGGGGTATTCCGGCGGCAACGGCTGGGTGGGGTTCGAGGACGCGATCGCGTTGAACGACGAATTATTGAACGCATCCACCCCGCTCGGCGCTGCCACGCCCAACTCGGTGATGCTGCCGTCTTTGTGCACCACGAAGGTGACGACCACATGCCCCTTGAGCGCCATCGCCGCGTACGGAATAAACCAGTTCCGTTTGATCTGCGCGATAAACCGTCGCACCCACGGTCCGAATTCGACCCCTTTGGTATCGAACTGCAGCGCCGAACCGAACTGGCCCCCGCCCTGCGAATTGTCGAAGATCTGGGGCGGTGCGTACCGCTGGGCGTTGCGGATGGCGTCGCCAAGCCGATCGCCCTCCGTGCCTCCAGCCCCGGCCCTGGGAAGCGGCTCGGGCCCGGTGAGCCCACGCAACACCGAGTCGTCCTGCACCTTCGGTCCAGGTGGCCCCGGCGCCGGCTGCCCCGGACTGCTCGGATCCGGCGCGGCCTGCGACTGCGAGGTCGGCGGCGCGGGCTGGTCGATCCGTTCCTGCGTGTTGCCCTTCGAGAACGGCTGCAGGTTCATCGGATTCGGCGCGCGCTCCGGCGACTGCGTGGCGCGATCCCGATCGGATAAATCCATGCCCTTGGGTTTCTGTTTCGCGTTGAACTCGGCGCGCGGCTGGACGAACACGAACCGGCGGGCGTCGTTCTCGCGCTGACGCATCAGCGCCATCTTCTGTTCGACTTCGCTGGCATCGGGTTTCCCCACCGGAAACAACTGCGGCGCCAGCAGCAGCAGAATGGTGCCCGCCAGATGCAGCACGAGCGACAACAGGACTCCCTCGCGCCACGACATGGCGCGATCCATGCCGGAAACATCGGGGTGTCTGTCGTCGAAATTGAAATGCATCAGTGACTTACGTCGATTATAACATCCGGGGGCGAGGCCCTTGGGCACGGCCCGCTAAGGCAGGACCGACACGGTTCTAGCGATCAAGGCGCTTCGCGGCGCTGTACAGATAGACGACGCCCATGGTCAATTGGACGGCTCTCACGTCAATAAATCCTTCGCGCTCCAAAGCGGCCCTCATCACCGCGGGTTCCGGAAACGTGCTCACCGAGGCCGGCAGGTAACTGTACGCCGAGGTATGCCCGGAGAGCAGCCGGCCCACTCGCGGCAGCACGTGCCGGAAATACGCCATGTACACCTGGCGGATGATGGCCCTCGGCGGCAGCGCGAACTCCAGAATCGCAAACCGCCCGCCCGGGCGCAGTACCCGCAACACATCTTGAAATACGACGGCCGGCGATTCGACGTTTCGAATGCCGAACGCGACGGTCGCCGCGTCGATGGAATCGGACCGGATCGGCAACCGCATCGCGTCGGCCTGCGTCAGCCATATCTGCTTGGCCAGCCCACGACGCTCGAGTTTGCGCGCGCCGTAGCGAAGCATGCCGCTCGAAAAGTCCAGCCCCACCACCCGCGCCGCACCGCGCGGCCCCCGCATGGCCGCGATCGCCAGGTCCGCGGTCCCGGAACACAGGTCGAGCACGGTCTCGCCACCGCACAGGCCGAGCGCGGCGATCGCTTTCCAGCGCCAGTACGCATCGCATCCGCCACTCAGGACGTGATTGAGCAGATCGTAGCGATGCGCGATCGCGTCGAACATCCCGCTGATGCGCGCGGGCGCCTTGTCCAGGCCCAGATCGGGCGCATCCGGACTCACCGCTCGACCTGGCCCGACCACAAGGGATAGAGCTGATGCTCCACGCCCAGCAGCGACAGGATCTTGCCGGCCATGAAGTCGGCCAGATCATCCAGCGTCTTGGGTCCTTGATAGAAGGCGGGCATCGCCGGCACCAGCACCGCGCCGGCCTCGGCGCACAGCACCATGTTGCGCAACTGGGGCAGACTCATCGGGGTTTCGCGCGGCACCAGCAGCAGCGGCTTTCGTTCCTTCAGCATCACGTCGGCCGCCCGTTCGACCAGTGTGCGCGACAGGCCGTTGGCCACGCCGGCCAGCGTCTTCATCGAGCACGGCACGATCACCATGCCGTCGGTGGTCCGGCTGCCGCTGGCAATGGTCGCGCCTAGATCGCGGTTGCTGTGCAGCGTGTACCGGCCTCGCCTCACCTGCTCGCCGTACTTCGCCTCCAGAAACGGCATCAGCGTCTCGACCGCGGCGTCAACGCCGAGTTCGTCGCGCAGCAGGCGCCGGCCGAAATCGGTGACCACCAGGTCGAGCTGGCACCCTTGCTCCAGAAGCGCCGCCACCGTCCGGGCGGCATAACAGGCCCCGCTGGCGCCCGAGATGGCAACCACGAAGCTTCGCGGGCGGCTGTGCGCGTCAATGGACATAGATGGCCGTGGCCGTGGTGATGAAATACAGGATGCCGACGTACCCGTTCATGTCGAACGCCAATTTGACACGCGACAAATCGCTCGCCGACACGAGCGACTGCTCGTAGGCCAGCAGCGCCGCCACTCCGGCCACCCCGCCCAGATAGAGCGCCCCCAGCGGCACCACCCACGCGAGCCCGGCCAGGCAGCCCACCGTGACCACGTGCAGCCAGCGCGAGATCGTCAGCGACGCGGCGATCCCAAACCGTTCCGGCACCGAGCGAAGCCCGTGCTCGCGGTCGAACTCGAGATCCTGACACGCGTAGAG
>JBAXOX010000022.1:0-54578 GCA_037133015.1 Acidobacteriota bacterium
GGCCCCCGTCAATTCCTTTGAGTTTCAGCCTTGCGACCGTACTCCCCAGGCGGAATGCTTAATGCGTTAGCTTCGGCACGACAGGGATCGATACCCGTTACACCAAGCATTCATCGTTTAGGGCCAGGACTACCGGGGTATCTAATCCCGTTTGCTCCCCTGGCTTTCGTTCCTCAGTGTCAGTTGCAGTCCAGAACGCCGCCTTCGCCACCGGTGTTCCTCCAGATATCTACGCATTTCACCGCTACACCTGGAATTCCGCATCCCTCTCCCGATCTCAAGCCATCCAGTATCACACGCAGTTCCCCGGTTAAGCCGAGGGATTTCACGTCTGACTTAGTTGGCCGCCTACGAGCCCTTTACGCCCAGTAATTCCGAACAACGCTTGCCCCCCCCGTATTACCGCGGCTGCTGGCACGGAGTTAGCCGGGGCTTCTTCCCTCGGTACCGTCATGCTCTCGACGTATTAGGTCGAGAGCCATTCTTCTCGGTCGAAAGGAGTTTACGACCCGAAGGTCTTCATCCTCCACGCGGCGTTGCGTCGTCAGGCTTGCGCCCATTGCGAACAATTCCCCACTGCTGCCTCCCGTAGGAGTCTGGGCCGTGTCTCAGTCCCAGTGTGGCCGTCCGCCCTCTCAGGCCGGCTACCGATCGAAGCCTTGGTGAGCCGTTACCTCACCAACTAGCTAATCGGACGCGGGCCCCTCCTCGAGTGCCAGGCCTTACGGTCCCCGGCTTTGATCACCATCCGTCCAAGGACAGGATGTCATGCGGTATTAGCGTCCCTTTCGGAACGTTATCCCCCGCTCAAGGGTAGGTCACCCACGCGTTACTCACCCGTCTGCCACTCTACTCAGGGCCGAAGCCCCTTTCGCGTTCGACTTGCATGTGTTAGGCACGCCGCCAGCGTTGATTCTGAGCCAGGATCAAACTCTCATGTTAAATGCGTTGCCAGCGCCCCTTGCGGAACACCAGCGAGATTTAACCAAAGTTGATTAGCTCTGGCGTTGTTCTCTTAACTATCTATTGTGCATCGGCTGTTCCAGCCCGAAAGCCAGAAAGTCCCGATGCGGCTGATACTCATTGGTTTGTATCTTCGCGCGCTATCTAGTTTTCAAAGAACCGACGCCGTCCCCCCGCGATGGCCGCTTTCGCAGCTCATTTAGGGGAACCTTCCAATACTACTACCACCTGGTTGACTTGTCAACCCCCCATTTTGCGGCCGACAAAATAACCGGCCCTGCAAAGAGCCTGACGCCATCGTCAGCTGGGGGTGGTAGCTGGCCGCCCTGAAACGTTCTCGGGCAACCATCGCGCCCTCGCGGGCACAGGAAGCACGGTTGACGTAATTGCCAACCGGCGGACTTTCAATACTAGTCAAGCCCAGGGGAAATGTCAAGCCGCAGAACGAACCCGCCCACACCATCGTCTGGAGTGTGGGTGTTCCCGCACAGACAATCAGACCCCGACGATGCGGACAATGTGATACTGCCGGGCCCCTTTGCGCAGCACGAACACCCGCCCTGCGATCGAATCCGCCACCCGAAGTCGCGCGCGCTCATCAGCAAGCCGGCGGTTGTTGACGGAAACCCCACCCCCCTTGACCAGACGCATCGCCTCGCCCTTGGAGCTCGCCAGCTTGGTCGCGACCAGCAGATCCGCAATCGCCACCCCTTCGGATCCGAATGCGGCCGCCTCCATCTCCGTCGACGGCACGTCGTCGAACACCGCGATGATGTCGTCGGCGTCCAGTTCGGCGATCCGCTCGCCAAACAACAGCCCCGACGCATGTTCGGCGCGATCGACCGCATCCTGCCCGTGAACCGTCCGCGTCACCTCGCGCGCCAGCACGCGCTGAGCCTCTCGCTTTTCGGGAGCGGCCGCCACCGTCGCGTCGAGCGCCGCAATCTGGTCCCGGCCGAGGAAGGTGAAGAACTTCAGGTATCTGACCGCATCCCGATCGTCGGTGTTGAGCCAGAACTGATAGAACTTGAACGGCGACGTCAGCCCGGGATCGAGCCAGACAGCGCCCGCTTCGGTCTTCCCGAATTTCACCCCCGACGCGGTCGTCACCAGCGGCATCACCAGGCCGTGAGCCTTGCCTGCCCGCAGGCGCCGGATCAGATCGCAGCCGGCGGTGATGTTGCCCCACTGGTCGGTGCCGCCCATCTGCAACGTGCATTTGTAGCGGTCGAACAGTTCCAGAAAGTCGTACGACTGCAGCATCAAGTAGCTGAACTCGGTGTACGAAATCCCGTCCTCCGACTCGAGGCGGCGCTTGACCGACTCTTTGGCGAGCATGTAGTTGACGGTGAAGTACTTCCCGATATCGCGCAGAAAGCCCAGCAAATCGAGCTTCCGCAGCCAGTCGGCGTTGTTCACGATGCGCGCCGGGTTTGCGGGCGCGTCGAAGTCAAGCACCTTGGAGAGTTGCGCGCGAATGCCCTCGAGATTGGCGTCGATCTGCTCGATGCTCAGGAGTTGCCGTTCGGCCGTCTTGCCGCTCGGATCGCCAATCATCCCGGTGCCGCCGCCGACAATCGCAATCGGGTGGTGCCCGCATCGCTGCATGCGGGCAAGCGCCATCATCGGCAGCAGCGACCCGACGTGAAGGCTGGCCGCGGTGGGGTCGAATCCGATATAGAGCGTGACGTGGTCGCGCGACAGCACATCGCGCAACCCTTCGGTCGAATCGGCCACCAGCCCACGCCATTCCAGTTCGCTGAACGCATCACTTGCCATCGGCACACACTCCAAGATCCCTACTATACCTGTGGCGAGCTGCTGGGTTCCGCGCTTCCCTCATCCCCTGGCCAACGCAGCCAGCACTCTCTCGGGCGTGGCCGGCACGTCGAACATTCTGGCGCCGGAGGCATCGTAGATGGCGTTGAGGATGGCAGGCGGTGCGCCGAACATGACGGTTTCTCCAAGACCGACACCGCCAAGCGCGCCACCCACCCTGAACGTCTCGGTGTAGTGACATTCGGTCTTCGGCGAGTTGACGAAGTTCGGGATGCCGCCCGCCAGCAGCGAATCGGTCTGGCCGGGCTCGAACGCTTCCCACAACGCGAAGCCGGCGCCCATGTTCATCCCGCCCTCACATTGGCCCTCGACGGCGAGGGGATTGTGAATGACGCCGGCATCGACGACCGACGTCATCTTGAGCACGTTCACCTTGCCTGTGGCGATCTCGACTTCGACCTCGGCCATGTTGAGCACGTAACTCAGATTCCTCCATGGCACGCCCTGACCATCCTTGTCGATGGGAGCCGGGCTCTGCCAGACATAGGCGCCCTCATACCGGAGAGGACGTTGCTTGCGTACCATGTCCGCATACGTCTTGCAGTCGTGCTCGCGCATGGCGTTCAGGAGCGCCTCGCACGCCATGCAGATCGCGTTGCCCGTCGTCGCGGTCTGCCGGCTCGCAACGGAAGGTCCGCTATTGGGCGTGAGGCTGCTGTCCCGGCTCACCACCCGGACCTTCTCGGGAGGCAAGCCACCAAGCGCCTTGGACGCGATGGTCACTACGCCAATGTCGCCGCCCTGGCCGGAATCTGCCCACGTCGCATAGACCGTGACGCCATCGTCGGGGTTCAGTTCGACCCAGACCGTCGACCGGTCTCCGCCGTCCATTTCGCAGCCCCAGATCCCGCCGCCGATGCCAACGCCCCGCTTCCGCGCGGGTGTCGTTTCGTGTCGGGCCTTCGCTGTTGCGGCCAGATAGAGCGGACGAAGCTTCTCCAGCATGCCGGCGTAGGGGTAGCAATCGAGCGTAGCTCCCCAGTTGGCTCGATCTCCTTCCTTCCACGCATTCTGATATCTGAATTCCAGCGGATCGGCGCCCAGCCGCTCGGCCATCATGTCGACCAGCACCTCGGTCACCAGGGCCATTTCCACACCGCCGGGCCCCCTGACCGAACTGAAGGGATTGCTGTTGGTCAGGGCCATCCGACCCTCGCCGTACGCCTTCGGAAGGGTGTACGCCCCGCCGATACACTTGTGATACCGGTTCATCACGAGTTCGGCCACGCCCTCGTAGCCTCCCGCATCGAGATCGAAATCGTAGACGAGGGCCGTCAGGCGCCCGTCGCTGGTCGCCCCCAGTTTGGCGTTGACCCACACTCTGGCTCGCTTGCTGGCCACTAGGATGGTCTCGGCCATGGTGTAGACGATCTTGCACGGGCGGCGGAATTTCATCGCGGCCAGGGCCACGTAGCCTTCGCACGTGATGACGGACTTGGAATCGAAACTGCCTCCTGACGGGTTCTCGATCCAGCGCAGCTTGTCTGGTGGAACGCCAAGCGCCGCGCACATCTGCATCCGGTGCAGATGCACGGCCACCGACTTCGACATGATCGTGATGCGACCGTCCTCGTCGACAAACGCCATCGCATTGTCCGGTTCGATCGTCAGGTGCGCAATTCGAGGAGTCGCGAACGACCCGGCCACCACCGCGGCGGACTCGGCGATCGCCTGTTCGGCTGCCGCCTGGTCGCCCCCTTTCCTCAAGTGGCTGGTCACCATGAGGTTGCTGTCGTATTCACTGAGAATCGGCGCCGCCCCCTCCCGCAACGACTGCAGCGGCGTCTCGTGACGAGGCAACACTTCGTAGTCGACCTTGACCACCCCGACCGCAGCTTCTGCGTGTCGAACGGTCTCGGCGACGACCACCGCGACAGGGCGCCCTAAATGCGTCACTCTCGTGTCGCACAGGATGGGTTCGGTCGGCACCAGTTTCGCGCTGTAGCCGGGCGGCCTGTACGGGAGACGATTGGATCCGGGTATGTCCTTGGCCGTGAGCACGCCAATCACGCCAGGCATCTTCTCGGCTTCCGAGATGTCGATCGACATGATGTTGGCGTGGTGATGGGGACTGCGCACCACCTTCAGGTGCAAGGTGTTCTGCGGCATCGGAACATCGTCGCCGTAGCGCAGCGCGCCCGTGGCCTTCGACAGCGAGTTCGGCCGTGGAGCCCGCTTGCCAAACGTCCCATCCGAGGTATCGACCCTGATCTCGTCTTCGCTGACTTCGCCGCTCATCAGTCGGCCTGCGGTCTGCACGGCCCGGATGATCGAGCTGTATCCGGTGCACCGGCACAAGTTGCCCCGAAAGGCCTGGCGAATCTCTTCTTCTGACGGGTTCGGCCGCCGGTCGAGCAGCGCCTTCGCGGTGGTGACCATTCCGGGCGTGCAGTAGCCGCACTGGATGGCCCCCTCGTATGCAAAGGCCTTCTGAACCGCGTGAGGATGCGCGATGGTGCCGATGCCCTCGACGGTCTCGATGACGGCACCCTCCGGCACGTGGTCCATCGCAACCACGCACGAGCGCACGGCCTTCCCGTCCATGATGACCGCGCAGGCCCCGCAATAGCCTTCGTTGTCACAGCCCCGCTTCGTTCCTGTCAGGCCGAAGTCGCCGCGGATCACGTCGAGCAAGCGCCGATCACCTTCGCACACCAACTCTTGCTTGATGCCGTTGAGAGTGAACCTGGACAGTCTCATGACGTGATGCCTCGCTGGGATGAGGGCGTGGTATGAGAAAGTGAGTGTGACTTCCACTCTATCCCAACGCAGCGCGCGCCGGGCCTGGCGGGACGGTGCTTCCCTCCGCGTCCCCGCTCACGCAACCCGGCAAAACGCGCCTACCGGGACTCGTCGCCGGTCTTACGCGGGCGCTATTCGCGCAGCGCGTCCTGGCCCTCTCGGCACGTTTTGCAGACTGACGCCCTTCGACGGGCCCAGGGCTTCGCTGTCGGGTTGGTTCGAGGGGCCGCTCCGGGAATCGCCGTCCCGATGGCGCGGAGGCGGCGCGCTCAAACGCGCAGTCACTGGCGGGACGGTGCTTCGCTCCGCGGCCGCCAGGGATTACCCGCTGAATACGACCCGGCGGCCCTGGATCGTCCAGTTGCCGTCGAGAATGCGCTGGATGGCGGCCGGATAGAGGCGGTGTTCCTGGAGGAGAATGCGCGCAGAAAGCGTGTCCTCGGTGTCGTCATCGAGCACCGGCACGGCCGACTGGAGAACGATCGGTCCGGCGTCGAGGTTCGTGTCGACAAAATGCACGGTGGCGCCGGCGATCTTCGCGCCGTGTTCAAACGCCTGCCGCTGCGCGTGCAAGCCCGGAAACGAGGGCAGCAGCGCAGGATGGATGTTCAGGATGCGAGTCGGAAAGGCGTTGACGAACGTCGGGCCGAGCAACCGCATGAAACCGGCCAGGCACACCAGCGACACGTCGCGGGCGCGCATGTCGTCGACCAGCACGCGTTCGAACGCCTCCCGCGATGGAAACGCTTTGTGATCGCGAACCAGCGTCTCGATGCCCGCCTCGCGAGCGCGCTCGAGGCCGTACGCGTCGGCGCGGTTGGAGACCACCAGCACCAGGCGCGCGTCGAGCCGACCCTCGCGGGCAGCATCGATGATGGCCTGGAGGTTCGACCCCCGGCCCGAAATCAGCACGCCGATGTTGCGGTTCACTGCTCCTCCCCTTTGCCATCAGCCGCGCGCGCCCCGTACGATAGCAGGAATCCCGGACCCGGCTCGGCCAGCAGCAGGCGGTTCTTCGGCGTGACGGTAGCCGGGATTAGCTTCGTCCGCACCACGTATTCCTGCTGCTGCAGTCGCACGGCGCGCATCACGTCAATCGCCAGAGCGCCGTCGATCCATCCCTTCAACCCGCCGTCGCCACCGGCCGCCAGGTGGTGACAGCACGGGAGGACGGCCACGCGCGCGCCCGCAGAGACGGCTCGATCGAGGACCGTATCGGTCAGCATGCCGCACGCATGGCTCGCCACGACCACATCGCTCGGGAGAATGGCTATCGTCTCGAGACCTGAACCCACGAGCGCCACGCGCCCCGACAGCCGGGCCCACCCCTGGACCAGCGCGCGGTGCAGGGATTGGCTCGATGGCGGGAGCACTTTATCAACCACGACAGCGTCCGGCGATGAATCATCGAGCAGGAGCATGAGATGGGCCAGCAGTCCGTGGCCACCGCCCAGATCGACGACGCGGCCGCCGCGGAAGTGACGTCTGACACGCCGGGCGATCTCCCAGGCTTCGTATAGCTCCTTGCGAGGCAAACAGCCAGCCTGACACACGGCGCGGGCGACTCGATCGAATAGCGAATCACTTGGAAATCGTCCAAAATCCCGGTCCGTCAGCCGCGCGCGCGAGGAGGGGGAGAACACGCCTCACACACTACCACGCGGGAGCAGGTGCGGCGGCGTGCAGACGGGCCGTGTCGGTCTCATCGTCGGCCTCCTAACGGGCATGCCGTATGCCACTGACAGTCATCGCTGATTTCGTGATTGACATCAACGGAGGCGCGTCATATAGTGTGCGACATACACTATATGACACACGTCACCGACACCTCCAGCGCCTACGAAAACCTCCGGCTCGAGCTTCGTCGCGGTTGCCTGGCCCTCGCCGTGCTCGGAGCGCTCCGCTCCGAGCAATACGGGTACTCGCTGCGCAAGATCCTGGCGGACCGCGGCATGGTCATTGACGAAAACACGCTGTACCCCCTCCTGCGCCGGCTGGAAACCCAGGGCCTGCTCGTCAGCGAGTGGCGCGAGGAGGACAAACGGAACAAGCGCTTCTACCGCCTGTCGCACGACGGCAGGCTCGTCCTGAAACAACTGCTCGCCGACTGGCAGAGTATCAACGCCTCACTGAGCGCTGTCCTCTAAGGAGCAACAACGTGGATCTGCTCGATCGCTACTTGCATGCGGTGAAGTTCTGGCCGCCCAAAGCACAGCGGCAGGACATCGTTTCGGAATTGTCCGAAGACATCCGGTCGCAAGTCGAGGACAAGGAATGCGAGCTCGGGCGAGCCCTGTCCGAGACCGAGGTCGAAGCGATCCTGGTTCGGATTGGGCGTCCGGTGCTCGTGGCCGGTCGCTACCTCCCGCAACGCCACCTGATCGGCCCTGCGCTGTTTCCAATCTACGTATTTGTGCTGAAGATCGTGACGGCGTGCTAGCTGGTGCCCTGGATTCTCGTGGGCATCGGGCTGTTGATGTACAGCCCCGCGTATCGGGCAGCGCACGGCGGCGGCTGGATCGGCCCGTTAGGGACGATCTGGGGCGGATTCGGGATGACGGCGCTGCTGGCCGTCGGCGCAGTGACGGCGGTATTCGCCGCGCTGGAGCGAGGGGCGTCAAGGCCGGACTTCCTCGAGAACTGGAACCCGCGGAAACTCCCGCCGGTTCGCGATCCAAACCGGATTCCCCGTGGCACCTCCATCGCGGATCTGGTAGCGAACGTCGTGTTCGCCAGTTGGTGGGTCCTGTTCATGTCGACGCCCACCGTTCTGGATCGCCCGGGTATCCAGATCATTTTGGCGCCGGCCTGGATCTATTTCTTCTGGGGCTATCTGGTCCTGGCGGCGGGGAACATCGCGATGGCGGGCGCCAATCTGCTTCAGCCGAACTGGACCCGAACAAAGGCCGGTCTTCGGCTGGTGACCAACCTCTGCGGATCGGCGCTGTTCTGCGTGTTGTGCCAGTCCGATATTCTGCTGACCATCAGTCTGGCCGTTGATGGCTCGCCAAACGGGCAGAGCATCGCGGATGCAATCAATACGTGGGCGTCGCGGGTCCTGCCGTTTGCCGTGGGCGTCGGGCTGCTGGTGCTGGTTGTCGATGTCCGGCGACTGATCAGATCGAATGCGGCCTGAACGTCGCCGGCGGCGGACTACAAACGGCCGTACATCACGCCGGGGTCGCCCCCGACGAGGCGGCCGATCACGGCGGCGCGGGAATCTCCGGCCGCCTGCAACAGCGCCAGCACCCGCGACGCATCGTCTGCCGCGCAGCCGACGATCATGCCGATGCCCATGTTGAAGGCCCTGTAACAGTCGTCCTCGGGAACGCCGCCAGCCCGCTGCAGGTAACGAAAGATCGCGTTGGGTGTCCACGTCGACTTGTCGATGAGCGCTGAAACGCCGGGCGGCAAAATGCGTGGCAGGTTCTCGGTGATGCCGCCGCCGGTGATGTGCGCCAGGCCCCTGACCAATCCCGCATCGAGCAGCGGTCGAATCACCGGCAGATATGAACGGTGGACGCGGAGCAGCTCTTCGCCGACGGTGCATCCGAGTTCGGCCACTTCGGACGCGACCGACAGGCCCGCGTGCCCAAACAATATGGCGCGCGCCAGAGAGTAACCGTTCGTGTGGAGGCCCGACGACCGCAGGCCGATCAGCGCGTCGCCAACCCGCAATCGCTCGCCGGTGATCAGTCGATCGCGTTCGACGACGCCGACAATGAACCCGGCCATGTCGTACTCGCCCGAGGTGTAGAACCCGGGCATCTCGGCCGTTTCGCCGCCAATCAACGCACACCCGTTCTCGCGGCACGCCGTCGCGACGCCCTCGACGACCTGCGCGGCAACGTCGGGCAACAGTTTGCCGCTAGCCAGATAATCGAGGAAAAAGAGCGGCACCGCGCCCTGCACCAGAATGTCGTTGACGCAGTGATTGACCAGATCCTGCCCGACCGTGCCGTGACGCCCCGACAGGAATGCCACCTTCAGCTTGGTGCCCACGCCATCGGCGCTCGAGACCAGCACCGGATCGCGGTAATCGGTGCCGAGTCGGAACAAGCCGCCAAACGAGCCAATCGCCGACAGCACCCCCGGGGTGAACGTGCTCTTGGCGAATCCCTTGATGCGGCGGACGGTCTCGTTGCCCGCATCGATATCCACGCCGGATTGTTTGTAGTCCATGCAGCGCCCTACCGATCCACCTGCCCGCGCTTGTCGAGCCCAAGCGGCAACTGCAGATACGCCACCTCGTCGCGCGGAAACGGGACGGGGTAGGAACCGGTATAGCACGACGTGCAATAGTGGTCGCGATCCGAGTTCACCGACAGGAGCAAGCCTTCGTAACTGAGATACTTCAGGCTGTCGGCCTCGATGTACTTGCGCACTTCCTCGAGCGTGTGGGTCGCAGCAATCAGGTCGTTGCGCCTGGGCGTATCGATGCCGTAAAAACACGGGGAAATGGTCGGCGGGCAACTGATCCGGACGTGCACCTCGGTCGCGCCGGCCGCCTTGATCATCTTGACGATCTTCCGGCTCGTCGTGCCGCGCACAAGCGAGTCGTCAATCAGCACGACGCGCCGGCCTGTCAGGATGCTGCGCACCGGGTTCAGCTTGACCTTCACGCCGAAATGCCGAATCGACTGACGGGGTTCGATGAACGTGCGGCCCACGTAATGGTTCCGAATCAGGCCGAACTCGAGCGGCACGCCCGACACCTCGGCATAGCCGACCGCCGCGCACACGCCCGAGTCGGGGACGGGCACGACCACATCGGCTTCGACCGAGGACTCGCGCGCCAGAAAACGGCCGAGATTGGTGCGTACTTCGTTGACGCTGCGGCCAAACACCAGGCTGTCGGGCCGCGCGAAATAGACGTGTTCGAAAATACAGTGGGCCGAGGGCGCCGGCGGAAACGGCCGGCACGACTCCAGGCCTCCCGGCCCAATCATCAGCACCTCGCCCGGTTCGATGTCGCGCACATAGGTCGCGCCAATCAGGTCCATCGCACACGTTTCGGAACACACGACCCAGGCGCCATCCAGCTGGCCGAGGGCGAGAGGGCGAAACGCATGCGGGTCGCGCACCGCCACCAGATAGTCGCGCGTCAGGAACAGCAGCGAGAACGCGCCCTGGACCTGCGTCACCGTATCGACCAGCGCCTGCTGCACGGTGCGGGCCTTCGAGCGGGCGTAGAGGTGCAGGAACACCTCGGTGTCGCTCGAGGTCTGAAAGATCGCCCCTTGCTTGGACAACTCGTCGCGCAATTCGCGCTGGTTGACCAGATTGCCGTTGTGGCACACGGCGATCTGCCCGTGCACGCATTCGATCAAGAGCGGCTGCGCGTTGGCCAGGCGGCTCTCGCCTGCCGTCGAGTAGCGGACGTGGCCGATGGCGCTGTTGCCCCCGAGCCTTGCCAGCACGTCCTCGCCGAAGATGTCGGCCACGTGGCCCATGCCTCGTTCGGCGCGAAGCGTGATGGCGTCGGACGCGACGATGCCCCCGCTCTCCTGCCCGCGATGCTGAAGGGCATAGAGTCCCAGGTACGCGAGATTGGCCGCCTCGGGATGGCCGAAGACGCCGAACACGCCGCATTCGTCCTTGAACTTGTCCAACATGCTGCTTGGGAGCCCTTGTCTCTCGACGACGAAGCCGGCGTCGCGTCGCGCCGACCCGGGTCGCCTCAGATCTGTTCCTCGTCGAACACCCGCCGGAACACGTCGTCGACGTGCCGCAGGTGGTGCCCCAGATCGAACAGGCGATCCAGTTCGGCGCCGTCCACCACGCCCGTCACATCGGTGTCCCGCCGAAGCAGGTCGCGGAAATCCACGCGTTCCTCGAACGACCGCATCGCGTTGCGCTGCACCCAGTGGTAGGCCTGCTCCCGGGACACGCCCTTGCGGGCCAGCGCCAACAACACCGATCCCGAAAACACGACGCCGCGCGACAGTTCCAGGTTGTGCCGCATGCGGTCGGGGTGCACGACCATGTCGGCCGCAATCCGCGTGAAACGCCGAAGCATGTGGTCGAGCGCGATAAAGCTGTCGGGCAGAATGATGCGTTCGACCGACGAATGCGAGATGTCCCGTTCGTGCCAGAGCGCGACGTTCTCCATGGCCGCCGTCAGATTGCCCCGCAACAGGCGGGCCAGCCCGACAATCTGTTCGCAGCCGATCGGGTTGCGCTTGTGCGGCATGGCCGACGAGCCCTTCTGACCACGGTCGAAGGGTTCTTCCACCTCGCCGATCTCGGTTTTCTGGAGACCCCGGATTTCGAGCGCGAATTTCTCCAGCGACGCCGCGGTAATCGCCAGCGCCGCCATCAGTTCGGCGTGCCGGTCGCGCTGGATCACCTGCGACGACACCGGGGCAGGCCTCAGTCCCAGTCTCGCGCAGACGTCGCGCTCGATGGCCGGCTCCAGGTGGGCGTAGGTCCCCACCGCTCCCGACATCTTGCCGACCGACACCGTGTCGCGCGCCCGCTGGATTCGCACCACGTCACGGCCGAGTTCCGTGTACCAGATCGCCAGTTTCAACCCGAAGGTGGTCGGCTCGGCGTGGACGCCGTGCGTGCGGCCGATGATCGGGGTGCGCCGATGCTCCATCGCCCGCGACTTGACCGCGGTGCGCAGGGCCGCCATCCTTGCCAGCGTCACGTCGCAGGCGTCCTGCAACTGCAGCGCCAGCGCCGTGTCGAGCACGTCCGACGATGTCAGGCCGAAGTGGAGCCACCGGGCCTCTGGGCCGACGTGTTCCGCCACCGCCGTGGTAAACGCGATGATGTCGTGCTTGGTGGTCGCCTCGATCTCGTCGATGCGCGCCACGTCGAACGCGCCGCGCTCCTTGATGGCACGAGCCGCCTCGACGGGCACGATGCCGGCTTCGGCCATCGCTTCGGCCGCGGCCACTTCGACACGAAGCCACGTCTGGTACCGATGCTGGTCGCTCCACAGCCGACCCATCTCGGGATGCGTGTAGCGCGCAATCATGAGACCACGCGCAACTGGTCCTGGACCAGCGCGAACTCGCCGACCCCGCCCAGCACCGCCGCCGAGAGCGGCGCCCGCGCCAGAAGTTCCCTCGCCACGCGGGCCACGTCCTCGACGGTGACCGCGGTGATGGCGGCGATCGTCTCGTCGATCGTGAACATTCGATCGAAATAGATCTCCTGCCGGGCCAGATACGCCGCCCGATGCCACGTGCTCTCGAGCCCGAGCAGCAGCCCGCCCTTGACGTTGTCCTTGGCGCGCTGGAGTTCGGTCGCCGCAATCGGCTCGGTGACAAGCTGGCGCAGTTCGTTCATGATCACGTCAATCACTTCGCCAACCCGCTCGTTCGAGCAGCCGGCGTAGATGCTCAGCAGGCCCGCATCGCGGAACGCGCTCAGGCCGCTCCCCACCGAATACGCCAGGCCGCGCTTCTCCCGCACGTTCTGGAACAGGCGCGAACTCATCGACCCGCCCATCACCGTGTTGAGCACGAGCGCCGCGTAGCGTTCGACGTGGTTCTGCGGGTAGGCGCCGACGCCAAGGCAGATGTGGCTCTGCTCAAGATCCTTGTTGCGCACCACGACGAGCGCGTGATCGACGGGCGGCTGGTCGGCCGGATGTGCGCGGCCCGCGCGCGTGCGGCCAAACGCCTTCTCCACCAGGTCGCGCACCTGGGCGTGCTCGAGGTGCCCGGCCACCGCCACGATCAAGTTATCGGAGGTATACGTGTCAGCGAAATACTCGCGGAGCGCGTCGGCCGTCAACGCTTCGATGCTGTCGGGGGTCCCGAGGATCGGCATGCCGAGCGGATGGCCGCTCCAGAATCCCTGGAGAAACATCTCGTGGACCAGATCGTCGGGGGTGTCCTCGACCATCTTGATTTCCTCGAGCACGACATTCTTTTCCTTCTGCACGTCCTCGTCGGCAAATCGGGGGTGCAGCACCACGTCGGAAAGAATGTCGACCGCCACCGACAGTTGCTCGTCGAGCACCTTGATGGAGTAGTTGGCGTTTTCCTTGCCGGTCGACGCATCCATCTGGCCGCCAATCGAATCCACCTCCTGCGCAATCCCTTCAGCCGATCGGTGCTCCGACCCTTTGAAGAGCATGTGCTCCACGAAATGGGCGACGCCCGGCCAGGTCGGCCCCTCTTGCCGCGACCCTCTCGTCAGCCAGACACCGAAGCTCACCGAGCGGACGTGTGGAATCGACTCCGTCAAAAGGCGGAGACCGTTGTCGAGCGTATCGCGAACAACCATCGGTGGGTTTACAGTGGAATCAATTGTTGAATGGAGGCTACAAATCGTTTTGCATCAATAACTTGCAGCCATCTGACGCTAACAATGATAGCATGGCGCGAGAAGGTGCAGCAACGAAAAAGGCTGCCGGCATGCCAACCATCGACCTTACCGATCTGACGCGCCCCGAGATGGAATCGGCACTGGCCGACCTGGGCGTCGAACCGTACCGCGCGGGTCAACTGTTCGGGTGGCTCTATCAGCGTGGCGCCTCCGACTTCGGCGCCATGACGGACCTGTCCCGCGACCTCCGCCAGTTGCTCTCGGAACACTTCCACATCTCCACGCCGGTGGTGACCAGCCGCCACATCTCCGAAGACGGCACCGAAAAATTCCTGCTCGCATTGGGCGACGGCCGTCAGATTGAGTCGGTGTTCATTCCCGATACCGGATCGCAGGCCTTCTGCGTCTCCACGCAAGTGGGATGCGCCATGGGATGCGCGTTCTGCCTGACGGCGACGATGGGGTTGTCGCGCAATCTCACGCCGGGCGAAATCGTCGGGCAAGTGCGCGTGTTGGCGTCCTCGGTGGAACTACGGGGCAAGGCGTTCAACATCGTGCTGATGGGTATGGGCGAACCCCTGCACAACTACGATCACACGATGGCTGCGCTGCGCATCCTGTGCGATTCTGGCGGGTTCGGGCTGCCGGCGCGGCGCATCACGCTGTCGACGGTCGGGTTGGTGCCGGCCATCGAGCGCCTGGCAGCAGAACCGATCATGCCCAATCTGGCCGTCTCACTGCACGCGGCGTCGGAGGACGTGCGCGCACGGCTGGTGCCCACGGCTCGCAAGTACTCCATCGCCGAGATTCTGGCGGCATGCCGGACGTTTCCGCTGAAACACCGCGATCGCATCACGTTCGAGTACGTCCTGCTGGCCGGCGTCAACGACTCGGACGCCGAGGCGCGGAAGCTGGCGAAACTGCTGCGGGGCCTCAAAGCGAAGGTGAACCTGATCCCGCTCAATCCGGCCGCGGGCATCGCCTTCGAGCGTCCGACCGACGACCGCATCAACGAGTTCGGCCGCATCCTGGCCGAGCACCATGTCACCGTCTCGGTGCGCAAGAGCCGCGGGCGCGACATCCGGGCGGCGTGCGGGCAACTCGCGGTTGAAGGCGCGAAGAAAACGCCGGCGCAGAGACTGGCCGACGCCATGGCCGCAGATCCCGGTTCCTGACGATCTGAAGCTACCGCAAATCGCGTCCGCGAACCGTGCCGTCGAGCGCGGCGGAGTCAATCCGCACGTCGACGCGCGTGTTGCGCGGCAGGCCTGGCAGGATGCGCACTTTCAGGAAGTTGTCGGTCATCACGGTCGCGCCGTCATCAATGGTCAGACCGGGACGAATCGTCCCGACCTGCGTCTGCACGAATCGCTCGTGCAACCCGGCCGCCACCCTGCGCGTGATCGCCGCCCTCGCCTTGATGGCCGGCGGGTCGACCTTCGCGGTCATTGCGGATGCGTCGGTTCCGGGCCTGTCAGAGTACGGGAACACATGGAGGTAGCTCAGCGGCAGCGCCTCGAGCGCCGTCGCCATGTCGTCGACATCCCGATCGGTTTCTCCCGGAAATCCCACGATGACGTCGGTCCCGATCGACGCCTGCGGCATCCGCGCATGAACCGTCTCGACGAGCGACGAAAACTGCTCGAACCCATAGGGGCGGCGCATCGCGCGCAGCACACGGTTGTTGGCGTGCTGTACCGGCAGATGCAGATGCGGCGCGAAGCGGGACGAATCGATCAACACGTCTACCACGTCGGCGGTGCAGTCCATCGGCTCGAGCGATCCGAGCCGGAACACCACGTCACCGTCGGTGGTCGCCAACTCGCGCAGCAGCGCGGCCAGCGACCCGGCCGCGTCGAGATCGCGCCCGTACGAACCGAGATGAACGCCGACGATCCACACCTCGCGGAATCCGGCGTCCGATACCCGCTGCACGTCGCGGCGAATGTCGGCCAGCGGTCGGCTTCGGGACACGCCGCGCGTCGACGGAATGATGCAGAACGCGCAAGACTCGTTGCATCCCGTCTGCACGCGCAACGGACACGCCGTCCGCCCCAGAGCCCCTGGCGTCAGCGCCCCGGGGCTACCTGTGTCGTCAAGGCCCCACTCGCCCGCCAGGATGCCGTCAGGTTGATCGGCAAGCAGGCTGAGCAGATCGTCTTTCTGGCGGTTCGGCACAATCAGCCGGACATTGCCGAGGCCTTTGAGGTCGTCAGGCTGGCGGGTCGCATAACAACCGGTGACGACGATGCGCGCCGACGGATTATCGCGAGACAGACCGCGGATGGCACGCCTGGCAGATTGATCGGCCGCGCCGGTGACCGAACAGGTATTGACGATGACAAGGTCGGCAGAATCGGCCGGTGCCTCGAGTGCGCCTCGCATCCGAAGCTCGGCGTCGAGCGCAAACGAGTCGGCCTGGTTGACGCGGCAGCCGAACGTGAGAATGGCGTAGGTCACGGGAAGCGGCGGCTACTCCTGGGCCGCGAGCCTGGCCGCCGCCTGTTCAACCTTGTCGGCAAGCTTCGCCTTGTAGGCATCCACTCGCAACGCCAACGCCGTGTCTGCCAGGGCGATCATTTGCGCGGCCAGCACGCCCGCATTGATCGCTCCGGCCTTGCCAACCGCGACGGTGGCCACCGGAACGCCCGGCGGCATCTGAACGGTCGACAACAGCGCATCCAGGCCAAGCAGAGGCGAGGAATCGATGGGCACGCCGATCACGGGTTTGGAGGTGTGAGCGGCCACCATCCCGGCCAGATGCGCCGCAGCTCCGGCTCCGACGATGAACACCTGCACACCTCGGGCCGGAGCCTCGGCCATGATGCGGGCCACGCGGGCCGGCGAGCGGTGTGCCGACGCGACGGTCATGTCGCTCGAGACGCCCAGTTCGCGCAGCACCTCCGCCGCAGCCCGCATGATGGGGGCGTCGGAGTCTGAGCCCATGAGAATCTGCACCTGAATGGGGGTCATGCTGGTTGTCCTCTACTGACTGGATGGCCGACAGGGGGGCATGTTGGCCCCTGCGTGCCTCAAACCGCCCGGGCCCCGATGTCGCGCCGGAAGTGGGCCTTGTCGAAGGTAATCGTGGACACCGCGTCGTAGACCGCGGTCCTCGCGGCCTCGAAGTCCGGCCCGCTCCCGACGACGGTCAGCACGCGGCCGCCGCTGCTGACGATGGCCTCGCCCCGCTGCGCGGTGCCGGCATGGAAGACCCACACGCCTGTCCTCGACGCGATCTGGTCGAGCCCGCCAATCACCTTCCCGGTCTCGAATCGATCCGGATAGCCGCCCGACGCCATCACGACTCCAACCATCCGCTCGGCCTTCGTGCGACATACCCCGGTCTTCAAGGCGCCGCGGGTCACATCCATCAGGTGGGGCAGCAAGTCCTCATCGATGGCCGGCAGCATCACCTGCGTTTCCGGATCGCCGAGACGCGCGTTGAACTCGATGACGCGCGGCCCGTCGGTGGTCATCATCAATCCGCAGTAGAGAAAGCCGCGGTAGGGATGCCCAGCCGCCGCCATGCCCGCGATGGTGGGCAGCACGATCTGATCGAGAATGCTGTCGGCCAACGCCGCGTCGATCAGCGGGCTTGGGCAGAACGCGCCCATGCCTCCGGTGTTGGGGCCCAGGTCGCCATCGTAGGCGCGTTTATGGTCTTCGGCAGAAGGCAGAAGCCGCGCCCGCGTGCCGTCGGTCAGGACGAAGAACGACGCTTCGCGGCCCTGCAGATGCTCCTCGATCACGATCTGCGCGCCGGCATCGCCAAACCGGCGCTCAACCATCATCTCCTCAACGGCGGCGGCGGCAGCGGCCTCGTCGGGCGCCACCACCACACCCTTGCCCGCAGCCAGGCCGTCGGCCTTGAGCACGATGGGGTATCCGAATGGCGCGCGGCGGACCGTGTCGAGCGCGGCAGCCGGCGAATCGCAGGCGACGTATCTGGCCGTCGGCACATTCGCACGCGCCATCACGTCTTTGGCAAACACCTTGCTCGATTCGAGACAGGCCGCCTCGCGAGTCGGGCCGACACACGCGTGCCCGGCGCGGGTGAGCGCGTTGACCACGCCGCGGGTGAGAGGGAGTTCAGGACCAATGACGGTGAGGTCGATGCGCTCGCGATCGATCAACGTGAGGAGCGAGTCCGCATCGTCGGCCGCCACCGGGACGCACCGCGTCGTCAGTCCGATGCCGGCGTTGCCGGGCGCGCAGATGACGGCGCTCACCCCGGCCTCGCGAGCAAGTTTCCAGACCAGCGCATGTTCGCGGGCGCCGCCGCCGACCACGAGGACTCTCATCGGTGCATCCTGTGCAGCTTTGGGGACCGGTGAGCGTTCCACAGGATGGCGCGGAAGCGTCGGCCGGCGAGCTGCCTGTGGAAAAGTAACCCGTCCCCCTCTGCCCGTAAGCTGTGATAGCCTAGCATATTCGGGCGAAGGTCTTTTCTTTGCGGAGGGGACTGCCCCGATGGTTCGTCAAGCCACGGAGGGGGGTGTTCTAGTCGTGGCTGAAGTGAAAGTGCAGGAAGGCGAGTCGATCGAGAGCGCGCTTCGCCGCTTCAAGCGGAAAGTCCAGCAGGAAGACATCATCAAGGACATTAAGAAGCACTCGTTCTACTTGAAACCGGGTGACAAACGCCGCGCGAAACAGGCGCTGGCGCGGAAGCGGAATCGGAAAAAGCTCCGTCGAGAGGCGGACTAGACCGAGGGCGACCCGATGGACTTCCACGATAGAACCCTTCAGTGTGCCGACTGCAGTTCGGATTTCGTGTGGACGGCGGGCGAGCAATCGTTCTTCGCCGACAAGCACTTTACGAACGAGCCGAAACGCTGCAAGGCGTGCAAGGCAAAGCGTGGCTCGCGGCCGGCGCCGAGCCGTGGCGGAGGCCAGATGCGCGAACGCGTGGAAATACGGGCGACCTGTTCGGAGTGCGGCAAAGACACCACCGTGCCGTTCAAGCCGAGTCAGGGCCGTCCGGTGTATTGCCGCGAGTGCTTCCAACAGCGGAAAACTCGCGGGTAGTGAGGCTGGAGAAACGCTCGGCCGGCTGTCGGCCGAGCGTTGACCGTATCTGAAGACCTGCGGTACGATGCGGGTCTTGTCGGAGGCGGTTCGGTGGTGCGGGGCGTGAGGGCGGATGCGCCGGACGGCCTCGCCGTGGGATCAATCGCTCGATGAGCGCGGGAAGGAAGTAGTGCCATGCATATCGACGAACGAACCGTTGGTGGAGTGGTCATTCTCGACATGAAGGGCAAGATGACGCTGGGTGACGGCGACGAGTTGCTGCGCCTCAAGGTCACGAGCCTGGTTGAGAAGGGCTGCAAGAAGATCGTGCTCAATCTCGGCGACGTGCCCTACATCGACAGCGCAGGCCTCGGCGAGATCGTTCGCACCTATACCACTGTGAGCCGGCAGAGCGGCAGCCTCAAGCTGCTGAATCTCACCAAGCGGATTACCGATCTGTTGTCGATTACCAAATTGTTGACGGTGTTCGACACGTTCGACTCCGAAGGCGAGGCCGTAAAGAGCTTCGGCGCCTGACGCCCACGGGTTACCGCGCGTTATGGCGCGCAGCATTTCTACCCAGACACCGGCGACCGACCCTCTCACCACGAGAGGGGAAAGGCAGGGGTCCGTGCTGATCCACGCCTTTCGGTCGCTGCGGCCCGAACAGTGGACCAAGAACTTCATTATCTTCGCCGGATTGCTGTTCGCCCGTGAACTGTTCAATCCGGTGGCGCTCGGGCGTACGGCGACCGCCTTTGTGGCGTTCTGCTTCCTGTCGGGCGTGGTCTACATCTTCAACGACATCATGGACCGCGAGGCCGACCGGCTTCATCCGGTCAAGTCGGCGCGCCCGATCGCCTCGGGCGCCCTGTCGCCGGGATTGGCCGGCGGGATCGCGGCGGGATTGGCGGTGGTGGCGCTCGGCATGTCGTTCTGGCTGAGCCGGCCCTTCGGCGCCGTGGCGGTTGGGTACCTGGCCCTTCAGGCGTTGTATTCCGGGCCTCTCAAGCACCTCGTGATTCTCGATGTTCTCACCATCGCCATCGGCTTCGTCATGCGGGCCGCGGCCGGAGCGTTGGCGATTCCGGTGCCCATCAGCAATTGGCTGCTGGTGGTGACGATTTTACTGGCGCTGTTCCTGGGCCTGAGCAAGCGCCGCCACGAACTGGTGCTGCTGGCCGATGGCGCGACCAGCCACCGACCGATCCTGGGCGAGTACTCGCCGTACTTGCTGGACCAGATGATCTCGGTGGTGACCGCCTCGACGCTGGTGGCCTACATCTTCTATTGCATCAGCCCGGAAACCTCCCAGAAGTTCGGAACCGATCTGCTGGGCCTGACAATTCCGTTTCCCCTGTACGGCATCTTCCGCTACCTGTACCTCGTGCATCGGCGCGAGGGCGGCGGCAGCCCGTCGCAGATGCTCATCAACGACAGGCCGTTGCTGGTCTGTGTGGCGTTGTGGGCGCTGGCGGTGGTGGTGATCGTGTACAGACCATTGGGAGTGTGACCTATGCCGTCCGAGTTCACTGTACGATCCGACTCGGTCGACGTCGAGCAGATCATGGGCCGGATCCAGGCGCGGATCCGCGAGAAACGCGGCGTCGACTACACCGAGGACGAGATTCAGAAACTCGCCAACGTCACCATTGAGAAGTTTCTGGATCCGACGCGGGTGCGGTCCGAACTGCTCGAGCTGTACCTCAAGGGGCGTGATGCGAGCGAGCCTGGAACGGTGCCCCAGAATTTCACGTTCACGCGGTACGAAATTTACAAGTCGTCTCGCGGGATCCCCGGCAAGATCATCGGGGCCCTGCGCTTGATGCTGAGCCCCATTCTCAAGCTGTTCATCAACCCGAATCCCATCATTCACGCCCTGCAGAGCCAGAGCCTGATCAACGCGCACAACGAGCACATCGAACGCCTCAACTACGCGCTCATCCACAACCTCGTGGTGGAATTGACGCGGGTCGGGATCGAGGTGCGCAACCTGAAGATGCGCGTCGAATCCCTGTCGAGCCGGCTCGACTTCGACGAGCGGCGCGCGCGGGCCCTCGAAAGCGCCGTGCAATACCGGCCGGGAGCCGGACTGGCCGCCGCCGAACCGGTCCGGGAACGACCGGCACAACAGCCGCACACCGACAGGCGTGACGCCGACACCGGAGAGGGGCCCGCCAAGGGCGATGCGCAGCGGCGACGCCGCCGCAGGCGACGAGGCCGTGGAACCCCTGGCAGCGCGGGTCCGATGTCGGCCGAAGGTTCCGAATCCGGGCAGAGCGGATCCGACCACGAGGACTCGGGGCTCGACAACGGCCCCGACGATCGACCCGCTGGCGCCGCGCCGGCTCCGGCTCCGACTCCGACTCCGGCGGCGACGGCGGCGTCGGATGGCGGCAGCCACGCAACCGAATCGGCCCGGCCAGCGGCGCCGGACCAGGAACGCCACACGACCGACCAGTGAAGATCGCGGTTGTCGTTCAGCGGTACGGCCTCGACATCAACGGCGGCGCCGAACTTCATGCGCGGTACGTGGCGGAACATCTGGCAGCCCATGCCGACGTCGAGGTGCTGACCAGTTGCGCGCACGACTACATCACGTGGCGCAACGAACTTCCCGCCGGACGCGAGACACTGAACGGCGTCCCGGTCCACCGGTTTCCCGTGTCGCGCCAGCGCGTCGTCGAACAGTTCGCCCGGCTCTCGGCCCGCGTCTTCGAACAGCCCCATTCGCTGGCGCACGAACTGGCCTGGCTGGAGAGCGAGGGCCCCACGTCTCCGGCCCTCATCCGCTACATCCAGCAAAACCAGGACCACTTCGACTACTTCATCTTTTTCAGTTTTCGCTACTATCACGCCTTCCACGGCATCCGCGCCGTGGCCGGACGGTCGCTGCTCGTGCCGACCGCCGAGCGCGAGGGCGCGGTGGGATTGTCGATGTTCGCCCCGGTATTCCGGTCGGTCCGGGCGATCATGTACAACTCGTTCGAAGAGCGGGAGATGATCCGGGCCGTTTCCGACAACGGCAGCGTGCCGCACGTGGTGGTGGGCATCGGATCGGAGGTGCCGTCCGAAACCAAGCCCGAACGCTTCCGCCAGCACTATGGCATCCAGTCGCCGTTTGTGGTGTACGTGGGCCGGATCGACGAAAACAAGGGGTGCAAGGAACTGTTCGCCTACTTCCAGCGCTACGCCAGCGCGATCGGTGGCGATTTGCTGCTGGTGCTGATGGGCAACTCGATCCTGCAGATTCCGGATCACCCGCGCATTCGTCACCTCGGGTTCGTCTCCGATGAAGACAAGTTCAACGCGATTGCGGCCTCCGAAGCGCTCATCATGCCATCGTATTTCGAGAGCCTGTCGATGGTGGCGCTCGAGGCCTGGGCCCTGGGCCGGCCCGTGCTGGCCAACGGCCGCTGCGACGTGCTGACCGGCCAGTGCATCCGGAGCAACGGCGGGCTGTATTACACGAGCTACCAGGAATTCCGCGAGACGCTCCACCTGATCGAATCGAACGGCCCGGTCGCCCATGCGCTGGGCGACAACGGCCGCGCGTTTTATCGGCGCCACTACGACTGGCCGGTGATTGAGCGGAAGTACATGGATATGCTGAATCAGCTGCAGCAAGCCGACCGCGCGGGCCAGGCGCCAGGCCGGGCTGAACCGCTGCCGGGCTGGTGGGACCGCCGGCGCGTCACCTGCCGTCCTGCCAACGACGTGGTCCGGGACCTTCCCTCCGGGCCCGCCCTCAAGAAGGCGCGGCGACCGTGAGTGCGGGTGGAGGTCGCAGCGTCGCGGTGCATCAGGTGTTGGCCACGCTGGGCTACGGCGATGCGATCGGCAACCAGGTGCTGGGCATTCAGCGGGCGCTCAGCGCGGCCGGGTACCGGTCCGATATTTTCGTGGAAACCGCAGATCCGCGCCTCGAATCACGCACGCGGGACTTCCGGGAGCTCGCCGGCGAAAGCCACCCCGACAATATTCTGATTCATCATTTTTCGATCGGCTCGAAGGCCTCGCGTGTGGCCTACGCGCTGCCGGATCGGATGGTGTTGATTTACCACAACATCACGCCCCCGCAGTACTTCGTCGACATCCACAAACTGCTGGTCAGGTTCTGCTACCACGGCAGACGCGAACTGGGAGCCTACGTCGATCGTTGCGACGTGGCGCTGGGCGACTCGGAGTTCAACCGGCTCGAATTGCAGGGGCTGGGATTTGGCCGCACCGGCGTGCTGCCGGTCGTGGCGGACTTTTCCCATCTCGACGTGAGGCCCAACGACGTGATGGCGCGCGAGTTCGACGACGCGTGGACCAATATCCTGTTTGTCGGCCGCGTCATTCCCAACAAACGCATCGAGCACCTGATTCGATTCTTCGCGCGCTACAAGACGCGCTACAACCCGAGGTCTCGCCTGCTCATCGTGGGCTCGTCGCAGGAGTTCGATCGATATCAGACCATGCTGCACGATCTGGTCGGACGTCTGGGCGTCTCCGACGTGCACTTCACCGGGCATGTGTCGAACGAAGAACTGACGGCCTACTACGACGTCGCCGATCTCTTTCTGTGCGCCAGCGAGCACGAAGGATTCTGCGTCCCGCTCGTGGAAGCGTTCTACAAGCGGATTCCGGTGATCGCCTGGGCCAGGACGGCCGTTCCCGCAACCATGGACGGGGCGGGCGTGCTCTATCAGAACGCCGATCCGGCCGAGGTCGCGACCCTGATGGATCTGGTGGTGGGCGATGTCGATCTCCAGGAGCGCATCCTGCGTGGCCAGGACGACGCGCTGACGCGTATGGCGGCGAGAGACCTGTCGTCGGCGCTCGTGTCGTGGATCGAACAGGTCCACGCCAGCCCGCGTCTTCCGGCTTCGCCGGTGACGCCCGACTTCTGGCAGCAGGTCGACACCACCGAGCGGGTGGCCGAGCTCCGGCTGCTGCGGCCGGCCATCTACCGGGCGTTGCCGAGCGGCACTCGCGCCAGCGGCATCAGCGCCTAGGCCTGGGGCATTCATGGTGATCAACCAGTGGGTCCCAGCCGCACATCGTGGCGACGCCGTCGGAGATAACGCGTGCCGGTTGCGCGATGCGCTGCGAAGCATGGGGCACCGTTCGGAGGTGTACGCGCTGACAATCGACGACGACATGCGTTCGGAGGTCCGGCAACTGACCGACCAGGACGGCAGCCTGGGCGACATCACCATCTACCACTTCGCGCTGGCGTCGCCGATGACGAAGGCGTTCGCCGGGTGTCGGGGTCGCCGGGTGTTGCTCTACCACAACGTCACGCCGGCACGGTTCTTTGCTCCCTACGACCCCGCGCTGTTCCGGCTGGCGACGCGCAGTCGACGCGAACTGGCGTCACTGGTGGGCGAGGTCGACGTGGCGCTCGGCGTGTCGGAGTTCAACCGGCAGGAACTCGAGCAGATGGGCTTTCCAGAGACCGGGGTGCTGCCCATCTCGGTGGACGTCGATCGGCTCCGGAATGCCCCCCGCGTGCCGGCGCTGGATGATTTGCTGGACGACGAGTGCGCCAACTTCGTGTTCGTCGGCCGCATCGCTCCGAACAAGAAGGTCGAAGACATCATTCGGCTGGCCGAGCACTACAAACGGTACGTGGATGCCTACTACCGGTTCATCTTCGTGGGCCGGTATGATGGCGTACCGCGGTACTTCGACATGCTGCGGGCGCTGGTTGGCGAATTCGGGTGGCTGCAGGAACGGTTTCTGTTTACCGGTCCTGTGACCGATGCCGAGTTGGCGGCGTATTATCGCGCGGCGAGCGTGTATATCTCGATGAGTGAGCACGAGGGATTCGGCGTGCCGCTGGTCGAAGCGATGGCGACCGACGTGCCGGTGCTGGCGTACTCGTGCACGGCGATTCCCGAGACGCTCGGCGGCGCGGGCGTCCAGTTCGCCCCAAAGCAGTTCGAGTTGGCGGCGGAGTGGCTCTACGAATTGGCGTACGACGACGGCGTGCGCGCCGCCGTGATCGACGGCCAGCGCCGCCGTCTTACACACATCCTTGGCCGGCGGATCGAGGCCGACCTGGAGCAACTGGTGGGTCGATTCCAGTGAAAGTCGCATTCATCGTCCAACGCTACGGCGCCGACATCCTTGGCGGAGCCGAGTATCACTGCCGGTTGGTCGCCGAACGGCTGGCCCAGCGCCACGATGTCGAGGTGCTGACCACCTGTGCGCGCGACTATGTAACCTGGAAGAACGAGTACCCCGAGGGCGGCGACCGGATTCGGGGGGTCACCGTCCGGCGTTTTGCCAACGCGCAGACGCGCGACATCGAGGCGTTCAATCGGTATTCGGAGTGGATCTTCAACCACCCGCATACCCGTGCCGACGAACTCGACTGGCTGCGTCAGCAGGGGCCCTGGTGCCCGGCGCTCATCGATCACCTCGAACGCCATCACCGGTCGTTCGACGCGCTGATTTTCTTCACGTATCTCTATGCGCCGACCGTTCTCGGCATTCAGGTCGCCCCATCGCGCAGCATCCTGGTGCCGACGGCTCACGACGAGCCCGCCATCGGCCTCGACATCTACAAAGAGGTCTTCGCCAGCGGCGCTGGATTGGCCTACAACACCGATGTCGAGCGGCGATTTCTTGCGTCGCATTTCTCGATTCGCGCGGCGGCGGAGGACGTCGTGGGCTGCGGCGTCGAGTTGCCGCCTCCGGCGTCTGGCCCGAGGCGTTCGGAGGAGTCTAGCGATTCGGACGACGAGTCGGCCGAGGCAGCCGAACCCGAGTCGGCGTCGAGGTCGTCGATCGGGGGCCGCGGCACCGCGTTCAGACGCCGGCACAAGCTTCACGGGCCCACCGCGCTCTACGGGGGCCGCATCGAGAAGGGTAAAGGCTGCGAGGAACTGATCGAGTATTTCCGCACCTATCACGCCGAAGGCGGCGAGGCGCAGTTGACGTTGATGGGCGTCAAGCTGATGCCGCTGCCCGAAGATCCCGACATCCGCTTCGCCGGGTTGCTGTCGGAGCGGGAGCGCCTGCAGGCGTTGGAGGCGGCGACCGTCGTCGTGGTGCCGTCCCCGTACGAGAGCCTGTCGCTGTTGGCGTTGGAAGCGTTTGCGGTGGGGACGCCGGTGCTCGCCAATGCCAGAAGCGCCGTGCTGGTGGACCACTGCGTGCGCAGCAACGCCGGGCTGTACTACGCCGACCGCGACGAGTTCGTGGAATGCCTGAAGTTATTGGTCGCCGACGACCGATTGCGGGCGGCGATGGGGCGCAACGGGCGGGAGTACGTGAAGGACCACTATCGATGGGATCTGGTGATGTCGAAGATCGAACGGATGGTGGCGAAAGTCAAAGGACGCCAGTAGGGGTTGGGTTGCCGGGACTGGCTGGCTGGCCGGCACGGCGTTGGGCGGCATTGGGCTGACCGGCCGACACCGGCGTCGACCCCGGCGACAGCGCATCGTGTGGGATGTCGCGCCGTGGCGCGATTGATCGGGCCCGCTCGGCGCCATTCAGGACGCAGCCGGTTCCGGTGGTGGCACGTCGGTGTCGCCGCTCTCTCCGTCCGGAGCGGATCCTCCACTGCCGTTGCGCTTCCGGCGCGGGCCAATCTCGTAGCGCTTGATCATCTCGTTGAGCGTGGTCGGCTTGATCCGCAGTAACTCGGCCGCCCGCTTCTGCACGCCACCGGCGCTTTCGAGGGTCGTTTCTATCAAGCGGCGCTCGAAATCGGATACGACCTCTTTGAGCGACAATCCCTCGGGCGGAACCACAACCTGCGGAATCTGGAACGTCGGCTTTCGCCGTACCTGCTCCGGAATGAGGTCAACGCCAATCCGCAGGCCTGGCGATAGCACGACCGCGCGCTCGATGACGTTCTCGAGCTCCCGCACATTGCCCGGCCAGTCGTAATCGACCAGCAGGTCCAACGCGTCCGGCGCCAGATCCAGATCGCCTTTGCCGTTCTCCTCGCCGTACTTGTGGAGGAAATGATGGATGAGGGGCGGAATGTCTTCCCTCCGCTCCCTGAGCGCCGGCAGCGGAATCGTGATGACGTGGAGCCGGTAATACAGATCCTCGCGAAATCCGCCCTCCCCCATCATCTTTCGGAGGTCCACGTTGGTGGCAGCGATAATCCGGACGTCGACCTTGATGGTTTCCACGCCGCCCAGGCGCATGAACTCCCGCTCCTGAATCACGCGCAGAAGCTTGGGCTGCGTCTCGATGGGAATGTTCCCGATCTCGTCGAAGAAGATGCTGCCTCGGTCGGCGATCTCGAACAGCCCCTTCTTCGGGTACACCGCGCCGGTAAACGCCCCCTTCACATGGCCGAACAGGTTCGATTCGAGCAGGTCGGGCGGAAGGTTGCCGGAATTCACGGTGACGAAGGCCCGATTCGCGCGGGCCGAGTGCGTGTGAATCGCGCGGGCCACCAGTTCCTTGCCGGTGCCGCTCTCGCCCGAGATCAGGATCGTCGATCGGCTCGGCGCGGCCTGGATGATCAGATCGAACACCTGCCGCATCCTGGCGCTGCGGCCGATGATGTTGTCGAATTTGTGATATCGCTCCTGCAGGTTCTGCCGCAGCACGCGGTTCTCGGTGACCAGCCGGCGGCGCTCGACCGCGTTCCGCAGAACGGCGAGCACCTCGTCGTTCTTGAACGGCTTGGTGACGTAGTCGAAGGCACCGCGCTTCATGGCGGCAACTGCAGTATCGACCGAGGCGAACGCCGTGATCATGATGACGGCGATGTCGTCGTCGATCTTCTTCATCTCGTCGAGCACCGTCAGCCCGTCCATGCCCGGCATCATGACGTCGACCACCGCGGCGTCAATCGGCACCGACCGCGCCAGGTCCAGACCTTCGGCACCGCTCGACGCGAGGCGAACCTCGTAGCCTTCCCGTCGAAGGAGGGTCTCGAGGATCTCGCGCATGATCTCTTCGTCGTCGATGACGAGAATCGTGCCCAGATGGACGACCGGGTCGGTGGCCACCGCTTACGCCCCGCCTGCTGCAGTGCGTGACGCACCGTGCGCCAGCGGCAGCGCCAACGTAAAGCGCGTGCCCTCGCCGACGTGGCTGTCGCACGTGATCGTGCCGTCGTGCTCGTGGACGATGCCGTAGGTGATGGAGAGGCCGAGCCCGGTGCCTTCGCCGAGCGACTTCGTGGTGAAGAACGGATCGTAGATGCGCGCGAGGTGCTCCGACTGGATGCCGGCGCCGGTGTCGCCCACCTCGATCAGGGCCTCGTCGCCGCGCATACGGGTCGTGATCGACAGCCAGCCTCCGCGCGGCATGGCGTCGCGGGCATTGATGAACAGGTTCAGGAACACCTGCTGCAGCTTGTGCTCCATCCCCATCACGACGGGAGGCGTCGGCGACAAATCCCGGCGCAGCTGAATGTTGACGGCCTTCAACTGGTGTTCGAGCAGCGCGAGCACGTCGTTGATCACGTTGTTGACGTCGGTCGGCGCGTGTTCGGTGGGCGCCTGGCCTCCCCGGGCAAGCGTCAGCAGGCCGTTCACGATTTTGGCCGCACGGAACGTCTGCCGCTCGATCTTCTCAAGCAGTTTCGTGTCTGGCGCGTCGGGGTCCGCACGCTCGAGCAGCATCTGGGTGTAGCTCGAGATGCCCGTGAGCGGCGTGTTGACTTCGTGAGCCACGCCGGCCGCCAGCAGCCCGATCGACGCCATCTTGTCGGAAATCTGGAGCTGCTCCTCGAGCCTCGCCCGCACGGTGACGTCTTCAAACACCAGGATGAATCCTTCGATCGGCACGCCAGGCCCCTCGCCCTGCAGCGGCACGACGGCGATATTGACGAGCCGTCCCTTGTCGGCCGACCCCCGGAACGATCCGAGCGGCATCCGGTACAGCACGGTGCCCGACGGGTGGTCTCGCCGGGCCGCCCGCAACGCGTCCACCACCGTCGGCGAGAACAGATCGTCGAGGCGCTGCCCAATCGCCGTCTCGCGCGAGAGGTCTGACAAATGCTCGAGAGACCGGTTCCACCGCACGATGTGGTCGTGCGCGTCGACCACGACCATGCCGTTGTCGAGCGATTCGAGAATGTTCTCGTTGAACTGCCGCATCCGCTCCACTTCGGACGCCTGCTGCTTGAGTTGCCGGTACAGCCGGCCGTTCTCGAGTGCGGTGGCCACCTGCGCCGCAACCGCCACCAGCAGCGCCATGTCTTCGCTGCTCAGCGGTTCGGCGCGGTCCTTGCGCCCCAGCGCCAATAGCGCGATGGTGGTCTGCTTGGACGCGCAGGGAATAAAGTAGTGCACGCCCTGATCGCGCCAGCGGGCGATTTCCTCCATGGCGAACCGGCGCTGCGACAGCGGTTCGTCGAGCGCGATCACGTGCCCGGCCGCCAGCCGCGCGCCCAACCCCGACTGCATGTTCAACTCGGGCGGTTGGCCGACAAAGCCGTGGGCGCGCAGCACACGAAACACGCCGGCGGCCTCGTCGACCAGCATCAGCGCCATCCGGTCGATCACCAGGGTCTCGGTGACCCTCGCCACCAGCCGGTCGCTGAGCCGATCGATGTCGAGGTCGGTCGACAAATCGCGCGCGAACCCGACCAGCGCGCGGCGATAGTCGTACCGGTCGCGATAGAACGCCCGATCGAGCACGGCCTGGATGCCGTCCTTGACCGGCCGCGCCAGCAGCACCATCACCAGTGTGGCCAGCGCCGCGATGATCGTGTTGGTCTGCGATCCGTTCTCGAGAAACAGCCAGCCCGCCGCGCGCAGCAGCAGGGCGTACATCGCCACGATGGTGGCCACCGCCGCGATGTAGACGAGGCCGCGCTTGACGATCACCTCGACATCCATCAGGCGATAGCGCACGATCGCCGATGCGAACGCCAGCGGCACCAGGCCGAGCGGCACGGCCAGCAGTTCCATACGCACCGACGGAACCACGCCGAGGACAAACGGCAGCGCGTACCCAATCGCGAAGGGTCCGCCGCCAAGCACGATGCCCCACACGATCCACCGCAACTGGCGTCGGGCCGTCACCGACCGCACGTGCGCCAACGCCCGAACCAGGACGACGAAACTGCCCGCCAGACACACGGCGAGGTACACCGGCTCGAATCGATCCAGCGCCGCCACGACCCGCCAGAGTTCCGTGCGCTGGTCGAGCATGGCAATGGCCACGACCCTCGTGGTGCCCAGCAGCAGCGCGGGCAGATAGACCAGCGGAAGCAATCTGGCGCCCAGCGTCGACCGCGCCCAGCTACCGCTGCGCTCCGGAAACACCAGACTGAAGTGAAACAGCATCGGGCCAAGCGCCAGCAGCGACACCGCGTCGGCCCAGTAGAACACCCAGTCGAGATGGTTGAAACGGCCGACCGGCGAGAACGCGAACACGCCATAAAAGGCGGTCGCCAGCCAGAAGAAATGCAGCGACGATTGATTGCCTGGACGACGCAGCCGGACCGCGGCCCCGACCAGCAGCGTGAACACGCCGAGCGCCGCCAGCACGTAGTAGAGGACGCTGTTGCCCTGCGGAACCGGGGCGAGCCGCACCTGCAACATCTCGCGCGTGCCCAACCGCAACAGCGTGTAGGTGACCAGCGCCCCGGGCTTCGCGCGATGCGCGACCCCGACCACGTCGGACGGGCCGTCCACCGAGACGCCGTCGATCGCCACCAGCACGTCACCCACCCGGATCCCGGCGTGCGACGCGGCAGACCCCTCGGCCAGATCCGAGGCGGTGACCCCCTGAGGCCGTGGCATCCAGAGCACGCCGTCTTCAACCTCGTGCCAGGTTGCGCGGGCCACCACGTTCGCCGCGCCAAGCGCGAGCAACGCCGCCACGAAGGTCAACGCAGCAAACCACCCCAGAGGGCTGGACACCGAATGTCCGCCCGTCGGTTTTCTCGGATCGTCTGCCCGTATCTGATTGTCGTACATCAAGTTAATCGCTAGAAACCTACTGGATCATTCCTAGCAATCGACATACCAAGGCTGGCGTTTATTGCACACTGATAACTTTATTGATTTCAACGATTTAGCGCGTATTCGCATCGCGTCGTCAGGAAAAATCCATTCTTGTGGATGATCGCTCCAAGCAGATGGATTCAAAACCACGCTGAACTGTGACGTTCGAAGTCGAGACAACCGGGCGCATCCACTTCAGCCACCCCAGTCGGAACAGTCGGATACCGCCAGCGCCAGAATCAGAACCGGACCCGGACGCCACCCACCACGCGTTTCGGAGGCCGAACCACCATCAATTCGTCGTAAAGGGATCGTTCGAGGTTCGATTCGCGAAACAGGTTGCACACCGCGACCAGCAGTTCCCAATCCGCCGACGTGAAATTCAGGAACGGCAGCGCCTGGTTCACCTGGACATCGAACCTGGAGTCGAATCCGGGGCCGACATGCGCGGCCATCTGGCCCGCAAATCCCGTGTTCACCTTGTACAGCACGAACAGACGCGTGGCCGTCGGCCGAATATCGGTCTCGAGCGAGGTGGTCACGTCGTGCAGTCGCTGCTGGACGCTCCCGCGGTCTCCCATCCACAGCGCCATCACCGACTGGTCGGGCGCGCGATCCCATCGCGTCACGGCCTGGGAGTAATCCAACTCTCCGCGCATCACCCCGAGGATCCGTCGGCTCAGCGTCACGCTCCAGCCACGTGTGCTCAGATCACCGAGCGACGCGACGTAGTAGTGGCCCTGGCTCGGGACGGAACGCTCGGGCGTGGCGATGGCAAAGACGGCGCCAGCCTGATCGCCGACCCGCTGATAGAACGTCCGGAAGCCAACAACGAAGGCGGCGAGGTCCCGCTCGACGCCAATCTCGGCGTGATCGGTGCGCTGCGGCCGGAATCCTTCGGCCTCGGACCAGGGCGAGAACGTGCGCTGCGCGGGCAGCATCGTGCTGTTACCGTTGCCGGCAGAGGGAAAAAACTCCTCCGCCCCTGGCGCGATCACGTAGCGTGCGGCGACGGCGCGAATGCGGTAGACACTCGACGGCCGGACAGTCAGCGACACCCGTGGGCTAAATAAACCGTTCCCGCTGATGTAGTCCTGCCACGAATAGGTCACGCCGTACCCAAGCGTGACGTTCGGAGAGAGCGTCCACTCGTCAGCCCCCTGAACCACACCCACCGAACGCGAACCGGCACTCATCTCGGGAATCCCGAGCGCGCTCGACCGGTCGTAGTGCTGCATGCTGTAGGTGACGCCGGTGACGAACCGGTGTTCCGCCGATCGCCGCGCCGTCAGCGACCCGGCCACAAACCACGACCCCTGCCCGCCCTGCGTCAGCGCGCCCCGCACGGCCCAGTCGCCAAGAGTTCCAACTCGCGACCCAAGAGAGATGTACGCCACGCCCGCCGACGCGACCGCATTCGACGACCACACGTCGGACGGGCCATTGAACGCCCCGACGGTCACCAGATTGACCTGGCCGCTCAGCGGAAGCGCGTCGAACAACCCCGAGGCATACCTGGCCGCACCGTCTCCGGCGCGTCCGAGCAACGGCCGGCCGGCCTCGCTCGACGGGCCAAGGTCGCCGTCCCGATCACCCGCGCCTCGTCCGTCATCAACGGTCTTGAGCACACTTCGCGGCAAGTGCCGAAGCCTCCAGTTGGCCTCGGTGTGATCGTGATCGACATCGGCCGCGGCACTCACGGCTCCGCCCGGCAACCCGTCGATGGGCAGCAATCCGGCCGCCAGCACCTGGACTGTCGAAGGGGTCGACCCCGAATCGGTGAGCGACCGCAGCGCCACAGACACCAGCGCGGGCGAGTTCGGCCGGACATCCACCATCTGCCGAGGCGCCGCGATAAAGCCGTCCAAGTGAATCCGCACGGTGTACGCCCCAACCGGAAGGGCCTCGAACCGGAAGCGGCCGTCTTTGCCCGTGAGCGAAAAGGCGACCGTCGTTCCAAGCGCCGACACCATGGCGCCAGCCAGCGGCCGCCCCTTGGTGTCGACGACGAGCCCCTGGATATCTCCCTGCGTCACCGCGCGGGCCACCACCGCCTGCGGCGAACGAATCGACACCGACTGCGCCGATGCCGCAGCGCCGGCCGCCAGAATGCCAGCGGCTGCCGCGACGACCACGAACGTGGATGCGCGTGTCATAGGCTCACCCGTCAATTGACCACGGCCGCCCGCGGTCGCGACCCGGGGCAGAAAGGCCCCGGAAACGCGCCGACTAGACGGTGACAGAAAAGACGACGTTGCGTGTGACGAACTTGCCGGACAGCTTGTCGGTGATCTTGATTTCGAGACGGTATTCGCCCTCCGGGAAGCTGGCCAGAGGCACGAACTGGCTCGCCAGGAGGTTGTGACCCGCCGCCGTATCGAACTGCGGCGGCAGCGTCGTCGAGTTGAACGCCTGCGGGTTCGTCTTGTTGAAGTACTTTTCGGGCTTGTCGGCGAATCGCTGATAGAACAGGTATTCCACCGCGATGTCCGGTTTCCGGTTGCCGTCCTGCCCCGTGTTGTAAATCAAAAACACCATCGAGATGCCAGCCGTCTTCGAAAACTTCGAATTGGCCGACGGCACGACGATGTTGTTGCCCACGGTATAGGGCTGTTCGGCGATCTGCTCGGCGGTCGGCGGCTTGTCGACCGGCTTCACGTCATCGGCGACGATGATGCTGCTGGTCGTCAAGTCGCCCCCCCAGAGATCGGGCACAGTGACGGGCTGCTTGAGGTAGCCGATCTTCTGGGTGGCTTTCTTGTCCTTCGAGCCGTTGACCGGCCGTTCCTTTACGACGATGTACAGGTCGTAGTCGCCGGCCGGCACCGAAAACGCGCGCGACACCCGGTACGGTTCGCCGGCTGGCGGAGTTTTCAGATCGAGGAAATGGATGCCCTGGAACGCATACTCTGGCGGCTTCGGGTCGGCCGCGTCGGCCGACTTGTCCTTCGACTGGGCCGTGTCTTTTGCCGCGCCACCAGCCGGCGCCGCCGCCCCTGTGGCGGGCGTCCGAGCGACCAGCCGCAAGTACAGCGACATCGTCTTCGACGAGATTTGCGCCGGATCCAACGACAACACGAAGGGGACGAACGTGAGGCCACTCTGGGCCTTGAGAAAATCGGTGCGCAGCGACAGGCCGATATCGCTGGGCACGGCCTGACCGGCAGCAATCGCGTCGGCTGTTTTGTAGGCGGCCTGAAGCTCCTGCTGCTGGGCCTTTTCCAGCTTGGGGTCCTTCTTCTGCTGGGCCAGGGCGGGCGAAAACGACACCGCAGCGCTCGCAAGCAACACGAACACCACGGGCGTCAGCACCCATCGACGGATCTGCATGGCGATGCTACTCCCAGTTTGCCTTCCACGATGGCGGGCTACCCTTCAGATCATAGGCTCCAAGCCCGAGTGCTGTCAAAGGTTTGCGGCGAGATCCCTGTGATAACATCTCGGACCAGACCGGCCTGATGGTCCAACCTGCCCCGACTCCCGAGGACGTTGTTATGATCGCTTCTATTCACGGTCGAGAGATCCTTGATTCACGCGGAAATCCTACGGTCGAAGTGGACGTCACGCTCCAGGACGGCGCGTTCGGACGGGCGGCCGTGCCTTCGGGCGCATCGACCGGGCAGCGCGAGGCGCTCGAACTGCGCGACGGCGACAAACAGCGCTATCTGGGAAAGGGAGTCCTGCAGGCGGTGGCGCACGTCAATGGCGAGATTGCGGGGGCCGCAACAGGAAAAACGCTCGATCAGCGTGCCCTCGACCAGTTGATGATTGCGCTCGACGGGACGCCAACCAAGAGCCGGTTCGGCGCCAACGCGCTGCTCGGCGTGTCGATGGCGTTCGCCAAAGCCTGCGCCTCGAGCCGCCGTATCCCGCTCTACCGTCACTACCGGGATCTGTTCGGCCAGCCCGACACCGATCCCTGGCTGATGCCGGTGCCGATGATGAACATCCTGAACGGCGGCGCGCACGCCGACTCGAACGTGGATGTGCAGGAATTCATGGTGCTCCCGCTGGGCCTGCCGAGCTTTCGCGAAGCGCTACGCGCGGGGGCCGAGGTGTTCCACGCGCTGCGGGCCATCCTGAAGGGGCGCAAACTGTCGACCGGAGTGGGCGACGAGGGCGGGTTCGCCCCGAGTCTGGCCAGCAATGCGCAGGCGATCGACTTGGTGATCGAGGCCATCGAAAAGGCCGGCTACAAGCCGGGACGCGATATCTGCGTCGGTCTCGACGTCGCCGCGAGCGAACTTTGGGACGATCAGGCGCCGCGCTCGACCCCGTGGGACCCGGCCACCACGCACGAGGGGGCCTACCTGTTCAAGAAATCTGGCGATGCGACCCGGTCGTCGTCGCAGATGATCGCGCTCTATAGCGACTGGATTGCCAAGTATCCGGTGGCCTCCATCGAAGATGGCCTGGCCGAAGGGGACTGGAACGGCTGGCAGGTGCTCACCAAGCAGGTCGGCGGGCGCGTCCAGATCGTGGGCGACGATGTGTTCGTCACCAATCCGGAGATCCTCAAGCAGGGAATCGCCAGAGGCATCGGCAACTCGATCCTGATCAAACTCAATCAGATTGGGACCGTCTCGGAAACGCTTGATGCCATTGCGATGGCGCACGCGGCGGGCTACACGACGGTGATTTCGCACCGGTCGGGCGAGACCGAAGACTCGACGATCGCGGACCTCGCGGTGGCGACCGGCGCCGGTCAGATCAAGACGGGATCGGCGAGCCGTACCGATCGCATCGTGAAGTACAATCAGTTGCTGCGGATCGAGGAAGAACTGGGGGCGCACGCGCGCTATGCGGGCCGTGCCGCGATTGCCCAGTTGGCGTAGATCCTCTGCCGCGGGTGCGCTGACTTTCTGTTCGACGGGAACCGTTGAGGGAGGAAAGCCGTGGACGAAGCGCTTGCCAACCGGCTCGTCCGAGAACTGGCCGACGCGATTGCTGCGGCCGCCGCCGGAGATGCGCGGGTCGAAGCGTGCCACGCGAAGGCGCGCGAGTCGGGCCTCGAGCTCAAAGTGGCCCTGGCAGCCGAAGTGCGCAGCCTCGGCGGCCAGGACGCAGCCGCTTCGCCCGTTCCCATGGTCGATCCGGCCCCCGAGCCGATCGCTGAGCCGGCCCCCGAACCTCGCGTGATCGTGTCGCCGCCCGCCGTGGACCTCTCCGAGGCGGACCGGCGGTTTCTCAAAGCACTCCGCATCAGTTCGAATTCCTCGGCGTCAGGCCGGCGATAGAATAGGGCTGATGATCGATCAGCCATCCAATCTTGTCGCCGATCCTCACACCAGCGATCCGCTGGTCGACCGGATCGGCGCACCTGGCGAGTTTCCGTATACCCGCGGCATTCAGCCCACGATGTACCGCGGCCGCCTGTGGACGATGCGCCAGTACGCCGGGTTTGGCAGCGCGCGTCAGTCGAACCAGCGATACCGCTACCTGCTGGCGCAGGGGGTTTCCGGACTGAGCGTCGCATTCGATTTGCCGACGCAGATCGGCTACGACTCGGATGCGGCGCTGGCAATTGGCGAAGTCGGAAAAGTGGGCGTGGCGATCGACTCGATCGAGGACATGGCCGACTTGTTCGACGGCATTCCGCTCGATCGCGTCTCGACGTCGATGACGATCAACGCGACCGCCAGCACGCTGCTCGCGTTGTACATCGCGGTGGCCAGACGGCAAGGCGTGGCGGCCGGAGCGCTGTCGGGCACCGTGCAGAACGATATTCTCAAGGAATACGTGGCCCGCGGCACCTACATCTTTCCGCCGCGCCCGTCGCTGCGGCTGGTCACCGACATCTTCGCGTTCTGCGAGCGCGAAGTGCCCAACTGGAACACCATCTCGATCAGCGGCTACCACATCAGGGAAGCCGGCTCGACCGCCGTGCAGGAGTTGGCGTTCACCCTCGCCAACGCCATCGCATACGTGCAGGCCGCCGTGGACGCCGGGCTCGACGTCAACCGCATCGGCCAGCGCGTGTCGTTCTTCTTCAACGCGCACAATAACTTTCTCGAGGAGATCGCAAAGTTCCGGGCCGCGCGCCGGCTGTGGGCCACGATTATGCGCGACCGGTTTCACGCGACACATCCTCGGGCTCAGCAACTGCGCTTCCACACCCAGACGGCGGGCAGCACGCTGGCCGCACAGCAGCCCGACAACAACATCGTCCGCGTCGCCATCCAGGCGCTGGCGGCGGTGCTGGGCGGCACGCAATCGCTGCACTGCAACGGCCGCGACGAAGCGCTCGCGCTGCCCACCGAGGAATCGGCGGCCATCGCGCTGCGCACCCAGCAGGTGATCGCGCACGAGATTGGCGTCGCCAACACCGTGGATCCGGTGGGCGGATCGTTCGTCATCGAAGAACTGACGGATGCGATCGAGGCCGGAGCGCTGGAGCTTCTCGATACGATCGACCGGCTCGGCGGAACCCTGGCCGCCATCGATACCGGATTCATCCAACGCGCGATTCAGGAGTCCGCCTATCAGGCACAGAAGGCCGTGGACTCGGGCGAGGCGGTCGTGGTGGGCGTCAATCGGTTCACCTCCGACCAATCGGTCAGCATCGACACGCTGCAGGTCGATCCGGCGGTCGAAGGCGAGCAGATCGAGCGGCTGCGCCAGGTGCGGGCGAGCCGCAGTGCCAGCCAGTGGCGCACGGCACTCGACGCGGTCGCCGACGCAGCCGCGTCGGGCGACAACCTGATGCCGCACCTGATCGGCGCCGTCGAGGCCAGGGCCACCGTGGGCGAAATCTCCGACACGCTGCGCACACAGTTCGGCGAATACCAGGAAAGCGTGGTCTGAGGTGAATCCCCTGCTCGACGTGCGCGGCCTCACCACCGAGTTCGCCGTCACGCGGAAGGGTGTGGCGGGCGTGGTGCGCGCAGTCGACCACGTGAGCTTCCACGTCGATCGCGGCGAAACGCTCGGCCTGGTGGGCGAATCCGGGTGCGGCAAGTCGGTGACCGCGTTTTCGATTGTCGGACTGGTGCAGCCGCCTGGCCGAATCACCGCGGGAAGCATCCACTTCGAAGATCGCGATCTCACCGGGCTCAACCAGACACAGATGCAGCAGGTGCGCGGCGCGCGCATCGGTTTCGTGTTCCAGGAACCGATGACGGCGCTCAATCCGGTCTTCACCATTGGCGACCAGATCGGCGAATCGCTCGTCGTGCACGGACTGGCAAGCCGGGCTGCCGCGCGCGCGAAGGCGGTGGAACTGCTCGAGGCCGTGCGGATCCCGGAGCCGGCCAGGCGCGCACGCGACTATCCTCACCAGTTGTCGGGCGGGATGCGTCAGCGGGCGCTGATCGCGGCCGCCATCAGTTGCCGTCCGGCCTTGTTGATTGCCGACGAGCCGACCACCGCGCTCGACGTGACGATCCAGGCCGAGATTCTGGATCTGTTGCGGCAGATGCGGGCGCAGTTCGGCCTCGCGATGCTCTTGATCACGCACGACCTCGGGGTCGTCGCTCAGATGGCCGACCGCGTGGCCGTGATGTACGCGGGTCGCCTTGTCGAGGAAGGATCCACCGCGACCGTGCTGTCGAGCCCGGCCCATCCCTACACCCGCGGCCTGCTGGCCTCGCTGCCAGGCTCGGCCCCGGGCACCAGGCTCGCGGCAATCCCGGGGACGGTCCCCGATCTGGCCGCGCTCCCCCCGGGATGCGCCTTCGCTCCGCGCTGCGGCGACAGGGAATCGCGCTGCGACGCGGAGGCGCCGTCGCCATCCGCGCTCTCTGCCACTCACCACGTTCGCTGCTATCTTCACGTGAAAGCCGGATGATGCCGCTCGTCGAGGTTCGCGATCTCGTCAAGACGTTCTCGCGGCGGGCCATGCCGTTTAGCCGGCCCACCGTCGTGCGCGCGGTCGACGGCGTGAGTTTCGTCGTCTCCGAAGGCGAGACGTTCGGCCTGGTCGGCGAATCGGGCAGCGGAAAAACCACGACGGGCCGCTGCATGCTCCGCCTGATCGAGCCGACGTCGGGCCGGTTCGTGTTTGGCGACAAGGACGTGTTCGCGCTCAATGCCGCCGATCTTCGCGCAGCCCGTCGCGATATGCAGATGGTCTTTCAGGATCCGTACGCCTCCCTGAATCCGCGGATGCGCGCCGGCGCCATCGTCGAAGAAGGACTCGTCATTCACGGCATTGGCACCAGACAGGAGCGGCGCGATCGGGTTCGCGAACTGTTCACGCTGGTCGGACTCGATCACGGTCAACTCGAACGCTACCCCCACGAATTCAGCGGCGGCCAGCGCCAGCGAATCGGCCTGGCGCGCGCCTTGGCGCTCCGGCCTTCGCTGCTGGTGGCCGACGAGCCGGTCTCGGCGCTCGATGTGTCCATCCAGGCGCAGATCATCAACCTGTTCATGGATCTGCAGCAGGCCCTCGCCCTGACGCTCGTCTTCATCGCCCACGATCTGCGTCTGGTGCGGCATCTCTGCACGCGAGTCGCCGTGATGTATCGCGGCCGCATCGTCGAAACCGGCCGAACCGAAGACGTGTTCCGAGAGCCCGCGCACCCTTACACACGGGCGCTGTTGTCGGCCGTGCCGACGCCGATCGCAGGTGCCGCGACCGCGCGGGTCGTGTTCGATGCAGCGGCCTCCAACCTGGACGCGCCACTGCGCACCGTCGCCCCCGGCCACGACGCGGCGATCTAGCGCCGAGCGAGCCGGACTCGATCGAAATCAGGCCTTGTCCACGGGGAGCCCGGCGGCTTCAGACCCCGGGTTGTCCGTCGTGTCCGGAACAGATCGCAGGCAATCGGCGTGGGAATGATACGTCCCGTGGCACACGCGCCTATTTCGCGAGCGTCGCGGGTTCCTTCGGCAGCTTGTCTTTGAGTTCATCGAGGCGCACCGCCGCCTTCGCGAGTGCATCGTCCCAGTCGTCAGGGTTGTGCGACCACCTTCCGTAGCGGTATTGCTCGGGGCCGTTGGCGGCCTCCGACAGCGCGACGTTGATCACACCTTTCACCAGTTGGTCGGCGAGCGCGCCGTCTCCCGCCCGCTTCAACAGCCAGAAGTACTCGTAGTCGGTCTGCCCTCGGCGAATCTGCTTCATTCGCATGTTGACGATGGGCAGGTCGAAGTTGACGCGTTTGCCTGGATAGATAAAGACGCCCTGCGAAATGGCCCAGGGTCGAGTGCGAGGATGGTCCCAGATTTGATTGTCGTTGTTCTCGCCGGCCGGCCCTTTCGGGCTGATGAAACGGCCGGGGTTGTCGGGATTCGGGATGGCCTTACGCCACGCCTCTGCCATGGAGTAATAGCAGAGGTAATCGATTCGGTACTGCCACGCAATCCAGCTCCACGTTCGGAGCGCCACGCCGTCGGCGTCGAGCGTCTCGTTGCCCTGGTAAGGCTCGCCGCCCTGATACATGCCTTTCAGCGCGCCCGCCGGCAGCGCGTTCATGTGGGGCACACTGTAGTAGTCGCCGGCGACCATCCACATATCCAGGTTGTCTTTCCAGCGATCGAACACCGCCTGCTGTTTGTCCCACCGGTCGCCCAGGGCCGTATACACGGCAATCTGACGCCGCAGCGTTCCACCCGACATCGTCTTGACGCGCCGCGCGTAATCGTTGAGGGCGTCTGCCGATTCGGGCTGGGGTTCGTCGGCCAGGTAGACGTAGGCGCGCGACAGGTCCCAGCCCTTCGCTCGCCAGTGTTTGACGATCTCGGCGACCATCTGGTCCCAGGCCTTGTCGCTTTTAGGTGTCTTGTCTGGCCGGGTTTGAATCCCCGTCGAAATCGGCACCTTCCAGATCTCGATCGCGTCCTCGCCTGGGCCGAACAGGTTCCTGGTGGGACTGAGAACTTTGTCATGGGCGTCGTCGTAGGCGCGCCAGTCGACGCGCTTCAACGACCCGTCGCCGTTCTCCTCAATGGCCGGCATGTCGGCCGCGTACATGTTGCCCGCGGTGAACCGGTGGCGCCTGGCAAGGCGGTAGACCTCGTCTTCGTACGCCGCGAGTTGCGCGCCCTTCAGCCACCAGCCGCCCGCCTGGTTGAGGTCGTCGATCCCGAAGTTCATGAAGAAGGTGTTGTGGATCTTGCGCGGGATGTCGAAGTCCAGCACCCGCAGTTCGACGCCCAGGCTCGTCTGCTCGCCGTCTGACTTGACCGTGAGAGTGCCGGCGTAGTGCCCGGCGGGAGTGCCGTACGGAATTGCCAGGTCGCACCAGACGCCCTGAAGCTCTCCGGCCGCGATCGCGAACGGCGGGCCGTCGTAGCCGCCGTACGCGGCGGTGTCGCGAACCGACCACGGAACAAGAGCGTCCGGGTACCAACCCTTGCCCATTGACGGGCCGTTCGTAGGACCGGAGCCTCGATCGTTGAGTTCGGTGTAGTAGATCTTGAAGAGTTCGAGTTGCGAGGCCGATAGAGAGCCGCCGCCCTGCCGCGCGAGCGCCGATACCTGTACGTCGACGTTGCGGCGTCCGGCCGCACCGCCCTCGATGCCGAGCTGGAACGCGATCGTCTCGCCACGGGCTCCGCGCACAGCGATCTTCCGCGAAGCGCTGTCCCAGATCGTGTTTCTCGTTTTGATCGCCGGCAGGTCCTGCTTCTTGTCGAGCACGAAGATCTTCGTGCCCGACCTATCGATCTTGAATCCTTCCGGCGCCGCCCAGATCGCGACGTCAGCAGAAACCGCCGGGGTCGGGGAACACGCGGAGGCAGCGGAGCACGCGGCGAGACTCGGCGCCAGCGCCAACGCGAAGCAGAGCAAGTGGGCGAACGTCTTCATCAGGTGGCTCTCTCTTCTATCGAGGGTGGCCGGGTCAGCAGCCCTGCCGGCCATCCTACGTCAATCGGTGGCGGTCGCCATCGGGAAATGCTCTTCGCGATCGCGTCGCGTTCGCTCCAGCAGGGCCCTCAACTGGCCACCGTTTCCAGCGTAGCGCGTGCACGATGGCGGGTGTCGAACGCGCCCCTCAATTTGTGGTGGTCGAGTTGACCAACACCAACCGCTTCTGTAGCAAACGCGGCCGTGCTGGGCCGGCGTGGCAGCTGAGACTCGCGGTCCAACTCCTGCGCTCTGAGCATCTTGCAGTCCGCACTGGCCACGGTGGCGAATGGCGACGAGCTTGGCGCTTCGCTTGCAAAGTGATCGGGTTGGTGGTCGCGCACGACACGCGCTGGCGCGGATTCGCCCGTAGCGCTTCGACTTGCGAGTGAGACCGAGCGATATTTTCGATTCGAAAGAGGCATCTTATGCGGCGTCTGCTTGTCACCTTGCTCGTTCTGGCGTCGTGGCCCGGGGTCAACGCCTCCGCGGACACCATCACATTCAACGGGGTTGGCGCGGGCATCGGGCCCGGCAGCGCTACGGGGTCCGGCAGTTTCAGCGCGTCGTACAGCCACGGCACCGCCTACACGTACTTCGCCGGCCAGTTTCTTGTGACCGACACATCGACGTCGACGCCGACGAATTACGCGGCTTACTGCGTCGATTTCTTTACGCCGCTGAACATGCAGGTTGGCGGGCAGCAGACCATGAGCCTCCTGCCTATCTCCCAGTACGGCGCGCAGAATGCGCCGAACCCGGCGAGCGTGGTGGCAGGATCGGGAGCCAAGATTGGTTGGCTCGTGAATCAGGCGAATACCTACCACGTGACCGCTAACGAGTTCGCCGCTGCCGTCCAGTTGGCAATTTGGGAGGTGGCGTTAGACACGAGCACGAGCAACTACCGGCTGACGAGTGGACTGTTTCAAGTCGGGTCGCTCAGCACCCATGTCTCGGACACGGCGAAGAGTTTGCTGGATTACTTGAGTCGCAACTCCAGCGCCTCCGGCGCAGGCGTGTGGTTCAATTCGGCGAATGGTCAGGACCTGGTCGCGATGGGCGATCCGCCCCCCGCGGTTCCAGAGCCCGCGACGGTTGTCCTGCTTGGCGTTGGTCTCGTCGGTCTTGGGCGTGCGCTTCGCCGCAGCAAAGCCAACACCAGCAAGTAGCGACCGCGGGTTGTCTCTTCGGTCGCGATGCTCCAAACCCTGAATCGACCACTGAGGTGAGGGGAGAGGACTGCGCGAGAGTGCGCAATCGGAAGTGAGAACTGCGTGGCAAACGGGTCCATCAATTTGTGGTGGATGAGTTTGACACGGCCTTCGACTTCTGCGGCACGCGGTGACGGAGGCGGCGGTCGCCAGGGGGGCTTAGCGCCTGATAACCCACTACGGAGAAACGAGTTACAGCTGTCGCGCGATCGCTTGGTCAGACTGGGTAGCTTGGGCATTCGGCTTGCAGAACTTCGGGTGTGGAGATTGGGTACGGAGAGCTTCGAAATTGAGTTGGTCGGTGGCGCCTCGGGTGTTGGGTCGGGCCGACTGAATTTGCTGAGTGTAGAAGGAGAGCACATGAAACGGCTACTGATCGTCCTGTCGCTTATCGCAACGGCGCTGCCTGCAGCCAGCGCGTCGGCGGACACGATTTCTGTCGTCGGTCCGGGCGCGGGAAGTGGAAGCTACAACAGCACCTACAGCAGTTATGGGACGTTCACGGCGACTTCCAACACGCCGTTGACATCAAAGTCCTATTCGACGTTCGCAGGCCAGATCCTGGTGAACGACGTGACGACACAGACCGGGTACGGCGTCTACTGCGTCGATTTTTTTCACGACACCAATGCGACCGAAACCATGCAGTTGTTGAGCATCGGTCAGTATGGTTCCTCATCGAGCACGCCCGTGAATGTCGTGGCCGGAGCCGGGGCCAAGATTGGCTGGCTGGTGAATCAGGCCGTGTCCGGCAACGTCAATACGTTCGCGACCGCTGTGCAGTTGGCGATCTGGGAGGTCGCCTACGACGCGGCTGGAGGCTACGATTTGACGACCGGATCCTTCACGGCCAGCGCGAGTGCTGGAACGCTTGCCGAAGCCAATCTGCTCTTGAGCAGCCTGTCGAGCCTCCTGGCTGCGGGCGCCAATCTGAGTGCCTATCACGCCATCTGGTTCAACTCGACCGACTCCCCCCGGTATCAGGACTTCGTCGCGGCGGGGGATCCTCCACCGGCGGTGCCTGAACCCGCCACGGTCGTTCTGCTCGGCGCCGGCCTGCTCGGCCTCGGGCGAGCGTTGAAGCGCAAGGCCACCGCGACCAAGTAGCCCGTTGCGGATCGGGCGCTCTGGTTTCAGATTGTCAACCCCGCGTCAGCCGAATGTGCTGATGCGGGGTTTTTTCTTACACCGAATCGCCCGGCGGTCGGCACCGTTTACTTCGGCAGGGTGTCGATCGTACGCCGCGCGTCGGCGGCCTGTGGGAATTTGGGATCAAGCTTCAGCGCCTGCGTCAGCGCCTCTCTGGCTCGTTTCGGATCGTGGTTCTTCGCGTAGGCCAGTCCGAGACGGTAGTGGTAACCCGGGTTGGCCGGCATCTTGGCCAGCGCGTCGTTGAAGGCGTTGATCGCGAGCGGGTACAGCCCCTTCTTGAAGTACACCCAGCCGAGCGTGTCGTCGACTTCGGGAGACGCCGGAATCACCGACTTCGCGGTCCGAGCCAGTTGCAGCGCGACGTCCAGGTTCTCGTTCGCATCAGCCATGATCCACGCCAGATTGTTCGCAGCCACCGGCGCGCGCGGATCGATTTCGAGAATCTTCTCGTACGTCTTCCGGGCATCGGCACTGCGGCCCTGCGCGCCTCGAATCATCCCCAGCATGGTGTAAGCCACGACCGACTTCGGCTGGCGCTTGATGATCTCCTCGAACCTGGCGGTCGCCTGGTCGAGCTTGTTCTGAGACACGTAGAGCTGCCCGAGCATGCCGTACGCCTGCATATTCGACGGATCCACGTCGACGGCCTTGAGCAAGACCTGTTCGGTCTTCGTCGTGTCGCCAGCCGAACCGTATGTGCGCGCGGCAAGAATCAGCAAACCAGGGTGGTCCGGGCTCTTCGCGAGCGCCGCATCGATGCGGGTGCGGGCGTCGGCTGGTTTCTTCGCGGCGAAATCCAGCGCAACCTGTCCCGCCAGCGCATCCACCGACGCCGGATCAATCTGCAACGCGTGGTCAAACGACTTGCGCGCCTCGACCGCGTCGTTCTTCCTCCCTTGGAGCATTCCCGCGAGCGCGTAGGCCTCGGCGAGATTCGGGAACTTTTCGGTCAGCAGCTTCGATTCGATCGCCGCGCGAGCCAAATCGCCTCGGGCGATCAGGGCGCGACACAGCACCAGCCGCGCTTCGGGGTCGTTGGGCTGACTCTTGACGGCCTGGTCGGCAAACCGCGCAGCCGCGTCGAGGGCGCCTCGAGCCAGATTCAGCCGCGCCAACTGCACCTGCGCCGGTGTGGCGCGCGGATCCAGCTTGATGGCCTCGCCAAACGCCTTGATGGCCTCGTCTGTCTCGTCTTTCGAAACGTAAATCGTGCCAAGCAGATACTGGACCGTGGCGTTGCGTGGATCGGCCGCTACCGCCGCCTTCACCCTCGCCAGCGCCTCATCGGCCTTCTTTTCGGAGAAGAGGAATTGCGCCTTCACCAGGAGCGCGGCCGCATTGGTCGGCTCTTTGGCGATCACCTCGTCGATAGTCTTATGTGCGTCGGCGGGCTTCCGATCCATGTACTGGATGCTGGCGATCCGGGTCTTCGCCTGGGCAAAGGTCTCTTTGTGGGTCGCGAGCGGCTCGAGAATCGCAATCGCCTCGGCGTTGCGCTGCATGTACACGAAGTAGCTCGCCAACGCCATCTGTGCGCCGCCGTCCCTGGTCGTGTCGGCCACGGCTTTCAAATACGACTCGGCCTGGGAGGCGCGGTTGGTTGAGAGGTAGAAGCTGGCGAGCGCCCGGTTGGCTTCGACGTTCTTCGGGTCGATCTCACTGGCCTTGGTCAGCGACTGCTCCGCTTCGCCGGCGCGGCCGGCGACCCAATAGAAGCTCGCGATCGCAAGTCGAGCCGGCACGCTTTTCGGATCGAGCTCGACCGCCTGCCCGAATGTGGCTTCCGCCTCGACCTTCATGCCGCTCGCCATCTGCAGCGCGCCAAGATTGAGGTAGGTGCGGCTGTCCTTCGGATTGAACTCGATGGCCTTCCGGATCTCCCTGATGGCGCCATCCAAATCATTCATCCCGGCCGTCGCGTCGGCGAGCAGCACCTGAGCCTGAACATTCCTGGCGTCGAGGGCGAGGACCTTCTGCGCACGCACTTTCGCGTCCTCGAACCGGCCGCCGAGCATCAGAAAGATGCCCGCCTTGAGCTGCGCGTCCTTGTTGTCGGCGAGCAGGTCGGCCGCCCGGACGTATTCGCGGAACGCGCCGGGCATGTCGCCCAACTCAGCGAGCGTCTCCGCGAGCTTGTAGCGCGCCTCACCGAACTTCGGGTCTTTCTGGACGGCGTTCTTGTAGTCGATAGCGGCTTCTTTGAGCTTCTTCTGGGCGACGTACTCATTGCCCCGCTCGAAGTAGCTTTGCGCGCTCTTCGAGCACGAAGCGAGCGCCAACGACAGCGTAAGAATGCAGCATGCGCCGGTTACAGACTTCGCGTGAAACATAGGTCGAATCTCCTGCAGGCAGCCTCCGCCAACGACATCGCCACCGCGCGAGTGTACTGTACATCCGGCAGTTCGATCTGGCGACGCGTGGCCGGTGTGTGTGGCCGGTTGTGGCTCTTTCCGGGGCTATGCTAGTCTTCTTCCGAATCACGCTTCAGACCGACGCCTTATGAACATGAAACGCGCGACTGTGGTAGCGCTGCTCGGCGCCAGTTTCGCGTTCCTGTTCCGAGACGTCCTGGTGAAGCTGGTCCACGACTGGGCATCCAACGACAATTACTCGCACGGATTTCTGGTGGTGCCGCTCGCGGTCTACGTGGCGTGGCGGGACCGGGCCCATCTGGCGGCGCGCCCGAGCACGCCGTCGGCCGCGGGTCTGCTGCTGGTCATCGTCAGTCTCCTGACCCTTGGGGTGGGAACCATCGGCGCGGAGTTGTTTCTCACCCGCGTGGCGCTCGTTGGGACAATGGCCGGGACGGTTCTCTTCCTTTGGGGCGCCTCACGCCTGAGGCAGTTGAGTTTTCCGTTCCTGCTGCTGGCACTGGCGATTCCGATTCCCGAGATCATTTTCAACCAGGTGACGTTTCCTCTTCAGTTACTCGCATCACGCTTCGGCGAGTTCGCGATCGCGGCGTGCCAGATTCCGGTGCTGCGCGAAGGGAACGTGATCACGCTGGCCACGACCAGCCTCGAAGTCGTGGAGGCCTGCAGCGGAATTCGGTCGCTGGTTTCGTTGCTGACACTCGCGCTGATGTGGGGATACCTGAGCGGATCGCCCATGTGGCTGCGATGGTTGCTGGCGGTATCGGCGGTACCGGTGGCGATCTTTGCCAATGGCATCAGAGTCGCCGGCACCGGCATTGCGGCGCACTTCATCGGCCCGGCGGCGGCCGAAGGATTTCTTCACTCGTTCTCCGGATGGATGCTGTTCATCGTCGCGGGCGTCTTGCTCCTGGCGGTGGACCGGGTGGCTCGATGGGTGCGCCCGGTGATGCCGATCCCCGTCGATGGGACCGATCGTGCCGCCCTTGCGCCAGTCGCGTCACGCGTGCCAAATCAGGACGAGCCGTTCATTCGAAGAGGCATCGCGGTGTCGATCTGCCTGGTGATAGCGGCGTTCGGACTCGGGGCGGCGACGCGAGTCGAGGCGACGCCGTTGCGGGAATCGCTCACGGCGTTCCCTCGAGCAATCGGACCCTGGGAAGCGCGCGATAACCAGGCCCTCGAACCGCGGATCATCGCGCTGCTTGGCGTCGACGACTACGTCAATCGCAGCTACGAGTCGCCTGGACAGGCTCGCATCAGCCTTTACGTGGGGTACTACCAAAGCCAGCGGCAAGGGCAGACCATGCATTCGCCGCTCAGTTGCATGCCCGGGGCGGGATGGGATCCGGTGCGTCGCGGACGCGTGGCTCTGCCGGCCTCAACCGGTGGCGGCGAATCTGGGCCGGTCGAACTCAACGAACTCATCGTCCAGAAGGGCCTCGACAGGTTGCTGGTGTTGTATTGGTACCAGTCGCACGGCCGAATCGTGGCGAGCGAGTACTGGGGCAAGATCTACACCGTGGTCGACGCGATTCGATTGAATAGGACGGATGCCGCGCTTGTGCGGGTGTTGGTGCCCATCTCTTCCGCCGACGTGGCGGGCGAACAGGCCGCGAGGGCAACAGCGCTGGACTTCGTCGGCAGGCTACTGCCGGTTCTCGCCAAGCACCTGGCGGTTTGACTCAGCCGAGTGACGCCGTGACGAAGGATTCCAAGACCACGGCGCCCTTATCCGTCTCGGCTTTTCCGATCCGCGTCGTCCACATCGTGACGACGCTGAAGTTCGGTGGTCTCGAGAAGGTCGTGCTGGACCTTGTGCGTCACCGAAATCGCGAACGGATCGATGCGCGGGTGATTTGTTTGGATTCTTCTGGAGTGTTAGCGCAGGGGTTTGCTGACGTCGGCGTGCCGGTCGAGACGATCGGCACGGACGGCCCGGTTCCGCGGCGCGTGCTCAAACTGGCGAGGCGGTTGAAGGAGCTGAAACCGGACGTCGTGCACACGCACAATCCGCAGGCGCAGCTCCATGGGGCATGGGCGGCACTTCTCGGGCGTGTGCCGGTCGTCGTCCATACGAAGCATGGGCGCGGATCTTTGGAAGGGCGCGCGCTCGGGGCCCTCAGCCGGCTCGCAACGACGTGGACGTCGTGTGTGGTCACCGTCTCGGAGGACGCCGCGCAAGTGGCTCGCGAGATCGATCACGTGCCGGCAGAACGGCTTCGCGTCATTCGCAACGGCGTGGACCTCGAACGGTTCGGAGCCAGTCAAGAGCGGAAGCCGCGGATTGGGGCACGGGCGATCACGGTTGGGCGCCTCGACCCTGTCAAGGACCAGGCGACGCTGCTTAGGGCCGCCCGTCTGGTCGTAGCCCAAGTGCCGGCGTTTCAACTCGACATCGTGGGCGACGGCCCGTCTCGGCCCGAATTGGAAGCGTTGAGCGGAGCGCTCGGTTTGAATGGCAGCGTGCACTTCCTCGGGTACCGCGATCCGGTAACGACGGCCCTGGCGGAGGCGGACATATTTGTTCTGTCGTCGGTCAGCGAGGGCGTGTCGATCGCGTTGCTCGAGGCGATGGCGATGGGACTGCCGGTCGTGGCGACCGATGTTGGCGGCAATCGCGAGGTGGTCGTACCAGGAGAGACGGGCTGGCTGGTGCCGGCGTCGTCGCCTGAGTCCCTCGCGGCCGCCATGATGAAACTTCTATCAGACGCGTCGGCCTTGGAGCGCATGGGCCTCGCCGCGCGCCGGCGGGTCGAAGCACACTTCAACCTGCGCCACGTCGTCGATCAGTACGAGCATCTATACAATGAGTGCCTCGGCCGAAGCACGAGAGTAAGCTGACAGCACGCGAATCTGGCCGGACGCCCGCGACCGGCAACCCTTAGCGCGAACACCTTTCGAATGGCCTACATACTCTGCCTGGTCTACGTCGCGGTGATTTACATCAGGCCGGGGGAAATCGTCCCCGCATGGGCGGATGTGCGCATCACACAGGCGGTTGGCGCGGTCGCCGCGCTGTCGGCGCTGTCTTCCCTCGTCCTCCGCCCCAGACCTTTCGCGAACCTGCCGATTGATTGGTGCTTTCTCGGCTTCTGCGTGGCCACGATCCTCTCGAATCCCGCGAATGGATGGGTCGGCGGAGGCTATGCCGCTCTCGCGAGCATCCTGCCGCTCATCGCGTTTTACATGCTCATCAGAGTCGGCGTGGAGACGTCGGGCCAACTGCGAGGCCTCATCGTCGCGGTCGTGCTCTTCACGAGTTTTCAAGCCGTCAACGGCATCATCCAGTACCATACGGGCGTAGGATTGGGGAACACGACGGCGTTCTTGCAGTCGGACATCGTGGCGAATGATGACGGCGCGATCGGCCAGATCACACGAATTCGCGGCACAGGAATCTTCAATGATCCCAACGACCTCGCGATGAGTCTGGTGATCGTCCTGCCCTTCCTGTTCACGTTCACGCTTTCGCCTGAATCGGGATTCGTCAGGAAGATCATTGGACTTGGGTCGCTTGGGGTGATTTCCTACGCCCTTCTTCTTACACAGTCTCGCGGGGGCATCGTCGGCGTGGGAGCGCTCTCGGCTGCGTACTTCTATCGGCGTTTCGGAAGAGTGGCGGCTGTGGCGATCGGAGTCGTCGTGGTTGGACTTTTCTTGGTGGCCGGATCCGGCCGTCTTCAGCGTATGGAGTCCGGCGAGGAGTCCGCTCAGGGTCGGATTCAAGCCTGGGCTGCTGGCCTCGAAATGTTCAGGGCCAGACCAGTTCTAGGAGTCGGGTACGGACAATTTACCGAGCACAACAATCTGGTGGCGCACAACTCCTTTGTCCACACATTCTCAGAACTCGGCTTCGTGGGCGAGTTCTTCCTCGTTGGCATGTTTTACTGGTTAATCGTGGCTAACAGGTCCGCGGGGAACTTGGCCGGGGAGCTCGCCTCGCCGCTGCGCCTCGATGTCTGGGCAAGCGGGATTGGCGTCATCGTCTGCATCTGCTTTCTTTCCAGGCAGTACAGTCCCGTTCTCTATGTGCCGTTGGCGCTCAGCGCGACTAGACTGTCCCTGGAACGGCCCACTGACGACGCGTTGCCCAAGTCATCGTTTGCCGATTGGGTACGTGTTCTCCTGTTGGCGGTTGCCGTCGTGGGGGTGACGTCTGTGGCGGTGCGTCTCCTCGCAGTGTGGTCCGGCTGAGCGGTGGGTTGTGTGCTCGTGACGATGGCAAGACGGTCCTTGGCGATCTGGTTCCGGCTGGCTGTGACAGTCGCGTTCTGCGCGCCGCTGTCCTGCTCGTCGTCGTCGTCGACAACGCCAACCGGACCGTCGGGTGCGCAGCCGCCGGCCCTTACGACCGCGGTCTTGCTGGAAGATCTTTCGGGGGGCCAGTTGTTCCCAGGCGACAACTGGTGGAATCAGGATGTCTCGCGGGCCCCAGTCGACCACAACTCGCCGGCGTTCATCGATTTCATCAGCGGCCGAAGTCCCGGAAACACGACGTCGACGCGGACACTGCATCCCGACTTCGGACCGCCGCCGTACGGCATTCCCTACGTCACGGTGGGTGCGAACCAGTCCCGAGTCGTCATCGCCTCGTTTTTGTATGCGGGCGAAAGTGATCTGGGGGCGCCTGGCGAGGCGCCAGGCTATCCAATCCCTGACGAGGCGAAGACGCTGCCCAACTACATCGAGGGCGGCGTGCCTGGGGGCGGGGGCTCCGGAGATCGCCATCTGCTTATCTTCGACCGCGATCGTGGTTTCCTTTTTGAGACGTGGGCGACCACCTGGAACGCCACATTGAATCATTGGGAAGCCGGGTCCGGTGCGGTGTTCAATTTGTCGAGCAACGCTCGTCGGCCCGAGGGATGGACGTCGGCGGATGCCGCGGGGCTGGCGATTCTGCCGGGGCTCGTCCGCTTCGACGAGGTCTATGGATCCACCGATATTCGACACGCCTTCCGATTCACCTGCCGCGCCACGAATGGCTACGTGTGGCCAGCCTCGCACTCAGCCGGTGGCACTGGTGGCGCGCCGCCTCTTGGTGCCCGCCTGCGCCTCAAAGCCTCGGTCAATCTCTCTGGCTTTTCGCCGGCGATCCAGCGGATTTTCGCAGCGATGAAGACGTACGGGCTGCTGCTCGCCGACAACGGCAGCGACCTCTACATTTCGGGAACAATGGATGGGCGCTGGAACAACGACGAACTCAATCCGGCGTTCAGGCAATTGCGTGGAGACGATTTCGAAGTGATTCAGCTGGGGTGGCGGTAGCTTTTTGCGCCACGCGGCGGTGGGCGAAGGTCGAAAATCGGGAGGTCCCCGCAAGGCGATGATGAGAATCCCCAGGTACACGGTCCCGACCGCCAATTCCATTCCCCGAGATGGCCGCGCCCTCGGCGCCGTGCTGGCCGTTGTGCTGCTCGTCCACCTGTGTATCGCATGGGGCAGCCGGGATGGGGTCATTCAGGATGATGCGGAAAGTTATGTCCTGCTTGGCCAGAATCTCGCAGCTGGGCATGGGTACGTCTTCGAGCCGGGTCGGGCACCTACATCCTGGCGAGCCCCAGGCTATCCGTTGTGGCTCGCAGGAATCTTCCTGGTGAGCGATGGATCGTTGGGGGCGGCCAGATTTGGCTCCGCACTGCTGTGGACGCTGACGACGCTGCTGACCTACCTATTGGGCCGCCGGCTCGTTGAACAGCGCTCAGCACTTGTGGCGGCGATGCTGGTGGGGCTCTCCCCTGAATTGGCCGGATTCACGGGACTGCTCTGGTCAGAGAATCTTTTCGTCTGCCTATTCATGGGGAGTCTGCTGGGCGTGGTGGCGTTGGCCACCAGCCGGCCGTGCTGGTATCAGGCGGGAGCATTCGGTCTGCTGATGGGGGCGATCGTCTGACTCGCTCTACGGCAATCGTTCTTTTTCCCATCCTTTGGCTCTCGACGGTCACCTCGGAAATGCCCAGAGTCCGACTGGGGAAGATGCTGCTCGCAACACTGGTGGGTTTCTTGGTGGTTGGAACGTGGACGATGCGCAACTTCACTCTCCACGGCCGTTTCGTCCTGGTGGAGAGCAATGTCGGCTACAACCTATACGTCGGAAACAGCCCAGACACGCCAATTCCGTTCGGGTGGAAAAACTCGACACGATTGAACAGGATGAGCGGTACAGGCAACTGGTCGATGGACGCTCGGAAGGTGAGCGCAATGCGTTGCTAACTCAGGCGGCGCTGGCTCAAATGAGAGCAGACCCGGTTCGAACGGCCGCACTCGCAGTCGGAAAGGGCTTCGATTTCTGGCTACCCGACTTCTTTATCGCCAGCAATCTCCGATCCGGGTCCTTCGGCCGTTCTTATCCTGATATCTGGAGACTTGTGCTCCCTGCCACCGTCGGGATATTCCTCGTCGTCATTGGAGCGGCATTGATTCACGCTAGCCTGCATCTTCGGGCGTGGTGAACGTGGTTCGTCACCATCGTTCTAGTCGCCTACACGGCGCCGCACATGTTAGTGTACGGCGCGAGTCGTTATCACATCCCCCTGATGCCGCTGATTGGAATCCTTGCGGCGCCAGAACTGCCAAAGGTGGTGGACTGGTTGCAGTGGGCGGTCGCCGAATTGCGCGAGACCTGCTGGCCCGGCGGAACACCGTGATGATGTGTCGGACACAGGCGGCGTGCCGCTTCTTTTGGCCCGCCTGCGCCTCGGAGCTTCGGTCAATCTCGCCGGATTTCCGCCGGCGCTCTAAAGGACTTTCGCGACGATGCAGACGTACGGGCTGCTGCTCGCCGACAACGGCGGCGACCTCTACGTCTGCGGGGCGATGGACGGGCGCAGGAACAACGACGAGCTCAATCCCGCGTTTCGGTAGTTGCGGGGACACGATTCCGAAGATGTACAGTTGGAATGGCGATAGTTCAAACCAACCGACCGGAGAGGACAATGCGCCAATGATTCCGCTGATGGCCATATTCTTCGCATCTGAGCTCCAACGCGCGAGACGGCTGAAGCCGGCTGCGGCCATATGGACGTTTCTTTACCAGACGTCGCGCGACTCCAGGTTCCTCTTGGCCTCGATACCCCGGCCGGTAAGACAGGCGCCAGCATGATGGAAGAGTGCCAACCTCAGCGTCCACCCACAAGCGAGCGCTGCCGGGCGTTCCTGCTGGCTGACGTGTCGGTCGACCAGCGCGTGCTGGACGTCGGCTGCGGCGAAGGAGGGCTGATGGTCGAACTCTCTCGCCGCGGAATCTCGGTCACCGGAATCGAGATCGACCCTTCCCTGGTCGGGCGCTGCCGCGCGATGGGTCTTGACGTGGCTGAAGGGCGGGCCGAAGCCTTGCCAATTCACGACGGGGGCGTCGACGCCGTCGTGTGTAGTGTCGTGTTGCCCTATACCGACGAACGGCGGGCGGTGGCGGAGTGGGCTCGCGTTCTAGCGCCCGGAGGGTCGGCAAGCGCCTCGTGCCACGGGTGTGGCTACGGATTCGACTATCTGTGTCGAGGCCGGGGATGGCGGCAGCGATTCTATGGCTTCCGCATGCTGGCAAACACGGTGGTCTACAGGTTGACCGGCCGGAGATTACCTGGGTTTTTGGGTGACACGCTGTGCCAGTCCTCAGGTCAGCTGAAGTCGTACTATCGTGCATTCGGACTGACTCTTGAGCGGGAACTGGTCGTGGGTGCCTTTCTGGGAGCTCCACTGTTCTTGTGCCACCGCGTTGTCAAGAGTCGGGAACCGACAGGAGCGCAGGCCAGCGACTGAGCCGACCGTTTGCACCAACACGCTCGGGTTCGTGCCGGCTGAAGCAGCGGATCTGCCGGCGGCCGCATTCGACCACGCTACAGGCCGCGCGGTTGCGAAACATGATGAGGTCGATACACTATGCGCTGGCAACTCAGATTCGCCAAGAACGCGCTCTTCGGGCTCCTCCCCTTTCAGGAGAATCTCCGCGTCCTCAAGCGGACTTTTCGTCCCGTCCGGACCGAGTTATAACCGAAAGTTGCGGATGAGGAGTTAACCACGGGAGGTCCTCGAGAGGCTGCTGTGGACGCCTTCTTTCAGCCTACCGAACCTGGGCCGGCTCGAGCGGCTCCTCGGTGTGGCAGCCGCTGTACAGTGCTGCTTCCTGAGTGTCAACAACGACGCGACAATGAGAATCGAGGAATCTCCGGTAGTCACTAGTCTGAAGTTCCGTCGCAACTTTCGACGGATCTCCTGACCGGTCAATCGGTTAATCTGAAGTTCCAGTGCGGCTTTCGACGGATCTCCTGATCGGTCAATGGGTTATTTG
>JBAXOX010000023.1:0-54413 GCA_037133015.1 Acidobacteriota bacterium
ATGACGGCCAAGAGCCGCGCGGGTCGAAGCCGACCGGAACCACGCCATCCCACACCATGTCCGTAGGCGCGATCGGCATTCTCGGTCTGGCTCTCCTGCTTCCCGCGGGTCCCCAAGCCGGCGGTCCATGCCGCGCGACCGGACGGGTGGTCGATCCCGCCACGCGGGCTGGCGTGGCGAGCGTGCAGGTCGTCGTGCGCCCCGAGAGTGGCTCGCCGGTGTCGGCGACGACCGGACCGGACGGTCGGTTCGAGGTCGCACCCTTGATGCCTGGATGGCACGCGATGCGTGTGTCGGCGCCTGGGTTTGCCGAATCCCCGTCGGTACGATTCGAGTTGGCGGGGTCGCCATGTGAGGCCCAGATCGACATCGACTACCGGTTCGTGATGCATGCCGAGGCCCGAGGCGCGGCGCCGAGGTTGCCCGACGCGTCGACGATCACCAATCCGGCGGCGCCCGTGCTGACCGGCGAGGCGATTGCCGCGGCGCCGGGAGCGCTCGAGGACGTGTTCCGCGCGTTCCAGTCGCAGCCCGGCGTGGCCGCATCGCAGGACAACCGAAACGATCTGCTCGTGCGCGGCGGCGGCGCGATCGAAAACCAGACGCGCATCGACGGATTCGACGTGCCGAATCCGAATCACTTCGGCGCGCAGGGCGGCACGGGCGGCGGCTTGTCGATGATTCCACCCTGGCTGATCGAGGTCGGCACGATCGAGGCCGGCGGGTTTTCGGCCTCATTCGGGGAACGCATGTCGTCGGTGGCCGACATTTCGCTTCGGCCGGCCAAGCGCGACCGTATGCACGGAATGGTCGGCGCCGGCGTGGGTGGCGCCATGGTGGAAATCGAGCGGCCGTTCAAGGATGCGGCCGGATCCTGGATCGTCTCGGCCAGGCGGAGTTTCCTTGAATTGACCTTCCACGAAAATCGATCGCAAGTGGTGCCGAGATATGCCGACGCCCTGGTGCGCGTCGACCGGAAGGTTGGCGACCGGCACACCGTCAAGTTCCTCGGCATCGGGGCCAACGACTCGGTGGCCATCGAGGATTATAACGGCGGCACCGACCGCATCGAGGGCGCCGAATGGGTCGGCCTGGCCGGTGTGCGGCTGGACTCGGCGTGGTCGTCGAAGACCGACTCGACGATGGTCGCCAGCGTGGGCACCACGCAACTCGACGCGACGTCGTGGAACGGGCAGGTGGTTGACGGCTTCGACCGCGGACGCGACGTCGACATTCGATTCCGCGCCGACGTGCGCCGCCGCCAGACGCGGCTGGGCGACGTGATCGGCGGGGTCGCACTCAAGGCGTCTTCGTTCGACTACGATTTACTGGCGTATGGCCAGTGGACGCCCTATTCGACCAGTTCGACCACCATCTCGGCCAAGAGCCGGCAGCGGTTCGCCGATGTCGCGGCGTATGCGGAGTCGACCGTGCCGGTGGCCGGGGTCGGGCGAATATCGCTGGGTGTGCGAATCGACCGGTGGGGCGCGTCGGCGACGACCACGGGGAGCCCGCGCGTGAAAGCGGACTACGTGCTCGGCGCGCGTGCGCGGCTGGTTGGCTACTGGGGTGTGTACCGGCAATCGGTGCCCACCATCTGGATGGCGAGCGCGCCTCAGAACCTGGGGCTTGCGCCCATCGCCTCGGTCCAGAGCGGCGGCGGAATCGACCTCGAACTGGGGCCGGCGGTTCGCGTTGGCGTCGAGGGTTTCGACAAACAGTATCGCAACTATCCGGTCGATCGTCTTGCGCCCAGCCACGTGCTGGTGGATGCGGCCGCCGATTTCGAGTCGCCGTTTGTCGGATCATTAACGAGCGACGGCCGTGTCCGCGCGCGCGGCGTGGACACCGTGGTGACGGCGCGCCTGGGAAACCGACTGCGTGCGGTCGCCAACTATTCGTACTGGCAGGTCTCCCAGATGGGCAGCGACCGCGTCTGGCGTCGGGCGCAGCACGAACTGCGGCATCAGGCTCGGCTCGAGCTAGGTTACACTGGCCCGGGCCGGTGGGCGGCCAGTGCGCGATGGCGTTACGTGAGTGGACATCCCTACACCCCGTTCGACCCGAAAGCGTCCGTCAAGGCGGGCCGGGCGGTCTACGATCTCACGCAGCTCAACCGTGTCGAATACGCGCCCTACCATCGTCTGGACGTGCGTCTCGACAAAACGTTCTCGCGCACACGCACGTCGACGACGGTCTATGTCGAGGCCGACAACCTGTACAACCGGGACAATCTGCTCATCTACCAGTGGAGTCGTACGCTGCGCGCGCCCAAACCGGTGTACCAATGGGGGCGGACCTACGTTGGAGGGGTGCGGGTGGAGTTCTAATATATTGCAGCAAAGACCACTGGATCGGTTCCGCGCCCCGCGCGGTGTCAAACGCTAATGGAGGAACGCATGCGACTGTTGCTACCGGTGACGTGCGGTGTCGTGTTGCTCGCCCAGATTCCGGGTTTCGCCAGGCAGGCCCCGCCAGCCCCGCAGCAGAGTTCGGGGGCGGTCGCCGCGCCTGGGGTTGCGGGCCCGGCCCAGACAGGCGCGCCCGACACCACAACGGCGAGGCTTCCGATCAAGCGCGTGGTGCTCTACAAGAACGGTGTCGGGTTCTTTGAGCACCTCGGCCGCGTGCGCGGCACCGAGCAGGTCGCCATCGACTTTACGAGCAGTCAGTTGAACGACGTCCTGATGTCGCTCACCACCGTCGACCTCGGCAACGGGAAGGTGACCGGGATCAGCTTCAACACCGACGATCCGGCGAACCGCAAGCTGGGAGCGCTGTCGCTTCCGCTCGGCGAAGACACGACACTGCTCGCCGTGCTGTCCGCGCTGCGCGGTGCGCGAGTGGAGGTGCAGAGCGCGACCGGTGCGGTCATCGGCCGCATCTTGTCGGTTGAGCGCCGAACGCGCAGCGAGGGCGACAAGACGAGCGTCGATGCGCGCGAACTGGCGCTGGTGACCGACGGCGGCGACATCAAGACCTTTGACGTGACGTCGCGGCTGTCGGTGCGGGTGCTCGAAGCCGACCTGCGAGGCGATCTGCGCCGGTACCTCGACATTGTGTCGTCAACGCGGCAAAAGGACCTGCGCCGAATGTCGATCGCGACGTCCGGCGCCGGCGAGCGGCAACTCTACGTGAGTTACATCAGCGAGGTGCCGATCTGGAAGAGCACGTATCGGCTCGTCCTCCCTTCGAAGGCTGGCGACAAGCCGCTGCTGCAGGGATGGGCTGTTGTCGACAATACAATTGGCGAAGACTGGACCAACGTGGAGTTGTCGCTGGTGGCAGGATCGCCGCAGTCGTTTATTCAACCGATCTCGCAGCCGCTGTACGGCCGTCGGCCGGTGATCCCGATCGCCTCCGCCGCGCAACTGTCGCCGCAGACCCATGATGCCGGATTGGAACCGGATCAGAGGACTGCTGCGGCGCCGATGATGGCTCCGCCCTCACCGCCGCCACCGCCGTCACCTCGCGCGATGCGGGCAGGTGGTGTGGGTGGCGCGCCGGCCGAAATGGCGGCGAAGTCCTCCGCCGACAGCGCCATGGATGTCCTGTATGCCAACGCCGGTGAGGTGGGCGACGGGGTGCGCGGACGCGACCTTGGCGACCTGTTCGAATACAAACTCAAGGAACTTGTCACCATTCGGAAGAACCAATCGGCGCTGGTCCCAATCGTGTCCGCTCCGATCGACGCCGAGCGCGTGTCGGTCTGGAGCGCGTCGACGCCGCAGCGGCCGCGCAGCGCCGTGTGGCTGACTAACACCACACCCTTCACACTGGATGGCGGCAGCTTTTCTGTGCTCGAGGCTGCCACCTTCACGGGCGAAGGCCTGGTGGAGGCCATCAAGCCTGGCGAGAAACGGCTGTTGTCCTACGCCGCAGATCTCGCGTTGCTCGTGGACGCGAAGCAGGATTCTGTCGGGCCCGAACGCGTGAGCAGCGTGCGCATCGCGCGGGGCGTGATGATCTTCCAGCGCGAATACCGCGACAAGCGGACCTACGCGGTTCGCAACGAGGACGCGAAGGCCCGGATGCTGGTCATCGAACACCCGAACCGATCCGGGTGGAAACTGGTCAGCGCCGTGAAGCCGGACGAGACCGCCCCCAGCGTGTACCGGTTCCGCGTGCCGGTCGCCGCGAAGTCGTCGGCCACGCTCCTGGTCGAAGAAGTTCGGCCGGTGGAGTCGAGTTACCAGGTGTCGTCGGTGACCCACGATCAGATCGCCGTGTTTGTCAGCCAGCGCACGCTGACGCCGGAGATCGAACAGGCACTGCGCGCCGTCATCGCGAAAAAGGGCGAGATCGCGTCGGTGACCACCGACGTGAACGCCCGAAACGACGAGACCACGCAGGTCTTCAAAGACCAGGAGCGGCTCAGGGAAAACCTGAAGGCGCTCAAGGGAAGCGCCGAGGAAAAGAATCTGGTGACGCGCTACACCCGTCAACTGGATGAGCAGGAAACGCGGCTCGACGCCATCAAGCGCGAGATCGCCGACCTCGAAGCGAAGCGGCGAAAGCTCCAGGGGGAACTCGACGCGATGGTGCAGGCGCTATCGTTCGACGGACGCCAGTAGCGCCTGGGCCTATTTGCTGTGCGCCTTCACGTAGCCGAGCGCCCACTGCCTGGCTGGGGCCGAGGTGAGCCCGAGGGCCTCGGCCTCGGCCATCGCCTTGTCGGCGGGCCAACCCTCGACGAGCACGCGCTTGAAGAACCACATTGCTGAGGCGCGGATGCCGGTCGCACAGTGGAACAGCATCGGCCTGAACACCGGGTTCTTGACAGCCGCGAGGAACGCGTCGACCGCCGGTTCGATATTCTCGTCGGTTCGACGGAACGGCACGTGGATAAATGCGAGCCCTTCCTTCTCGACCGCGGCTTTCTCCTCGGCGACGTTGGCGCCGTCTTCGTCGGTCGGTCGGAAGTTGACCACCGACTTGTAGCCGCGTTTCTTCAACTCCTCCACGGCGGCGGGCTTCATCGCTCCGCCACACGCGAATGAATCGTCGACAGGTGCGAAGTTCACGACGCCCGGAAACTCCTGCACGCGTGCGGCTTTCGGCGCAGCCGCCACCGACGCCGCCACTGGCGCCGCAGACGAGACCGTGACCGGCGCGACCGTCGAAGGCGCCTCCGGCTTCTCGCCCCAGATGTACTGCCCGAACCACTCGAGGTTATGCTCGGTCGCGGCGCGTTGCGCCTTGGGCTTGGTCAAGCCGTGCCCAAAACCCTTGTAGATGATCAACTTGGCCGTGACGCCCTGATCAAGCAGTCCCTGGTATAACTCGTACGCGTTCGGCGTCGGCACGCGCTTGTCGAGTTCGCCATGCTGGATGAGCGTCGGCGCCTTGGCCTTCTTGACATAGGTGATGGGCGAGGTGTCCGCATACACCTTCGGGTCGTCCCACGGCGTCGCCTTGAGATACTGCCGCGTGAACGGATGGATGTCGGTGTTGACGTAGTACGTCGTCCAGTCCGAGATGCCTGCCCCCACCGACACCGCCTTGAACCTCGCGCTATCGTGCGTCGTCAAGAACGCGGAGATGTACCCGCCCTGGCTCCATCCCATGGTGCCGACTCTGTCGTTGTCGGCCATCCCCTGTGCCACCAGGTAGTCGATGCCCGACAGCACGTCCCACGCGTCCCCGATCCCGAGATTGCGAACGTTCAACGAGCGGAACGCTTCGCCATATCCGGCGCTGCCACGGTAGTTCGGCTCCAGGACGATGGCACCCTTGCTCAGCCAGATATCAATCGGATAAATCGCCGTCGAACTGAATGGCACGGGGCGCGACGTGCCGGTCGGGCCACCGTGGATGACGACCAGCAACGGATAGCGCTTGCCAGCCTGAAAGGTGGCCGGCTTGTGCAGCACGCCTTCGATCGCGGTGCCGTCCTGGCTCTTCCACGTGATCACTTCGTGAGACGGCTGCGGCCACGACGACACCTGCGCGGCCATGTCCGTCAGTGTCCGGGGCGCCATCGTGGAGAGCGGCGCCACGAAGATCTCGGGAAACTGTTTCGGGCCACTGCCCCTGAAGGCCACCATGCTGGCGTCGGACGTCACGCTGACATTCGAGATGATCCACTCAATCCCAGGCGCGAGCCTCGTGGCCTTGTGGGACGCCGGGTCGAGGCGGTACAGGTACGACCACGTGTGCTGATCCGAGGTGAAGTAAATGCCGTCCTTCTTCCACGCCGTCGGGCTGATGTCTTCGTCGAACTCCTTGGTGAGGTCCTCAATCGGTCCGCCGTTAGAGGGAACCACGGCGATGTGGCCGTTGGTGAAGTAGTCGAATCGACTGCCGAGCGCCGACGCGAAGGCGATCTGTCGTCCATCGGGCGACCACACGGGCTGACTGTCGGGTCCGGGCTGGGTCACCAGTGGACGAATCTTCCCGTCGGCCACGCGCACCACCGAGATGTCCCCGGTGCCGCTGTCGGACAAGGCAGGCGTCTTCGTGTGATCGAAGGCGATGTCCCTGCCGTCGGGCGACCAGGCAAAACTGCCGACCGTGAATGGGCCCTGGGTGAGGCGGCGGGACTTCTTCGTGGCGACGTCGATCACCCAGAGATGCGAGAGCGCGTAGTCGCGGTCTACGATTTCGAACGCGCCGTACTTCTTGTCGCGTTCCTTGCGCGCCTCCGACTCGGGATCTCCCTTGGTGTAGGCGATCGACCTCCCGTCCGGCGACCACGCGAAGGCACCATCCACGCCGTCTGCCTCTGAGGTGAGCGCCTCGGCCTCGCCCGCGTCGGGGCTGATCGCCCAGATCTGCATCTTGTCGGACCGATCCGACGTGAACGCGATCTTTTTGCCGTCTGGCGACCAGTCGGGCGCGCCGCTCGACTTCTTGCTATTGGTCAATTGGCGCCGCTTGCCAGACGCCACGTCGACCAACCAGATCTCGGTCTTGTAGACGTTGGCTTCCCAGTCGGGTTCGCGCACCGCATAGGCCACGGTGCTGCCGTCCGGCGAAATCGCCGGCGCCCCCGCGCGCTTCAGGTTGATGAGTTGATCGACCGTCGGCCCCGGTTGCGCGATGGCCGCCCCAGCGACCACGAGCACCGAAGCGACGAACCACACCAGCGTGCGCACCCGTGAACTGTTCATGCTGTCCTCTCACTCGACCGATGTTGCGAGCGACGGAACGCCCCGCCAGTCCCGCACCACATGACGTCCCAATCCGGCGAGTCGAATCGGGACACCGCCCTCTCTTGACCGTACCAACTGTCCTAGTGTATATAGTACACCATCGTGTTGCCCTTTACCGTTACGCTGCGCCCCGGCCTCTCGGTCCACGAGCAGGTCGTCTTCGCCGTCAAGCGCGCCATCGTATCCGGGCGGCTGAAGGCGGGCGACGAATTCCCTTCGGTCCGTGTGCTGAGCCGGGAGTTGCGCATCAACCCGAACACCGCCCACAAAGTGGTCGCCACGCTGCTGGGCGAGCTGATGCTCGAAGTCCGGCCCGGCATCGGGACGTTGGTGGCCGCATCCAGTTCTTCGTCGGCCGACGAGCGCCGGTCGCTGCTTCGCGAAGACGTGGAGCGGCTCGTCGTCGATGCGCGGCACCTCGGACTCGACGTGCAGCACGTGGTTGACGCGGTGGTCGAGCATTGGAATCGCCTGAACCGGCCGGTCCGGTAAGGAGCGTCAGTATGCAGTATGCCATCGAAACCGAGCACCTGTCCCGGCGCTTTGGTCGCACCGACGCGGTGAGCGACCTCTCGCTGAACGTGCCCGCCGGCTGCGTGTTCGCCCTTGTTGGGCCCAACGGCGCGGGCAAGACCACCACGATCAAGACGCTGATGAATCTGCTGCCGCCCACGTCGGGTCGCGCCAGCGTGCTGGGCACCGATTCGCGAAAGCTCGGGCCGTCCGCGCTCCGGCGCATCGGGTATGTGTCCGAAAACCAGGACCTGCCGGCGTGGATGACCGTCGCCGACATGATGGCTTATTGCGCGCCGTTCTATCCGACCTGGGATACGGCATTTGCGGCCGCCCTTGCGCGGCAACTGGGTGTGCCGCTCGACAAGCCGATCAAGCGTTGCTCGCGCGGCACCAGGATGAAGGCGGCGCTGCTTGTGTCGCTGGCCTACCGGCCGGAGCTGCTCGTGATGGACGAACCGTTCGGCGGCCTCGATGCGCTCGTACGCGAGGAGTTCTCGTCCGGCATCCTGGAGGCGGTCGGGGGTGAGCGGCCGTGGACGGTGTTTGTCTCGTCGCATGACATCGACGAGGTGGAACGCCTCGCCGACTGGGTGGGCACCATCAACGAAGGCCGACTGGTGTTTGCGGAGCCGGTGTCCTCTCTGATCGGAAGGTTCCGGCAGGTCGACGTCGTTGTCAGTGAAGCGGCAACACTTCCCGGCGGCCTGCCCGTGTCCTGGCTCCTGCCGGAAATCTCCGGCCGTGCGATTCGGTTCGTCGACACGGCCTACGCCGAATCCGACCTCGGCCCGCGTGTGCGCGCCTTGTTTCCTCTGGCGGTCGACATCTCCGCGACGCCAATGTCGCTTCGGCAGATCTTCATCACGCTGGCCCGAACGTTCCGCGGGCAGGAGAACCGGGCGTGAACGCGCCGGGGCTCGTCGTCCACTTGATGTGGGTGGATATCAAGGCCCACCGGGCGTTGCTGGCCGTGTGGGCGATCGTGCTGCTGGTGCAGACGGCGCTCTTCGTCCAGGGCCCGGGCGACTCGGGCCGATTCGTGTCGTCGGTCAGTTACGACATCGGTATCGCCATCGTCCGTTTCGGCTGGACGATTGTGGTCACGGCCCTGCTCATTCAATCGGACTCCCTACTTGGCACGACCGCGTTCTGGCGCACGCGGCCCATCCCCCGCGCGGCCCTGCTCACCGCCAAGCTGCTCTCCGCGAGCCTGTGGTTTGTCGCGGCCCCGGTCGTTGTCGTTGGCGCGATGCTGCTGAGGCTCGGCATGCGCCCATTCGACGCGGCCACGGGCGGAGGGCTGGTGGGCGTTGAACAGGCGGTGATCGTCTCGATGACGGTGATGGCCGCCCTGGTGACCGTGAACCTCGGCCAACTGGTCGTCGCCGGAATTGCCGGCGTGACGGTGGTCGCCGTCTTCAACGGCCTGTTGCTGCCCGTCGTCGCGCTGGCCTGGCCTGCGGTGGGGAGTTCGTTGAGCGGCGGCCAACCGACCGTCTACGCCATCGCCGTGGTCGGCGGCGGACTCGTCGTGGCGACCTATCACTACCTGACGCTTCGATCGTGGCATTCGGTCGCGCTCGCGACCGCCGCCATGTTCCTGGCGACCGCGCTCACCCGGTTGTGGCCCGCGGCGCCGGTTGTACCTCCGATTGGTCCGGTGCCCGAGAGCGTGTTGCCGACGTCGGCGATCTCGCTGGCCACCTCTCCGCTCGCCCCGCGAGTAGACGACGTGGCCAGAGCGACCGGGGCACGGCGCAGCGTCTCCAAACGTGTGTCTGTCGAGCTGACGTCGACCGGTCATCCGCCGGGCATCTACTTCTGGCCCGTGATGGCGACGACCACGATGAACTTTGTCGCCCCGGGTGCCCTCCTGTGGGTTGGGCCATCGGTGCTCACTCCTGGGGAACGAGCCTCCCGCGATGATTCCGAAGGCCAGCCGTGGCGCAGCATCCACGCCGCACTCGGAGACGTGGATCTGGATTCGCCCCGGCGGTGGATCTACTTCACGTCGGTCGCCGAGTTGCCCGACGACGTCTTCCGGGCCAGGGGCATTCCGGCGCAGTTCAAGACCGACCTCACGATGGTGGCGTACCGATACGAAGTAACCGCGGTCGTGCCGCTCAAAGCGAACGCCGCATTCAGTGCGCCAGGGTTGGCCTCGCGTATTGTCTCGGTTGTCGTGGTCAACGCGGGCGCCCGAATCGAGCTGCACGAAACGATCCTGGAAGGCGCTCTGCCGCTCGGTCACAGCGGATTCGGCGCAAGTTGGTACGTGCTGCGCAACAACGCGCGACATCAGGCCGTACTGATGATGTGGCGCGACTTCAAGCGGTTTTCGGCGACGGTCGGCATTGCGGCAACCGGCGTCGCGACGACCAGGCGTGTGATGGAGGTGGACATGCCGCCGGAGTTCGCCCGGCGCATCACCATTGATGCGGCGTGGCTGGATCAGGCCGAACTGGTCCTGGTCGAACCTCGACCGCTTGGCCTCCTCACCCGATCGCTGACGATCGACAATGCCGCGCGGAATGGGACTGCCGGCCGTCTGTCGCCAGCGGCGATGTCGGCACCGCTCTCTTCGCCGGACGCGCCTGGTTCCCATCGGCCTCCTGTCAGCGACGGCGGGAGTTCCACGCCTCCGGCAGGCGGTGTCCGATGAGGCGCGTCGCACACCTGATGTGGTTCGACGTGCTCGCACAGCGCGTTCCGCTAGCGGTGTGGGCGGCAGTGCTGCTTGTCGAGGCGGCGCTGTTCTACTACGGCCCTGTCGATGCCGCAGGCCTGGGCACTGCCGGCCGCGTGGGCGTCACGCTCGGCATGCCAATCATTCGCCTGGTTGCCACCGTTGTAATCGTCGCGCTGTTCGTCCACGTCGACTCGACCATTGGCACGACGGCCTTCTGGCGGACACGGCCGATTCCCAGACTGTTTCTGCTGGCCAGTAAGTTGTGCTCCACGGCGATCTGGATGGTGCTGACGCCGGGTGTCGTAACGGCGGGCGTGCTTTTGCTGCTAGGCGCGCATCCGGCTGACGCCGTCGCCGGCGGAACCATCACCTGTTCCGAGCAAGCCGTCATGGTGTTCGTGGCGCTTCCGCTGGCGATCCTTACCAAGGACCTCGTGCAACTCATCGTGGGAGCCGTGGTCGCCCTTGGCATCGCCCTGGTCGCCAATCAGACGATGACCAGCGCATTTGCGACGTGGCCGGCACTCGGTGGTGCGACCGCGTTGTGGTGGCAAACGGTATTGCCCGCGGTCGCGATTGGCGTGGTCAGCGCCGTGGTTGTCTATCAGTATGTGACATTCCGGCTCCGCCATTCGTTCGTTGCGTTGGCCTGCCTGCTCGCCCTGACGAGCGTCAGGCCGGCGCCGGGATACCGGCCTGCCTCCTCCGCGGTTCCACCGCCATGGCCGGCGGCGGTTTCAACCGACGTGGTCTCTGCCGAGGAAGTCGAATTATCGGCTGCAGCCGACAGTCAAATCAGTCGGCCGGCGGTCGGTCTGGTCGACGGCGGCCGTCAGCCGCGGCATGCCGTGATGTTCGACGTCGTCACGACGCGCGAGCCAGTCGCGCTGATGTTCGACCCGGTGGAGATCACAACAACACTGAAACTGCCGGATCGTTCGACCGGTGTCTGGGTTCGACGGTGGCCGACGTGGGGGACGGCCGGGAACCCGGTCCGTGCGACCGACAACGACCAGCCGTATCGAAGCATCCGGCAGGCGTTGGGAACCCACGGGTTGCTGTTCGCGCCGTACACGACACGGCGGCATTCGCGCATCGTCGTGTGCGACATGACCGACGAACAACACCGGCGATATCGCGGGCAGACGGCCCGGTTGGATGCGAACGTCACGATGCTGGCCTACCGGCAGCAGGTCGTCGCGGCGTTGCCGCTCACGATCGGCACCCAGACCGGCGTGGACGACGTTGGCAGCATGTCGATTGTATCGGTGGGACGAACGGCGACCGGGATTACCGTCGGGTTGCGTGAGACGTTGATCGAGCATCTGGACTCCGCGTCGACCGCGCCCGTGTTCGTCCTCCGCCACGCCGGGCGCAAGCTGGCGCTGATGGGATCTCGACGTTACGAGCGGAGCAGTCAATACACCACCGGCTTCAATTTCAACCTGACACGCGTCGTCAATATCGTCTCCGAACTTCTGTTTGCCGTGCCGGGTGATCCGGGTGACGGCGCGCGCGTCGGCGACGACTGGTTGAAGCACGCCGAATTGGTCCGCGTCGACGCCAAGCTCGTCGGCTCGATCACGCGGCCCCTGCGTCTGGAGCCGTTCGTTGTCGCGGGAGATGCGGCCCCGGCCGGAGACCAGATGCAGGACGTCACCAAGTAGCACGCCTGGATAGTAACGAAAAGGCGTCTGACCCCACTTTGCAGCTAGTTATGAAAAGGCGTCTGACCCCACTTTGCAGCCACGCGGGATGCCATCGTCTATGATGCCTCTGTGAATCTCACGCATCCGCACCCGTCACCAGATCGGCCGCGGTGTTCGGTCAATCGCACAGCGCGGCGGCTCGCCATCGCCACGTACGGCGCGATCTTCGTGGCCGCGCTCTCCGCCCAGGCGCCGCCCCCACGTTCCTCGGCCCAGGCGCCGCCCCCACGTTCTTCGGCCGGCGGCACCGGGGCCGTCCTGATCACCGGCGCGCGCATTCTTGACGTGGTCGCAGGCGCGTATCTCCCGGCCGCCGCCGTGCTCATCGAACAGGGACGCATCACGAGCATCACGGCGGACGCGCCGCCCAATCTGGCCGACACCACCACGCGTCTTGATGCGAAAGGCGGGACGCTGGTTCCCGGCCTGGTTGATGCGCACGGGTGGGGCGCGCCGACCGGCGACCTCGACGTCAGTTACTTCTACCTGTTGAATCTCGCGCACGGCGTCACCACCAGTCGGGTCATCAACGTGAAGACCGAATGGGGTGTGGCGCAGCGCGGGCGGTCGGCGACCTGGGCCATCGAAGCCCCGCGACTGTCGACCAGTGGGCGAGGTCTCGACCAGGCGGCGAGCCCGGTGCGGTGGTTGTTCGACGCGCCTGACGCAGAAGCCGCCAGAGACGAAGTCGCGCGGCAGGTGGCGGCTGGCGTGGATTGGATCGCGGCCTACGACAGCGTGACGCCGGAGGTCTGCCGGGCCATGGCCGATGCGCTCAAGGGCACGCGCGTTGGCCTGTCCGCTCAGCCCGGGGCGTCGTCGATGCGGGATCTCACCGCCGCCGGTGCCCGATCGATCGAGACGTTGGCATTCCCGACTCAGGCGCGGAAGGGCTCGGCCGACGAGGCGTGGCTCGCGACGCCGGCCAAGGATCTGGCCGCTTTGACAACGAGCCTGGTGCGATCCAAAGTCATGCTCGTGCCCATGCTGGCGGTGGCGCGGGCGCGAGCGTTTTCCGATGAGACGGTCAAGGACGCGTCTCTTGAGTTGCTGCCGGACGCGCGCCGCGCCAGGGTTGCCGAGACGCTGGCGAAAATGTCTCCCGCCGACATCGTCCGGGCCCGCGAGGCGTGGGCGAGTCAGTTGCAATTCATTCGACGATTCGTCAAAGCCGGCGGCCGCGTCGCAACCGGATCGGGTTTCGAAACGATGGGGTATCCCGCCCCGGGCGTGGCCATTCATCAGGAGATGGCGGCCCTGGTCGAGGCTGGTCTCACCCCCGCCGAGGCGCTTCGCGCAGCCACGATCAACGGCGCACTCCTGCTCGGCTCCTCGTCGGACCCGATTGGTCTCAAGCCTGGCGTCGAGGCCGATCTGTTCGTCGTGCTGGGGGATCCCCTCAACGACATCGCCGACCTGAGAAAGATCTCGACGGTGATTCGAGGAGGACGGGTGGTCGACGTCAAGGACGCGCTGGCTCGAGGCCGGGCCGTTCGCGTGAAGTAGGTGCTGAAGGTCTAGACCAGTCGATCGAGGCACTCGCGAAGAATGGCCCACGCTCGAGCGACGTGGCGGTCCGTCGTCTTCAGATTGCCCACCGCCAGGCGCAGCGTGTACTGTCCGCGCAGCACGGTGTGCGAGAGGAACACCTCGCCGGTCCTGTTGACCGCATCCAGCAGGCGTTGGTTGAGCGCGTTGAGTTCTCCCTCGCGCGCCGACGGGGAGGCCGATTGCGCGGGTTGTGCCGACGCACCGTCCGCCGCTGACGAGCGGCCCGAGCCTGCGGCGGCCTGGACATGCGACCCGGCCCGCGTGGCGCTGCCGGGATTGGCGCGGAAGCAGACGACGCTGAACGGTGTCGGCGCCAGGCGTTCGAAATCGGCGTCGGCATCGACCCACGAGCCGAATGTCTGCGCCAGCGCGATGTGATACCGCAGGCGATCGCGCACGCCTTCGGCACCGAAGTAGCGCAGAATCATCCAGAGCTTCAACGATCGAAATCTCCGGCCGAGCTGGATGCCGGTGTCCATCAGATTGCGCGGGGCTTCGGCCTGCGTGCCGTCAGTCTGGCCTGGCGTCTTGAGGTATTCGGGCGTCAGGGAGAACGCCTGTCGAATCACGTCCATCCGGCGGCAGAAGAACGCGCTCAAGTCGAACGGCGTGAAGAGCCACTTGTGGGGATTAACGACGAACGAGTCGGCGCGGGCGAGGCCCGCGAAGTGGCTGGCGCACTCGGGCAACAATGCGGTGACACCGCCGTAGGCCCCGTCGACGTGGAGCCAGATGCGCTCGCGTTCGCAAACCTCGGCGATCGCCGCCACCGGATCGACGCTGGTGGTCGAGGTCGTTCCAATCGTCGCGACGACGGCAACAGGACGCCACCCGTTCGCGCGGTCCTCAACAATCGCGTCGCGGAGCAGGTCGGCACGCAGACGAAACGAGTCGTCGGATGGAATCTTCCGCAGAGCCTCGTGACCGAATCCCGCGAGGATGACGCCCTTGTCGATAGACGAATGAGTCTGGTCGGAACAGTAGACGCGCAACCGCGGCACGTCGGATCGGCCCGCCAGACCGAGGCGGCGCACATCGGGCACGGCGGCCTGTCGCGCAGCCGTCAAGGCGTGGAGCGTCGAGATCGACGCCGTGTCGTAGATGACGCCTTCGAACGAGTCGGGCAGGCCAACCAATTGCCGCAGCCACCCGAGCGCGACACCCTCCAGTTCGGTTGCCGCCGGCGACGTACGCCACAGCATCGCCTGTTGATTGAGAGCGGAACTCAGAAAGTCGGCGAGCACGCCCGGGGCACTCGCGGTGATGGCGAAATAGGCGAAGAACCCGGGGTGGTTCCAATGCGTCATGCCGGGCATCAGCACCCGGTCGAAATCCGCCATCATCGCGTCGAACGATTCGCCCGACTCCGGCGCGGTTTCGGGCAGCGCCGCCGTCACTTCGCCCGGCCGTACCTGCGACAGCACGGGATAGCGCTCGACGCCTTCCATGTAGCGCGCGATCCACTCGACCATGTCGTGGCCGCGCTTCCGGAATTCGTCGGCGCTCATGTCGCCGAGTGGGCGTGGCTGGGCGTCTGGGTGGTCGATCACGAACGTGGTGCCGTGGTTACCGCTCGCCGTGGTTACCGCTCAACCGTCACGGTGACGGCGTCTTGCAGTCGCACCGTGATGCCCGTGCCGGCCTGCAGCGTAGCGGTGGTGCGTTCCTGGCGCATCGCGTCTGCGGTGCCGCTTCCCCCGCCGAGAAGTCCGCCGATCGCCGCGCCCTTTCCGCCACCGATGATCGCACCGAGAATCGCGCCGCCGGCCGCCGCCGCCCCGATCTTCGCGGCGCTCTGCTGTCCATTCGAGTCGCTCTCGCGGAAGATCGCGTCTGTGCGGATGGGCACCCTGGTCGCCCCGGCATCAGCAAGGATCAGCGTATGGAACCGGATGCCCAGCCGGGCTTTGCCCTTGACCTTGCCGCCCCGTTCCACGACGGTCACCGACCCGATAACCCGCGTGCCAGCCGGGATGGCGACCGTTCTCCCGATCCGCACGTCTCGCGTCACCTTCGCCTGCACCTCGTCTTCCACCTTCGCGTCCTCGGTGGACGTCGTCGTCATCACTTGCAGGCCGATGACCGACTCGGCCGGCACGACGACCTCCTCGAACATGGGCACCGGCGGCGGTGGTGGCAATTGCGGTGCTGGAGGATCCACGGGTGGCGGCGCGACCGGGGGAGGAGGCGGAGGCACCGCCTGCCAGTCCGCGGCGGCGGACGTATTGGTCGTGGTGGTCGACGAGGCTGAAGGTTTCGGGACGAACGCGGTGCCCGGTATCGAGGCGGATGGCGGGGCAGGGACAAACCGGTTCGACGCGGATCGGGCAGGCATCGATGTCGATTTCGCAGCGCTGCTGGTGGTTTTAGAAATCGGGGATGTGCGGATCGGTGCCGAAGCGACCGGAGCTCCGACCGTCGTCGCGACCGGCGTGGCAGAGTCCGGTTCTGGCATGATGGCGTCAGACCGTATTGCGGTCTGACCGGGTGTGTTGCCCTGCGCCACGAGTCCGGAGGCCGCGGTTGGCGCCACCGCAGCGGGCCCGGAGACCGCGCCTTGAGTCTGCGCGGCCGGTGTGCCGGCGGTCTGTCCCGTTGGACCGGCGGCCGGCGCCGCCGCCATGGGTGCCGACTGCCGGACGGCCAGGTAACCGCCCCCTGCGGCCGCAGCGGCACACACGACAAAAAGCAGGATGACTGTGAGTGTCTTGGGCATACCTTGTCTCCCTGCTCGTGAGAAGCAAATCCTGTGCCTTGAGTCCGGCCAAGAAATCGGCAGGATTCCGTTTGCTTTCATCAGTTTATCAAAGCCGGGCCGATCATGAGTGTCGCCATGGGATGACAAATCGTCCTTTTGACATTCCGCCTGGTTGCGCACCTCGCCCGGATCAGCCAAGGGATTTGCAAATAGGGCGTTCCCCCATGCAGAATGGCTGCGCCATGAGGCTTCTTGACCGCTTCGTGCAGGATGGCGATCGTCTGTTCCGGTGGCGCAGCTATTTTCCGCTGCTGATGGCGCCGGTCTTTCTTGCCGGCCTGCTCACTTCTTCTTCCGCCGCGCCGTGGTCGCCCTGGCAGGAGCGCGCCCGGGAAGTGGTCTCGGTGCTGGTGGCGATTGCCGGGCTCGGGCTGCGCGTGTGGGCGGTCGGGTCGGCACCCTCCGGGACTTCCGAGCGGAGCACCGTCAATCCGCGGGCGTCGGAGTTGCGAACCAGCGGCCCGTACTCGGTGGTCAGGCATCCTCTCTATCTCGCCAACGGGCTGATGGGGCTTGGCCTGGCGTTGTTTCCCGGCATCTGGTATCTCCCGATCATTTTGATTCTCGCGACGCTGCTGTACTACGAGAGAATCGCGGCGCGGGAAGAGGCGTTTCTCATCGAGACGTTCGGACCGGCCTTCGATGCGTGGGCCGCACGTGTTCCGGCCATCGTGCCTTCGCTGGCGGGCTATGTGAGGGCGACCACGGCCTACTCCTGGAAGAAGGTGTTGCGTCACGAATTCCACGGCCTGATGGTGATTGCGTCCGGCGCGTTTCTGCTCAGCGCGGCGCAGCAATCGTGGAGGGCGCGGCAGTGGCGCGTTGACGAGATCTGGCTCTGGTTCTTCGCCGGCACCGCGGTCCTGTTCGTCGCGTCGATCGCGATCAAGAAGGGCACGCGGCTGCTGGAGGGCTGACCGATGCGGCTGAAGCAGTACTACAGCTCGCGCGACGTCACGGCGCAGACCGGCCTGACCGCCGTCCAACTTCGGTGGTGGGAGCGACAAAAGCTCATCGCACCCGCTGTCGCGTCCCATCCCACCCAGGCTGGCGGATTCACCGAGCGGCGGTACACGCCGGTGGACGTGCTTGAGATCATGGTGCTGGCCGATTTGCGCCGACGCGGGTTCTCGTTGCCGCAACTGCGCAGCCTGCTCGACACGCTCGACGAGTACTTCGGCATCCGGCTGTTCGAAGCGTCGGGCGACGGCGGGCCGCTCACGCTGCTCACCGATGGCCACGATTTGTACGCGCGCACCACAGACGGGCGCTTTTTCAACTTGCTGAAGGATCCCGAGCAGCCGCTGCTCGTGATTGGCGAAGACGCCCGCTTCAAGAAACTGGCGTCGCGGGCACGGCCGCGCAGGAAGCGCGCGGCGACTCCCTGTCGGCCCCGGACTTCCGGCCGGTCATGACGGCGCGGCGGGAGCCTCGGCATCTATGCTATAACCACCGCGCACGGGAGTGCGGTTCTGCCCCTTTCCCCCGTCACACGTCACGCGAGTCAACAGGAGCTGGATCACGATGACTACGTCTTTGCCGCGTTGGATGCGGAACGCCGCTGCCCTCATTATCACGATCGTCATTGGCACGACGCTCACGCTGTCGGCCCAGAACGCGAAGCCGGCGCCTGTCCAGAAACTGGACGAGGCGTATACGAAGCTGATCAAGGACTACACCCAGGATCCGCGCATCAGCACCGACCTGGTCGATCACATGCCGGCGAGCGACAAGGTGCCGTCGCCGCTCAAGTTCCTGGGCCGCATTCCGGGCACGCCAGGCGAACTCACCTATGCGAAAGACATCCAGCGCTATTACGAAGCGCTCGCCAAGGCGTCGCCGCGCGTCAAGTACTGGACGATCGGCAAGACCGAGGAAGGCCGCGACATGGTGTTGCTCGCGGTGGCCGACGAGCAGACCATCAAGACGCTCGACACCTACAAAGGCAATCTCGCGGCGCTGACCGATCCCCGCAAAACGACCGAGGCGCAGGCGCAGAAGCTCATCAAGACGTCGAAGCCCATCTACTGGGTGACGGCCGGCATGCACTCGGGCGAGACCGGCGGCCCCGAGATGCTGATTGAACTCCCGTATCGCCTCGCGGTCGAAGAGACGCCACTCATCCAGAACATCCGCAACAACGTGATCGTGTTCATCACGCCGGTGATCGAGGTCGATGGACGCGAAAAACACGTCGACACCTATTACTACGGCAAGAAGACCGGCAAGCAGCGGCCGCCGCTCATGTACTGGGGCAAGTACGTCGCGCACGACAACAATCGCGACGCCATGGGTCAGATGCTCAAGCTCACGCAGAACGTGAACAGGACGTTCCTCGACTGGAAGCCGACCATCCTGCACGACCTGCACGAGCTGCAGAACTACCTGTACGCGTCGACTGGCCGCGGCCCGTACAACGAGCAGCTTGACGCCATCACGATCGACGAGTGGTGGGCGCTGGCCAACACCGAAGTGATGGAGATGGCCAAGCGCAACGTGCCCGGCGTGTGGACCTACGGGTTCTACGACGGCTGGACGCCGAACTACATGTTCTTCATCGCGCACACGAAGAATGCCGTGGGGCGTTTCTACGAAGTGCAAACCTACGGTCCCGACATCGTCGACAACCTGGAGCTTGGTCCGAGCGCCACCAGCCGCGAATGGTACCGCCCGAACCCGCCGCTCCCGTCGATCAAATGGGGACCCCGCAACAACACCAACATCCAGGAATCGGCGCTGCTGTTCGCGTTGAACTACGTGGCGAAGAACCGCGACCTGTTCCTCGAGAATTACTGGCTCAAGAACAAACGGGCGATTGACAAAGGCAAGACGCAGGCACCCTATGCGTGGGTGATTCCGGCGTCTCAGCGGCGTAAAGCGGAGGCCGCCGACCTGGTGAACGCGCTGCGGCGTCAAGGCCTGGAGATTTCGCGCGCCAACGCCGCCTTCAAGGCCGGCTCGGTCAGCGTGGCGGCCGGCGACTACGTGATCCGTGCCGACCAGCCCTACCGCACGATGGCCGACATGTACTTCAGCCTGCAGAACTACGCGCCCGGCAATCCGCCACCCTATGACGACACGGGCTGGACCATGCAGTTGATGCGGAACGTTACGGTGGTCCCGGTGGGTGAGAAGGCCGTACTCGAGCAGCAGATGGCCCTCATCACCGCGGACGTGAAAGCGGCGGGCGGCATCGACGGCGACGGCCCGGTTGTCATCGTCGAGCATACCAGCGACAACAACATCGTCACATTCCGCTTCACGCACGCCGACGTCAAGATGCAGGCCGCCGAGGAGGATTTCGAAGCCGGGGGCCACAAGTTCAAGGCGGGCGCGTTCATTATTCCGAGCGGCGACCGGGCGAAGCTCAACGCGACACTGAAGGAACTGGGCCTGTCGGCGTGGGCCGTTGCCGCCGCGCCCAGCGTCAAGGCGCATAGCCTGGACGTGCCCCGCATTGGCTACGTCCATTCCTGGTCGAGAACGCAGGACGAAGGATGGGTGCGAGGCGCGTTCGACACGTTTGGCGTGCCGTACACGTACTTTGGCGACATCAAGCTGCGCGAAGGCAACCTGCGCGCGAAGTACGACGTGATCGTGTTCCCGCATGTGGGCGGGACGGCACAGTCGCAGGTGAACGGGATTCCGAGGACCGGTACCGATCCGGTGCCGTACAAGAAGTCCGATCTGACGCCGAACCTTGGCGTGCAGGATCAGGCCGATGACATCAGCGGCGGGATGGGCGTCGACGGCCTGATGAACCTCTACCAGTTCGTCAAGGAAGGCGGGCTGCTGATTACCGAGGGTGCGACCTCGGCCATTTTCCCCGACTACAACCTGGTCAATGGTGTGACGCTCGAAACGCCGCCGGGCCTGCTGGTGCGAGGCTCGATCATGCGCGGGATCGTCGCCGACGCCAAGAGCCCGATCGTGTACGGTTACGACGGCGCGCAGATTCCCGTCTATTTCAGCCAGAGCCCGGTCATGGCTGTGGCTGGCGGGGGAGGCGGGCGAGGGGGCGGAGGGTTTGACGGTTCCCAGAGTTCGGGAGTGGGGATGAACGTGTCGCCTAACGCGACGTCCACCCAGAAACTGTCACCGTGGGAGACCCCGGCGAAGCCGGATCCGGCGGCCGGATCCGGCGGCCGAAGCGGGCGAGGGGCGGGCCGCGGCGGCCGAGGCGGCGGCGCTGGCGCCGACGCGCCTCGAGTGATTCTGCGCTTCCCGGCCAGCGCGAATGACATGCTGCTGTCGGGTATGCTGGTGGGCGGCGAGGCGCTCGAGGGACGCGCGCAAGTGGTCGATTCGCCGATCGGAACCGGGCACGTTGTCATGTTCGCGATCCGGCCTTTCTGGCGCTTCCAGACCCAGGGGACGTTCTTCCTGGGGTTCAACGCGATTCTCAACTGGAATCACCTGGACGCGGGAAAGTAACGTCTGGCGAATGGGAGGCCGTTGCCGGCAGGGGCGCGAGTGGTCGTGCCCCCGCCGGTTGCCGGTTGCCGCTCTTCACGCCCCCTATTTGGAGTCATCATGAAACGCGCCGCGTGTCTTTCGCTTGTTGCCGCCGCCCTGTCGCTCGCGGTCATTGGTCTGGTCGCCGACGATGGGATGTGGACCTTTGATAATCCGCCGCGAAAACTGATCAAGGAGAAGTACGGGTTCGACATCACCGATCAGTGGCTCGAGCACATCCGGCTTTCGGCGGTGCGCGTGTCGGGCGCGTCGGCATCGTTTGTGTCTCCCGACGGGCTGCTTCTCACGAACCAGCACGTCGGGCGCGATCAGGTGACGAAGCTCTCGACGCCGCAGCGCGACCTGATCAAGGACGGGTTCTACGCCGCCACTCGCGACGGGGAACTCAAATGCACCGACTTCGAGGCGAACGTGCTGGTGTCCTACGGAGAGGTGACCCGGCGCGTGCAGGGCGCCGTCAAGGCGGGAGCGACCGACAAGGACGCGAACGCGCAGCGCAAGGCCGAGACGGCGTCGATCGAGAAAGAGTGTTCGGCGCAGACCGGGCTCAAGTGCGAAGTCGTGACGCTCTACAGCGGCGGCGAGTACTGGCTCTATCGGAACAAGAAGTACACGGACATCCGGCTGGTGTTCGCGCCCGAGCAGGACATCGCGTATTTCGGGGGGGACTACGACAACTTCACGTATCCCCGGTGGAACTTCGACATCACCTTCTTCCGCGTGTACGAGAACGGTCAGCCGCTCAAGAGCGAGCATTTTCTCAAGTGGTCGAAGAGCGGCGCGGTCGAAGGGGAACTGATTTTCGCTCCGGGTTATCCCGGCGCGACGGCCCGGCTGCTGACCGTGGCGCAACTGGCCTACCAGCGCGACATGGGCAACCCGCTTCAGATGCAGGTCTGGACGGCGCGGCGCGACGCGCTGATTCGCTATCAGGCGCTCGGCGCCGAACAGGCCAGGCGGGGATCGACGCCACGGCTCGGGTTTGAGAATTCCATCAAACGCCTCATCGGCCAGCAGGATGGGCTGAAGAACCCGCGGATCTTCAAGAAGAAGGAAGACGACGAAGCGGCGTTGCGCGCGAAGGTGGCGGCCAACGCCGAGTGGCAGAAGCTGTACGCGCCGGCCTGGGATCAGGTCGCGGCCGCCTACGCCGGGCTTCCGGCCTACGCCAAGCGCCTGTCGTTCTCCAACCTCACGGCATCGAAACTGTCCGGGATGGCCTCCACGATCGTTCGCTACGGCGCGGAAACGCCGAAGGCGAGTGCTCAACGCTATCCGGAGTTCACGGACGCGAGACTTGAAGGACTCAAGTTCAATCTGTTCTCGACGGCGCCTATTCATCTCGACATGGAAGAGGCGCAGTTGACGGCATGGCTCGACGAAGGACTCAAAACACTCGGACCGGCCGATCCGTTCGTCAAGGCCGCGCTCGGTGGCCAGACGCCGGCTGGGGTGGCGAAGGCCGTTCTCGGCGGCACCAAGTTGACGGACGTCGCCGTGCGGAAAGCGCTGATCGAGGGCGGCCCGACGGCGATCACGGCGTCGACCGATCCGCTCATCGAGTTGGCGCGACGCGTAGAGCCCATCATTCGAGAGCTCCGCGCGTGGCAGGAGGACAAGATTCAAAGCGTCGAGGCCAGTGCCGGCGAGAGAATCGCCAGGGCGCGGTTTGCGGTCTACGGCAAGAGCGTGTACCCGGACGCCAACTCGAATCTGCGGTTCGAGTACGGCACGGTGCTCGGCTACGAGCTGGGCATGACGCAGGTGCCGTACCGGACGACCTTCTACGGCTTGTACGAGCGTGCTGCGGCCTTCGACGAGAAGCCGCCGTTCAACCTCCCGGTCCGCTGGCGAGAGGGACGCACGAAGCTGGAACTGGGCACGCCGTTCAACTTCGTCTATACCGCCGACACGATTGGCGGCAACTCGGGCACCCCGATCATCAATCGGAACGCCGAAGTGGTTGGCGTCAACTTCGACAGCAATGTTCAGAAGCTGCCGAACCGGTATATGTACATTGACGAGGCCGAAGGTTCGCGCGCGGTGGGCGTGCATTCGGCCGGCATCATCGAGGGCCTCAAGAAGCTCTACGGCGCGGACCGGCTCGTGGCCGAATTGACCGGCGCCGGCCGCTGACAGATCCGAGCGGTGGCGGCAGCCTCGCCACCACGGTGTGAGCGAACTGTGGACGAAGGAGACCAGCCATGAGCGATTTCCGCGGGCGATTCTTGTGGTACGAGTACATGGCTTCGGACGTGGAACGAGCGAAATCGTTCTACACGGCGGTGACCGGATGGGGCATCCAGCAGTGGAAGACCCCCGAGCAGACCTACGACATGTGGGCCGTTGGCGCCCGTTCCATCGGCGGCGTCATGCGCATACGGCCGAATGCGGGAACGCCGCATTGGATGAGCTATATCGGAACGCCGGACGTCGACCAGACTACGGCCCGCGCCAGATCCCTTGGGGCGACGGTGTGCCTCGAGCCCACGGAGATTCCTGCGGTCGGCAAGTTCTCCATCATTGCCGACCCCCAGGGCGCAACGTTTGCCGCGTTCACACCGTATCCGCTTCCGACCCCACCACCCCCTTCGCCGCCGGCGCCCGAGGTCGGCGATTTTACCTGGCACGAACTCGCGACGACGGACGTTGCGGGGGCCCTCGCGTTCTACCGGGAATTGTTCGGCTGGTCGGCGGGCGACGCCATGGACATGGGGCCGGCCGGCGTGTATCAACTGTTCGGCCTCGGCGAGACGCGCCTTGGCGGGATCTACGTCAAACCCAAAGAGATGACCGCCCCGCCGCAATGGCTCTATTACATCCGCGTCGCCAGCATCGAAACCGGGATCGCGCGGGTCAGGGAGCACGGCGGCCAGGTGCTGATCGGGCCGCATGATGTTCCCGGTGGAGACCGCATCGCGATGTGCCTCGACCCGGCCGGCGCGCCATTTGCGCTCGTGTGGGTGAAGGCGCTCTCGTAGCGTCAGCGCCGCGGGTTCAGGGCATCGAAATCGAAGCAGTGGTGGCCGGCCGGATGATTCCAGGCCACATCCCCCGCTTCGTCCCGCGGTTGCTCGAACGTGGCGCACACCCTGAACGTGGATTCGCCGATCACGGTGTACTCGTAGGCCGCTCCGGTCTTCGGGTCGTTGATGCGCGGCCGTCGCTGGCGTGCGCCCGCCAGCACGTCAACCAGCGAACGCGGCAGCGGTTGCTTGATCGCGAGCGGCGTCGCGGGGTTGCGCCACCCGGGCCCGACCGCCACGTTGAACGCCTCTTCCGAGATCAGTTTGATGTCGCCGGCCCGCTGCGCGTCGAATCGGCGGAGCCGTTCGGTGGCCGGCGATCCTACGACGAACAATCCGCCGATCAGGCTGGCGGCAACCGCCACCGACGTGGTCCAACCGAACCACAGGTGGAAGCTCGTCGTCTGCATCTGGTCGGCCGACATCTTGAGCGACTTGAAGTAGTAGAAGAACCCCGCCCCACCGACCACCAGCACGGCCGCGACTTTCAGCAGGAACCGGGTCGAGAGTTCGCCCTGCAGCAGGTACGCGACCAAGGTGATGACGTCCACGAACATCATGCCTGCCGCCAGAAACAGCGTGAGGTACGTGAGCCAGCGGCGCACCGGGCTGCGCGCTTTGTCTGGCGTCGCCCTGATTTCGCGCACGAGCGTTGACGAGAGCCAGATCAGCAGCGGAAACGCGACGAACACCGCCGCCATCGCCACTGGGATGACGGCGCGATTGGCTTCCGATTCCAGTTGGGCGTAGGTCGTGGTTGCCACGTCGGGCAGCTTGAGCTCGATATAGCTGAAGATGAGCGTCAGCGCATAGCTCACCGCGGTGTAGAGCGCCGCCGACGTGAGCAGGTGGAGAAACGCCTCGCGGGCCCCGCCCACATCAGGCGGCGTGGGTACCGGAAGCTCGAGCGCTTGGGCGATCAATGCGTGGGCGATGTCCTTCTCCTTCCACCCCGCCGATAGCAGCAGCATGCGAATCGTTGCGTGATCCATACCTTTGGCGCGGGCATGCTCGATGAACGACGCCAGTTGCTGGTCCATCCGTGATCTCCTTGGTCGGTTGGCGCTCGGGCCCGAGAGCGATGGGCCACATTATGCAACCGCGCGCCCGAAAAATGCGAGAACTACGTCTCGGTTCCTGTCGGCTACGTTACACTGGCGCCATGCCACACCGAGAGGGCGGGCCTCCCGATGTCCCGCCACAGCACGATGAGGAATCGGCCGCCGCCACGGCAGCGACCGGGGCCTGCGTCTGGTGCGGGGTACCGGTAGCCGAAGCCGACGCGTTCGTGTTGCGGGTTGGCGCCAGGCTGTGTCCGGCGTGCGCCACGCGGGCTGGCGACATCGCGGCGGGGCAGCATACGCGAAACAGCTGAAAGAACACGCGGGGGAATCGATGCCTTCAGTGCGCTACGTCGTAGGGACTCTGGCCGCCGTCACGACGGCACTTGTGATCAACTCGCACCTTGGCGCAGCTCCGCAGCAAGGCGCCCCGGTCCCAACCAAGCAGACGCCAACGGCCCCGGTGGCGCCATCCAGTGCAGCGTCGCCGGCCACAACCGCGCCCGCCATCGCCGACGTGCCCTTCGCTCCTGGTCTGTTCCGCGAGTTCGGCTGGCGTCATATCGGCCCGTTCCGCGGCGGACGCACCAAGGCACTGGCCGGCGTGCCGTCCCAGCCGAGCCTGTTCTATATCGGCCCGGTGAACGGCGGCGTCTGGAAGACCACCGACTACGGCCGCACCTGGGTCTCGCTGTTTGACGCCCAGCCGACCGGTTCGATTGGCGCCATTGCGGTGGCGCCATCCAATCCCAATCGCCTCTATGTGGGCAGCGGCGAGGGGATGCAGCGCCCGGACCTGTCCACCGGCGACGGTTTCTACCGCTCCAACGACGGCGGTTCCACCTGGACGCGCCTTGGCCTGCGAGACGGCCAGCAAATTCCGCAGATCGTGGTGGACCCGCGCGACCAGAATCGTCTGTTTGTCGCCGTGCTCGGCCATCCGTACGGTCCCAATGCGGAGCGCGGCATCTTTCGATCGACCGACGGCGGCACGACCTTTCAAAAAGTGCTCTACAAGGACGAGAACACAGGCGGTGTGGACGTCGCGTTCGACCCGGCCAACTCGAACACGGTGTACGCCGTCTTATGGGAATCGCGGCTTGGGCCGTGGGAAAACGCGGAGTGGCGCGGTTCTGGCGGTGGCCTGTTCAAATCCACGGATGGCGGAGACACGTGGAAGCCGCTCACCAAAGGCCTGCCGACCGGCGCCGACGGGCTCGGCCGGATCGGCATCACGGTGGCGCCGAGCAATCCCAGCCGCCTGTACGCGGTGGTCGAAGCGCGCAGGCCTGGCTTGTATCGATCGGACGACGCAGGGGACAGTTGGTTCAGAGTGTGCGACGACCAGCGCGTGGTCGCCCGGCCCTCGGACGCCACCGACGTGCGCGTCGATCCGCGCAACGCCGATGTCGTCTTTGTCCCCACGATCGTGACGTGGAAGTCCACCGACGGGGGCAAGACCTTTACCGGCATTCGCGGTGCGCCAGGCGGCGACGACTACCAGCGCATCTGGATCAACCCGGACAATCCCGACATCATGCTGCTCACCGTCGACCAGGGGGCGATTGTCACCGTGAATGGCGGCCTCAGCTGGAGCAGTTGGTACACGCAGCCGACCGCGCAGATGTTCCACGTGAACACCGACAACGATTTCCCGTATCGCGTGTGCGGCGGCCAGCAGGACAGCGGGTCGGCGTGCGTGCAGAGCCGCGGAGACGACGGGCAGATCACGTTCCGCGAATGGCACCCGGTTGGCGTGGAGGAGTACGGGTACGCAGTCCCCGACCCGCTCAACGCCAATCTCGTCTACGGTGGAAAGGTGACGCGCTACGACCGGCGAACCGGGCAGGTGCAGAACGTCGGCCCGAAGCCGCTGCGCGGCGACGACTATCGAACGGTGCGGACCGCGCCGGTTGTGTTCTCGGAAGCTGACCCGCACCAGATGTTCTTCGGATCGAATCGCCTGTGGAAGACGCTCGATGGGGGCCAGTCGTGGGCCGCGATCAGTCCGGACCTGGCCCGCCAGACGTGGGCGGTGCCAGGCAACGTCGGCAAGTACCGGGCAGAGGCCGAGTCGTCCGTATCGCGACGAGGTGTGATCTACGCGATCGCGCCATCGCCCCTCAACCTCAGCCGGATCTGGGCAGGCACCGATGATGGCCTGATCCACACGACCGCGGATGGCGGTGCCACGTGGCAGGACGTGACGCCGAATGGTCTGGCGACATGGGCGAAGGTCTCCATTCTCGACGCCTCGCACTTCGACGCACGCACGGCCTACGCCGCGATCGACACCATGCGGCTCGACGACATGCGGCCGCACATCTATCGGACGCGCGACGGAGGCAAGACGTGGACGCACATCACCAACGGCATTCCGGACGGGGGGACCGCGCGTGTTGTGCGTGAGGATCCCAAGCGGAAAGGCCTGTTGTTTGCCGGCACCGAGCAAGCCGTGTACGTCTCGTTCGATGACGGCGACCATTGGCGGCCGCTTCGACTGAACATGCCGGCGACCTCGGTGCGCGACCTCGTCGTCAAGGGCGACGACCTGGCGGTGGCCACGCACGGCAGAGGTTTCTGGATTCTCGACGACATTACGCCGCTGCGGCAGATCAGCCAGGACGTGCTGGCTGCCAGCGTTCATCTGTTCACGCCTCAGGAAGCGTGGCGGATCAGGTGGAACACCAACACCGACACCCCGCTGCCGCCCGACGAGCCGGCTGGCCAGAACCCGCCCGACGGGGCCGTCATCAGCTATCACCTGAACACGGATGCGGCCGGGCCGGTCACACTCGAGATTCTGGATGCCGCGGGCCGCACCGTGAGGGCGTACTCGAGCGCAGATACGCCTGAGCCTCCGGTAGCCGGTCGAAACATTCCCGACTACTGGATCAGGCCGCCGCAGGAGTTGTCGGCCGCCGCGGGATTGCATCGGTTCGTCTGGGACATTCGGTACGCGCCGCCGGCGGTCGCCGAATTCGAGTATCCGATTTCGGCGGTGTTTCTGAACACGCCGCGTGAGCCGCGCGGCCCGTTCGTGGTTCCCGGCACGTACACGGTGAAGTTGACCGTCGGCGGCCAGAGCGTGAAGAAGGCGCTCACCGTCAAGATGGATCCGCGGATCAAGACGCCGCTGGCGGGATTGCAGCAGCAGTTTGCCTTGTCGATGCAGATGTACGAGGGGATTGCGACGTCGGCGGATGCGCTGCGGCAGGCGACAGCGCTCAGGTCGCAACTCGCGGCGATGAAGGCGAAGGTGCCGGCCGGGCCGGCCGGTTCTTCCGCTACCGCGCTCGAGGAGAAACTGGAGGCGATGACCGGTCGTGCGCATCCTGGGACCGCCGCGTCAGGCGTCTCGCCGGCCCTCAGAGATCTCGAACGGATCAATACCGATATGGCGCAGATGTTCATCCTGTTTCAGGAGGCCGATGCCGCGCCTCCACCACAGAACGTGGCGGCGGCGCGCGAACTGGCCGATCAACTCGCGACCCAACGGGCGGCGTGGGCGACCATCACGACGACCGACGTGCCTGCGCTGAACGCGCAACTGAAACAAGCCGGTCTTCCGGCCCTCGTTGTGAAATAGGGAGATCCGATGCCCTCACCCTCGGCCGAACAGGCGCTGCGGATTCTTCGGGATGGAAACCAGTTCCAGTGGTACCTCATCCCGTTGTTCGCGCTTGTCGTCTACGTCTACAGCCAGGAGGTGCAGAAGCGCGACTGGAGCACCGTGATGGCCGGGCTGGCGTTCTGGGGCATGGACTGGTTCAACGAGATCTGGAACGGTCTGGTCTTCCACTTCACCGGGTACGCTCCGGTGTGGGGCGCGCCGGGCAAGACGGCATTTCTCATTCTGATCGGTCTCAATATCGAGATCTGCTTCATGTTTGCCCTGGCGGGCATTTCGTTTTCCAAGATGCTGCCGGCCGATCCGAACGCGAAGATCCTCGGCGTATCGAACCGGACGTGTGTCGCCGTCACCGGCTCGATCTTCTGCGTCTTCGTGGAGTATCTGCTCAACGGCGTCGGCGCGCTCACGTGGGACTATTCGTGGTGGAACCGCGGGGCGCCCTGGTTGATCTTCCTGATCGGCTACCTGCCGTTCTTCCTCGTGGCGTTCTGGGTGTACGACATGCCTCGGGTGAGCAGGAAGGTCGGCGTGGTCGGCGGCATCCTCGCGGCGGACGCCATCGGCCTCGTCGTCTTTGCCGGTCTGCTGAAGTGGATTTGAGCGGCGAGGCGCGACGGACAAGCCGCCGCGCCCCCGTACAAGCCTAGTTGAGGAGTTCGCCGAGGATCTTCGCCGCAGCGACGACCTGATCGGTTGAGCAACTGAAGGCGAACCGAATGTGGCCCGCCCCCGACGGCCCGAACACTTCGCCAGGCGCGCTACCGACGCCCGCCTTGTCGATCAGGTAGTTCGTCATTGCCCAGCCGCCGCGTTTGCCTTCGAACCCTTCCCATTTCTCGTCGATCCGCGCCCACATGTAGAACGCGCCTTCGGGCTTTACTGGGTGGATCGCCTTGGCGTTCTTCAACCCCTCCCACAGCGCGTCGCGCCGGTGTTGGTATTCGGCCGCCATCTGAAGCGTGACGTCCTGCGGCCCGGTGATGGCCGAGACGGCAGCCACCTGTGTCGCCGAATTGACACCGTTGATGGTGCAGCGAAGCAGTTTCGCCAGGCGCTCGAGCAACAGGGGATCGTGGACCGCGACATAGCCAACGCGCAGGCCGCTCATCGCATAACTCTTGGAGAACGAGTAGATCGATATCACTTTCGGGTAGCCCAGCGCTCCCGCGCTCACGTGCGTGCGTCCGTCGAACAGCACATGCTCGTACGCTTCGTCAGAGAGCACCCACACGCCATGGCGCTCGGCCAGGCGGACGATGCCTTCGATGTCGGCGGGTGTCGACACCATGCCGGTCGGATTGTGCGGCGAGTTGATCACGATGGCCCGCGTCCGCTTCGTGATGAGCGGCGCGATGACGTCGGCCGTGTAGTGATACGAAGGCGCAGGCAACGGGGCCCGCACCGCCACGCCGCCGGCGAGCGACACGTTGTCGGCGGTCTCGGTCCAGGTCGGGTCGGGCATGATGATTTCGTCGCCCGGATCGCACAGCGCGCCGAAGGCCACGTACAGCGCATTCATGGCGCCATTGGTGACGAGCACGTCGTTGAAACTGTCGAGCGGGAGGTGGTTGACGTCACAGAGTTTGCGATACAGCGCCTCGCGCAGCGGCTTGATGCCGGCCCCGGCCGTATAGTGCGTGTGTCCGTCGCGCAGGGCCTGCGAGAGTGCGTCGGTGATGTGCGGCGCCACCGCAAACGACGGGTCTCCCGACTCCAGCCGATACACCTTCTTGCCGCGGGCCTGCTGTTCAATCAGGCGGTCGCGCACCGTCACAATGCCGCCCAACTCGATTGCGTCTACCGGATGACTCGATGCTGCCATGCCTGTCTCCTGTGTTGCCCGAACGTCTACCTGATCGCCGGGGCTGCCTTCGACCTTCGACAGACTCGGGGTCGTCCCGAGCCCGGGTCGAGGAGCGACGCGCGTAGGCCAGGAAAGCCCCGGCCGCCATCACCGCGGCGGGCGCCATGCTGGACGCCGCCGCATATCACTCACATGCCCCCTCCGGTGGGAGGGCGTGCTCCGCGATCCTACCGTCGAATCCACTCGAAAGACCGGTCTCCGATCGGCGCGCCGGGTGGCACCTCCGGCGGAGTGGGCCGCTTGTAGCTTTCCGGATTATCGAGGAACCGCTTGATGTCCCGTCCAATCAGCGCCACGTGCGCGGCGTCGCCGTCGTCGGCCGGCGTGAGCTTGGCCAGTTCGGCGAACTTCCGCGACAGCTTGAGCGTCGCCATCGCGCGGACCTGCGGCATCTGGGCGGTGGCCGCCAGGCCCATCAGTTCGTCGATGACCACCCGCTGAACGGCCCGTGCCACCTCGGCTTCGTACGGTGTTGCAGGCGTAGCGCCGAATGTGGCGGTGAAGACCTCGTTGATCACTTCGTCGAGTCCTGGCAGCGTCGGATCAACCGCATGCTGTTCGACCATGCGCGCGGCGCGCTGGTCGTCGAAAATATTCGACATCGTGTGAAACGCGGCCACCGCGGCCGGCGAGACGACATCGAACGTCATGCCGGTGTAGCGCGGGAACAGTTCGCGGTGCATCCGATAGCCGGACGGGCGAGGCGGCAGCCGCTTCAGCACGACGTCTGGAAGCGCGAGTTCGGATGGCTTGATCGTCGCGAGCAGCGCCTTGAGCGCCGCTCGTTGCTCGGTCCCGGACGCCCATTTGAACGGCTCACGGCCGTCGCCCCGCATCGCGTAGATGTAGTGCTGGCCTCCCAGGGTGTGGGCTGCCGCTTCCACCTGGTAGCGGTGATGCAGGTAGAGGGGGAGCAGCGCCTCTTCCATCAGTGCCAGCGGTTCGCCCTTCTTGATCGCGTTCTCGCCGAAATTCCTGAGCGCCACGCGACGGATATCCATCAGGCGCGTCAGTTCGGCCGCCGCGTCGGTGCCGTTGGACCACTGATCAACCCGCGGATGCGCGCCCAGGTCCTGGTTGGTCAAGAAGCGCAGATCCTTCTTCCACGCCTCGTCGAGCATCGCGGCCAGCGCCTTCGATTCATCCGTGCCCGCCGGGAAATCCTGATACCCGTAGGTGATGGCCACCTTGTCCCATACGCCGATGCCCACGTCGTACACTTTCGAATAGTCGAGCGTGCCGTCGGCTTTGAGCGTGACGAGCGGGAACGGGTAGTCCATCACGGAGATGCGGCCCATCTCGCTGTCGTAGTAGTTGTGATCGAGGCCGAGTGTGTGGCCGATCTCGTGCGCCGACAACTGGCGGATGCGGGCGATCGACCAGTCGCGCAGTTCGGGCGCCGGCTCGATGCCCGTTTTGTAGGGTGCGAGCAGGCCCTCGGCGATGAGGTAGTCCTGCCGATCGCGAAGCGATCCGAGTTCGACCACGCCCTTGATGATCTCGCCGGTGCGCGGGTCGGTGACCGATCCGCCCGTGCTCCATCCGCGCGTGGAACGATGCACCCAGTTGATCACGTTGTAGCGAATGTCGAGCGGGTTGGCGCCCTCGGGCAGCAGTTCAACCCGGAACGCGTTGCGGTAGCCGGCGGCTTCGAACGCCTGATTCCACCAGCGCCCGCCTTCCAGCAGCGCGTTGCGGATCGCTTCTGGCGCCCCCGGGTCCACGTAGTAAACGATCGGCTTGACCGGGTCGCTGATCTTCGCCTTGGGGTCCACCTTGCTCAGGCGATGGCGGCGCAGGTAGCGCACCGTCATCGGCTGGCCGAGTGGCGCGGCGAAGTCCTCGAACGCCAGTTCCCCAAAACTCGACCGCACGTCCCACGCGCGAGGCTTGTAGTTGCCATCGGGCAGTTCGACCAGCGAATGGTGAACGCGAATACTCGCCGACTCGCGGCTGGCCGCCACCGATCCGACGCCTTCAAAGTACCCGCCGTCCCCGCCGCGGCCGCCACCGCCCCGCCCTCCGGCGCCGCCGGCACCAGGCTGAAGCACGAACGTCAACTCGACTTCGATCTCCGTATTCTTCGGAAAGTTCTGTGTCGCGGCGATCGAGACGGTGCTGCGCGATGCGTCCAGCCGGAAGGTGCCGGGCCGCAGGCCTGCGGCGGTGTTCGCGACGTCGCGAATGAAAAAGTCGGTGGCGTCCACCAGCACGCGGCCGCCCGGCGATTCGGCCGCCGCGGTAAAGCCCCACAGCACCGATCGCGCGAAGGCATCGCGGACGTCTTTGATCTCAAGCTGATTGGTGGTCAGCGCACGGAACTTGGTGTTCGGCTGGACCAGCAGGATCTTCGGGCCCACGCGCTCGAAGAACACCATCCGGCTGCCGGCCAGGGCACCGCGGTCGACGCCGATGTCGTTGGAGCCCAGCCCTGACGCGTATCCGACGTTGTGCAGCAGTTCGGTGTTCAAGCGGGAGATCTCGAGCCACAACTGGCCGGATCGTTCGTCCCAGTAGAGAGGAAAGTATCCGTCCAGTTTCTTCATGCTGGCGGTTTTGTCCTCGATGGTCGGCAGCGGTCCCGCGTCGCCGCGGCGTGCCGCCGGCGGTTGGGCGGACGCGGTGAGAGCGAAACCCAGCATGAGCGTGGCGACAGCAACGGACCAACCCCGGCGACCGGGCATAGCGAACCTCCTGTTGTGGGGACCCCGAAGCGGCAGTGTACTACCGCTGGACACGCTCTGGCGATGCCGTTACGCGACGTTCAGGGGCCTGATGCGTGCGACCTCTGACTTCAATGCCCGCGCGGCGTCCCATAAATCCACCGCACGCTGCGCGTTGAGCCAGAATTCCGGCGAGTTGCCGAACAGGCGTGCCAGACGCAAGGCCATTGCAGAGCTGACGGCCCGGCGCCCCCGAAGCAATTCGTTCACCGACTGCCTCGAAACGCCGACCGCCTCAGCCAGCCCGGATACCGTCAATCGATAGTCGGGAAGAAAATCCTCCCGCAGCATCTCGCCCGGGTGGGTCGGCCGACGCGTCAGTTCACCCGTGTTCGGAAGGCTCATGTCAGACCTCATCTCAGTGATAGTCGGCAATCTCGACATCGTACGCGTCGCCATCCACGAAACGAAAGCAGATCCGCCATTGATCGTTGATCGAAATGGCGTGTTGACCCTTCCGGTCGTGCTCGAGTTGGTGCAACCGGTTTCCGGGCGGCACGCGCAGGTCGTCGAGCCGTGATGCCAGGCCCACGTATTCCAACTTCCGAACCGCCCGTTTGATGACGTCCGGCGGCAGCCTCTTCGAATGGCCCGTGAGATACAAGATCCGCGAGTGCGCGTCGGCGAACGTCTTGATCACGTCCAAGTGTAAACCGTCACGTGACGCGTGTCAACTCGCCCCGAAAGACCAGGCCATCCGGCCGCGGGTAGAAAAGTCTGCCTCACCGTTTGCGGGGCGACTGCAGACCCAGACGGGTGTTCGCCCGCGTCCGTACGATTTTGGGCGGCGCGGCGTTTACAGCGTGTGAGGGCAAACACAACAAAGGAGACCCCCATGCTAACCAGTGCTTCGCGCGTTCTTCGCCTGCGGCTGCCGAGTGTGGTCCTGTTTCTTGCCGCCGGGTCCGTTTACGCCCAGAAGGGCGGCCAGGCCACCCCCAAGGTCGTCACGTTCACGATCAATGGCCAGGCGGGCGCCGTCACGCCGAACGGCATTGATGACGACGGCGTCGTGACAGGCAGCTATACGGATGCTTTCGGTGGTGGCCACGGGTTCGTGTACTACCGAGGGGCGGCGGTCACCGTTGATGCCCCAGACCCCATGATGCCGCTCGCTGGTCTCTCCCAGGTGAACAACCGCCTTCGGGCGGCCGGGAACTACGGCGACGGATGGTCGACGTCGCTCGCCGGTACCTTTGATATCAAGAAGCGCGAATGGACCACCCTTCCGTCAGTTGGCGACGGAACCTTCGACGCGGCGTCCGGCGTGAACGACTCCGGCACCGTCGTCGTGGTGTCGGTGTCCACTGACCCCTCCACCGGCATGCCCTATATGACCAGTTTCGTCTACCGCCACGGCGCGTACTCCCCGGTCGTGGTTCCAAACGACGCCGTTCCCTTCCAGATCGCGACGGCCATCAACAACGACGGGACGGTTGTGGGCGCCTATTCGGACATCACCGGCCAACTCCATGGCTTCGTGACCCACGGTTCCAAGAGTGAGAGCGTAGACGGGCCGGCTGGCGTGGGATGGGTGAACACCGCCGTGAATGGGATCAACAACCACGGGGACATTGTTGGCACCTACCGTCTCAATGGTCGAGGCCATGGATTTATTCGGACACACGACGGTCGCTACCTCACGTTCGACGTCGCCAACTCCGACCCGAAAGTCGAGACGACGCTCAACGCCATCAGCGACGATGGCAACATCACCGGCTACTGCGCAGTGCTGTCTCAGGGGGCGGTCGCGGCGTTCTACGCGCTCGACGCGCTGCCCACGGCGAAGAAGTAGGCCACATAAGTCTGGACGGACTCGTCGCCACGGCGGGTACGACACTCGCGCAGCGAGTTGATCCACTGGTTGGCAACTGGACCTTCAATCCCGCGAAATCGGACCGCGGCCCTGTACCGCCGCCCAAGAGCGCCTCTTTCACGATTGTGACGGCGGGCGCAGGCCTGAAGGTCGCGATCAACGACGTGTCGGCGGATGGGAAGGCGGGCCACTGGGAGTTCACTGCGGTCTTCGACGGGAAGGACAAGCCGGTCACGGGCACCCTCGATTTCGATACCGCCGCAGCGACTCGTATCGACGCGAACACCGTGAAGATTGTCTTCAAGGAGCGCGGGAACGTCAGTGTCACTACGACGGCGGTCGTGTCCAAAGACGGAAAGACGATCACCACGACCGATACCTCCACGAACGCTCAGGGACAGGTCGTCACAATCTTGAGCGTTTATGAGAAACAGTAGGACACTCAAGACCGACCGTCGCTGGAATGGTCAGGGTGGGGTGATGAGTGGTCACGCCACTGACCTCCACGCGTTCGTCAAGGAAGCCGGGAAGGCAGTCCTCTCTGTCACGTCATTGATTTCGCAGGATGGGAAAACGATGACCGTGCCTTTCTCAACGACGAATGTGCAGGGCGCAACCGTTACCGGTGTGTCCGAGGCCAAAGACGCGCATCCTGCAGCGCGGTGGCACGCCTAGCCGCGTGCTCTACATCATCCGGAAAGGGACGGTCCGGCTCGAGCGTGACGGCGCGGTCGTCCAGGTACTCGAAGAAGGCGAGTGTTTCGGGTTTCCGTTCTTGATCGGCCGGCCGGCTCCGCATGTGGATATAGTTGCGGCCGAAGAGGTGCTGCTCTACCAGATTCCTGGCGGCGTGTTCGACCGGTTGATGGCGCATCGCGAATTCGCGACGCTCAAGCAGGAGACGATCACGGGCCTTGAGGAGTTCATGAAGGAACCGGCCCAGACGGCCAATGCTCCGCAGAACCTTGCACGCCTCGAGGCCGCGCTCCGAGAGGAAATCAACCGCGCCGTCAAGGACGGCTTCACTACCGCCGAACTCGTGGCGGCAAAATCCGGCTGGCTGCAGTCGCAGCAGGTCACGCGCGCGAACGACTCGTCGCTGGCATTCCAGTTGTCCGACCAGCTATTTGCGGGTCGCAAGCTCGAGTGGACGGCGGCGCTCGAGAAGAAGGTGACTGACCTGACGACCGAACAGGTCAACGGAGCACTCCGCAAGTACATCGACCCGGCGACGCTCAGCATCGTCAAGGCGGGCGACTTTGCCAAGGCCGCGGCAGCCAAGTAGCCGCCAGGATAGGGCGATGGGAAGCATCGGGACGCTGCCGCAACCTCTGGCAGCGTCCCTGCCGGGGTGCTCAGTCGACGATGAAGAGCCGGGCGCCCAGCGGGGAGACGGAACGATGGGCCACGTCGCCGTCGGCGACCTGATAGCTCATTCCTGGTGTCAGCGTCACGCTGCGTCCGTCCCGTAGTTCCGTCTGCAATTCACCAGAGAGGCATAACAGGATGTGACCTTTCTCGCACCAGTGGTCGGCGGCGTAGCCCGGCGTGTACTCAACCATACGCACGCGCACGTCGCCGCACTGCCGCGTGCGCCACAGCGCCTTGCCCGTGATGCCGGGATGTTCCGTCGGCGTGATCGCCGACCACTCGGTGGTGTCGAACGGGATGTTCTCCAGGTGCATCTGCGCTCCCCGTGATCACACGACGACAATCGAACCGGCGCACGCTGTCGCTGTCAGGGCCGCGCCGCCACGATCGCGACTCGTCCCTTCTCGCCAGTGCCGTCCCGCACGTTCATGAACTCCGACACCAACGGCGCGAGGTCGATGTCGTTGAGCGTCATCAGGATAGTCGTTCCGGCACAATCCGTTCGCCGCGCGCGAGCATCGTGACCAGGTCCGCGATCTTCTTCGTGCGGCCGGCTGGCGTCTTCATGTTGTTGGTGCGAAACGCGATTGCGAACAGATTCATCTTGCCCAGCGTCTTGAATGTTTTCAGCGCGCGTGGATTGGCATCGATCGCGGCGCGCAAATCCACCGGCACGGTCTCTACGCTGGCGTTGCGGATAGGCGCGTAGGCGGCGTCCCAGCGGCCGTCGGCCTTTGCGAGATCAACCTGGCGCTGCCCGTGCGGGGTCATGCGTCCCTCCGCGGTAAGCCGCGCGATGTGCTCGCGGTTCACCTGGCTCCAGATGCTCTTCGGTGTTCGCGGTGTGAACCGCTGCAGGAACGACGTTTCATCGAACGACTTGCGAATCGCGTCGATCCACCCCCAACAGAGCGCGACATCGAGCGCCTCGTGATACGTCACGCTTGCGAGCCCCGACCCTTTCTTGTGGATCTTCAGCCACAGTTCGGTTTCGCGCGCGTGATGCTTCGAGAGCCACCTTTCGAACGCGGCGGCGTTTCGGAAGCTCCTGATCTTTTTCGGATCGGGGATGATGTGCGCCAATCCGGGCATAGCGAACCTCTCGTGGTGGGGACCCCGTGGCGGCAGCGTACTACCACAGCACCCGTTCTGGCGACCGCGCCCCGTGCCGTCCAGACCGGCCCGGGCCACCGGCCGCACGTCGAGGCCGCGCGTGACCCGGCGTTTCGCCACATACCGCCGTGTCGTTGCAAACGGGTCGTAGTCAGACGCCTGACGCTGCCGCGTCAGGCGATGCCCGACACCAACCGTCGGCCGTGTCCGAAGATCACATCACGCCATCAAGAAGCCGTCGAGCCTGCCGTTTAGCTTGTTGTGAGAGACAGGGGTTCGGCCGAGTCCAGCCGCGATTGCGGGCTGGGCGGGCGGGACGAGTGGGATGAGGGAGGCGTGTATGGACGGGGCCGCTGGTTGGATTGCTCGCTCGCGCGTCATCGTGACGGTTGGAACGCTGACAGCGGCCATTCTTGTGATCGGCGGTCAGGATGACTGTTTTGCGGCAACCGGATCGGCCGCGGCCATGACCGTCTTCAGCGTGACGACGATGACGATGGCGGTTCTGGTGCTGGCGGCGGCGATGGCGATTGGCCTGGGCCTGTCGACGACGGCTTCACTCCATCGCACGATGTCGGTGTGCGTGGATGACTTGCGTCGAAGGGCCGCACAGGTGACGCTCGCGGCGGGTCGGGCGTGGTCGGCGGCCCCGGAGTTGTCGCAGGACGCCACCGCGCAGGCGGCCTCGATCGAAGGCACGCTGGCGTCAATACGCCAGGTGGCGGCCGTCTCCCACCGCAACGCCGAGAGCGCGGCGGAGGCCGCCCGCCTGATGACCCGCGTCGACCGCTACGCCCAGGTGTCGAATCGCGACGTGAACGAGATGATCGACGCGATGGCGCTGGTCCGCGAGTCGAATCACGCGACCTCCAGCATTCTCAAAACGATCGAGGCCATCGCACTCCAGAGCCACGTCGTGGCGCTCAACGCGACAGTCGAGGCGGCGCGGGCCCGCGAGGCCGGCGCGGGGTTCGCGGTGGTGGCCGACGAGGTCCGCACCCTGGCACGGCGCGTGGCGTCGGCCGCGACCGACGCCGGGCGTCTGATCGAGGAATCGATCCGGACAGCCCAGATCGGACACGACCGCGTGGTGAAGGTGAGCGGTTCGATCGCGCGGCTGACAGCCGACCTCAGCAAGGTCAAGACGATTGCCGGAGAAGTCAGCCACGCCAGTCGTCACCAGTGGCAGGGCATCGACCAGATGACACGGGACATCCGGCAGACCGGGCAAGCCGCCCAGGCGACCGCGGCGACAGCCGAACAGAGCGCGGCGGCGAGCATGGCACTGAACACGCAGGCCGACACCATGATGATGGTGGTGGGCGAGATCGAAGCGCTGATGCGCGGCGCCAGCGCCTGGCCCACCGCCCGCTTGCGCGGCCAGACGTCTGCTGCCGGCGTCTCCCGCGGTGGGCACGTCATCAAGATGCCGACCATGCCATCAACGGCGGGCCTTGCCGCCAAGCCCGCATCGGCGCGAGCAGAGGCGGCCGTTCTTCTCCGCCATACAGGCACGTTTGGAGCATCGGTCTGCGAAAGGACACGACGATGACTCGCTTTATCCTGACAGCGTTGAGTGCCGTTGCGGTCCTTGCGGACCTGGGTCAGATGGTGTTCGCGCAGCAGTTCGTGGTGGTGACGCTTCCCTGGGGTCAGGCGACCGCGTCTGCCAATGGCTCCCGCTACTGGCGAGGGGCCCGATAGCCCGGGTACGCGGAACGCTTCGGACCAGGCCCGCCGGCGCTTGGCGAAACGGGCGCATCTGGTTGGACACGCCTGGTGGTTTATGGCAGAGTCGTCGGGAAGACGCGCTATCTGCCGAGGTAAACGGCCGCGTCACGGCCGCGCGGCCAGCGCGACAAGAAGGTCCATGCGTTCCTCCTCAGCTTTTCTCCCGAAACCGAACGGACGTGGCGCCTCACCGGGCAACGAGGGCGGCCGCATTCGCGTCGTCATTGTTGACGACCATCCGCTTATCCGCGAGGCCCTGCGCCACCTGATCGCGGCCCACGACGACATGGACGTCGTCGGGGAGGCGACCGACGGCGCGGCCGCGCTGGCCGAGGTCAGCGCCTCCGATCCCGACGTGATCATCATGGACGTCGAGATGCCGGGAGGCAGCGGCATCGAAATCGCGAGCCAGATGCTCGCCGCGCGGCCCTCGCTCAAGATTGTCATGCTGTCGGCGTACTCCGATCAGAGTTACGTGCAGCGCGCCGTCTGGGTCGGGGCGAAAGGCTATCTGGTCAAGGGCAACGGATCCGACGAAGTCGTGCAGGCCGTCCGAGCCGTGATGGCTGGCCACACGTTTCTGTCTCCGCAGGCGGCCAGTGTGCTGGTGTCGAGCTTCAAGGACTCGGTCCAGTTGGAATCGCCGAAACCCGCCGCCCTCCTGTCGCGGCGGGAGCGGGAGGTGCTCGGCTTGGTGGCCGAGGGGCTCCGATCCAAAGAAATTGCGGCGCGCCTGAACATCGGCGGCAAGACGGTCGACACGTATCGCGCCAGGCTCATGAAGAAACTCGGCTGCGCCGGCACCGCCGATCTTGTTCGCTGCGCCATCCGCGAAGGCCTTGTTTCTCCCTGATGCGTGGCCGTCACCATGCGGTGGCCCCTCAACGCCGGCCCAACGCGGCCCCCAACTTGACGGGTTCCATGGGCAGAGCGTAGGCTGCGGCACGACGCCATGGAACCGCTCGAATTCATTCACACGCTGCCGCCGTTCGACACACTCGGGTCCGAGGCGCTCAAGGACCTCGGCTCGGGCCTCGACGTCAGCTACGAGGCGAAAGACGCCCGCATCCTGCAGCGCGGCGGCACGCCCAGCCGCGTGCTCTACATCATCCGGAAAGGCACGGTCCGCCTCGAGCGCGACGGCGCGGTTGTCCAGGTGCTCGAAGAAGGCGAGTGTTTCGGCTTTCCGTCCTTGATAGGCCGGACGGCTCCGCACGTGGACGTCGTTGCGGCCGAAGACGTGCTGCTCTACCAGATTCCGGGCGACGTGTTCGACCGGCTGATGACGCATCGCGAATTCGCGGAATTTTTTCTCGTCGATCTGAGCGAACGGCTGCGCCGCGCGGCCGACCTGCGTCAGTTCCCGGTTGGCCGTGAACTCGGCACGCCAGTCGGTCAGCTTCGGCCACGAGCGCCGGTACGCGTGCCCGCCACGGTCACCGTGGGCGAGGCGGCGCGCACGATGAGGGACAAGCGCATCAGTTCGCTCATCATCGACAGCGACCCGCCCGGCATCATCACCGACCGCGACCTCCGAAGCCGGGTGCTGGCCGAAGGACGTGGCCCCGACACACTGGCCGCGGACGTGGCGACGCGGCCCGTGCGAACAATCAGCGCCGAAGCGACGCTGTTTCAGACGCTCGTGTTCATGCTCGAGCATCACGTGCACCACGCCCCGCTCGAAGCCGGCGGCGAGATCACCGGCATGGTCACCGACACCGATCTGCTGCGCCTCTCCGTCAAGAGCCCGCTCTATCTGCTGCGCAACATCGAGCGCGTGACGACGACCGAGGACCTGGCGCGGTACTCATCCGAGCTGGCGGGCATGGTGGAGACGATGCTGTGGGGCGGCTTGAACGCTGCCGAAATCGGCCCCGTCGTCTCGCGCCTGAACGACGCGCTGGTTGTCCGTCTGTTGCGGCTCGCCGAAGACGACCTGGGGCCGCCGCCGGCCGCCTACGCGTGGATCGTGTTCGGGTCGGAAGGCCGGATGGAGCAGACGCTGCTGACCGACCAGGACAACGCACTGGTCTATGCCGATGATGGCGAAGGACACGAGGCGTATTTCGAAGCGCTGGCGTCCCGGGTCGTGCACGGATTGATTTCGGCGTCGTTCCCGCCCTGTGCGGGCGGATTCATGGCGACCAACTGGCGGCGGTCGCTGTCGTCGTGGGTCCAGCTGTTTCGGGGTTGGATCGAGATGCCCGAGCCGCGCGCCCTCATCGAGGCGCTCAATTTTTTCGACTTCCGCCGCGTGCACGGCACACTCGACCTTGGTGCACTGGAGCAAGTGCTCCGGCGAGCCGGCCGGGAGACGCTGTTCATGGCCCAACTGGCTCGCGCGTCGCTGGGGCTCACGCCGCCTCTTGGAGCGTTCAGGTCGATCAAGTCGGAAGACGAGGGAGTCGACCTCAAGAAAGGCGGCCTGGCGCCTATCGTCAGCCTCGCCAGGCTCTACGCCCTCGAAGCGGGGAGTGGCGATCGCGGCACCCTCGATCGGATCGATGCCGCCGTCGCGGCCGGCACGTTGAGCCGGGAAGGCGGACAAACGCTGGCCGAGGGCTTCCGGCTGCTGCTCGGCCTGCGGCTTCGCGAACAACTTCGGGCCCGCCGCGAGGGCAAGACGGTCAGCAACAGCGTCCGCCTCGACCACTTGTCGCCGGTCGAGCGGCAGCATCTCAAAGACGTCTTCGTCGCGATTCGCGAAATGCAAAGCGCGACCGCGCTGCGTCACGCCATTTCGAGGCTCGCGTAAATGGTCGCCGCACGGGCCCGGTGGTGACGCATGCCATTCGAAGCCCTGACTCGAATGTTCTCGTCGCGCCGCTGGGACCAGGTCGTCTTCTGGGCACTCGATCTGGAGATGTCCGGATTGCAGGCCAACGCCGACCGCATCCTCTCGGTGGGCATGGTGCCAATCCGGGCGGGTGTGATTCGATACGGGGAGCGGTTCTACAGCCTGGTCAGGCCCCCCGATCTTGCCGGCCTCTCGACCGAAGGCCTGCGGGCCCACCATATTCTGCCCGCCGACATCGTACACGCCCCGCCGCTGGGTGATGTGCTTCCCGAGGTGGACAGGCGCTTGCGGGAAGGCACCATGCTCGCGCATTTTGCCCAACTGGATCTGGCGTTTCTTCGGCGTGGCTACCGGCGCTGCGGGATGCGTTGGCCGCATCCACCGTTGGTCGACACGATGAATCTGCTGCTCGAACACCACCGGCGGCGACAACAATGGACGCCGCACCCCCCGCCGCCCCGCACGGCGCTGGCGGAGGCGCGGGCCGACCTCGGGTTGCCACCGTATCCCGCCCACAACGCCTTGTCCGACGCTTTGGCCACGGCGGAATTGTTTTTGGTCTTGCGTTCGCACCTGAGTTTGGTAAAACTGAGGGGCATCCGGTAGCCCACACCTGTGCCCAAAGCCGTAAGAGCTCTCGCTCGGCGGACTGGTATCCACCCGTATCATTACGAACGTCTGTTCTCTGCCTGCTTCCGTTGTCGGCTGGAGCATGGAGCCGTCGTGGCTCCAACCGGGAGGGAATGGCCGGGGTACGTCTGCCCGGGATTGTTGCGCATCAACCATCGGAGGTAGGAATGAAGCAGACCGCCCGTCAGATGCTGGACTCTCCAGAGTTCAAGCGCATGGTGACCAAACGCTGGACCTTCTCGGTCATCCTCACCATTGTGTTGTTCGTGATCTACTACGGCTACATCGTCCTGATTGCCGTGAACAAGCCGTTCATGGCGCAGAAAATCGGCGAGGTGACGACGCTCGGGATTCCGCTGGGCGTCGCGGTGATCCTGCTCTCGTGGGTGCTGACGGCCATTTACGTGATTTGGGCCAATAAAGTCCACGACCCGGAAGTGGCCAAATTGAAGGGCAACGTCCAGTAAGCGCACCCTGGCAAGCCTGTATCACCTCGGGATTCTTTTGGAGGCGTACGATATGCAGACGACCCTCGGCACCCCGACCACGGAAGCCATTGCGTTCTTCCTGGTCATTATCGGCATCACGCTCGCGATTACCTATTGGGCGGCCAAACGGACACGTTCGACCAAAGAGTTCTATGCCGCCGGCCGCAGTATCGGCGCGCTGCAGAACGGGCTGGCGCTGTCGGGCGACTACATGAGCGCCGCGTCGTTTCTTGGCATTGCCGGTCTGGTGGCCCTCAAAGGCTACGACGGCATGATCTACGCGACCGGCTGGCTGGTGGGCTGGCCGGCGCTGATGTTCCTCATCGCCGAGCCGCTCCGCAACCTCGGCAAGTACACCTTTGCCGACGTCGTCGCGTTCCGGCTCCGGCAGACGCCGGTCCGCATCGCGTCTGCCATCGGCGGCGTGCTGACGGTGCTGTTCTACACGATCGCCCAGATGGTCGGGTCGGGCAACCTGATCAAGCTGATGTTCGGCATCTCGTACGAATCGGCGCTGGTCATCGTCGGGGCGATCATGCTGGCGTACGTGCTGTTTGGCGGGATGATCGCCACCACGTGGGTCCAGATCATCAAGGCCGTTCTGCTGCTGGGCGGCGTGACGGTGCTCACGCTGATGGTGCTCGCGCAGTTCAGCTTCAACCCGGCCAATCTCTACGCCGCGGTCGTGGCGAAGTACGGGCAGGCGGCCCTCGAACCCGGGGGACAGGTGTCGAATGCGTGGGACGCGGTCTCGCTGGGGATTGCCCTGATGCTGGGCCTGCTGGGCCTGCCGCACATCCTGATGCGGTTCTACACCGTGCCCGACGCGAAAACGGCGCGCACGTCGGTGCTGTACGCGACCGGGTTCATCGGGTACTTCTACATCATCATCCCGATTGTCGGCTTTGGCGCTGCGGCGCTGGTCGGCCGGGACTTGATCACGAAGATCGACAAGGGCGGCAACATGGCCGCGCCGCTGCTGGCCGAAGCGCTGGCCGGCACGCCGTTCCTCGGCTTTATCGCCGCCGTCGCGTTCGCGACGATTCTCGCGGTGGTCGCCGGCCTGACGCTGGCGGGCGCGTCGGCGCTTTCGCACGACATCTACGTGCACGTGGTCAAGAAGGGCAAGGCGACCGAACAGGAACAGGTGAAGGTGGCCCGCTGGTCGACGGTCGTCTTCGGCATCGTCGCGGTGATGCTGGGCATCGTGTTCAAGGGCCAGAACGTGGCCTACATGGTCGGCCTCGCGTTTGCGATTGCGTGCAGCGCGAACTTCCCGGCCCTGCTGCTGTCGATCGTCTGGCGCAAGTTCACCACGGCTGGCGCGGTGGCGTCGATCCTCACCGGATCGATTCTCACCGTGCTGCTGATCATTTTGAGCCCGACGATCCAGGTGGACGTGCTCAAGCACGCGGACGCCTACTTCCCGCTCCGCAACCCGGCGATTGTTTCGATGACGGCCTCGTTCATCGTGGCCATCGTCGTGTCGCTGCTGACCAAGGAACAGACAGCCGAGACGGCATTCGACGACGAAAAACTCCGCACCTACCTGGCCATCGGCGCCGAGTAAAGGAGCTCCCATGAAGAACCGTTATCGCATCATCGCGGCCGTCGCCGTTGTGGCGGCCACCTTGGCGTGGGCGTTGCCTGCGTCGGCCCAGTGGGTGATCGAGTCGAAGGACCAGAAGACCAACATCAAGATCGGATTCCTGTCGCAGGGGCAGTTCGAGAGCATCACCACGCCGGACGGCACGGCGACCGCGACGAACCTGTTCCTCCGGCGATTCCGGATCCTGTTTGGCGGCAAAGTCTCGGACAAATGGACGTACTTCTTCGAGACCGACAATCCGAACCTTGGCAAGGGCACCGGCACGCCCGGGACCAAGGACACCGGCACGATGTACATCCAGGACGCGTTCGTCACCTACAACCACAGTGACGAGTTCAAGATCGACGCGGGGATGCTTCTGCTGGCCCAGAGCCGCAACCACGAGCAGTCGGCCGGGACGCTGCTGCCGGTGGACTACGGGGCTTACACGTTCCTCGAGTCGACGCCGATGGCCGAGCGCGTGGGCCGCGACTACGGCATCGAGATCCGTGGCTATCCAGCCAAGCAGCACTTCGAGTACCGGCTCGGCGTGTTCCAGGGCATCCGCGGCATCGATTCCCGCAATTCCATGCGCATCGTTGGACGCGGCGTGTGGTACCCGTTTGCCGCTGAGTCCGGTTATTTCTACGGCGGCACGTTCCAGGGGCAGAAGCGACAGGTCGGAATAGGCGCCAGCTTCGACAAGCAGCGCGACTATGGGATGTACGGCGTGGACTTCTTCGTCGAGCAGCCGATCAACAAGGGCGAGCAGGGCGTGACGTTCCAGGTCGACTGGAACCGCATCAATGGCGGGAACTTCATCGTGCTGCCGCTTCAGTACCAGTTCCTCGTCGAAGGCGGCGTCCACTTCAACAAGGGCAAGGCGTCGGTCTTCGGCCAGTACGCGAAGCACACGTACGATAACCCGGCGACCGCCCAGCAGTATGCGTTCCAGGTCGGCGCGGCCTACTGGCTGGCCGGCCACAACCGCAACATCAAAGTGAGCATCGGGCGGCAGCATACCGACCGGGCGCCCGATCGCACGCAACTACTGGCGCAGTTACAGATCTTCTATTACTAGACCGTTTCGGGGCCGCCCGCGCGGTCTCGTGGTCTGGCAGCACAACCCGGCGACGGCGGCTCGACCCGCACACAGCGGTGATCGGGCCGCCAGTTGCAGGGTGTGTGCGCATCAAACAACTCAGGCACCCCTGGAGGATTCCCGTCGTGTCCCAAGACGTTTACCCGGTCAAGCCCGATATTGCGGAACGCGCCTATATCCGCACGATGGAAGAGTACCAGCGTCTCTATCGCCTGTCGCTCGACAACCCCGACTGGTTCTGGGGCGAGCAGGCCAAGACGCTCACCTGGTTTCACCCGTGGCAGTCGGTGCTCGATTCGGACTACGAGGAAGTCGATTTCTCGTGGTATTCGGGCGGCCGCCTGAATGCCTCGTTCAACTGCATCGATCGGCACCTGCCTGAACTCGGCGACCGCACGGCCATCATCTGGGTCGAAGACGAGCCCGGGGTGTACCAGCACATCAGCTACCGCGAACTGAAGCACAACGTCTGCCGCGTGGCGAACGTGCTGCTCAGCCACGGGGTGCGCAAAGGCGATCGGGTGTGCCTGTATCTGACGATGATGCCCGACCTGGTTTACACGATGCTGGCGTGCGCCCGTATCGGCGCAGTGCACTCGGTGGTGTTCGGCGGATTCTCGGCCGACTCGCTGCGCGACCGCATCATCGACGCCAGCTGCAAGGTCGTCGTCACGGCCAACGAGGGCCTGCGGGGCGGCAAGAAGGTGCCTCTCAAAAAGACCGTCGACAAGGCGGTCGACGGGATGTCGCTGGTCGAAACCGTGCTCGTGGCGCGGCGCACGGAGGCCGACGTCGAGATGCGGTCTGGCCGGGACTACTGGCTCGACGACGAGTGCCACAAGCAGCGGTCGACCTGCACGAACGCATGGATGGGTTCCGAGGACCCGCTCTTCGTGCTTTACACGTCTGGCAGCACCGGCAAGCCCAAGGGCCTGATGCACACGACCGGCGGCTACATGGTGTATGCCGCCTTTACGCACCGGCTCATCTTCGACATCCACCCGGGCGACATCTATTTCTGCGCCGCCGATATCGGGTGGGTCACCGGGCACAGCTACATCGTCTACGGCCCCCTCGCCAACGGCGGGACCACCGTGATGTTCGAATCGACGCCGCTCTATCCCGATCCGGGTCGCTACTGGCGGGTGATCGACGACCTTGGCGTCAACGTGCTCTACACGGCGCCCACCGCGCTGCGGGCGTTGGCGCAGGCGGGCGACAGCTGGGTCAAAAAGTACAAGCGCGACTCGCTGCGCATTCTCGGCACCGTCGGCGAACCGATCAATCCCGAGGTGTGGCGGTGGTACCACGACGTGTGCGGCGACAAGCGCTGCACGATCGTGGACACCTGGTGGCAGACCGAGACCGGCGGCATTCTGATTACGCCGCTGCCCGGCGTGACGCCGACCAAACCGGGGTCGGCAACGCTGCCGTTCTTCGGGGTAAAACCGGTGGTCATGGACGTGACGACGTCGAAGCCGCTCGAGGGCAACAACGTCTCGGGTGCGCTGTGTCTGGCTTCGCCGTGGCCCGGCCAGGCGCGGACGGTGTGGGGCGACCACGCCCGCTTCCGGCAGACCTACTTCAGCACCTACCCCGGGTACTACTTCACGGGCGACGGGGTGAAGCGCGACGAGGACGGCTACTACTGGATCACCGGGCGCATCGACGATGTGCTCAACGTGTCGGGCCATCGGATCGGCACGGCCGAGATCGAGAGCGCCCTGGTGGCGCACGAGGCGGTGGCCGAGGCGGCGGTCGTCGGGTATCCGCACGACATCAAGGGCACGGGCATTTATTGCTATGTGCTGTTGAACAGCGGGTACCAGAACGGCGACCCCGAGCAACTGGTTGGCGCGCTCAAGCAGCAGGTGCGCAACGCGATTGGCGCGTTTGCCGCGCCCGACATCATTCACGTCGCGTCGGGTCTGCCCAAGACCCGGAGCGGCAAGATCATGCGCCGGATTCTGCGCAAGGTCGCCTCGTCGGAGTACGAGGGCCTGGGAGACACCTCGACCCTGGCGGAGCCGGACGTGGTCCAGCGACTCATCGACGAGCACCGGAAGGCGCATCCGTAAGCGCCGGAGGGACCGACCGTCACACGAGGGGCTTCGGGAAACCGGGGCCCCTTGTCTTGTACGGACGGAACGGCAGCCGTCGTTGAGGGCGAGGCGCGTCGAAAAAGGCGACAGTCGGTGTATCGTATCAGGCCATGGTGATCGACCGCATCGCACATGCCAGCCTCTACGCCTCGCTCGGCCCCCGTGTGGCGCTGGCGCTCGACTACTTGCAGAACACCGACGTGGCCGCGCTGGCGCCGGGAACCTACGAACTGGACGGCCGCCGCGTCTACGCCATGGTGCAGGAGTACACGACCAGGCTTCGCGAGCAGGCCTCGTGGGAGGCGCACAGCCGGTACGCCGACCTTCAGTTTGTCGCCCGGGGCGTCGAGTTGATGGGATACGGCCCGATGACGCGCTTCGAACAGCAGTCGTACGACGCCGACAAGGATTACATGGCCCTGTCGGGATCTGGCGAATTCGTCACGCTCGAGGCGGGCAGTTTCGTGCTGCTCTGGCCCGGCGAAGGGCACATGCCTGGCATCGTCGCCGAGCAACCGACCACCGTAAAAAAGATCGTCATTAAAATCGAAGTCGACCACCGCTAGTGCGCATTGGTACCCATCATCAGGAGTTCATTCATGCCGACCAGCACCGACAATCTGAAAGAGGCGTTCGCCGGAGAGAGCCAGGCCAACCAGAAGTACCGCGCGTTTGCGGCGCGAGCCGACCAGGACGGCTTTCCCAACATCGCGCGATTATTCCGGACCACGGCCGAAGCTGAGCGCATCCACGCCGAAGGACACCTTCGCGCGCTCGAGGGCATTGCCTCCACCGCCGACAACCTGCAGGCGGCCGTCGCCGGCGAGACGTTCGAGTTCACCGAAATGTACCCGCCGATGCTGGCGACGGCCGAAGCCGAAGGCCACAAGGCGAAGCGGATGTTCGGCTATGCCGTAAAGGCCGAGGCTGTGCACGCCAAGTTGTACCAGGCGGCGCTGGATGCGGTGCGCCAGGGGCGCGATCTGGGTGAGGCCCACTTCTATCTGTGCCCGATCTGCGGCCACATCGAACTGGGTGGGGCGCCCGACGAGTGCCCGATCTGCGGCGCCAAGAAATCGAAGTTCGTGCAGGTGTAAGCGGGCACGGCCGGAGTGCCTTTGGCGACCCCGGGTCTGCCTTCGACCCTTCGACAGGCTCAGGGTTCGCCCCGAGCAGCGTCGAGGGGCACACGCTCAGGCCGGGGAAGGCCCGGGGCTCCGGCGTGTTCAGCGTTTCCCGAGTGCGGCGAGGGCGAGCGGGACGGTGTCGTCGGGCGAGACCTTGTACCAGGCGTGCGTGATCTTTCCCTTCTCGTCGATCAGGAACGACGAGCGCACGATGCCGAAGTACTTCTTGCCGTACATCGACTTCTCGCCCCACACGCCATAGGCCTCCGCCACCGCGTGGTCTATGTCGGCCAGCAGCGGAAAGCCCAGCGTGAACTTCGCGTCGAATTTGAGCTGGGACGCCGGTTTATCGGGGCTCATGCCGAGAGCGGTTACGCCGAGCTTGCGGAAGTCCGGGCGGGCGTCCCGCACGTGGCACGACTGCTTCGTGCATCCCGGAGTGTCGGCCTTTGGATAGAAGTAGATCAGGACCTTCTGTCCCTTGAACGCCGACAGCGTGACGGTCTTCCCTTCCTGATCCAAGAGCGAAAATCCTGGAGCTTTGTCTCCCGGTTCGAGTTGCGGCACGGCGACGTCCTTTCTATCTCCCAGCGATCATCAACACGACAGAAATAGTACTACGGGAGTGGGCGGGCGGGCCGTTTCCCTCCCGCGCGTGCGGCGAGTCCAAGCCGCGCCGCCTATTTGGGGACGATCTCGTAGAGCACGATCAGGTGCCCGTCGTAATCCTCGAACGCCTGCTCGATAAACGTCATGCCCTCTGGTGTCTTGGACGTCTTGGGCGGCACGACGGTCAGGCCCTCGGCCTTGATGCGCCCCATGATCTGGTCGATCCCTCTCACTTCGATCACGACCGCGTCGCGATGCGGCGTCGACTTGGGGGGCAACGGAGCGCCGGTGAGTTCCGTCAGGGCCAGGATGCGCACGGCCGATTCGGTGCTCAGCGTTGCCATTCGAAGCTTCCCTGACTTGGGGAACTGGAAGACGGGGTAGGAATACGATTCCGCGCTCGATGGGTCGACCGCGAACACCTTGAAGCCGAGGATATCGCGGTACACCTTGAGCGACCGTTCGATGTTCGAGACGACGAGATTGGGACGCTTCACCTGAACAACACCAGGGGTGAGCGCGGTTGGTGCGGGCTGGGCTCCGGCGGAAACGGCAGCGAACGTGATGGCGTACGCGACGCCGAGTGCCGCAACGCGGCGTGTCGCTGTTGACAGTTCCATGATGGCTCTTCCTCCGATTGACAGACGCGGGGCGGGTTCGTTCTTCCGTGCACGGCGCGGTCGGACCATCTTACAAAATGACTCCAGATTGCACGAGATTGGCGATGGTCTGTTCCTGGAGCGCGAGCAGTTGTGCCCGGCTCTGGATGGGTTCTTTCGCCTGGTCTGGCGGCGTAAAGGAGTGCGAACTGTACATCGGCGCGTAGAGCTCGAACCGTTGCCGCGCCACCAGATTCGCCATGCCGGTCTGGCGCCGGTATCGTCGGAGCGCGCCGAGATCGAGGGTCGCCGACGCCCCGATCGTCTCGCCCTGCTCGACCTCGGCCAGCACGAGGCCGGCGTAGTCGACGATCTTCGAGCGCCCATCGGCCGACTGCGCCGGCATCGCGGTGCCGTGAAGGCCCGCTGTGTTGGCCGACACGACGTAGGCCGCGTTCTCGTAGGCCCTCGCAAGTTTCGCGATTTCCTTGGGATTGCGCGCGTGCCCGCCGATGTCCGACGTGGCGTGCACGAACACCTCGGCGCCGTGCATCATCAAGCAGCGCGCGACTTCGGGAAACAGGATCTCCTCGGAGGCGATGGCGGCCAGTCGCCCCAGCGGCGTGTCGGCCACCGGAAAGACCTCCCGCAGCGTGTACCGCTCGCGGTATTCGGTCCAGAAATCGTGCGGGGACGGCGTGAAGAGGCTGTTCAGTCTGCGGTACTTCAGGACCAGTCCGACGCTCGGGCCCACGATCCAGCAGGCCTGGAAGTAGCGGCCTGGCCACGCCGGATCGACCTCGTAACTATTTCCGGCGATCCACGCGTTGAGCGTCGTCGCGTGCGCGGCGAACCGGTCGATCTCGGGTCCGGGAATCCGGATGCAGGCCTTCTCGATCCACTGCGCGGTCGACTCGCCCATCGGAAATCCGGTGAGCACGTACTCTGGCAGCACGAAGAGTCTGGTAGAAGGACCAAAGAAGCCAATCGCCGAGCGGATCGCCCCGGCCAATCGGTCGATGGCCCCGTCAATCAGCACCTGGCTTTCGGTTCGAGTCTGGCAGCGGTTGACGCAGTGGCAGGCCGCCTGGAGCGCGACCGCTCGATAGCACGGGGATTCAACCTGAGTGGGCACGCGACTACCTCCTCAACCAGACCTCGCCGTCAGGGCTTCGGCGAGAATCGTTCGAACAGTTCGATCACGACACCATTGGGCGCGAGGACCGTCATCGCGCGATGCGCGCCGAGGTCCGGGCCTTCGTACCTGACCGGCCCGCTGACGACCGTCACGCCAGCCCTGCGAACTCTGACGGCGGCCGCGTCGAGGTCCTTCACCGGAAAACTGTACATCGCAAGGCCCCTGTTCGGGGGCCGCGGCGCCACGCCACTTGGCGCAGCCGTCGCTTCCCGGAAGTCCATCAGGAGCAGATGCCCCGCACTGGCGCCAGGCGCGTACATGATCGCAAGGCGAAACGGCGTCCCTGCCGGGAGGCCGATGGCGCTGGTCGCGCCACTCTTCCACTCGCGGTCGCTGCGGAGTTCGTAGCCGAGCACGTCGCGGTAGAACGAGATGACTGCATCAGAGTTGACTACCACCTGCGCCGAATACGCCGGCCCTCCGTGGCCCGTTGCCGGATCGATTGGACCAAGCTGCGGCATGTTGTCGAGGCGTGAGACGCCAACGGCATGCACCTTGTCCGGGCCCTTGAAGACCGACTCCATCATGCCGTATCTGGTACCGTCAGGCCGAGGGATCTGCGACTGCTCCATGCGGGCGAGCGACGAGAACCCGAGTTCGCGGATGGCCGCATCGAGGGGCGGGAGGTTCGCGGTCGGAAACCCCAGGGTGAACGGCCCGGGCTCTCGAGGGTCCCACGTGTGCCGAATCGTCTGGCCCGGCTGGCCGAAGACCAGCAAGCGAATCCGTACCGCGCCCTCGACGGCCGGTCGATCGAGCAGGTACAGGGTCCATGCTTCGGCAGGCGCCATGCCCCACAGCCCATTCTGAATCGCGCGCACGTCGGCCGACACGGCGATCGGTCCCCGCACCCGCATCCCCAAACCGTCGCGATAGAGCCGCAACGTTGTGGGCAGGTCACTCGTGCAGATCGTGGCGGTGTGAAGCGGACCGGTCGATGCCGCCGCCGCGTCGCTCGTGGGGGCCAGCGGGTCGCGGGGGATCGGCGCCTGTTTCGAGGGCAGCGTCTGCGCCGCCAAGACCGTCGTCAGCATGAACGCGCACGTCAACCAGACCGCACGACGCATAGGGCCTCCTGCTATTCGAGATGCGACTTGGTGCCCCCGTGTCGCACCAGACCAGCGCGAGCTCTTGCCCGGGGCAGGCAGGCGCGGTGAACCTCACGCGAGATTCTGGCCGGCGTCGACAGGGCACGCGCCGTCCGAGGGGAAGGTCATTGAGTATTTATCATATTGTTATTACAATGTCCACATTGCGCGCCGGCAGCCCCAGAGTCTGTCCGCGCCTCCGGAGGCCTCCAGATGCATCCAACCGAGACTCGCCCAGATTCGACGTCCACCGCTGCGCTCGTCGCCGCACTTGTTTCGTCCCTCGGCGCAGATCACGTGCTCACAGGCCTCGAGGACCGCCGATTCTATTCTCAGGATATCGGAGCCGCCGGCGCCGTGCCTGTCTGTGTCATCCAGCCCGATACCGTCGAGCAACTGGCTGGCGCGGTTCGCATCATCACGTCGGCCGGCGTCGCCGTCGTGCCCCGCGGTGGGGGCGTCTCGTACACCGGCGGCTACCAGCCCGACCGCGAGTCGTCGGTCGTCATCGACACGGGCCGCCTCGACCGGGTCGTCGAGATCAACCCGGCCGACATGTACGTCACGGTCGAGTGCGGCTGCACGTGGCGCCGCCTGTGGGACACGCTCAGGGCGGCTGGCCTGCGCACCCCGTTCTGGGGTCCGTTGTCCGGAGGTCGGGCCACCATTGGCGGCAGCCTGTCGCAGCACGCCATTCTCTGGGGTTCCGTGCGCTACGGGGCCTCGCCAGACTCGGTCTTGAGCCTCGACGTCATCACCGCCGACGGGACGATCCTCAAGACCGGATCGGCGGCCGTTCGGGGCGCGAAACCGTTCTTCCGGCACTACGGCCCGGACCTCACCGGTTTATTTCTGGGAGATGGCGGAGCGCTGGGCATCAAGGCCCGAGCCGTGCTCAAACTCATGCGTCAGCCGGCGGCGGTCCAGACCGCCTCGTTCGGCTTCGACACCAAGGAAGCCCTGTGCGGCGCGATGGCCGAAGTGGCTCGCGAAGGCCTCGTGTCGGAGTGTTTTGGCATGGACCCTGGCTTACAGCGCCAGCGCCTCAAGCGCGCGAGCCTGGGAAAAGACCTCAAGGCCCTCTCGGGCGTCGTCACGTCGGCGCGATCTCTGACCGAGGGGATCAAAGCGGCGGCCAAGGTGGCCATCGCCGGCCGTCGTTTTCTCGACGACGTGCCCTACTCGCTCCACCTGGGCAGCGAAGGCCGCGACGATGCGAGTGTGTCGGCGGCCATGAAGGCGGTGCGAGGCATCGTTGACGGACTCGGCGGTTACGAGGTCGAGAACACGATTCCCAAGGTGATGCGGGGCGACCCGTTCGTGCCGATGTCGAGCGCGATCGGGCCGGAAGGCGAGCGCTGGCTGCCGGTGCACGCGCTGGTGCCACTGTCGGACGCCGCCGAGGCCTGGACCGCTGTCACCGAACTGTTCGCACGGTACGCCGAGCGTTTCGAGCGGTACGGCATCGTTGTCGGCGTCCTGACGTCGATTGCCGGCAGCACGGCGTTCGTCCTCGAGCCGGTGTTCTACTGGCCGGCGCCACGGACCTTATTCTACGACCGCATGCTCGACGGGGAGACGACGACCCGGTTCAAGGACTTTCCGCCCAACCCCGAGGGCGAAGCCACGGTGTTCGAGGTTCGTTCGCAGCTGACGAAACTGTTTCTCGAGCGGGGTGCCACGCACCTGCAGATTGGGCGCACCTACCGGTATCGCGAAGGGCTGCAGCCCGAAGCGTGGAGCATCCTAGAATCGGTGAAGCGAACGGTCGACCCGGCCGGGTTGATCAATCCTGGCGTGCTCGGGCTGACATAGCCAAGCCTCCCAGCCGTTCGGTCTTCTGGAGTGCAAGAAGCCGCCGCAGGCGCATCGCTGGCTATGTGTCGGCAAGGC
>JBAXOX010000024.1:0-53654 GCA_037133015.1 Acidobacteriota bacterium
CGGATCCCGATGTCCTCTCACGACCGCTCGCGCCGCCGTGCCCAGCCCCAATTACCGCCACATCGACAACGCTATCCAATCAACACCATGTCGGATCCCGATGTCCTCTCACGACCGCTCGCGCCGCCGTGCCCAGCCCCAATTACGACCATATCGACAACGCTATCAACCCAACCCCATGCCGGATCCCGATTCTCAAGCGGCCTACGCGCAAAGCCCCCACACACGCGCACACCTCGAAACAGCCCAAATGTCCACGCCCGGCCCTCCCCTTCTCGCGCGAAAGCATAAAGGTCGGTCGGGGTAACCGGTGGGCCAGATTTCGGCATCACACAAGGCCAGATTCCGATAGCGCAATCAGGACCATCCAATCGGTCGGGTCCACGACGCGCCATCCAATCGGTCGGATCCACAACGCGCGCTCCAATCAATCGGCACCACGGCGCCCTGTCGAATCGGTCCGGTCCACGACGCGCCATCCGATCGGCCGGGCCCGCGACGCCCCCTGCCACTCGCGCAGTCACCCGCCACTCGCGAGGTCACTTGCCTACGCAGAAGCGCTCGAAGATTGCGCGCAGCACGTCATCAGGCGTGCGCGCCCCGACAACCTCCTCGAACACCCGCCGCGCAGCCCCCTCGTCAGCCCGACGCCAGCACCACGTTGCTCGCTGTCGCTCGCGCACTTACTTACCAATGCAAAAGCGCTCGAAGATTGCGCGCAGAACGTCATCTGGCGTGCGCGTCCCGACAACCTCCTCGAACGCCCTCCGCGCGCCCGCCAAGTCCGCTAACATCAACTCCTCGTTCAGTCGTTCCCCTCTCGTCTCGAGGCCCGACATCGCACGCTCGATCGACGCCAACGCCAGGCCCAGCAACGCTTCGTGCCGAATATTGGTCACCATCGGATCGTCGATTAGCGCGCCGTCAACTTCCAGCGCGCCAAGTGTCGCCGCCCGCAGCGCCGGCAACCCCGCCCCGGTCGCCAACGAAATCTCGACCACCGCATCGCCCTCGATCTCGCGAACCAAATTCCGATTCCAGGCCCGAGGGAGGTCCGTCTTATTCACCACAACGACTCGCCGCACCGCCGCCGTTCGCGCCAACACGTCCCGGTCCTCAACCGAAACCTCACGCGACGCATCCAACACCACAAAAACAACGTCCGCCGCCGCTGGTGCCCTCCGCGCGCGCTCGACCCCCTCGCGCTCGACCTCGTCGAGAACCTCCCGAATACCCGCCGTATCAACCAGGCTCAAACGGACGCCTTCGAAATCCACCGACTCCCGGAGTAAATCCCGCGTCGTCCCTGGCACCGACGTCACAATGGCCCGATCTGCGCCCACGAGCCAATTGAACAGGCTCGACTTCCCCACGTTCGGCTTGCCGACAATCGCGACCTGCCGACCCTCGCGAACCAACCGTCCCATGCGGGCACTCCCAAGCAATCGCAGAATGCCGCCCCGAACCTCATTCAGCGCTGCAACCACCTCGGCTGCACCCACGAAGTGAAATCCCTCGTCGGGAAAGTCGATTGACGCCTCAAGTTTCGCAACCAGATCGAAAAGCCTCGCATCCAGCGCGCCGATCGCCCGCGTGAGAGTGCCCTCAAGCTGGTCAAACGCCACGCGAGCTTGAAGCGGCGTCACCGAATCAACAAGGTCGGCCACAGCCTCGGCCTGAACCAGGTCGATGCGCCCGCCAAGGTACGCGCGAAACGTAAACTCGCCCCGCTCGGCCAGCCGCGCACCAGCCGCCACCGCCGACCGCACAATCTCTCGAAGACCCGCCGGACTGCCGTGGGCGCCAATCTCGACGACGTCCTCTGTGGTGTAGGAATGCGGAGAAGGAAAGTAGGTCGCAACCACCTCGTCGATTGCCGCTCCCGGCCGTACCCCGCCGCCAGGTTGGGCTGCCGCCCCAACCGCGCGAGCAAACGTGCGCGTCGCACGACGGGGTTCAAGTGGATGAGGTGTCGAAAGGACGGCCTGCGCGACATCGACGGCCCGCGATCCGCTGATGCGAACAATACCAATGCCGCCACGCCCCGGCGGTGTCGCAATCGCCACGATGGTGTCGGTTGGGGAAAACACGGTGTCGATCGCCATCCTACACCGATGGCCACCGGACGACACCTACCCGCCCACACTACCCGCCCCGACGAGCAGCCGCCGCCGCCGAACCGTGGCGGGCCAAACACCGCTCAGGATCTCGGCCTACCCTGTGCGCCGCGGGTGGCACCGCCGCGCACTGACACGCCAATCTGAACACCGGGCCCGTGGGTCCCCCAAACCCATCGGGATCCCGGGCGCATCGCTATCTAAGGGCGAATGGATCAGTTTCCGACCGGCGCGACCGATCGCGACGGTTGGTCTGGCACGAGTGGATCAGTTTCCGAGCGGCGAGACCAGACGCGAACGATGCCGCCGAGCCGTGGTGCGCCGAACACCGCTCGGGATCTCGGCCTACCCGGAGTGCCCCGCGTGGTGCCGCCGAGCACTGACGCGCCAATCTGAACACCGGGCCCGTGGGTCCCGCAAACCCATCGGGGTCCCTGGCGCATCGCTATCTAAGGGCGAATGGATCAGTTTCCGACCGGCGCGACCGATCGCGACGGTTGGTCTGGCACGAGTGGATCAGTTTCCGAGCGGCGAGACCAGACGCGAACGATGCCCCCGAGCCGTGGCGGGCCAAGCACCGCTCAGGATCTCGGCCTACGCTGTGCGCCGCGGGTGGCACCGCCCCGCCATTCAAGCAGTGTGTGGGATTCCGACCGATCCGCGCGTCGTTACGACCGGCCCGAAATGATGACGGTCTTCATAAACGCGTCGCCAATCGATTCGGACGTCGCGTTGGGCACTTCCTGGATCGCGAGGTGGACGATGCGCCGCTCGTAGGGGTTGAGAGGACCCATCTCCTGCGGCGCCTTGTTAAGCAGCGCCTTTTCGGCAAGGAACTTCGCCATTTTGCGCAACTCGCCGTCCTTGTCCTGCTGGAAGCCCAGGCAATCGACCGCCAGGCGCTGTCCCTCGGGCAAATCGTCTCGAAACACGCTCGACGTGATGTGCTGCAGCGCCGTCAGCGCCTCGCCGCGCTTTCGCACGAGGAAGTCGCCCCCCTCGCCCTCCATGTTCACCCGCGGCCCGTCCGGCGTATCCTCGATCGAGGCCGTCAGATTCAGCCCCATCGCCGCGGTGACGGCGGTGACGAAGTCGGCAATGCGCGTGTTCAAATCGGACATGGCTTCCCTACCTAATCGCCTGATAACACCGCCACGACGGACCGGTGCGCCGAGGATCAAGCCCCGGCCTCCATCGAAACTCGAACTCCCGCTGACGGACGGCACGCAATGCCAACCCTCGCAACCGCGAGGCGATCGCCGGCGCGACAACCCCAGCCTCCATCGAACCACACTCACGCTCGCGAACGCCACGGCCTTCAACCGCACTCACGACCTCACCCGCCCGGCCTCCACCGAACCGCAAAAGCCCGCTGGCGGCGTCGCGCCCTGCCAACCACCAACCAGTGGCCTCTCTCGGCTGAATCGATAGCGCCTTCCGGCCGGGGCATCCCGGCTCGCGGCGTTGCTCAACGCTCAAATACTCCCGGTATTCCCGCGTGTCGCGCGTGTCGCGCCTGGCGATCCGGGCGCCGCGCTCCGGAATCCGCGACCCCTTCAGCTGGGACCGGCCACTAGGTCGCCTCGGTGGTCCGGCCTTCGCCGACCTTCTTCATCTTCCGCTCGGCAGGCGGACGAATCACGCGCACCACGGGCGGCCCGATGATCTTGTTGGTAATCACCTGCTGCAGGATCGCCAGCAAATTGCTGAAGAACCAGTAAATCACCAGCCCGCTGGGCGCCCACAAGAACATGCCGGTAAACACAATCGGCATGAACATGAACATCTTCTGCTGCACAGGATCGGCGGTAGACGGCGTCATCCTCTGCTGCACGACCATGGTGATACCCATCAGCACGGGCGTGACATACAGCGGATCCTGCAGCGACAAGTCGGTGATCCACAACGCAAACGGCGCGCCCCGCAACTCGATGGCCTGCGACAGCAGGTTGTAGAACGCGAACAGCACGGGCATGGTGAGCAGCATCGGCAGGCAACCGCTGGCGGGGTTCACGCCGCGCTGCTTGTAGAGCTCCATCAGCTCGGTGTTCATCTTCTGCTTTTCGGGATCGGTCGCCTTCAGCTTGCTGTACCGGTCCTGAATCACCTTGATTTCGGGCTGCAGCTCCTGCATCTTGCGCATCGACACGACGCTCTTGTGCCGAAGCGGGAAGATGACCAGGTTGATGAACAGCGTGAGCGCGATAATCGACCACCCGTAGTTGTGCAGGTAGTCGTTGATGCCATTGAGCATCCCAAGCAGCGGCGTCGCGATAAAGGCAAACCACCCAAAGTCCACCGCGCGCACCAACTCCTGGTCGATGCTCTTGAGCAGATCAAACTGTTTGGGCCCGAAGAAAATCTTGACGGTCGCATTCGACCCGGCCGGCGGCTTGACGGTATACGCGACAAAGTCGGTCGTCGTCTTTCCGTCGGCATTGGGCACGGAAATCGTGTCATACGTGAGGCGCGCGCCAGGCCCGGCAAACAGGGCGGTCGAGATGAAGTAATGATCGTCGACGCCTCCCCAGCGCACGTCGCCCTCGTAGGTGGCCAGCGCCGCAAGCGCCTTGGTATCGTGGCGTTCGATGGCCCCGGCTCGGAACAAAATCCCTTCGGGCTTCTTCACGTACTGGCTGGCAACCGCGCCGGCGGCATCACCAAGCCCCGCGCCCATCTTGAACGCCACGCTGTTGATGTCGAACCCGGCGGCGGAACCCGCACTGGCTTCGATGGTGTAATTCTTCGGGTTGATGGCGAACGTCTTGCGCAGGCGCAAGCCGCCCTCTTCGCGGTATTCGAACGCCAGCAGCACCACGCCGGTCTTCGGGTCTGTGCTGGCTGCGCCGCCATCGACACGGAACAGGACGTTGTTGAGGCGTTCGTCGACGGCAGGATTTCCGGTGTCGATCGAAAACGCCCGAACATTGCGCGCAACGTTCTGGGGCACCAGGTCGAGCGCTCTGCCTGCCTTGTCGGTGTACCGCTTGAGATTCCAGTTCTTGAGCGTCGCACCCTGGTTGGTGAACACCGCGTGAATCGTCTGGGTGTCGACGATGACGTCCTTCGGCTCCGTGTCGCCAACCAGCACCGTTGCTCCCGTGCCGGTCGGCGCCTGGACGGCAGGGGTCGAAGCCGGGGCCGCCTGGGTGGTCGCCGGGGCGATGCCGCCCGTCGCAGTCGTGGCTGGCTGACTGCCGCCGGCCGACGCGCCATTGGCACCAGACCCGGTCGCGGTCTCCGAAACGGAGGCGCGGACCGGGGGTTTGGCCACCTGTTTCGGCATAAACAGCGACTGGTAGCCGTAGAGCACCAGAAACGACAACACAACGGCAATCAGGACGCGCTTTTCCATAAATCCGATCAGGCCTCTCGTCGAGAATGGCTACCCGTGCACCGGAGGGAGTGGGGCACGGGGTCGAGGCCGGAACCGCCAAAAGGTTGACACCGCCCTACGCGCATCAGGCCAAGGCCCACTCCGAAGAATGCACCATGCCGCCTGACGGCCTCAGCCATGTAATCGCTGCAGGAGGGGAGGTATCGACACGAACCGCTAAATAGCGGCGAAACAAGACGTTTATACGCCTTCAAGATGCCGAGAATGACGCGAGAAGGGATGCTCTGCATCGTCTATCAGGCTGATCTCACCGAACCACTCCGCGGCCTGCTGTCTGGCGTCAGCCAGTGATCGCAGGTTGGATTCCCGCCTTCGCGAGCGTCACGAACCCGGCCATGCTCGTTACGCCCCGCGAATCTTGTGCCGACGCTTCGTGAGAATGGCGCAATAATCGGACTCGACGGTCTGGTAGTCGGCGACGAGCATGTCGCGCTTGGGCACGACGATCACGTCGAGCGGTGCCAAGGGCTTATGACGCCGAAACACCTCTCGAATGAGGCGTTTGGCGCGATTTCGCTGGACGGCATTGCCATACTTGCGTGTGGCGGCGATCCCCAGTCTGGCCATCGCGCCGCCATTGGCCATCACAAAGACCGTCATCAGGCGGCTCGAACAGCGCGTCCCCCGCTCGTAGTTGGCCAGAAACTCCGGCCGCCGACGCACCCGCTCAAGCCGCCCGAGCCCGACGTGTTCAAGCGTGGCGACGCAAGGTTCGGCTGGCGGGTCTGGCGTCACGTGGGCTCCGATGTGCGCCCTACTCGGACGAAACGGTCAAGCGCTTGCGCCCTTTGGCGCGACGGCGCTTCAAGACCTGCTGGCCGTCTTTCGTAGCCATCCGGACCAGAAAGCCGTGTGTGCGCTTACGACGACGAACATTGGGCTGAAACGTGCGCTTCATGCTTGCACCCTGGGTTTTGGCTCTGCTGGACTCACACAATCGTCAACGTGAGTCGAAACACTGAGAACAGAACCATTCATATTAGCGAGCCTCGGCTCAATCGTCAACCAATGGCGGCGCTCTAACCCAAAGATGTCGCTTGCCGCGCGCGAGAAAATTCGTCCCCGGTGCCTGTCTCGTGTGGTACATTCCAGAGCCCCGAGACCGCCCACGACGAAGCCAAACAGGCCGACGCCGAGATCGACGATCGCCGACCAAGATTTGGCACGACATCTGGCGGTTTTTGACCCGGGGTATCGACCGGCGGAATGTGAGATTTCAAGGGTATGTCCTAGGGGTTTCCGGGGTGGGTCCTCGGGGGACTTTTCAACAGATGTGGAAAAAGATGTGGAAAACCCTTGAGGCGAAAGGTCGGCCCACGCCGTATTTTACGGGTGTTTTTACGTTCTGTTAGGGTCAAAAGTCGCTTCTTGGTGGTTTCGTAGGGGCGAAAGTCGCCGAAACCCAATCTGGATGGCGGTTCGGCTTGAGTCGTAAGGCGATCAATGGAAAGCCACAACGTTTGGGACGAAATCCTCGCGCGCGTCGAGACCAAGATCAATCGGCATACGTTCTTCACCTGGTTCAAGCCGACCACCTTCGTTTCGCTCGTCGGCGATGCCGTCACGATCCGGGTTCCCAACCTCCTGTTTCGGGACTGGCTGACCAAGCACTACTCCGGCCTCATCAACGAAGCCCTCGGCGAAATCGATCGTCCGATGCTGGCCATTACTTTTGCCACCGATCCCAAGACCGATCTGCCGCTGGCTGCCGAAGCGGCTCCATCGCTCGCCCCGGAAGAGGAAGAAGAAGCGGCCGCCGCGTATGCTGGCGGCGGGTATGAGGGCGGCCCGTCTGTTGGCCTCAACCAGCGGTACCTCTTCGACACGTTCGTGGTCGGCCCGTCGAACCAGTTTGCCGAGGCCGCCTGTCGCGCCGTCTCGGAAGCGCCTGGCCGGTCGTACAACCCGCTCTATATCTACGGCGGCGTCGGGTTAGGCAAGACCCACCTGATGCATGCGATCGGCCATTACGTCCTACGGCACAACCCGCATTTCAAGCTCACTTACATCTCGACCGAACGGTTCATGAACGAGATGATCAACGCCGTCAAGAACGACGGGGTCTTGAGCTTTCGCGAGCGCTACCGGTCGGTTGACGTGCTTCTGGTCGACGACATTCAGTTTCTGGCGGGCAAGGAAGGCACGCAGAACGAATTCTTCCATACCTTCAACGCCCTGCACGACTCGCAGAAACAGATCGTGTTGAGCAGCGACTGCCCGCCCAACGAAATCGCTTCGCTCGAAGAGCGGCTGCGGTCGCGCTTCGAATGGGGCTTGATTGCCGACATTCAGCCGCCCGATCTCGAAACCAAGGTCGCGATTCTCAAGAAGAAGGCGGATGCCGAAGGCGTGCCGCTGCCCGACAACGTCGCCATCTACATCGCCGAAAAGATCAAATCCAACATCCGCGAGCTCGAGGGATCGCTGATTCGACTGCTGGCGTTCGCCTCCCTGTCGGGCCGGGAGATTACCATCGGCCTGGCGCAGGAAGTGCTCAAGAACGTCATCGGTCACGACGATCGGACCACCACGATCGACATGATTCAGAAGGCGGTCGCCGATCACTACAAGCTGAAACTGGCCGAACTGCGGTCGCGCAACAACTCGAAATCCATCGCGATGCCCAGGCAAATCGCGATGTATTTGTGCAAGATGCTGACGACCGCGTCGTTGCCCGAGATCGGCCGCGGCTTCGGCGGCAAGCACCACTCGACCGTGATCCACTCGATTCGCAAGATCGACAATCTCCGGAAGACGGACCGGGATTTCAACAGCATTGTCAACAGGCTGATCGAGGGTATGCGTTGAGGGACGGGGCCTATCGGGAAGGTTTTCCACAGTCGTCGATCGCGCGATCCTGTGGAGCCGGCGCGGACGGCCGAAACCGTCCACAGGGTTGGCCTGGACACCTTCTGATTACGCACGGAATGTCAACAGGAATCGTCACTCTCAAGTTCTTGTCTCACAATCACTTAAGGGCTGTTTCTACTCTTTTCAACATGCCTTCTTTTCTGTATAATTTATTGTTCTCTGGATCTTCTTATCTGGGTTACAGAAATACCCGGCAGACGTGACTGATTCTCCCAAGGACTGGACATCATGGAACTCGTTGTCCGGAAGACCGACCTCCTGAAAGAACTGCAGTTGTTTCAGGGCATCGTCGAACGCAAGAACACGATTCCGATCCTCGCCAACGTCCTGCTCGAAGCCAAAGGCGATCAACTGCGGCTGGCGGCGACGGACCTCGAGGTCGGCTTACGGTCGAAGTGTGCTGCGTCGGTTTCGAAACCGGGGTCGCTCACACTTCCGGCGAAGAAGTTCTACGAAATCGTCAAGGAACTCCCCGAGACTGACATTCGCATCGAGGAAGACAAGACCGGCGCGGTGAAGGTGGCGGCCGATCGCTACGAATCGAAGATGCAGACGCTTCCCCGCGAAGATTTTCCGACGCTGCCCGAGATGGCCGTCGGCGAAAGCGTGCTGATCGGCCGTGCGCAACTGCGCGAGATGGTCGCGAAGACCCAGTTTGCGATTACCGGCGAGGACACGCGGTATTTTCTCAACGGCGCGCTGCTCGTGCTCCGCTCCGACGGGATGCTGATGGTGGCCACCGATGGTCATCGTCTCGCGCTAGTGAGTGCCGCCCGTCAGGGCGACGCGACCAAGACCGAGGAATCGCGCACGATCCTTCCGAAGAAAACGATGCTCGAACTCGGGCGTCTGCTCACCGAGGGCGACGGAGACATCTCGTTTGCCAAAGGCGAGAACCACATTTTTTTCGAGGTGGACGGCCGGTTGCTCGTGTCGCGGATGATTGACGGCCAGTTTCCCGCCTACGAGCGGGTGATTCCCAAGAACAACGACAAGCGGATCGAGTTCGAGCGCGACCGCATTCAGTCGGCGATTCGGCGCGTGGCGCTGTTGTCGAACGAGCGTTCGCGCGCGGTCAAGTTCTCGCTGGAATCGGGCCACGTCGTGGTGGCCTCGCACAGCCCGGAGCTCGGCGAAGCCCGCGAAGAGCTCGCCGTCGAGTATGGCGGCCCGGCGCTGCAGATTTCGTTCAACGCCCAGTATGTGATTGATTTCCTGAACGCCGTGCAGACCGACGTCATCGCCATCGAGTTCCGCGACGAAGTCAGCCAGACCGTGATGCGCCCGGTCGGCACGACCGATTACGACTACACCTATGTCGTGATGCCTATGAGGATCTGATGGCGCACGACGAGACAGAGCGGCTGCAGGGCGCCAATTCCGAGACGGTGCGGGCGGTGACGGGCAATCCAGCAACTGGCGACGAGGCGACACCGATGGTGTCGCACGAAGCCGGCCTGAGCGGCCCTGCCGGCGCGGACGCCGACGACTACTCGGCCGACAAGATCAAGGTGCTCGAGGGCCTCGAGGCGGTGCGCAAGCGCCCCGCCATGTACATCGGGTCCACCGGCCCGCTGGGCCTCCACCATCTCGTTTACGAGGTGGTCGACAACTCGATCGACGAAGCGCTTGCCGGGTACTGCGACGAAGTCAACGTCTCGATCCACGAAGACAACTCGATCACCGTCATCGACAACGGCCGAGGCATCCCGGTCGACATGCACGAAAGCGGCAGGTCTGCGGCCGAAGTCGTGATGACGGTGCTGCATGCGGGCGGAAAGTTCGACAACGACAGCTACAAGGTGTCGGGCGGTCTGCACGGGGTCGGCGTGTCGGTGGTCAACGCGCTGTCGCAGACGCTCGACCTCGAAATCTGGCGCAACGAGCAGGTCTACCAGCAGACCTACGAACGCGGCAAGCCGGCCAGCGACCTGGTGGCGACCGGCACGACGCGCCGCCGCGGCACGAAGGTGCACTTCAAGCCCGACGGAGAAATCTTCGAGACGCTGGAGTTCAGCTTCGACACGCTCGCGCAGCGGCTTCGCGAACTGGCGTTCCTCAACCCCGGTGTCCGCATCACGCTGGCCGACGAGCGTGAGAACAAGCAGCACGACTTCAAGTACGACGGCGGCATCGTCTCGTTTGTCACCCACCTGAACACCAACAAGGTGGCGGTCAACGAGAAACCGATCTACATGCGGGGCGACAAGGACGGCATCATTGCCGAGATCGCGCTGCAGTGGAACGACGCGTACCTGGAAACGCTCTACTCGTTCGCCAACAACATCAACACGCACGAAGGCGGCACGCACCTGTCCGGGTTCCGCGCCGCCCTTACGCGGACGATCAATTCGTACGCGGCCAAGAACAACCTCGCCAAGGATGCGGGCGAGGGCATCAGCGGCGACGACATCCGCGAAGGCCTCACGGCTGTCATCAGCGTGAAGATCCCGCGGCCGCAGTTCGAGGGCCAGACCAAGACCAAGCTCGGCAATACCGAGGTCAAGGGCATCGTCGAGGCCATCGTCAACGACCTGCTCGGCGCCTACCTCGAGGAAAACCCGCAGGTCGCCAAGCGCATCATCGTCAAGGCGGTGGACGCGGCGCGGGCGAGGGATGCGGCGCGCAAGGCCCGCGACCTCGTGCGGCGGAAGGGCGCGCTCGACAACAGCGCGCTGCCCGGAAAACTCGCCGATTGCCAGGAGCGCGACCCGGCGCTGAGCGAACTCTACCTGGTCGAGGGCGAGTCGGCTGGCGGTTCGGCCAAGCAGGGCCGCGACAGGCGGTTCCAGGCCATCCTGCCGCTCAAAGGCAAGATCCTCAACGTCGAAAAGGCGCGCTTCGACAAGATGCTCAGCAGCGACGAAATCCGCACGCTGATTGCGGCGCTTGGCTGCGGCATCGGCGAAGAGGATTTCGACATCGAGAAACTGCGGTACCAGCGCATCATCATCATGACGGACGCCGACGTGGACGGCTCCCACATCCGCACACTGCTGCTGACGTTCTTCTACCGGCAGTATCCCGAAATGATCAACCGCGGGTACATCTTCATCGCGCAGCCGCCGCTGTTTCGCGTCAAGCGCGGCAAGGCCGAAACCTACATCAAAGACGAACGCGAGCTCGATATCTTCCTCGTGCGCCGGGCGGTCGAAAACCGCTCCGTGAAGTTCGGCGGCGACGGCCCGGGTGTGGCCGGGGCCGAACTCGAGAAACTTCTCCAGCGGCTCATCGCGTTCCGCGCGCAGACGCAGGCGTCCGAGCGGCGCGGGTTCACCCGCGGCGTGCTGAAGGCGCTGCTGGACCGCGAGACGATGGACCGCGCGTTTTTCGCCGACCGCGCGCACGTGGACGATCTGGCCGCGCATCTCGCGTCGGACCGGCGCGCCGTCAACGTCCGGTTCGACGAGGAGCACAACCGGTACCGGGTGGAGGTTGACGACCGGACCGGACCCTACACGCGAAACGTGGTGGTGGGCGCCGAGTTCGTGCTCTCGAGCGAATTCCGGACCCTCAGTTCGACGTATCGCGACATCAAGGATCTCCAGTGGCCCGCCACGGTGACGGCGCTCGACGCCGAACACGAGACCGACGCGGGCGAGGCGGATGCCGCTCTTGCCGAAGAGGGCGACGCGCCGGTTGCGGCGGCCCCCGTCGCCGAGGTCGTTGGTCCGGCGAAGCCGCGCGGGCCCAAGGCCAAGACCCCCGATGTGCAGGTGTCGAATCTCGAAGAGTTGGTCGACTACTTCTTCGCGGCCGGAAAACGCGGCGTGGCCATTAACCGCTACAAGGGCCTGGGCGAAATGAATCCCGAGCAACTCTGGGAGACGACGATGAACCCGGAGGTGCGGACGCTGTTGCAGGTACGCGCCGAAGATCACACCGAGGCCGACTTGATGTTCACCACCTTGATGGGCGATCAGGTCGAACCGCGGCGAAAGTTTATCGAGGACAACGCGCTGGATGTGAAGAACCTGGATATCTGACGAAAGACCACTCGCGGCCGGGCCTTCAGATGGAGACCGGCTCTTGCGGGGGACGCCGGGTCTTCAGTTGAAGACCGGGTCTTGAGATGGCGACCGGTCTTCAGCTAGAGGCCGGGTCTTGAAATGGAGGCCGGGTCTTCAGACCCGGCATCAGGCAGAGGAACACCGCACCGCATCATGGATTCTGCATCCCGTATCCCCGTCGCCATCGAAGACGAGATGAAGCGCTCGTACCTGGATTACGCCATGAGCGTGATCATCGGGCGCGCGCTGCCCGACGTTCGCGACGGGTTGAAGCCGTCGCACCGCCGTGCGCTCTACGGCATGCGCCTGATGGGGTTGGGGTCGAGTCGCACCTACCGCAAGTGCGCCAAGATCGTCGGCGAGGTCATGGGCAATTTCCACCCCCATGGCGACGCGGCCATCTACGACACGATTGTCCGGATGGCGCAGGACTTCAACATGCGGTATCCGCTGGTGGACGGGCAGGGCAACTTCGGTTCGGTTGACGGCGATCCGCCGGCGGCCATGCGCTACACCGAGGCCCGCCTCAAGGCACTGGCCGACGAGATGATGGTCGATCTCGACAAAGAGACCGTCGACTTCGTCCCGAACTACGACGAGACCACCACCGAGCCGACCGTGCTGCCGTCGCCCATCCCGAACCTGCTGATCAACGGGTCGTCGGGCATCGCGGTCGGCATGGCCACCAACATCCCGCCGCATAACCTGCGCGAGATCATCGACGGGGTGGTCTGGCTCATCGAACACCGCGAGGCCACGTTTGCCGAGAAGCACGCGGGCGTCAGGCGCATCGTGCTCGGCCCCGACTTTCCGACCGGCGGCCAGATCGTGGGACGCGCCGGCATCGAACTGGCCTTCCGCACCGGCCGCGGCTCCCTCACGATCCGCGCGAAGACCGAAGTCGAGGTGTCGAAAAAAGGCGACCGCCAGTCGATCGTGGTCACCGAGATTCCCTATCAGGTGAACAAGGCGAGGTTGATCGAAAAGATCGCCGACCTGGTGCGGGAGAAAGTCGTCGAGGGCATTTCGGATTTGCGCGACGAATCCGATCGCGACGGCATGCGCATCGTCATCGAGCTCAAACGCGGCGAGATGGCCGATGTCGTCCTGAACAATCTCTACAAGCACACCGCGCTGCAGTCGTCGTTCGGGATCATCACGCTGGCGATTGTCGGCGGGCGTCCGCGCGTGCTGCCGCTGGTCGAGATGCTCGACCTGTTCATCGATTTCCGGCGCGACGTGGTTCGTCGGCGAATCGAATTCGAGCTGCGGAAAGCCGAAGCCCGCGCCCACATCCTGGAAGGCCTCAAGATTGCGCTCGATCACCTCGACGCGGTGATCACGCTCATCCGCAGTTCGCGATCGCCGGTCGAAGCGCGGGAAGGCCTGATGGCCACGTTCGGACTGAGCCAGGTCCAGGCGCAGGCCATCCTCGACATGCAACTGCAGCGGCTGACCGGCCTCGAGCGCCAGAAGATCGAAGACGAACTGGTCGACGTGCTCAAGACCATCGAGCGGCTGCGCTCCATCCTGGCGAGCGAGACGCTGCTGATGGACATCATCGTGAGCGAGTTGCGCGCGATTCAGGCGAAGTTCGGCGACGCGCGGCGCACCCAGATCTCCGACGAGACCGGGGAGTTCCGTGTCGAAGACCTGATTGCCGAAGAAGACATGGCGATCACCGTCACCAACACGGGCTACATCAAACGCACCGCCGTCACCAGCTACAGGAACCAGCACCGGGGCGGCAAAGGCCGCATCGGGATGCGGTTCCGCGAAGAAGATTTCGTCGATCACCTCTTCATCGCGTCGACGCACGCCTACATCATGATTTTCTCCGACCGCGGACGCGCCTACTGGCTCCGGGTCTACGAGATTCCCGATGTCGGACCCGACGGGAAGGGCAAGGCGCTGCCGAACCTGGTGTCGATGGCCGAAGGCGAAAAAATCGCCGCGCTGCTGGCCGTGCGGACGTGGGACGACGACAAGTTCGTCTTTATGGGCTCCAGGCGGGGGAGCGTCAAGAAGACCGCCTTGTCGGCGTTCTCGAATCCCAGGGCCGGCGGTATCATCGCGATGGGCGTGGAGCCCGAAGACGCGGTGATTGCCGTCCAGATGACCGACGGCACCGGTGAAATCTTCATCGGCTCGCGCGACGGCATGGCGATTCGCTTCCCGGAAACCGACGTTCGGCCGATGGGTCGAACCGCCTACGGCGTCCGCGGCATCAGCCTCCGGGAGGGCGACGAGGTCGTCGCGATGGAGGTTGTGCAGGCCGACGGCTCGGGCACGGTGATGGCGGTCTGCGAGAACGGATACGGTAAACGGACCAACCTCGACGAATACCGCGTGCAATCGAGAGGCGGAGTGGGTATCATCTCCATCCAAACGACCGACCGGAATGGCCGGGTCGTCGGAATTGCGTACGTTCGTGGTGAGGACGAATTGATGCTCATCACGCAACAGGGCAAAGTGCTGCGGATGCCCACGAGCGGCATTCGAGCTATCGGCCGCGTGACGCAAGGCGTCAGGCTGATAGAGATCGAGCCAGAAGACCGGGTCGTGTCAGTGGCGCGACTGGCGGAGCAGGAAGACGACAACCTAACAGCGGACTAGAGGAGGCAAGTTATGTCTCGGCCCAACACGTTCCGGGTCCTCACGTATTCGATCGTGATGCTATGCGTCGTCGTATTGACGGCGTGCGGCGGATTTGCTGAAGAGCAGACGCTCTTTAACAAGTACTTCATGTCGTCCAAGATGGCCGACAACCTGACGCTCGCCAACATCGCGACGGTGGCGTTCAATCCGGCCACCGACGGCCAGATGCTGACGTTCACCATCAAGGCGGTGACCGAAGAAAAGAACACGCCGCTCACGCTCAAGTCCGGGGCCGAAGAGGTTCGCAAGGCCGTTGCGGCCGAAAACGACTTCACCAAGGACAAGAAGGCGTTCCAGGACGCCAACGACGCGGCCATCGAGCGGTTGCTCAAGGCCGAGGCCAAAGGCCAGAAACTGGCCGGCAAGGATCTCGAGATCCAGAAGGCCTGGACCAAGTGGCGCGACGATGCGAAGGCGATGTCGCAGAAGGTGTCCGACGTCCGGAAGCGCGGCAACGAGAGCCGGCCGGTGGTGGAGATCAGCATTCTCGACCAGCGCAACCCGCTCGACGTGACGGCGTTCGACGGCGAGATGACGAGCAAGGAAGTCACCATCAATGGCAAGGTCAAGACGCCGGCCGGCGAGACGGTGACCAAGGATTACATCTTCACGATGCAGCGCGCGACGCTCAAGGCCGTGAACGGCAAAGACCAGGTCGGCCGGTGGGTGATCACGTCGCGGAGAGAAGCGGGGAAGTAACGCGCCAGTAGCGAGAGGCGCGAATAAACAAGCCGAGGATGGGGCGGCACCCTTGCGGGTGGTCGCCCCATTTTTCTTCACCGGGGTTTCCTGCGGGATCTTCCGAGCGTGCGCCGCAATGATCGGCTCGTGCGCCGCAATGATCGGCCCGTGCTGCCGGGTGAGCCCGCGCGCGGGCGGTGCGCGAACTACAGCCGTTCCAGCTTGGCGTAGCGCGCCAGCAGACGTTTTGTCCCGACGGTGGTGAACCGGACCGTCACCTTCACGTCGTCGTTCTGATCTTCGACGCCGACCACCGTACCGACGCCGAACTGGGCGTGCCTGACGCGCATACCAAGCCGGAGGGCGGTCGGCGATCCCGACTGGTCTTCGTCCTCGTCGACATAGGGCGTTTCGGCGTCGCGAACGTGACTGCCTTCAGGGAACGAGACGCTGCCCGATGCGCCGCGAACCTGGGCACCACGATCGCCTGGCTTGAAACCGCCGCGGTTCCCAAAACCGCCGCCGCCGCTGCGGGCGTTCGCGTTGTAGCTCGAATGCCCCACAAAATCGTACCGCTGGACCAACTCCGCCGGCACTTCACTGATAAAGCGCGACGGTTCGGTCGCGCGATACTCGCCGAACACACGCCGCCTGTTGGCGCTGGTCAGGAAGAGGCGGCGTCGAGCGCGGGTCATGCCGACGTAACAGAGCCGGCGTTCCTCCTCGAGGTCGTCGTCGCTGCTCGAGACCCGGGAATGGGGAAACAGACCCTCTTCGAGGCCCGTCATGATGACCGTGGGGAACTCGAGCCCCTTGGCGGCATGCAGGGTCATCAGCAAAATGCGTGCGTCCTCGGCTCCCTGGCTCTCGTCGGCTTCCGACAGCAACGACAAGCGGTCGACAAACCCTGACAGCGACGGCTCGGGCTCGCGCGCTTCGTACTCGCGGGCGGCAGACACCAACTCGGCGAGGTTTTCGATTCGCCCCTGCGCCTCCTCGCTCCGCTCGTCCTTGAGATCCTGGAGGTATCCAGACTGATCGAGCATCTTGCCGATGGTGACCGAAACCGGATCCTGCCTGGACACGTCGGTGATGGCGATGATGAGATCGCGAAACGCCGCGAGCGATGCGGCGGCTCGATTGGTGAGGCGACGGCGTTCGAGCCCGCAGACCATCGCCGTCCACATCGAGAGCGGGAGGCTCGAGGTGGCCGGCTCGCCATCGAGCAGCGGCATCGTGCCCGCGCGCCGCTCCCGTGCTTCGTCTGCACCAATCCCGCCATCAACCAGGCCCTCGTCGCGGCACAGGGCCTCGAGGCTGTCCATCACGCCCTTGCCGATGCCTCTGGCCGGCACGTTGATGACGCGCCTGAGGCTGACGTTGTCGTGCGGATTCAACAGCAACTTGAGGTAGGCCAGCGAGTCTTTGACCTCCTTGCGCTCGTAGAACCGGACGCTGCCGATGATTCGGTAGACGAGATTCTCGCGACGCATCGCGTCTTCGACCACCCGCGACTGGGCGTTGGTACGGTAGAGCACGGCCACCATGTCGTCGACGTCCTCGCTGCGGGCCTTCCGGGCGGTCTTGGCCACAAAGTCCGCCTCCTCGAGTTCGTCGCCGCTGCGGGTGTAGACGATCAGGTCGCCGCCCTTCTGATCGGTCCAGAGGCGCTTCTCCTTGCGGTTGCGGTTGTTGGCGATCACCGCGGACGCCGCATCGAGAATCACCTGGGTCGATCGGTAATTGCGCTCGAGCCGGACGACCTTGGCCTCTGGAAAATCCTGTTCGAAGTCGAGAATGTTGCGGATGTCGGCTCCGCGCCAGCCATAAATGGACTGATCCGGGTCGCCCACCACGGTCAGGTTGCGATGCACCTCCGCGAACCGGCGCATCAGCAAGTATTGCGGCCGATTGGTGTCCTGGTACTCGTCGACCATCACGAACCGGAACCGCTGCGCGTACTGTTTCCGAACCACTTCAACCTTCTCGAACAGGTCCACCGTGCGGACCAGCAAGTCGTCGAAGTCGAGTGCGCCGCACGCTTCGAGCGCCTTGGTGTATTCGAGATAGACGCGAGCGATCTGATCCTCGCGATAACCGGATCTGGACGCCGCCATCTCGGCCGGCGACTGCATGCTGTTCTTCGCACGGCTGATGGCCGACAATGCCGCGCGCGGTTGAATGAACGTGTCGTCGATTTGCAGGGCCTTCAACACCTGCTTGACGGCCGACAACTGGTCCGAGGTGTCGTAGATGACGAAGTCGCGTGGCAATCCGATATGGGTCGCTTCGCGTCGGAGCAAGCGGGCGCACAGCGCATGAAACGTCGAAATCCAGAGGCCTTTGTAGGCGTTACCCAGCAGCAACTCCACGCGCTCGCGCATCTCCTCGGCGGCCTTATTGGTGAACGTAACCGCCAGCACTTCGTGCGACTCGGCGAGGCCGCTGCCGACCAGGTAAGCCACGCGATAGGCGATCACGCGCGTCTTGCCCGACCCGGCGCCTGCGAGAATAAGCAGGGGTCCGTCGGTATAGAGCACCGCTTCGCGCTGCTCGGGATTGAGGGATTCCAGAAAGTCCATTTATTCTACCGTGACGCTCTTGGCAAGATTGCGCGGTTGATCCACGTCGGCGCCGCGCCGCACGGCCATGTGATAGGCCAGCAACTGCAGCGGCAGCACAAACAGCACCGGCGACAGCAAGCGGTGCGTCGTGGGCAATACGATGACGGCGTCGGTGGCCGGATCGATGATGTCGGCCAGTCCCGCGTCGCTCTCGTTGGTGATCGCGACGATGGAGCCCCCGCGTGCTTTGACCTCCTGGATGTTGCCCAGCATCTTCTCGAACACGTGATCGCGCGGGGCAATCGCCACCACCGGCAAGTCTTCGTCGATCAGCGCGATCGGGCCGTGCTTCATCTCGCCGGCCGGATACCCCTCGGCGTGGATGTACGAAATCTCCTTGAGCTTGAGGGCGCCCTCGAGAGCGATGGGGTAGTTGATGCCCCGCCCGAGGTACAGGAAGTCGCGGCTGTGCTGGAAGCGCTTGGCGAGGGCCTCGACCGGCGCCGACGCTTTGAGCGCCTGCTCGATCAGGTTTGGCAGGAGCAGCAGGGCCCCGATGTGCTCGCGCGCCAGGTCGGGCGCCAGGGTGCCGCGCGCCTGGGCCAGGCTCAGCGCCAGCAGATGCAGCGCGACCAACTGCGAGGTGAACGCCTTGGTCGACGCCACGCCAATTTCCGGACCGGCGTGGGTATGGATCGTGCCATCGCACTCCCGCGTCGCCATGCTGCCCACCACGTTGCAGATCGCGATACTGCGAGCGCCTTTTCGTTTCGCCTCGCGCAGCGCGGCCAGCGTGTCCGCGGTCTCGCCAGACTGCGTAATCACGACCGCCAGCGCGTCGCCGTCCACCACCGGGCTTCGATAGCGATACTCGGACCCGTAGTCCACCTCGACCGGTACGTGCGCCAGTTCTTCGATGAGGAACTTGCCCACCAGCGCCGCGTGCCACGACGTGCCGCACGCCAGCAACACGACCTTGCGCACGGCGGCCAACTGCTGGTCCGACAGGTTGATCTCGTTGAGAAACACCCGACCCGAATCGAGCGACACCCGGCCAAGAATCGTGTCGCGCGCCGCCGCCGGCTGCTCAAAGATTTCCTTGAGCATGAAGTGTTTGTAGCCGGCCTTCTCGGCCTGGATCGGATCCCAGAGCACGCGGTGGGTCGGCCGCACCAGTGGCGCGCCGTCGAAGGTTGAGAACTGGACGCCGGCCCTGGTGGCGACGGCCATCTCTCCATCACCAAGAAACACCACATCGCGCGTGTGATTCAGGATCGCCGGAATGTCCGAGGCGATAAAGCATTCGCCATCACCAACCCCCACCACCAGCGGTGGGCCATTGCGCACCGCCACGAGCTTGTCGGGATCGTCGGCCGACAGCAGCACCAGCGCATACATGCCGCGCAGGTGCCTCAACGCCCGGCGAACCGCATCTTCGAGCGGCCCGCCGCCCGCGATCTCGCGCTCAACCAGATGCGCCACCACCTCGGTGTCGGTTTCGGTCCCGAAGTGGTGACCCTGGCTCTTCAGTTCGTGCTTGAGCTCGAGGTAGTTCTCGATGATGCCGTTGTGCACAACCACGACGCGCCCGGTGCAGTCGCGATGCGGGTGGGCGTTTTCCTCAGTCGGGCGCCCGTGCGTGGCCCAGCGGGTATGGCCAAAGCCATAATCGCCGTCGACCGGGTCGGCTGCAATCGCCGCCTCGAGCCTGGCGAGTTTTCCCGCGCTGCGGCGCAGGGCCACGCGGCCGTCGCGCACCAGCGCGATGCCCGCCGAGTCGTAGCCGCGATACTCGAGCCGCCGCAGGCCCTCGATCAGGACCGGGAGGATGGGTTTCGGACCAATGTAGCCGACGATTCCGCACATGGGTGTGACACCTTCCGTCTCAGAGTCTGTCTGCCGCCGCCGCTACTTGCTGCCCAGTGGCTTCTTCTTCCGCCCGACCCAGCCTTCGATATTGGCCTGCTTGGCGCGAGCCACCCCGAGCGCGCCGGCTGGGACGTCGCGCGTGATGGACGACCCGGCGGCGACGTAGGCGCCAGCCCCCACGGTGACGGGCGCAATCAACTGCGTGTCGCTGCCGATAAACGCGCCGTCTTCGATGATGGTCGGGTGCTTGTGCACCCCGTCGTAGTTGCACGTAATGGTGCCCGCGCCGATATTGGCTCCCGCCCCGATGGTCGCATCACCCAGATAGGACAGATGATTCGCTTTGGACCCCTCGCCGAGCACGGTCTTCTTGAGCTCGACGAAATTGCCCACGTGGCCGTTGCGCTTGACATGCGAGGCGGGCCGGATATGGGCGAACGGCCCGATGCGCGCCCCCTCGTCTACGCGCGACTCGACGATGACACAGGTGTCGTTGATGACGACGTTGTCGCCGATGATGGAATCGGTGATGCGAACCCACGAGCGAATGCGGCAATTCGCGCCGATGGTGGTTGTGCCCTCCAACGTGACTCCGGGATGCAGCACCGTGCCCGCCCCCACCGTCACGGTCTCGTCAACAAACGTGGTTGCCGGGTCGAGCAGGGTGACCCTGGCAGCCACCAGTGCGTCGTGTTTGGGCGAGTTGGGCATGGTGATGATCCACACATAAAAAAAGGGGTCAGGCTCGGTTCGTCAAGCCCGACCCCGATCACGTCGTGTTGAGGTCAGCGTGATGATCCCCGACCCCTCCCGGCAGGCTTGCGATCCTTGTCCCTGCGCGGCTGAAGATGCGGCGTGGGAGCCGAGAGGAGCGCGGCCACCGCGTCGGTCTGGCGCAGCGCTTCGAGGTCGGCCTCCTTGATAATCAGGCCTTTGGTTTCGGGATTGAGCGCCACGGCGCGTTCCAGGTGCGTGATGGCGGCTTCCTGGTTGCCCCGAATCGCCAGCGCCACACCCAGCATGTACTCGGCGTGATCGTTGGTCGGGTTCTGCGTCAGTGCCGACGTCAGCAACTGGATGGCGCGATCGATGTCGCCCGAGTTGATGGCCAGCGTGGCGGCGTACACACGCTCCTCTGGTGTGGTGGGCGTCGCGTCGGGCGGCGCCAGATGGCGTTCGCACACGCGCAGGTAAAGCTGAGCGCGCTCGAGCAGTTCTTTTTCTTCCGGATAGGTGGCGATCACCGTCTTCAGCAAGTGCGCCGCATCGCGGTAACGCTTGGCCTGTAGTGCCTGCATGGCGCGCTCGTAGGTGAGCACCGCTTCGGCGTACGTGCTTCGCGGAATCGGTTTTTGCGGTGGCGCCGGCTTCATGGGCCGCGCCGGTGCCGCCACCGACTTTGTCGGTCCAGGCTTGGGCGCCGACCGTAACGCCACGCGAGCGGGCTGGCGGGCCACGGGCTTAGCCCGCGCCGTGTGACGCGGGACCGCCGCGGGTTTTGCCTTTGCAGCCGGGGACTTCTTGACGGCCCGTGCTACCGGACTCGATTTTTTGACAGACTTGGCCGCCGCTTTTTTCGCGGTCGCGGGCCGACCAATGGTGCGCCGAAGCTTCGCCATGAGCCAGACTCCTGTAACGGGTGAACGCGTACACGTCGACGTGTGGCGAGCGGCGCTATGTTAGTAAATGGGCGGAATCCGGTCAAGAATTCCGGGCGCGCTCGATCAGGGCATAGGCGTCGCGCGAGCGGAGGCGGTGTTTTGATGCGACGGCCGCGAGTGCATCTCTTCGCCCTAAACCGGATTCTGTTAAACGACAGAATTCTGTATAAACAACATTTTCATCGATAGTTACAGCCGCATCAATGCTTTCTTCAAGTGGTCGTCCGGCCACGACGATCGTAAATTCGCCCCGATGTTCTGTTAAACGCCCCAATACGGCAGAAATAGGTCCTCTGACCAATTCTTCGTGAAGTTTCGTCAGCTCTCTACCAACCGCGATTTGTCGGTCACCAAGCACGCGGAGCATGTCGGTGAGTGTCGCCACGATGCGGTGAGGCGCCTCGAACAGGACGAGTGTTCGGTCTTCGGTCTGCAAGCGATCGAGCCACAGGGCGCGAGCCTTGGCTTTTGGCGGAGGGAATCCGACAAACACGAAGGCATCGGTCGGCAATCCCGACGCGACCAACGCCGTCAGCACGGCGCTTGGGCCCGGAATCGCCTCGACGCGAATGCCGGCGGCCAGAGCGGCCACGACCAGTCGATATCCCGGGTCCGATACCGCGGGCGTGCCCGCATCGGAGACCAGCGCGACCGCACAGCCGTGCTGCATCCGGTCGACCAACCCCGAAGCCTTCGCGTGTTCGTTATGCTCGTGCACGCTGGTGGTCGGGGTCCGGATGTCGAAGTGGTGCAGCAGTTTTGCGGTATGGCGCGTGTCTTCCGCGGCAATCAGATCGCACTCGCGCAACACGCGGATCGCGCGCAGCGTAATGTCTTCGAGGTTCCCGATCGGGGTGGCGACCAGATAGAGCGTTCCGGATGTCTTGAGGACCATAGGCGGCCGCGTTTCGGGCAAACTTATTGTACCATTACAAACTTGTGACTTCTGCCGGCCCTGGCGACACCGGGACTGGCGCGTGCCCTGGCCGCAGCCGAGCCATTTCATGACTGCTTCGGAACCGCTGCACCACTTCGTCGACGACTATCTGTCCAGTCTGCGCGAGTCGAACCCGACGGCCGCCACCTTTGATGGCGTTCACCAGTTCGACGACCTGCTGGATGATTTTGGCCGACCCGCCATCGACGCGCAGATTCAGGCGCTCGGCGGGTTTGCCAGGCGGTTGGCGGCGATCACCAACGACTCGTTGACCGCCGTCGAACGGATCGAGCGTCCGATGGTGGCCGCCCACATCCAGGCGAAACTGCACGACCTCGAACACGTTCGGGGCTGGGAGCGCAATCCACTGGTCTACGGAGAGATGCTGGGTGCCAGCCTCGCCGGTCAGGCGCTGTTCGCCTACGCACCAGTCGAGCAGCGCGCGCGGCGGGTCTTGTCGAAACTGCGCCAGACGCCGAAACTGATTCAGGCCGCCCGGGACAACATCAAGGAACCGCCGGGCATCTTCGTCAAGAAGGGCCTCCAGACGCTTCGCGGTGCGCAACGCTTCATCGACGTTGATCTTCCGAAGGCGTTCTCCGAGGTCGACGACCTCGGACTGCTCGGAGATCTCGCCGACGCACAGACCGAAGCCAGCGACGCCCTCAAGAGCTATCTCGGCTATCTCGAGAACGACCTTGGCCCCAAGTCGCGGGCGTCGTTCCGTCTCGGGGCCGACACGTTTGCCCAGAAGCTTCGTCTCGAAGAAGGGATCGATCTTCCGCTTTCGCGCCTGCTCGACATCGGCTTGCGCGAACTTGGCGTGGTCCAGGAAGAGTTCAAGCGTGCCGCGTCGAAAATCGAGCGTGGCGACCCGATGGACATCTGGCGGCGAGTGAAAGAGACGCGGCTGGTCAGCGACGGCATCGTCAACGAGGCGCAGCGTCAGGTCAGCGCGCTGGCGACCTTCATCGAGCGCAAAGATCTGGTCTCGATGCCCGCGGGCGAACCGGTGGTGACGGCTCCCACGCCGGAGTTTTTCCGATGGACCGGCGCCAGCATGTGGACGCCGGGGCCGTTCGAAGCGCGGCCGACCCGCGCCTACTATTACCTGACCGAGGCCGAATCCTCGTGGTCCGACGAGCAGAAGTCCGAACACTACAAGGATCTGAACATCCCGACACTGTGGTCGATTTCGATCCACGAGGCCTATCCAGGCCACTTCCTGCACTTTCAACACTTGCGGCACGTCGAGTCGCACGCCAGAAAATCACTACTGATGGCCTCCAGTTCGATGGTGGAAGGCTGGGCGCACTACTGCGAACACATGGTGATCGAGGCGGGATTCGAGAAGCATGATCCGGCCGTGCGCCTGGGCCAACTCGCCGAATCGCTCGTCCGGATCGCGCGCATGATCGTGGCGATTCGACTCCACGCCGAAGACCTGTCGGTCGAGCAAGCCGTCCGGTTCTTTCGCGAGGAGGCCTTTGTCGAGGAGAGCACGGCCCGCCGCGAAGCCGAACGCGGCACGTTCGACCCGGGATACGCGGTGTACACGCTGGGCAAGCTGATGCTGCTCAAGCTGCGCGAAGACTACAAGACGCAGGTGGGCGACAAATTCTCGCTCCGCTCGTTCCACGACGCGCTGCTTCGAAACGGCGTTGCGCCCATCCCTGTCCACCGGCAGCTGCTTCTCGGCCCCCACGCCGGGGCGGCGATCGAGTAGGCGGGACCCGAGCCCAGCCCCCGCACCCGACGCCAATCCACCCGGACGACACCCAACACCTTCCGGTGCCGGAAGGCTTTCAAGACCCGACCGGTAGCGACCCCATAGCGACCAGACGCGGATCAGATCAATTCAGCGCAGGCACGGCCCCGAGCGAGCCGTCACGACGTCAACTGGTGCGTTGTGTTGTAGACTAATGGCACTGACATGCCACTTTATGAGTACGAATGCGGCACCTGCGGCCACCGGTTCGAGGTGATTCAGAAGTTTTCGGACGCCCCGATCGAACGATGCCGCAAGTGTAACGAACCAGTCCACAAGCTAATCTCGGCGCCGGCCATCCAGTTCAAGGGGACCGGCTGGTACGTCACCGACTACGCCAGCAAGCGAAACACCGAGGCGGCCGCAGACAAGAAGGCGTCCACCTCGACAACGTCCTCCTCCGACAGCAGCAAGACCGCCTCGGACTCAAGCAAGACGTCGTCGACATCCAGCTCTTCCGACAGTGGACAGGCATCCTCGTCGTCGAGCTCATCGGACGTCAGCAAGAGTTCAACGTCGAGCGAATCGACCTCTCCGAAGACGTCCTCAACGCCATCCAAATCCGAGTGATGTCGGTCGGTCTGTCCCCGGGCCGGAGACGCTACAACTTGAGCGACCGCAGATAATCCGCAAACGGCTCAGCCAGCCCCTCGCGCCGAAGCGCGAAGTAGACGACGGCCTTCAGGTATCCCAGTTTGTTCCCCGTGTCGTGACGGACGCCCTTGATTTCGTAGGCGTAGATCGGCCGCTTCTTCAACAACTGCCGCAGGCCATTGGTCAGCTGGATCTCGCCAGACCGATCCGGAGGAGTCGTGGCCAGTTCCTCGAAAATATCCGGTGTCAGAATGTACCGGCCGATGATGGCGAGGTCGGACGGCGCCTCGGCTCGCGGCGGCTTCTCCACCAAATCCCGCACTTTGTAGATCCCATCCGATTCGCTCTCGATGTCGACGATGCCGTACGAGGACACACGATCCCATCCGACCCGCTCGACCGCCAGCACCGGCCCCTGAACGCGATCGAACACGTCCACCATCTGTTTGAGCCCAGCCGGCTGCGCATCGATCACATCGTCGGCCAACAGCACGGCGAACGGCTCGGCGCCCACCAGGTGCCTGGCGACCAGCACGGCATGACCCAACCCAAGCGGGGTACCCTGTCGCACATACGCGACGTGCGCCAATTTGGTCACCTCGCGAACCTCGGCGAGCAGGTCGGTCTTCTGCCGCGTCTCGAGGAAGGACTCGAGCTCGAAGGCGACGTCGAAGTGGTCCTCCATCGTGCTCTTGCCGCGGCCCGTAACGATGATCAGGTGGTCGATGCCGGCGGCGGCGGCCTCTTCGGCGCCGTACTGGATGATGGGCTTGTCGACCAGCGGCAGCATCTCTTTGGGCTGCGATTTGGTTGCAGGAAGAAATCGCGTACCGAGTCCGGCAGCCGGAAACACCGCTTTTCGAACGCTCGCCATACTGACGCTCCTCGCTGCTTCGCCGCGAAATCACGACTGTGCCTGCCCGACGGTCCAGCCGATCGAGCGGACCGATCTGCGCCGCGGCCTCGCCGCGCACACGCGGTATCGCCCCACCTCGATTCGCGGGACCGTGCGACGCGATCGTATCGCAGCCCAACCGGCTTTGGATATACGATCTTGGACATGCTCGACGCCACCTTCGTTCGCGACCATCTCGATACTGTCCGCGAGAAGCTGACCCAGCGTGGCATGCACATGGATGCCGAACTTGACGCGCTGGCGGAGCTCGACGCGGAGCGGCGCCGCAAGATTCCCGCCGTCGAGGAGTTCAAGCGGCAGCAGAATGCGTCGGCCGAAGACATCGCGCGGTCCAAGAAGGCCGGCCAGGATGTCGCGCACCTGTTTGCGGCCAACAAGGCGCGCGGCCAACAGATCAAGGAACTCGAGGCCGATCTCGACCAGATCGAGCAGCGTCGCCGCGCCATCCTGCTGACGATTCCCAATCTGCCGCACGAATCCGTCCCGGTTGGCGCCAGCGCGGCTGACAACAGGGAAGTGCGCCGGTGCGGCGATCCGCCGCGGTTCGATTTCGCACCGAAAGCCCACTGGGATCTCGGAGCCCAACTGGGGATTCTCGACTTCGAACGGGCGGCGCGCATGTCGGGAGCTAGGTTTGCTGTACTGATGGGCGCGGGTGCCAGGCTGAGCCGCGCCTTGATCGACTTTATGCTCGACCTGCATACGCGCGAGCACGGCTTTACCGAAATCGATCCGCCGTTTCTCGTGAGTGCGGCGGCCCTGCAGGGAACCGGCAATTTGCCGAAGTTCGAGGCGGACCTGTTCAAAATAGCGGGGGAGTGGGACCTCTATCTGATTCCCACGGCCGAGGTGCCGCTCACTAATCTCCATCGTGGCGAGATTCTCGATGGCCGCAAGCTGCCCATTCGCTACACCGCCTACACGCCCTGTTTTCGCAGCGAAGCGGGTTCGCACGGACAGGATGTGCGCGGACTGATCCGCCAGCATCAGTTCCACAAGGTCGAGATGGTGAAGTTTGCCACGCCGGAGCAGTCGTTCGACGAACTCGAGAGCATGGTCGCGGCCGGCGAGGAAGTGCTGAAGCGGCTGGGCCTGCCGTATCGGACGATGATGCTCTGCACGGGCGACATGGGGTTCTCGGCGGCGAAGACCTACGACATCGAAGTGTGGCTGCCGAGCCAGGAGACGTACCGCGAGATTTCGTCGTGCAGCAACACGATGGCGTTTCAGGCGAGACGGGCGAACATCAAGTACCGGCCAGACGGCACCGGCAAGGTCGAGTTCGTGCACACGCTCAACGGATCCGGGCTCGCCGTGGGCCGGACGCTCATCGCCATTCTCGAAAACTATCAGCAGCGCGACGGGTCGGTCGTCGTCCCGGACGCGTTGCGACCCTACACGCGCGGCCTGGACGTCATTGAACCGGTGCGACCGTAGAAGGGCGGCGGGACCGCGGAGGAACGGTCCGCCCGCCCACGCGGTTCGCCGTATAATTCAAGCGTCGGAGGGATGGCCGAGTGGTTTAAGGCGACGGTCTTGAAAATCGTTGTGCGGGAAACCGTACCGGGGGTTCGAATCCCTCTCCCTCCGCCACAGAAGTCTTCGTCAATCCATATGTTGCAGCCGGCTCGACTAGACGGCTTGCCCTGAGATCTCGGCCTTGTCCCGCACGTTCTTGAGGGCTTCGCCCCAGGCGATCACTTCGTTCAGCATCGCCTTCATATTCGAGGCGTGCTGGGGGCCAGGCTTGAACGTGCGGAAGTTCTCGAAGTCCGTGTAGAGCGACAACCCGACTTGCGTGCGGACGTCGGCCACCTTGAGCTCGCCCATGATGAGCCTGAGGTGCTCGACGGCGCGCGCGCCAAGCGCGCTCCCGTAACCCACGAAGCCTGCGGCTTTGTTCCCCCATTCCTTCAGAAGAAAGTCGATCGCGTTCTTCAGAGCCCCGGACGTGCTGTGGTTGTACTCCGGCGTGACAAAGATGAAGGCGTCGAGGGAAGCGATCTTGGCCGCCCAGCGCTTGGTGTGCTCCTTGGTGTACTTCTGCATGAACGGCGGATTTGGCTCGTCATAGATCGGGAGTTCGAAGTCCACCAGATCCACCAACTCGAAGTTCGCGCCGCCATGATCGACGGCGGACTGGTATACCCACCGAGCCACGGCCTCGCCGTTGCGCCCGGGCCGCGTGCTTCCGACGATGATCCCGATGTTCAACACTGCAGTTCCTCCTGCTCTCTTCATGACACCGGATCACGGCATCAGGGTTCACAGCCCTGCCGTTCGGCCCATCCCGCCCCTGGCGACCGCAGGGCCCACTGGGGAGGCGCCTGGCTGGCGTCCACGGATGCAGCACGCACTGCCGGAGCCGTCAACGCCCCCGTATTCGCCGAGCTCCTACGATATCCCAACGCCCATGTTCGCCATTGGAACAAGGAACGCTACACCAACGCGACGCCGTGCGCGGCTCGACCTTCGCTCGACGTTGCGAAGCGTGATGGGCAGGAGTAGCCTGTTGCTATGACGTCGGCGGCTGGTGTGCGGGAGTTTTGAAGAGCCGTCCCCGCGCGCGCCGCGGCGGTTGTGCCACACCTGAAGGGTAGTCGAACACGTGCCAGATTCTCCCTCACCGCAGCGACTGAACCAGGACCTCGGACTTGGCGGCAAGCTCTCCGAGCGGAGTACGGTCCGTCTCCTCAATCGAGACGGCACGTTCAACGTCCACCGAAACAATCTGAGCGCGTTTCATCCCTACAACGCCTACCACACGCTCCTGTCGCTCCCGGTCCCTCGTCTGCTCGCTCTGATGGTGATGGGCTACTTCGTCACCAATCTCCTCTTTGCGGTGCTGTACTGGCTGGCCGGACCAGATGCGCTCGCCGGCGCCGCGACCGCACCGCTGGCTCGTTTCGAAGACTGCCTGTTCTTTTCTGTTCAGACGCTCGCCACGATTGGTTACGGCAAATTGGTTCCGAACACGCGGGCGGTGAACATTTTCGTCGCGCTCGAAGCCCTGATCGGACTGCTGGGCTTTGCCGTTCTCAGCGGCCTGCTCTTCGCGAGATTCACGCGCCCAACGGCGAAGATCAGTTTCAGCCGCAACGCCATCATTGCGCCCTACCAGAACGGCTGGGCCCTGATGTTCCGTCTCGTCAACCTTCGGAATCACGATTTGACCGACGTCCATGCTGTCGTTTCGTTCGCACACTGGACGGATGATGACGGGAAACGCCGCCGGCGGTTCGACCAGTTGACGCTCGAACGCGACTTCATCATCTTCATGCCGCTCCACTGGGTCGTCGTCCACCCGATTACCGACACCAGCCCGCTGCGCGGATTTACCCAGGAGTCGCTCGAGGCGGCTGACCCTGAAATTGTCAGCCTGATCAGCGCCCACGACGAGACGTTCGCGCAGACCGTGCACGCCAAGACCAGTTACGACAAGTCGGATATTGCGTGGGGCGCGCGCTTCCGCGACATGTACCTGCAGGACACCGATCGTGTCGCGATTGATTTATCCCGTCTCCACGAGATCGAGCAACTCACGCCACCGGCGTCGGTGTAGGGTGCTGAGAGACGACCGCCCGGCGGCCGCCTGGCTCAGCGGCCGACTTTGTCTGATTCGTCCGTGGACCAGTCGCAGATGAGACGCCAGTCCGCTTCCGAGAGCTTCGCGTCGCCGTGGAGCAACAGGTAACTGCCGAGCGGCATTTTTCCCTGCCGTACCTCGTCGCACATGGACTCGAGCCGCTTCATTTTTTGCTTGGGGGGGTAGGTGTTCCAGTTCGAGAAGTTCATCGCCTCCCGACCTTCCTTGACGTGATTGGCCATCCCCCACGACATCGGGGCAATATGGCTGTACCAGGGCCATCGCGTCGTGTTCGAATGGCAATCGTAGCAACTGCGCTTGAGCACCAGCGCCACATCAGCCGGCACGTGTCCCCCGGCATCGATTGCCTGCGCGGGTTCGAAGGCTGGATTGGTGCGATCGGGCCGAATCGCCTGGATCGCAACAAAGCCCACGATGCCCGCAAGCACCAGGCGCGCCACCAACGATTGAGGCATGAGCCGATCTCCTGGCCCACCGTATCGGTATTGGGCCCCACCTTACCAGGAACGGCGAATCATCCAGGTCGCCACCCCGCCGCGACAGATTTCGTGACCGCAGCCTTAGAAGAACTTGCGTGAGAGGTTGAATCCCAAGTACCAGTTATTCGAGTCCGGTCCGCCTCGGGCGACTTGCGCGGGTGTCGTGCCGTGCGCATTCGAGAAATTCAACTGGAACAGATGGCCGCCTGCCCGTTTCTCGATGGCGAACGTCATGGGACTCTTGCCGGGCTTGTAGCCACCGACGCGCGGATTGACCTCGACCATCACGTAGGTCGTCGTCATCACGCGGATTCGTGCACCGACGCCCAGTATCACTGACGAATTGTGATCGACCAGTTCCTTGGGAAGCGGATTGCTGTTGTTCACCCATCGGGGCGCCACATAGAACGCTCCACGGGTGCCGAGTTCGTGCGACACCACGGCGCCAATGCTCGGGGAATAGCTGTCCTTGAAGTTATTCGTGCCCTCCGCTGATGCCACCACAGCCAGTCCTATCGGTCTGGATTTGCGTTGCTGCACCACGTCGTACTGCGTGAAAAACTCGATGGTTCGATCGGCAGTCCGATAGAAACCCAATTGGGCCCCGCGGAACAGGCCATAGCGGAGCTCCAGGCCCACCTGCGCACCCGAATCGAGGCCAAAGAGGCCGGCAAGCTTCGCTTTGTCGATCTGTTCATTGAAGCGATGCGTCAGCCGAAATGCCATCCTGTGAACAGGCAGGCGCAGCGTCGTCGGAATCGTCGCCAGCGCAAAGTCCGGCTGGGACTTATTGACGTCCAAATCCGGATCATCGTCTGGTGCGGCCACCTGCGCTGGTGTCGCGGAAGCCTGGGCAGCCCTCGCCACAACCGACGAAGCGGCGGCAACCGGGTCGGACGACTGGGCGGCGGCCGGAAGGGCAAGAACCAGGCAGACCAAGGCGGCGATGAAATCGACGCGGTGCATCACGCGGTATCTCCTCTCGCTAGCAGTTCGGCAGATATGCGCCCTGCGATGTTTGGCGCTAGTCATTCTTGGCACCCAGCTGAATCCATCGACGAATGACGAGCAATTGTCCAGACGTGAGATAGGGCGGACCGGTGCGAGGCATTCGCACGCCCACGATATCCGGGGCCCCTTCCAGCTTGTGAATCAAGTAGCTGTTGTCCGGATCGCCCGGGATCACCAGCGTGGCTCCAGCCTTGCGGCTGCTGACCACCGACACGAGTGACTGGTAGGACCGCCCAACGGTCAAAACCAAGCCTCCCGATGGTGTGCGGCCTTGGTCGCTGTGACACGTGATGCACGACTGTCGACCGGCGCTGTCGGTGGTGTCGAAGATCTCTCGCTGGATGCTCGCTAGCGTCGGCTGCAAGTTCGGCGTCGGTCCAGTGAGACTGTTCAGTTTCTCGTCGCAGCCGGATCCGAACATCGCAGCCGCGACAAACAGTGCGGAGAAGACGTGGCGACTCATAGGGGGCTCTTGCTCCTAGTGGTTCTTGGCCGAGACGATCAGCTTCGCTTTCATGTCTTCGTGGCCGCGGCCGCAGTATTCCGAACAGGCGATATCGTAGGTACCCGGAGCCGGAGCCGTGAACGACACGGTTACCGGTGTGGCGCCCCGAGGGATTTCCAGCTTTACGCCAAGTTTTTTGATTTCCAGGCCGTGAGTGCCATCTGCCGACCGTATCGACAGGGTCACCCGTTGGCCTTCGATGACCTCGATTCGATTGGGCTCGAAACTGAAGCGTTTCGCCACAATCTCGATCGACTCGGGGGAAACAGACCCTCCCGGGCGGCCGGTCGCCAGCAGCACTCCCAGTGGTGACAATAGGCACATGAGCACCGCGGCTGTCCGTCTGCGACTCTGGTCAAAAGTGAGCACGAAACCAGCATATGTCGTGGCAAAGATAATATCTACTAAAAAGGTCGGAATTGCGACGCTGCCGGTGCCACCAAGGCCAGCGGCGTCAGCTTCACCGCCGCCTCGTGTCAATGAGCCCTGAAGGCCTTATCGATTCGAGGTTGATGCGAGATCTCTGCGGAAGGATAATCTCGTCACGTGAACCCTTCCGACCCACGCGCCATCGACGCCCTGCTCGAAGCCGCAGGTCAGGGTGACGTCGATAGCTACGATCAATTGCTGTCGATGATCTATGACGAGCTTCGGATGGTGACGGTCCGTGCGCTCAAACGAGACCGGTCGGGCCGGCCGATTCCGGCAGCCGGGCTCGCGCAGGAGGCCTTCGCCAGGCTCCTGGGCGATTCGCCCGTGTCGGTGACGAGCCGGGCGAGGTTTCTGGGGATCGCGGCCAGGGTGCTGCGGGAACTCCTGGTCGAGCACCTCCGATCGCGCATCGCGACCACGCCTCTCGCCGCCGTGGCGCCGGGCGCCGGGCTTACCGACGTTCTCGCAATAGACCGCGCTCTCGATCGCCTGGCCGCCATCGACAAGCGGCAGTCGCAGGTGGTCGAACTCCGCTATTTCGGCGGCCTGTCGGAGGCGGACACGGCCCACGCGGTTGGCCTGTCTGAGGAGACAACGGCTCAAGACTGGCTTGTGGCTCGCGCGTGGCTGTTTCGCGAATTGAGTGCGTCCCCATGACGCTCGATTGGCAGAAGGTAAGCAGCATCGTCGCCGAAGCCGCCGGCCTCGACGCCGACGGCCGGGCAACGTATCTCAACCAGGCGTGCCACAGCAGCGCGGAAATGGAAGCCGAAGTGGCGGCCCTTCTCGCCGCGCACGACCAGGCGGGATCGTTTCTGGCGGAGTGTGCCGCCTTTCCCACCGACCCCGAACCGACCGACATTTGTGCGGATATTGGCCGACAACTCGGCCCGTACACCGTCGAAGCCAAACTGGGCGAAGGCACGATGGGCGTCGTGCTGCTGGCCGAAGACACCAGAAACAAGACCAAAGTCGCCCTCAAGACGCTGCCCCCGGCGATTGCCAACGATGAGGACCTGCGAGAGTACCTGACCCACGAAATCAAGACCGTCGCCGCCATGGCGCATCCCAACATTGCCGTCGTGCGGGCCATCGAGGAGGTCTACGGGCAGTTTTACGTGGTCTGCGAGTACGTGCCCGGCAAGACCTTGAAAGCGTTGATCGACGCCGGCCCCATCATGCCGGAGACGGCAGCCGCGATTGCGCTGCAGGTGGCGGAGGCTCTAGCGGCCGCCAATGCCGTGGCGATGATCCACGGCGACCTCAAGCCGGAGAACATCGTCTGCAGCGACAGCGGCGTGGTGAAGGTGCTCGATTTCGGACTGCTGCACTCGCCGAGTCCGGATGGCGTGGGCGGCGAGCTGTATGACGCCCCGTTGACCGAGTGGACGGCGTACAAATCGCCGGAACAACTCGACGGGACATCGGTCGACTCGCGGAGTGACCAGTTCGCGCTCGGCGTGCTGATGTACGAAATGATGGCGGGCCGCAATCCGTTTGCGGCACCGACGCTTGAGGCCACGGCGGCCAACGTGAAATCGGCTCAACCGCCGCCCATATCGACCGTCAAGCCCGGCGTCCCGCCCGACCTCGATCGCGTCGTGAGCCAATGTCTCGAAAAGGATCGCGAAAAGCGGTTTCGAAGCAGCAGCGATCTGGTCCGCGAGTTGACGGCGTATGTCGGGGGGCAATCCTCCTTGATTGACGACGGGACGGAATCCGATTTCGACACCGAGTCGGAGTCGCGGATGGCGAGTGGGACGGTGGCTGTGACACGCCCCAGCGACACAGCTCCCGTCTCGCGCGCACGAGGGTCGTGGGCCATGCACCAATTGTTCGTGATGGCCGTCTACGCACCGGCCATCTACCTGACGTGGAGAGTGGAGTCGGGCGCCGGGGGCGCGTGGCGGCTCATCCTCATGGTCGTGATGATTGGCGCGGGCGCCATCAACAGCCTGCTGCGGATACAACTGCTGTCGGCCGAGCGATTGAAGTCGGCCGAGTTTCGCGCCATACACAGCCGTATCTGGCCTCTGATTGCCGGGTTCGACTCGGTGGCCGGCCTGTCCATCCTGTTGATGGCATTCGCCCTCGCGCGGACGTCGGCGCTCACGGCGCTTGCGCTCGGCAGTCTCGGCTTCGGGTTGCTCATCAACGCGGCTGGCATCGAGCCTGCGAAAACGCGGGCCGCATTTCCGGCGAGGTCGGCCGCCCGCCGCCGCGCCGCCTCGTCGCAGTCCGACTAAAACCGGGTATGCTGCGAGTCTGACCCGCTCTTTCGGGTGGGGTTCGCGGCGTCCAACAATGTACCGAGCACTCATTTTTCTGGCCGCCGTCGTTGCCGCCGCGACATTTATCGCGGTCACAGGAGAGCGCCTCTCGGCTCCAGGGCCGCCCACTTTCTACATCGAGCCACACACGAGAATGGTGCTCCTCGCCATCGATCCGGGCTCGTTCGTGATGGGCAGCCCAGCGTCGGAGGCGGGCCGCAACGACGATGAGACGCCGCATCGCGTGACGTTGTCGCGCCGCATTTACCTTGGTCGTGACGAAGTCACACAGACCGAGTGGCAAATGATGATGGGCACCAATCCGAGCCGCTTTTCTGGCTGTTCGCGCTGCCCGGTCGAACAGATCAATTTCTATGACGTTGATGCATTCCTCACCCGACTGACCGCCGGTTCCGCTGCGATGCGGTATCGACTTCCCACCGAAGCCGAATGGGAGTACGCGTGTCGCGCGGGCACGTCCACGGCCTATGCCTTTGGCAATCGCCTGACACCCCACGACGCCAACATCACCGCCACGCCAGACCAACCCCGGACGCCGGGTCGCGGACCGAATCGCACGCAACCGGTCGGAAGCTTCGCACCCAATGCGTGGGGACTACGCGACATGCACGGCAACGTCTGGGAGTGGACCAATGATGTCTACGGCGCGTACGATCCGCGCGCGTCGATCGACCCACGCGGCCCGAACGTGGGGACGAAACGGGTCATTCGGGGAGGCAGTTGGTACTTCGGAGCCGACAGCGCCCGATGCGCGCTTCGGTATACCCACGAACCGCAGGATCAGGGATTCAGTCTCGGTTTTCGTGTTGTTGCCGAGCCAATCGAGCCGCCGCGCTGACGCGTCTGCCACCTGGAGGGCGGGCGTCAACCGAACAGCGCCGCCTCGACGGCGAGTCCCGGGCCAAACCCAATCGCCAGACAAGGCCGAGGGGCCCGACGACGCCGAAGCCGATCCAGGATGAAGATGATGGTCGGCGACGACATGTTGCCAAATTCGCCGAGCACTTCCTGCGACACCGCGTACTGTTCGCGCGGGATTCCAAGCGCCAGCGCACTGGCTTCGAGAATGCGCGGACCGCCAGGGTGAAGGGCCCAGGACGCGATTTGGTCCACCGCCGTACCGTGCGCGGCGAGCCACCCATCCACCCAGGGGCGCAGTTCGCGCTCGATCACGCCGGGCACACGCGCCGACAGGGACATTTCGAATCCGTGGTTGCCGATGCGCCACGACATCAAATCCGCCGACGCTTCCAGCAGCGACGCGCCACTCGCATCGAGCGTCCAGTCGGCCGCTAGCCCGCGGGGCCGCCCGCCGCCAACCACCGCCGCCGCGCCGTCAGCGAAAATGGCATTGGCCACCAACAGGTTGCTGTTCCACCCGTACTGGAAGTGCAACGAGCACAACTCGACCGCGCACACGAGCACGCAGGCGTCCGGCATGCTCTCGGCGCAGGCTTTTGCCACACGCAGGCCATTGAGTGCGCCGTGGCAGCCCATGAATCCGACGTGGGTCCGCTCGACGGTTCGACGAAGACCGAGATCGCCGATGAGGCTGACGTCGACATTGGGTGCCGCAAATCCGGTGCACGACACCGTGACGAGATGCGTAACGGCGCTGGCATCGACGCTGGCGTTGCCCAACGCGGCGCGGGCCGCCGCCGCCGCCAGCGGCGGCGCGTCCAGTTCGTAGCGCGCCATCCGGTCCGACGTCGTGGGCCCACGGTCGTCGTCGTTGCGCATGGAAGGAAAAAACGACTGACGCGGCAGACCGTCCCGGCTGTCGGAATCGAGCACGACACAGTGGCGCGTCTGGACCCGGCTCAGCCGGTAGAGGGCTTTCAACTGCCGCTGGTGATCGTCGCCCGCGCAGCCGTAGTTTCGAACCAGATCGAGCGCGTGATCCTGCGAAATGGCGAAAGGCGGCGCAGCCGTGCCCATGCCGTAGATATGAAAACTCATCGACGCTCCCCGATTGAATGCGCCGCGGTGCCGGGTGATCCGCGCCAGAGAAACGGTCTGGCCAACCCCGGTTGCCGCGACAGCGAGGCCACCACGAAGGCGACGAGTCGCGGGTGCCGCAATCCGCGAGCGAGGCCGCGACACCACGACTGTTCCTGCCTCACCAGCGTGTCGTACGTGCGCCGCCACTGATCAGCGATGTCGGCGCTCCAGCCGCGGCTCGCGCAGATCGCGAGCGGCACCACGGCGTCAGCCGCCGCGAGCGCCCACGCCATACCTTCGCCCGTGAACGGCTCGATGTACCCGGCTGCGTCGCCCAGCACAAACATCCCGGGCGCAACCGGAGAGAGCAGGCGACGCGTCAGCGGCAGCGTCCCTTGCCAGTCGAACCTATCGAGAGACGCCGATGCGGAAACCCCCGCAGAGGCCAGGACCGCGCGCACCGCGGCCGCCGGACTGCCACAGGCCTTGAGGTACCCGACGTCGAGCGCGGCGGCAACGTTGACCAGATCGTTCTCGACGGCGGTTACGCCGACGTAGCCGTGGTCGGACACGGCCATGGTAATGCGGCCGGGTTCCGACCCGACGCATCCGGCATGGCCCACTGCGCCCACCCCCACTCGAGCGTCGGAGGCCACGACACTCTGCATCGACGTCGCATCGCGCAACGAACTGTGTCCCAGACCGTCGGCCACCACGACAACCCGCGCGCCAATCCTCGCACGTTGGCCATCGCGCAGCGCGAGACTGACCCAGCGCGCCTCGCCGCGCCCCGAGCCGACTCTGTCGATCGCGGATTCGACCAGCGCAGAGGTCTCCGGAAGAAAAGCGCAGTTGGCCAGGATGGCCGCGCGCAAGAGCGCCGCGTCGAGTGTGGCGCGCGACACCGCCATGCCCGGCGGAAGAGAAAGAACAGCGCGGCGCCGACCGTGCTGGAGGCAAATCGACGACAGCGCTCGGGCGCCACTTGCCCACAGGTGGGCAGCGACGCCGGCGTGTTCGAGCCACGCGACAGCGCGGGCGTTGAGACAGCCTCCGCAGACCTTGTGGCGCGGAAAGGCCTTGCGATCGACCAGCAGCGTCGCGAGTCCGGCTCGTGCGAGTCCCAGTGCCGTATACGCTCCGGCCGGACCCGCACCAATCACCACGGCGTCCCACGTGCCGGCCGAAGCCTGATCGGCCGTCAACGTGGGAGCGATCCTCGTCACAGCACACGCCCCAGTCGAAGCCGACGGTGTTCCGCCCTCGTCGCTGTGCCGGCTTCCATACGCCTACGCGCCATCACGTCTGCGCGTCTCGCGTCCACGTGAGAAGAAAGCGTTGTGGCCAATGCGTTCGAATCTCGGTCCGGTCCAAACCGGCCCGCGCGGCGAGCGCGTGCGCCTCGGCGGCGGTAAAGGCTGCCTCGACCGACCGCGTGCCATCGACGTGAAACACGCGCGACCGCGACAGGAGCCGGCAGCCCACCCAGGCGAACAGCCAGCCGAGATCGGTTCGCCGCAGGTCCGACACCACCACGCACCGGGCGGCCGCCTGCTTCATCTTCCCCAGCAGTTCGACCGCTTCCTCATCAGCCAGATGATGCAAGAACAGCGAACAGTGCACGACGTCGAAACCTGTCGGCCACGTGTCGAGCATCACGTCGGATTGGACGAAGCGCACCTGCTGAACTCCGGCGCGTGCCGCCAGGGCTCGAGCGTAGTCGAGCGCGACCTGGCTGACATCACACCCCAGCACCTCGGCGGGAATTGCCGCACGGGCGAATCGTTGGGCCAACCCGACGGCCACCTGCCCGCCACCGCACGCCATGTCGAGGATTCGGATGGGACGGTTGTCCAGGGATCGCGCGATGCGCCGAAGCGCAGGCCAGATGGCGGCTGTCGTCCCGCTGACCAGATTGGCGCGGCCAAGCGCGGTCAGCGCCAGGACGTGTTCCTGTTGGTCGAGACCCGGCTGGTCCATCAACTCGGGCGTGCGGAATCGCGAGGCCTTCACCCACATACAGGAGGGCACTCTCATCCGGCTCCGACGATCGCGGCGACCCGGCCGAACACGTCGTCGATGATCCGGCGCACAGCCGCATTGGACCCGGCTTCGGCGACGACCCTGATGATGGGTTCGGTATTGGATCCGCGCACCAGAAACCAGCCGTCCGGGAGCGTCACCTTGATGCCGTCGCGCGCATCAATTGGCAAGTGGCCGAAATCCGCGCGAATGGCGCGCTCCACCAGCGGAATCTTGCCTGATGGACACGGGAGTTTCTCCTTGACCATCGCGTAGCGGGGAAGATCGGCCATCAGGCTCGAGACCGAGCGGTGAGACGAGGAGAGCAGATGCAGGATCAACGCCATGCCGACGTGGCTATCGCGGGCGAAGTTGATGCGGGGATAGATGACGCCGCCATTGCCTTCGCCGCCGATCACCGCCCGCTCGAGCTTCATCCGATCGGTCACGTTGGCCTCGCCGATCTTCGAGCGCACCACGCGGCAGCCGAACCGCGCCCCCAGATCGTCGAGCGCTGCGGTCGTTGCGAGATTCGCGACCACTACCGGCATCGATCCGACAACGGGGGTGGGCCCCGACTTCGCCTGCCGGCCGGGCACCAGATTTTCGAGTACGTACCAGGTGGCCAGCACCAGCGTGTAGTCTTCGCCGATCGGCTGTCCGAGTTCCGAGACCACCGCCAGGCGGTCGGCATCCATGTCTTGCGCGAACCCCACGTCGCAATGGTTGGCGACGACCGCCTCGCACAGGGCGCCCAGATTTTCGGGTAACGGCTCGGCCTCCCGCGGAAAGAGCCCGTTGGGCGTGATGTTGATCGGCACGACGTCGACGCCGAGCGCGTCGAGCAGTCTCGGCGCGAGCAAGGCGCCGGCGCCGTTGCAGGAATCGAGCGCCACGCGGAGGCGGCGGCGGCCGGCTGGAAGCGGGCCGAGCGCGTCGAGGATGGCGCTGATGTGGAGGTCGAGGCCGTTGGTCATCTGCTCGACGCCACGCATCTCGCTGCCGGCGACCTTCACGTATTCGCCCTGGTGATAGATGTCGACCAGTTCGCGCGCCTGGCCCGAATCGAGAAACAGTCCGTCGGAACCGACAAACTTCAACGCGTTCCACTGGGCGGGATTGTGGCTCGCCGTAATCGCGATGCCGCCGTGCGCGCGGCGATGGCGGACGGCCAACTGCACGGTGGGCACCGGACAGATGTCGAGATCGATCACGCGGCAGCCGCTCGAGAGCAGTCCGGCGTGGACCGCCTGCCGGACCATCTCGCCCGAGGTGCGCGTGTCGCGCCCAACCACCACAGCGCCCGACCCGACGTAGGTGCCAAACGCCTGGGCGAACCGAACCAGCATGGCTGGCGTCAGCGAATCGCCCACCACGCCGCGCACGCCAGAGATGCTGATCTTGAGGGTGGGGATCGCTCGCATACCTACGCCTTCAACCGATCTCGCGCCCAATCGAGGAGCTCGCGCGCCCGTTCCATCGAATCGGCCTCTGCGATGACGCGGATCATCGATTCGGTCTGCGACGCCCGCACGTGCACCCAGCCGTCGGGCCAGGACATCTTGATGCCATCGGTGGTGTCGGCGGTGGCCTGATCGGCGCCGGCCTGATCGCGGAAACCCTGCAGCACCGAATAGAGCGCGCTCGGCCGCACCAGCACGTCATGCTTGGCGACCGGGTAGCTGGGCAAGCCGGCCACCGCTTCGCCGAGCGACAGGCCCGTGGAGGCCAGGTATTCCAGAATCAAGCCTTCGGCAGCGGCCGCATCGTGCGACATCAGCACGCGAGGCAGCGCCACGCCGCCGTTGCCCTCGCCGCCGACCACGGCACGGTGCTGGATCATGGCCTCCGAGATATACGACTGGCCGACCGGCGTCCGAACCACGATCGACTTGTGCCGGCCTGCGACGACGTCAATTGCGCGGGTGGTGGACACGTTGGTCACCACAGTTCCCGGTGTGCGCGACAGCACGATGGAACTGGCCAGCGTGAGCGTGATTTCCTCAGACAGCGCGACGCCTTCGCCTGTCACCAGCCCGAGGCGTTCGCCATCCGCGTCGTGGGCAAAGCCCAGATCCGCGCCACCGGCGCGCACCACCGCCTTCAACTGCGCCATGGTCTCGGGCTTGGGCTCGGGCCGGTGCGGAAACGGCGCGGCCGGATCGTCGTTGACGGCCAGCACCGTGCACCCGAGGGCTTCGAGCCAGCGGGGCGCGAGCAGGGCGCACGATCCGTTGCAGCAATCCACCGCGACGCGCAACCGGCGGGCGCGAATCCGATCGACGTCGAACGCGCGGCTCAGCGCGGCGAGATGAGGCGCGATGGCATCCTGCTCATCCACCCGCGTGCGGATGCGATCCCATCCGACTTTCTCGAACTCGCCCTGATGAACGATGTCGAGCAACTCTTCTGCCTGGGTGGTGTTGAGGTAGAGGCCGTCGCCGCGCACGAACTTGAGGGCGTTCCAGGCGGCCGGGTTGTGGCCGGCGGTAATCGAAATCCCGCCCTGTGCGCCTAGCCGCGGAACCGCATGCTGCAAGGTTGGCGTGGGGCACACGCCGAGATCGATCACGTCGCAACCGGCGGCCAGCAACCCCGACAGCACGGCCGACCGCACCATCGGACCAGACGGGCGCGTATCGCGGCAGACCAACACGCGGCCCGAATCCAGATACGTGGCGAATGCCTGTGCGAACGAGACGACGAGTTCGGGCGTCAGGGTTTCGCCCACGATTCCCCGAACGCCGCTGATGCCGATTTTGAGCGGCCGCATCTGGAAGGATCTTACTGCGATTCCGAAGCGACCATCGGGTCCGGAGCGAGAGGCACGCTCTACTCGCTGAGCATCCGATGGACGCCCGCCAGAATCATCACACCAAGAAAGATCGAGCCGAACAGGAAGACGAGGCTGGATGGATCGGCCGCCGACCCCGCCGTTGTCGTTTGGGTGGACCAGGTGGCCAGACCAACCGGGCTGAAACTCGAGAGCACCTTCGTCAATCCGGACCACTGCCAACCGACAAAACCAGCCAGGCTTGCCAGGCCGGCAAACAATTCGGCCTTGTGCATGCGCTCGATGGGCGCAGCGGCGCGGCGTTCGGCTTCCCATCGGCGCAGCAATTGCGCTTTCCACCAGATCACGTCGGGATTTGGCAGCGCATGCGGCTCGGCCGGATCGTTGGCCATCCGGCGCATCCAGCACACCGCGCCGACCGCGGCGCGACAGGACGGGCACGCAGCCACATGGGCGACCACCACAGGATCCGTTTCGTGACCGGCCGCCGCGGCCGCGACCACTGACGGCTCTGTGTTGCAGATCCGATCCAGCATGACCGTTCTCCCGTGGTGCTCCCACCGTTCGAGGCACCGCGTCCTGAGGGAGCAAGTTCGTCAGCGAACCTGCGAATCGAATGACCTAGCCAGGCCCCAACCCTCTCTTTGTCAGCAGGCCCGCCAATTTCCGCCGTGCGCGGAACAACAGCACCGGCACACTGGTGGCTTTGAGGCCAAGTGTTTCGGCGATCTCGCGGTGTTCGGTGCCTTCCACGTGGGCCAGCCAGAGCATCACGCGCTCCTGCGGCTTCAGTTGGCCGAACGTGCGCGCCATGTCGTAACGCATCACGGTCGCGTTGGAGGCATCGGCCGGCGCTTCCGGTGGAGACGCGGCGGCGTGGCGATCAGCCCGGCTCTTCCGACGCCACTGGTCGACGGCGGCGTTGCTCGCGATGCGAAACAGGTACGCCCGCAGTTGCCCATCGTCTCGTGTTGCGAATTTCGTCGCGAGCAGGCGGCAGAAACTGTCCTGCAACAGATCGTCGGCGTCGGCCGCGTTGCCTGTCACCTTATACAGGTAGCCCCAGAGCGCGCGGCCGTGCAGGCGATACAGATTCTGGAACTCGGGCTCGCTGAGCAGCGTCGCCTCGGAGGCTGCCGCCGCGTGCTCGCTTACCACCTGGCTCCGAATCGTCGCGGCGTGTTCGGCCATGACTGCGGCATCCCGTCAGGATAAACCCAATCCATCCTACTGCGGTTTGCGGCCGTCGGCCGGTTCGAACAGACCGAACGATTTCGACAGGAAGTACGACGATCCGCACGAAATCACGGACCCGACTCCACACGCGGTCACGATGGTCCCGATGGCGATCATGCCCATCCTGGATTCTTCGAACCACGACCCGAGCATCAAGAAGCCGATGCCGACCGACAGGCACACGATTGCGCGCTCGGTGCTTCTGACGATACGGGTCTTCGCGCTGGGGCCTTCGATTGTCAGCGATCCCATAAAGCGCCGGCCGCCGTCGGTTTCGAGAAACTCGCCGAAGTCCTTGGCCGACCCCATCTTCTCGAGGATCTTGGCCTGAAAATCAGCCGTGGCCTTCAGTTGATGCTTGTGACGTCCCGCCATCACGGCAGTGTGGACAATCCAGCCAATCACCCCGAACAGGACGATGGGGACGAGGAATTCGACGTTGTGCATAGCGGATCTCCTTGACGCGTTGACGAGGTTGGTGAGCGTGGTTCGCGAGCGTTGGGCCGACGCCCCGGAGCCCGGACGCGTCGTTCTACCGGCATAACGACTGGCGTGGCCGAGACATTAACAGGCAAACGGGCGCCTTTGTGCGTGTTTGTCATTGCGACTCGTAACCGACGCTCCTATACTGCGCGTGAGAACCGTTCGCGCCGCGAGCCGCGGCGTCGTGCTTGGAGGAATGCCATGTCGAACCCGTTTGATCCTGAATTTCTCGATGTCCTTGATGCAGCCGTGGAGATGTCCGAAGCTCCAGCCCCGCCACCCGAGCCCGTTCCGGTGATGCCAGATCCCGAGCCGGTCGCTGCCGCCGAACCGGTTGCGGCGGCCGCACCCGCGGTCGCAACGCCACCGGCCAGAAAGGCCGCGAAGAAAGCGAAGAAACGGGCAAAACCTGTCGCGAAACCGGCTCCAGTGGCGGCCAAGCCTGCGGCTCAGGCGCCGAGGGTGGTCAAGAAAGCTGTCAAGAAGGCTGCGCAGAAGGCGGTGAAAAAGGCGGTAAAAACGGCCGCGAAGAAGGCGGTGAAGAAGGTCGTGAAGAAGGTCGTGAAAAAGGTCGCCACGAAGCCGGTGAAGAAGGTGAGCGCGCCGCCGAAGAAGGCCGCGAAGCCCGCGCCCAGGAAGACGGTGAAGAAGGCGGCGAAAAAAGCGGCCAAGAAGATCGAGAAAAAGGCGAAAAAGGCCGCCAAGAAGAGCAAGAAAGCCAAGAAGGGCAAGAAATAGGGTATTCTTGGAGCTTCGACGGTGAGGTGGCCGAGAGGCTGAAGGCGGCGGTTTGCTAAACCGTTATACGGGCTAAAACCTGTATCCAGGGTTCGAATCCCTGCCTCACCGCCATTCGACTCGCCTGGCCTGACCAACTGATGAGCCGCCAGGCTCGCTCATGGCGGGCCATGCCAGGGAGATGGCCCTGAGCGAACGAAGTGAGTCGAAGGGCTTCTGTGCCCGTTTCTGGCCTGTTGCCCGCCAGATCAAGGCACCCCGATCATGACTGTCCCGCGTCTGCGTTTTGCGCCCTCACCAACAGGATTCCTGCACGTCGGCGGCGCGCGCACCGCGCTGTTCAACTGGTTGTACGCCCGGCGCACTGGCGGCGTTTTCGTGCTGCGCATCGAGGACACCGACGTCGAGCGGTCGTCGTGGGACAAGGTAGAAGGGATTCTCGAGGGGCTTCGCTGGCTTGGACTCGACTGGGACGAGGGACCGGAGGTCGGCGGGCCGCACGGGCCATATTTTCAGTCGCAACGCCTGGACCGGTATCGCGCGATGGCGGAACGGCTGGTCGCCGAGGGCCACGCCTACTATTGCTATTGCAATGCCGATGCGGCTCGAGTGGCTGATGCGGCACTGGCCGGCGGCGAAGAAGAAGGCGACGCGCCGCGTGGCGAGTCGTGGACCTACGACCGCCGGTGCCTGCGCTTGAGCCCGGAGGATGTGGCCGTGCGGGAAGCGGCGAAACAGCCGCGGGCGATTCGCTACAACGTGCCGGAAGGCGCCACCACGTTTCACGACCTGGTGCACGGCGCCATCACGTTCGACAATGCGAACATCGAAGATTTCGTCGCGCTCCGATCCGACGGCCATCCCACCTATCACTTGTCGGTCGTGGTGGACGACATCGACATGGCGATTTCGCACGTCGTGCGGGGCGACGATCACATTTCAAATACGCCGAAGCAGGTGATGTTGTATCGGGCGTTCGGGGCGATCGTGCCAGCGTTTGCCCACGTGCCGCTGATTCTCGGGGCCGACAAGCGGCGGCTCAGCAAGCGCCATGGCGCCACCTCGGTGATGGAGTACGAGCGTCAGGGCTTCGTGCCCGAAGCCATGGTGAATTTTCTGGCGCTGCTCGGCTGGTCTCCAGGCAGCGGCAACCAGGAATTGTTCGGGCGCGACGAATTGATTGGCGCGTTCTCGCTCGAGGGCATCAGCAGCAGCAACGCGGTGTTCAACCCTGAGAAACTCGAGTGGTTCAGCGCCCAGCACATCGCATCGACGTCGGCTGAGGACCTGGCGAGACGAATAGAGCCGTTGTTGCGATCGGCCGGCGTGTGGCGGGACGAATACGCGGAATCTCAGCGCGAATCATTGCGACGGCTGATTGAGTTGCTGCGTCCCCGCGCAAAACGGATCACCGAATTCGTCGAGAAGGGGCGGTTCTTTCTTGCCGACGCGGTAGAGTTCGATCCGGACGCGGTGCAGAAACACCTCGGAACTCCCGCGGCGCTTGCGCTCGTTCGCGCGGTGCGAGAGTGTTGCGCGACGGTCGATCCGTTTACCGCTGCCGCGCTCGAACCCGCGCTCAGAGACTTGGCGGCGGCGCACGGCGTCAAACCTGGGGCACTGATCCACCCGACGCGCGTCGCCGTTACGGGTCAGGCGGCAAGTCCCGGCATCTTCGAGGTGCTCGAACTGTTGGGCCGGGAGCGCGTGTTGGCTCGACTCGACGCGTGCCTGAGAGGTCTGTAGCGGACTGGATCGGTCGAAGCCTGTTATTCCGCGTGGCGCAATCGAACAGTGGGCGCACGGCACCGATGTTGGCGTTCGGGGATGTGCACGGGCGCGAGACGGCGGGACGCGACGCGGCCGCGGCGAAATTGATAAAGCGGCGGCGGGCGTTCGCCAGGGTTTTGCGGCCCGCCGGTCTGTCGGGTCCGCTGTCTTTACAGCGCTGGTCGAACGGTGGCGAGTTGCGGTAGAATCGGGAGATACGCCTGCCGCGACCCGCAGCACTGGGAGGTCGTTCAACGGTAGGACACGTGGCTCTGGACCACGTTATCGGGGTTCAAATCCCTGCCTCCCAGCCAGCCTTCGCTCGCCTTCGGCGAGCTACGGCTAGGCAAGCAAGTCATCCCCTCATTACGAAGCGAGCCCACGGATAGGCGAAGTCTCTCCCGCCGAAGCGCCATTCAGGCGCTTGCGCCGCCGAAGTTCGCAGAACGAAGGCGCGAAGGCGGACTACCCACACCGGATTTGAACCCGCACCTACCGCGGACCGCAGGCGCGAAGGCGGACCACCCCCACGGGATTTGAACCCGCACCGACTACGAACGCCTGGGGTCGTCAGGACCTCGAACACGCAGTTTCTTCAACATCATTTGATCCCCGAAATAGCAGAATCAGCGTACCGAGGTTGAGGCGGTGCCGCGCGCTCCATAATTTCAGCCCAGAACAAACCGCAGTGGGTCGGCCCGAAGCTTGCATTCGTCGGCGCATGCGCGGCATCGGCAAACGGTTTGTATACGTGCTTCGCAGCGACAGCGACCCGGACCGTCACTACGTCGGCGTGACGAGCGACGTCGACAATCGGCTCGAGTGGCACAACCACGGACCCAGCGGGCACACCGTCGAACACCGCCCCTGGTCCTTGATGGTCCTGATCGAGTTTCCGATCGAAGAACAAGCCTTGCGCTTCGAGCGGTACCTGAAGTCTGGCTCGGGTCGTGCCTTCGCGAAACGACATTTTGGTCACCACTTGGAACGACCAACTGACCGTCCACTGGTTCAGCGGCAGCCAGTCAAAGGAAGAAGCGAGGTAGAGGCCTCAGTGAACGGCGAGGTCGCGAGAGGCAGTACGCAAGGAATGCCGAAGGTGGAGTAGCTACCGATCGCACAAACTGCGCTCAAACAGGTTGTGTGACGCATCGGTCCGTCTCTACGAGGTGCGCGACAGGAGGGACGGAAGGCACTATCCCCCAGACCTCGCCGTGCTATGCTCCGGCCCGTGACGACCCTGGAAGCCGAACCTCGCATCCCCGCCTACTACTGGGCGTCCGTGCACGACTTCCTATCGACCAATCCGGATGCCGTCATCGGCAGGCTGGTGTCATCCAGCGCCTTCGCGGCGACCGATCAGTTGCAGGTAGACGCCTGGAGGGAAGAGATCGACGTCCTGCGGAGGACGCTTGGGGGCTTCTCCGGAACGATCTTCCTCGAGTTCGACGTTCCCAGGCTCGGCAGCCGCATCGACGCCGTGCTTGTCGAAGGTGCGGCCGTCTTCCCCATCGAGTTCAAGTGCGGCGAATCGAAATACCTGCAAGGGGACTACGAGCAGGCTTGGGACTACGCACTCGACCTGAAGAACTTCCATCGCGCCAGCCACAACGCCACGATCCTTCCGATCCTCGTCGCCACGGAGGCAACTACGTGGGACGCTGAATGGAAGCTCGCGCATCCAGACGGGACGAGGCCACCGAGGCGATGCTGTCCTGACACGTTGGGCGACGCCATCGCCAATGGGCTGAGCTTCGTTCATGCAGCGCCGATTAACGGACTGGAATGGGGGGCGGCGCCCTACCAACCGACCCCCACCATCATCGAGGCCGCGCGGGCACTTTACGCCCGCCACAGCGTCGAATCAATCTCGCGCAATGACGCCGGAGCGAAGAACCTCACCGTCACGTCGAACGCCGTTGAGGAGGTCATCGAAGGCATACAGGCTCAAGCCGCATGCCATCGACGTGCGAATTGATGTGAACCCGGTCCACTGGTTTCTCGAAGGCAAGGCGGACACTCGGTCGAGCTACTACCTCGAGGATGCGGCAACAGAATTCCAGATCCAGGGTCTGGAGTTGGATTGGATCGGCGTGACCTGGGACGCCGACCTACGACGAGCCTCCGACGGGTGGCGGTTCCACGAATTCCGTGGGAAGTCGTGGAACAAGGTGAGCGACGGAGGAACGCTTGGCAATCGACAGCGCTACCTACTGAACGCTTATCGAGTCCTCCTGACTCGGGCCCGACAAGGCATGGTGATCTTTGTGCCACCAGGCGACGAAGCCGACCCAACGCGGAAGCCTGACTACTACGACGAGACCTACGACTATCTGGCCGGGCTTGGTCTGTCCGTCCTCTAGCCTGGACCAATCAACCGGACCACCCTCTCCGGATTTGAACCCGCACCTACCGCGGACCGTATGCGCGAAGGCGGACAAATCCTTGCCTCCCACCAAAATTCACCAATCAGTCCTGACAAGTTCCCTACCGCCCGCCCCTGTCGAGGAGACGCCGGTGCCATTCTCGCGTCCGTGACGAAACACTGCGATCCCAACGGAATGTGAAGCCGGAATCGATCGTAATGGGTTGGTGCGGAGGGCGAGTAAGTGCCGTTGGCCTTCTCGTCATTACACGGATGGGTGTAACCTTGGACCATGAAACGTCGTGACCTCGAGAAGAGGCTCCACGAGATGGGCTGGCGACTGATTCGGCACGGCGCACGTCACGATGTCTGGGCACGCGGCGACCACGAACTTCTCGTCCCGAGACACGGCGAGATCAACGAGTACACCGCGAGGGCGATCCTCAGAGAGGCCGGAGGGCGAAAATAGTGCGATTCGAAGGGCGGGTATTCAAGGTCGGCCAGCATTGGGCGGTCGAAGTCGCCATCCTCGGGGTCGTGTCGCAGGGGCGCACGCGTAGCGACGCACTGAAGATGATCGCCGATGCTGTCGAGTCCCTCGTCAACAAGAAGGGGTTTGAGGTCTCCGTGTTCGCCAGTCGCGGAGAGCACTTTGAGATCGGCGCGTCGGACCAGGCTGCGCTCACGGCACTCCTCCTTCGTCGCACGCGACTCAAGGCCGGGCTCAGTCTGGCCGAGGTTTCCGCCAGGCTTGGTGCCAAGTCGCTGAACGCGTACGCACGCTATGAACAGGGGCGCACGACGCCGAGTGTGCAGAAATTGTCGGATCTCTTGTCGGCCGTCGTTCCTAACCGGGACTTCGTGCTGGTCGAAAGCCGGGCACGCGGATGAACGATCCAATGCGGCTCTGGGAGTCTTGCGCCACGCGTGACACGAGCCCAACCAGTTTTGGATCCTGCGGAATTCGCCAGGCTCCTTACTCCGAGCCTCGACCGCGTCGCGTCAAGATTTCGTGCATCTAGGCAATCAGACGATTCGAAAGGGCTCGCCTGTCGTCGATGGTGCATTCTCCAGCTCCGTGCCGACGAACGCTAACGACGACGTGGATCACGGCGCCGCTACCAACTGACGCCTCTCGGGAACCGCCGTTCCACGGCGTCGAGCATCCGTCGCGCTGACGCTGTGCCGGACGCGCTCGAGCACGGTGGGCTGCTCGGCGACGATGTGCAGGAGAACGAGCGCGGGCCCCTCTGGATTCCGGCGATTTGCCTCCCACGCTTGTATCAGTTTGGTGCTGACGTTGAGGTATCGCGCAAACACCGCTTGCGACGCGTGAAGCGTCGCCCGCAATCTCTTCACGGCACGGCCGTTCAGAGCCTTCGGCGGAAGTGGGAGCGTCGTCGTTCGCAGGCTTCGCTTGCCCTGTGCGTGTTCCAGCGCTTCATGGGCCGAGCCGAGCAGTTCCGCGAACATCTCGTTCTTCATGTCATCGTCTCCTTATCGCCGCTGCGCTTGATTTGCAGGACGACCTCGCGCAATTGCTTCTTCTGCTCCGGCGTCAGACCGCTCGCTTCGTTCTTGCCGTAAACGTATATCAAGTAGATGCGGCCGCGATCGCGCAGCCACAGGTAGTGCACCCGCGCGCCGCCTCGCTTTCCCTGGCCACGGGTCGGATCGCCGAGACGGATCTTTCGGAGACCGGCCGTCGCCGGATCGACGTCCCCAGCCTCTGGGTTCTCGAGCAATTCAAGCTGCAGCCCTCTCAGAGCCTCTTCAAGCCCGAGCGCGCAAATCCGCCTCGTAAAGACGGTCGTCTCGACGAAAGTCAAAAGATCAAGCATGTCTACTACAACAAAGCATACTACGTTGTAGCATAGCAATCAACAACTTGCCATGATGGCGGCACCGATCAGCACGCTTCACTTGACCTCGACAAGTGAGGAGCGGACACCGAGGTCCCTGATGAGCCCAGCGATCGTGTCAATCGTCGGGCCGAGCGCAACCGACAGATCCTTCGACGATGCCCCCTTGCTGTAGGCGATCGGCGTCAGGCACGCAGTAACCCCCTGAGCCGAGCGCTCAACTCACGTTCGGCGATCTGTCGCTCGCGCGCGCGGCCATCACGCAGCGCGTCGATGAGCGCGAGAAGCTCGTAGAGGACAGGATCTCTTCTCACGGCCTTCGGAACGGCCTTGCAGAGAGGCTCGAACCCAACGCCTCGGACGTCACCTTCTCGGCGGCTCCGTCCCTTCGCTGAAGAGGCTGACGTACGACACGTAGCTGTACACGCGATTGCGTTGGCGCCCGGTCACCTCTCGCACCATATCAAGCGCGACGAGGCGCTCGAGCGCGGCGGTGGCGCCCGGAACCGATAGTCGCGTCCGCTCGACCAACCGAGGGATGGTCGTGACCGGTTCTCGTTGGAGTGCCTCGTGCACCTGCAGCGCGGTCGGCGCTCCCCGACCGACGCCCCGCACACGTTCGCGGTCCCGCTGAATGAGGTCGGCCAAGCGCTTCGCCGTCGCCACCGCGTTCTCGGCTACCTCAATCACGCCGGCCGCAAAAAACATCAGCCATCCTTCCCAGTCGCCTTCGGTGCGCACGCGTCCGAGTCTCGCGTAATACTCCTCACGCCGCTGCTTGAAATACAAACTGAGATACAGCAATGGCCGTTCGAGCACGCCATCGACGTGCAGGATGAGCGGCACGAGCAATCGGCCCAGGCGTCCGTTGCCGTCGAGAAACGGGTGAATCGTTTCGAACTGCACGTGCGCCAGAGCCGCCTTGATCACGGCAGGTGTCGAGTCTGGTTCGTCGTGCAAGAACCGCTCGAGCGCGTCCATGCAATCGGGCACGCGGTCCGCGGGCGGTGGAACAAAGATCGCGTCGGCTGGTGTCGCTCCGCCCAACCAGTTTTGGATCCTGCGGAATTCGCCGGGCTCCTTCTCCGAGCCGCGACCGCGTCGCATCAAGACCTCGTGCATCTCGCGAATCAGACGGTTTGAGAGCGGGAACCCCTCTTTGATGCGAGCGAGCCCGTGCTCGAGCGCCGCGACGTAATTCGACACCGCGACGACATCATCGAACGGCACGCCGGGAGCGGCGGCGATCTCAAACAGCAGCAAGTCCGAGAGCGACGACTGTGTCCCCTCGATCTGCGACGACACTACGGCCTCTTTCCGGACGTAGCTATACAGAAACAGGTCGGGATTCGGAAGGAGCGTCGCGATGCTGTCCAGACGGCCCAGCGCAAGAAGACTCCGGTCCAACTGCAACCGAAGGGGAGAATCAATCGCGAGCGGTGGCCGCGGCGGCAGGGGCGCGGGAACGAATGCCCGCGCTCGCGCGCCTGTCGTCGATACCGGGACGTATGAGCCCGAAGAACGCATCAGGTCACCACGTAAGTAAGCGAAGCTTCTTTAGAGCCGGCCCAAGTAAGCGATACCAGTCTAACGCTTATTTAGGTTCTGTAAAGCGAAGAGCTCGAACTGGTCTCGCAGACCAGGAAGCGCCCCGCAAACACCTGATAACAATGAACCTTACGGCTGTGACAGATCGCCCCTGGCCAACGACAGCAGGGCAATCACCAGGTGTTCCATGGCTCACGGGGTTCGAACACCCGAGATCGCGCCACATCAGATCACCGGAATGAGGCCCTGGACAGGGCCTCCACCGCCGTCAGATCTTCCTTGGTCCTACTGAAGCGCTCCAACCAGGCGTCGATCCACTCGGCCCGCAACCGGATGGCCCGGCGGCCGCCGACGCGCGTGTGACGCAATTCGCAACGCTCGCACGCGCTGTAGATCGTGTCCCTGCAGACGCCGGAGTACTCGGCGCCTTCTGCGACGGTCAGCCAAATCTTCGGAATCATCGGAGGGCTCCTTCTGGAAGTGACAAATCAGGCGACGTCCGGATCTCTGCCGACGCGCGGCTACGACGCGCGCTCCTCGGCCACCTGCTGTTCGTAACACGCGTACGCCTGCAGCATCAGGTCGCGAATGCGCTCCTGGGCCGCGGCGTCCGCGATCGGGCGCAGCAGCGCGAAGCTGCGGCGCTCGCCGTTGACGCTGTACTGGCGGGCCGGGAAAGTGACGTTGCGGCCCGTGCCATTGCGCCGCTCCCAGATTCCGAAGCCGATCAGCTTCAGCCCGTCAAACGTACCGCCGGTGAAGTGCACTTCGGCGTCAGCCAGTTTTCCCGGGGGGTTGCCGCCGTCGTTGGCCGCGAACTTGACGATGATCCCGTCCATGTTGATTCTCCTCATCTGGCCCGCCGGTCCGGCGGGCGGTTAGCGATCGTGCGATTCACTTCGATGTCGTTGGTGTGTTCCCGTCGCCCGCGTAGTCCTGGCCGACGGGAGCCTGGAGACGCTGCCAAAGCCAGTGCTGGAGCGTGGTGAGGCCGACCAACACGGGGTCGGCCGGTGCGAAGACGTGGTGATGGCCGTGGCAGCGGGCGCGCTGCCAGGCAAGCTCGCCGGCGTCGACGAGCACCAACCGCGCCCAGGTTTGCGCGCTCCCGTTGTCGTGCGCGACGGGTGCCGCGGCGAACCCCGCCACGTCGGCGAGCGTGGACAGGTAGAGCGTGAGCGTCGCCGGGCTATCGAGTTCCGCAGGCGCGGTCGTCACGAACGCGTGATAGAGGCGCGTCTGACGGCCGATCGTCACGGCGATGCTCGGCGTGATGGCGAAGTCACGCATCGTTCTTCTCCTTTCTGTCGCGGGTTCTGAGAGCCATCGGTGAATGGAATCCCGGGGCATCACGTAATAGCCGTCTTTGGGCGAGACCGACGGCGCCGTCAAGGCCGCGAGCCCCGCTTGCCGGGGTCGAAGCGGAGCGGAGAGCCTTGACGGACCCGAGGCGAGCCCTAGGATTGAAAACGTGATGCTCCGGGTGTGGGCGGGCGGGCGGTTGGACGCGACAGGCCCGAGTGTGCGGCGTTGCCGAGTTGGCGCGACGAAGTGTCGCTCGAACGTCGAGCCGTCGCATGAGGCGTAAGAGATCGTCTGGCCGCCAGCTGTGGCGAGAAGCCAGCGCGAGGAACAAGATCTGCGGATAGCGCAGGCGGGAGCTGTTCCTGGGATCCCTTACCAGTTCGTGGAACGCATCATCGGTGTGCAGTTCCTCGAGCAACACGTTGAGAAGAGCCGCCGACCATCGCAGGTCGGCGGTTTGCTCCGCCAGCGCCTTGAGCACGCGCAGGCGGCCATCCCGGTACCAGCGTCTTGCGCTCTCGGGGAGCCAAGCGGCTGGCTGCGAGACGACGGGTCGAGTCGTAGAGGGACCGTTGTGCACCACACAGACCTCCAGCGGAAGGCCGCTGGCTCTGGAGCGTGCGGCAGGTCGACCCGCGACGATCGGCGTCGCGGACGGGTGCGGGTGGCGTGAGCCGTTCCCGCGAAGATCTAGCGTTGGGATGGAGCCGTGCGGGGATGTGCCCGCACGGCGACGGCCATGGTCAATTGACCGTGGTGAGGAGGCGGCTGGCGGCGCGGTCGAGGGCGAAGCGGCCGTCCTGCCAGGACGTGCGCTGGCTGAGTCGCGTCAGCCCCTGCACATAGCCCCAGACCGAACGCGGGTTCGTCTCGTACCGTTCTGCCAGGTCGTACGCCTCGACGGCCTGTTTGTGCGGCAGATCAATCCGCTGCACAGCCGTCTCGATCACCGCCTCGCGAGTGGAGCCCAGATCCCGGCTCATGGCGCCGAGGATCACGGAGCGTTCGCGAGTGGTGTCCGCGTCGAGCGCTGCGCGCACGCCCTCGAGCGAGGACGTCCACGCTTCCTGAATCGACGCGCCGACGTGCCGGCGCCGGAAGCCGGCGACGTACTGAAATCCCCAGATGATGTGGTTGCTGCACGGCCCGCCGGCGATGGTGGCGAGCTGCTCAAAGCTCCAGTGGGTCAGTGCGGCGGAGCGCCCCGACGCGTCGTGTAGCA
>JBAXOX010000025.1:0-50887 GCA_037133015.1 Acidobacteriota bacterium
GTCCGACCGGGCGTCGACGGCAGACAGACCCAGCTCACGTGAGCGCAGGGTCTAGGGTCTAGCGGTCTCGATACAGCACGTAGTCGGGCAGCGCGATCAGCGACTCGCGTTCGGGGCTCGGCGGAAACACCTGCAGCAGCTGCTTGGCCTCTTCCACGAAGGCGACCGCACGGGCGTAGGCGTCTTCGATCGCTTCGTACTCGACCAGTTTCCGGCTGATGGCCTCCCATCGGTCCGGCGGCAGATCGCGGTCGCGCACCACCGTTCGGATCAGATCGGCAGTGTCCTTGTCGGCCCGCTTGAGCAGGTTGATGATGGGCAGCGTGATTTTGCCCTCGCGCAGGTCGCTGCCGACCGGTTTCCCGAGGCGTTCGGCACTGCCGGTCAGGTCGAGCAGGTCGTCGACCAGCTGAAACGCCACGCCCATCTTGAAGCCGTATTCTCCCAGCGCCGCCACCCGCTCGGGAGACGCTTTCGCCAGCATGCCTCCGATCCGGGCGCAGCCGCTGAACAGGTAGGCCGTCTTGCGCCGGATGATCTCGAAATGCTCCTCTTCGGTCAGATCCGGGTCGCCGTTCTTGGTCAACTGGTACAGCTCGCCCTCGATCATCCGCAGCGTTACGTCGCACAAGAGGCGGATGATATCGAGTTCGTCGTGGGTGAGCGCCAGCGCCATCGACTTGATGTAGAGATAGTCGCCCAGCAGCACCGTGACGTCGTTGCCCCACTGCGAATGCACCGCAAGGCGTCCCCGCCGCATGTTCGAATCGTCGATGATGTCGTCGTGGACCAGCGTCGCGGTGTGAACAAACTCCACCACCGATGCGTAGAGCACGGCCCGATCCCCACGGTAGCCGCACAACCGGGCCGCCATCAGCAACACCGCCGGCCGCACGCGTTTACCCCCGCTGGTCTGGATGTACTTGCCGATGCGGGGGATCAATTCGACGTGCGACTGGACGTGCCGGCCGAATTCCGCGTCGACCCGGTCAAGGTCTTCACGGATGGGTTCGAAGATGTGGGTGAGGTCGAGGGCGGTGTTCTTCACGAGTCCTGCGTATCAATTCATCTCAACACAATCACGCAGGAGTGTCAACGCGTCGGCGGGCGTCTGGGTCCCCGCTGCTACGGGCGGAACAGGCGCCTGTAGTTTTCTGTGACCGCCTTGGCCAGCGCCGCCGGTGTCGTCTGCCGAATCGCGGCGACCGACTCCCCCACCTTCACCACCCACGCCGGCTCGTTTCGCTTGCCCCGGTGCGGGGCCGGGGCCAGATACGGACAGTCGGTTTCGATGAGGAGGCGATCGGCCGGCACCTCTTTTGCCGCCTGCTGCACGTGTTCGGCCTTTCGAAACGTGACGATGCCCGAAAACGAGACGTGAAAGCCCATGGCGACTGCCGCCCTCGCCAACTCGGCATCGCCAGAGAAGCAGTGGAACACGCCGCGCCACGCCCCGGATCCGGCCTCCTTGAGCAGTCGAATCGTGTCGGCGTCGGCCTCGCGGGTGTGGACGATCACGGGCAGATCCAGATCCCGCGCCAGCGCCAGTTGCGCGGCAAAGACCGCCTGTTGCGCTTCCCGCGGCGCAAACGCGTAGTGGTAGTCGAGGCCGATTTCTCCAATCGCGCGGACCAGCGGCTCGGTTTCGACTCGCGAGCGCACCAATTCGACCGAACCGGCCGGGTTCCCGACAAACGCGCCGGCCTTGTGCGGATGCACGCCGACCGCGAATCGCAGCCGGTCCCAGTGTGCGCGCAGCGACGGCACTCGGGCGAATTCGGAGGATTCGCTCGCCTCCAGCACGCACAGCGCCTCGACCAGGCCGGCCGAACAAGCCCGCGACACCACGTCCTGAATGTCGGCGGCGAACACCTCGTCGGCCAGGTGGCAGTGCGAGTCGATCATCGCTGTTACTTCAGCCGCGTTCCGAGCGGCGGCTCGCGCTCGAATCCGACCAGAATCGGCTGCCCGCCAGGCTGGCTGGCCGCCATGATCATGCCGTCCGAGGCGATGCCCATCAGGGTGGCCGGTTTCAAATTGACCACCACGGCAACCAGGCGACCCACCAGGGCCTCGGGTTCGTAGGCTTCGGCGATACCGGCGACCACCGTGCGACGCTCCGACCCTAAGTCGACCTCGACGCGCATCAGCTTTCGTGATTTCGGCACGCGTTCGGCCGCCACGATCCTGGCCACGCGCATGTCGAGCTTGAGGAAGTCGTCGATGCTCACCCGTGGCGCTTCGACAGGGGCCGTGACGGGGGCCGGGGCGGAGCCCTCGGCGGCCGCAACGGACGATGGGGCGGGAGGCGGTGTAGAGGGCGGCGCCGGGTTTGCCGAATCGTTCTCCATGACGTCAATCTCCTTGGGAATGGCGCTGATACGCTGCAATGGCCGCCGCGTGGACATCTTTGACCGGCACGCCCTGCTCGGCCGCCAGCCGGGCGCAGTCATCGAACTCTGGAACCGCGTTGGTGATCCGTCCGGCACGCGTGGCAATCTTGATCCGGACGTTGCCCAGGTGTGTGTGCACCGATTCCCACTCGCGGTCGAGGCACTCCCGCGCGACCTCCCGGTGCCGCACACCGATGGTCGTGGTTTCGCGGAACAGCGTTTCGAGCGCCGCGTCGCGCGCGGCGATGGGGGTGATGACGGTGACCAGCGTCCCCGGCCGGTTCTTCTTCATCTGGATCGCGGTGTAGAACACCTCAAGCGCGCCCGCTTCGTAGAGCTTGTCGAGCAGGTACCCGAACACCTGCGGGTTCATGTCGTCGATGTTGCACTCGAGCACCGCGGCCTTTGCGTGTGCGCCCGCAGTGGCGGTGTCGCCGAGCACGGCCCTCAGCACGTTGGGCTGTCCCGCGAGGTCCCGGCTGCCGGCTCCATAACCGGACTGCCTGACCGTCATCGGCGGCATCGGCCCAAACGCGGTGGCGTGTCCGGTCACCAGCAAGGCGCCGGTTGGCGTCACCAGTTCGAACGGCGGCCCGCTCGAATAGACGGGGGCGCCTTCGAGCAGCCGCAGCGTCGCCGGAGCCGGCACGGGAAGTCGGCCGTGCGAGGTCTCGACGGTTCCGGATCCGACGTTGAGCGGCGAGGAGACGATGAGGCTCACGCCCAGCTGATCGATCGCCCACACGGCCCCCACGATGTCCACGATGGAATCGAGGGCGCCGACTTCGTGGAAGTGCACCCGTTCGATCGGCACGTTGTGGATGGCGGCTTCGACCTCGCCGAGGCGGCGAAACAACGCAATGGCTTTGGACGCGACCGGCGCCGACAGCGCCAGGCCCTCGATGCCGGCAATGATGCTCGACAGGTGATGGTGTCCGCCGGCGGCGTGGCCCGCGGCTTCGGCCGGCGCGACCACGGAGAACTGCGTCGCCGACACGCCCGAGCGGCCGACGCGATCGGCCTGCAGGCGGCACCCCGACGGCAGCATGCCGGCAAGTGCCTGCTGGAGACGCTCGACCGAGACGCCGAGATCGATCAGCGCGCCCAGCAGCATGTCGCCAGACACGCCCGACGCGCACTCCAGGTACAGCACCTTGTCGATGGCCGGCTTGATCATTTGAGACGTCCAAGATCCCTGAAGCTCACGTAGCAGGTCTCCGCCAGGATGACGTGGTCCAACACCTCGATGCCCATCAATTCTCCGGCCTCGACCATCCGCTTGGTCAACGCCACATCCTCCAGGCTGGGAGTGGGATCCCCGGTCGGATGATTATGGAACAGAACGATGCCGGTTGCGCGGGCCGATACCGCTTCGCGGAAGACCTCGCGCGGGTGGACTACGCTACGGTCGACGGTTCCAAGCGACAGGATGCGGGTGCGCAGCAGGTGGTGGCGGGCGTCGACCAGCACGATGCCGAACTGCTCGACCGGGTGCGCCCCGAACTCCGGAAGCAGATAGAGCGCCACGGCTTTGGGGGTCGTGAAGCGCGGTCGCGCCGGCGGCTGATTGAGCAACGTCCGCCTGCCGATTTCCAGCGCGGCCAGCATCTGGGCGGCTCGGGCTGCGCCCACGCCCTGAACCCGGCACAGTTCGTCGCGGTTGGCTTTGATGAGACCGTGCACGCCGCCGACCGTCTCGAGGATGGCGTTGGCCATCGCCAACGAGTCCATGTCGGTGGTGCCCGAGCCGAGAATGACGGCGAGCAGTTCGTTGTCGCCGAGCGCGGCGGGACCGAGCCGGTCGAGTTTTTCGCGAGGCCGGTCCCGATTCGACAGGTGTTGCATCCGGCCAACCGATGCAAGAAGTGATCGCAAACCGGCGCGGGAACCAACGGTGCCGGCCAACCCCGGAATGTTCGGATTCGAGGCCCATGCGTGCCGGGCTGGTTCCAGCGGTGCGATGTCCGTTGGCAAAAACTGCCAACCGCGACGCCGATTGTGTACGCAAGAAACGCGTAGCGAGACTAGGTTGATTCCGCCGGCGGCGGGTCTGCATCGAGCCGTACCGTCGATTCGTCCTCGAGCCACTCCCCTGTCCACACGACCGAAGCCCAGCCGGTCAGCTCAATGCCGTCATCGGTCCATTCGACGCGCTGAGTCCCGCCTGGCGCCACCACACCCACGTCCCTGCCGCAGCCGCCGTACGACATCGCCGCAATCGCCGCGCCGCACGCGCCGGTTCCCGACGCCAAAGTCGGTCCCACGCCGCGCTCCCAGATCAGGATATCGACGCGATCGCGAGCTGCCACGCGCGCAAAACTGACGTTGGTCCCTTCGGGAAACGCCACATGGCGTTCGAGCAGCGGACCGAGCCGCCGGTAGCGCTCCTGATCCAGGTCGGCCTCGAGCACCACGCACTGGGGATTCCCGACGCGCAGGGTGACGACCTCCAGGGGCTCGCCGCCGACGTCGAGCGACCTCTTGCAGACCAACTCCGGCTCGCCCATCGCCGCGCGAAACGTGTAACGGGCTCCGTCGCGCGCCAGCCGGGTCAGCCGTTTGGTCCCGGCGTCGGTGTCGATCCGCCACTGGTCGGGGTCTGTCAGCCCCCGTTGGCGGCATTGCCAGCTCAACAACGCGGCGAGCCCCCGGACGCCATTCCCGGAAATCTCCGACCGGCTGCCGTCCGCGTTCAGGAGGCGCATGCGTGGCGACTGGCCCGCTTCCTGCTGGTACAAAATCAATCCGTCGGCTCCGAGTCCCGTGTGCCGTTCGCACATCGTCGTGGCGATGGCCGTCCAATCGCGGCTGTCCCACGTGTCAACCGGCACGTACAGAAAGTCGTTTCCGTAGGCCTGCGCTTTCGAAACCCGAATCGGCATCACACCCCTCGCAGTTGTCGTGGTCGGCCGCGCGCGTCTCTCCGCCCATCCATCCACTGGCGACGCGACATCCCGACCCGCTGATCAACCCGCGTCGGCGGGCGGCGTTCGGCGTGCCAGGCTGGCGGGCGGATTGAGCCTCCGGTCGAGCAGATGACTCGGCACCACGTTGGACAGCGCCCGCAGCATCGACGATTTGACGCCGGGGTGCTCCCGGTCGAGTTCGAAGATGAGGCGCTTGACGCGTTGTCGCTGAAGTCCGAGATCGCCGCAGGCCGGGCAACAGCAGCCGACAATGGGCAGGCCGCTCTCTTTTGCGTACGCGCGGGCATCGTCTTCGCTGACCAGCACGAGCGGACGTATCACCACGTGTTCGCCGCTGTCGGAGACCAGGCGTGCGGGCATCGCTTTGAGACTGCCCGCGAACAACAGGTTGAGCAGCACGGTTTCGACGAAGTCGTCGCTGTGATGGCCCAGCGCGATCTTGGTCGCGCCAAACTGGGACGCCAGTCTGTAGAGCACGCCGCGCCGGAACCGGGCGCAGAGCGAGCACGGCGTGTCGGAAGAATCGAGAATGTCGTCGATGGCTTCGCCGATGTGGGTGTGCTCGACGTGGTGCTCCCAGCCGCGCTCGGCGCAGGCGCGCGTCACGGCGTCGTGCTGGAAATCGGCGTAGCCCGAGTCGACCGTCACGGCAACCAGGCTGAAGGTAATCGGCGCGCGCTTCCGGAGCACGTCGAGGATCTGCAGCAGGGCCCAGCTATCCTTGCCGCCCGACAGGCCGACCATCACGCGATCGCCGTCGGCCACCAGGTCGTGCTCGGTGATGGCACGCGTCACCTTGCGCGCGATTCGCGCTTCGAGCGGGCTGCGGTACGACATGTCCCCTTCAGCCTACCGCAGCAGCAGCTTGTCGAGGGTGCGGGGCCATGTGATCGCCGCCCCGGCTTCGGCCGCCGCCGTGCCCATCTGTTCGGCCAGCGCCGCCGACTCCGCCAGTTCGGCCATCGCCGAGGCCAGCGCCGAGGGTGTCGGGTCGACCACGAACCCTTCGCGCCGGTGGCGCACCAACTCGGCCGGCCCGCCGCTGTCGAGGCAGGTAATGACCGCCTTGCGCGAGGCAAACGCCTCGACGGTAACCAGCCCGTAGTCCTCTGCCATGGTGGGAAAGACGACCGCCCGGCACCGGCCCAGATATTCCACCAGTTGCTGGGTATCGACCGACCCGACTAAACGCACGCGGTCTTCCACGCCGAGATCGCGCGCCAGGCGCTGCAGTCGCGCCGCGTCCTCGCCATCGCCCGCGATGGTGCAGCGCAAATGCCGACCGCCCGGTTCCCCGCACGCCCGAACGATCAAGTCCAGGCGCTTGAGCGGCGTGAGCCTCGAGACCGCGAAAAACTCGTCGCCGTACCCCTCGCACCGGTACGGCCGCGGCGGCGCCGGCGGATAGAGCACCTCGGCCGGAATCGCGCCGAACCGCTGCAGCCGTTGCTGGATGGTCGCCGAAATCGTGTAGAGCTTCGAGACGTTGCGGGTCAGCAGGTAGCGATCGACCGCGTGAATGATCCGGCGTCGGACTCGCTCTTTGAGAAGGCCTTTCCATTTGAGGGGAACGATGAAGCGCTCCCACAAGTCGTAATACTCGCGCATCCGGTGGTTGAGCCAGCACACGTGGCGCGGATGCCGCACGGCGTAACTGGGATACCGGAAGGAAATCACCTGATCGACCGGCGACTCGTCGCACGCCACGCCCACGTCGGTCAGCCAGGTGGCCAGATAGGCGGCGCCCTGCCGGCCGAACCGGTTCTGCGGCGTCCGCACCAGGTCCACCTCGTGGCCCGCCTCGCGCAAAGCGTCCACCACCGACCGGGCCAGGATAACGTGGCCGCCCTCGGCAAACAGCGGATTCGACGTGATGACGGCGATCTTCATAGTGCGTCCGACAGGCGCCGATACCGCGCCGATACCGCGCCGAAGCCGATTGTATGGGCTGCGACCACACGCGTCAACGAACCATCAACGAACCGTCATTGTGACCACTACCCGCCCGTGGTACCATCCCGGATTCCCGGGTTGCCAGGCATCCCACCAGAAATCCGTATGAGCGAAACGCCCGACAGCCCGCCGCCCAGCAGCGCCAGACGGGTCGTCACGCTGCTGCTGAAGATCGTCGTCAGTGCCGGCCTGATGACGCTGCTGCTGGCCAAGACCGACCTGGCCAGCCTGTGGAGCCACTTTCGAAGTGCTTCGCCCCTCTGGCTGGCCGCCGCGCTCGGCCTCTACCTGCTGATGATCGTCGTCAGCGCCTGGCGCTGGCACCTGCTGCTGACGGCGCAACATCTCGATGTCAAGCGCACGTGGCTGGTGGACTCGTATCTGGTCGCGACGTTCTTCAATAATTTCCTGCCGAGCAACATCGGCGGCGATGTGATTCGGATTCGCGACACCTCGGCGCACGCCGGTTCGAAAACCATTGCCACCACCGTGGTGCTGATGGATCGGGGCATCGGCCTGCTCGGGCTCTTTATGGTGGCGGCGATCGGCGCGTCGGCAGCCGCGGCGGCCGGCGGGCATACCCCCGTATGGGCGTCGATGCTGTGGATGGCGTTTGCCGGCGCGCTGGCCATCGGCTCGGCGGCCGTGTTTCTCCCCGGCGTGGTCGCGCTGGTGTTGAAACCCCTCCGCGCGATTCATCAGGAATGGGTCGGCGAGCGCATCAGCCGTTTGATGGGCACGCTTGAGCGATTTCGATCGCAGCCGGGTTCGCTCGTCTGGTGTTTCGGCGGCGCGCTCCTGGTTCAGGCGGTGCTGGTCGCGTTCTACTATGCGGTGGCCCGCAGCATGGGCATCGAGGTCCCGATCGCCGATCTGGCGGTGATCGTCCCGGTGTCGTTCGTCGTCCAGATGCTGCCGCTCTCGCTCAACGGCCTGGGTGTGCGCGAAGCCACCTTCCGAATCTATTTCGCCCAAATCGGACTCTCGGCGGCGTCGGCGCTGGCGATGTCGTTGATGGGGGCCGCGCTGGTGATGCTGTTCTCGCTGTCGGGCGCGGTGGCGTATTTGATGCGCGGGTCCTCACGATCGAAGAACTGAGGCGGGCGGACCGGCGCCGCTACGACAGATCTTCTTTGATGTCACGAATCACGTAGGTCGGCTTGTCCTGCGATTCGTAGTAGGTCCGCGCCTGCATCTCGGCCAGCAGGCCGACCGTCACGAACTGAACGCCCGCCAGCACGAGCACGACCCCGACGCTCATCGCGGCATGTCCGCCAACCGCCTCGCCGTGCGCCACCGCGAGCCAGCCGAGCCAGCCCAGCGTGGCGACCCCCAGACCTCCGCACAACACGCCCAGCGCGCCGAAGACCCGGATGGGCCTGCCCGCGTGCGACAGAAAGAACTTGACCGTCAGCAGGTCGAGCACCACGGGCACGATGCGGCCCAACCCGTATTTGGAACGCCCAAAGCGGCGCGCCCGGTGGTTGACGACGCGCTCGACAATCGTCGCGCCCCGTTCCGACGCGATGGCCGGCAGGAGCCGGTGCATGCCGCCGTACAGCCGCAGCGGCTTGACCACCTCCGAGCGGAAGGCCTTCAGCGAACAGCCGTAGTCGTGCAGCCGCACGCCGGTGGCCAGCGAGATGAGCCAACTGGCGAGCATCGACGGCACGCGCCGCGACAGAAAACGGTCTTTCCGATCTTCGCGCCATCCGCACGCGATATCGGCGCCCTGCTCCACGATGGCGACCAGTGCCGGAATGTCGCGGGGATCGTTTTGCAAGTCGCCGTCACAGGTGACCACGACCGCCCCGCGCGCCAGCGCAAACCCGGCGGCGAACGCCGCAGTCTGGCCAAAGTTGCGGCGGAACCGCACGACCCGAACCCGCGCATCGCGGGACTGGATGGCCGCCAGCTGTCCAAAACTGTCGTCGGTGCTGCCATCGTCAATCGCCAGGACCTCGTAGGGCCGCCCCCAGTCGCCGAGTACCTGCGCGAACTCGGCGAACAACTCGGGAATACTGGCCGACTCGTTGTGGATGGGGACGACGATGGAGAGAAATGGCGCACTCACGATGGACCGGGATTATACCTCGAGGGCCCCCCGAACCACCGGCACGGGGCCGTCGCGGCAAACAGGTGGTGTACAGTGGCTCTAGTGGCGCATTCGCGCCGACGGACTCGACGCCCAAGAATATCAAGCGATGACGCGCGTGACCACTGCCGATCGGTCCCTTCGGTCAGATTCCGCCGGCCCCGACGTGTCGGATGCTGCCCACGTGCGGCGGCGAGACCGCGACGTGCTGCGCGCGGTGGCGCTGGCGAGTGTCGTGATAGGCGCGGCCGCGGCGCTCTACTACGCTCGTGCGGGACTCACCTTGTCGCACTTCGACGCGAAGGGACACCTGGTGGTGGCGCGTCGCATCATCGACAGCATCACGCCGGGCTGGCTGCAGATTGGCGCGCTGTGGCTCCCGCTGCCCCACCTGATCAACCTGTTGCCCACCCAGATCGACCTCTTCTACCGCACCGGCGCGTTCGCCGTTGCCGTCTCGATCGCGGCGTTCGGGCTGGCCGGGTGGGCCATCGCGTCGGCGATCCTCGCCGGCACCGGATCGCGCATCGCTGCCGTGGTCGGCACCGCCGTGTTCGCCACCAACCCGAACGTGCTGTATCTCCAGGCGACGCCGATGACCGAGCCGTTGTTCTGGGGCCTCACCTGCGCGGCGGTCGTGCTGGCGCAGCAGGCGATCGCCACCGACTCGACCACGACCCGTCGTCGCGCCGGCCTGGCCCTGGCGGCAGCGGTGCTGACCAGATACGAAGCGTGGCCCGTCTGCGGCGCGTTGTTCGCGCTGGCCGCGATCGCGCTGGTGTGGCAGGGCGCGTCCTGGCGTGATGCGATGAGGCGGCTGACCGGGCTGGCGGTCTGGCCCGCCGTGGCCATCCTGGCGTTCTTCGTGCTGGGCCGGCTCACCATTGGCGAATGGTTCGTGAGGTCGGGGTTTTTCGTGCCGGAGCCCGAGACGCTGCATCAGCCCATCGGGTCGGCCCTGGCCGTCTGGCGTGGACTCAATCAATTGATCGCAGAACCGCTCGCCTGGATTGGCGTGGCCGGACTGGCGACGCCCATCGTCGTCGCGGTGCGCGACCGAAAGCGGGCGCTTGGCGTGGTCGTCTTGTCGGTGGCGGCCGCGGGCTTGCTTCCGTGGTTTGCCTTCTATCAGGGGCACGTTTTCCGGGTGCGTTACATGACTGCCCTTCTGCCTGTGGTCGCGATTGGAACGGGATTGCTGATCGGGCGCGTCAACCGCCTGTGGACTGTCGCTGCCGCGATGGTCGTCTTGGTTGCCCTCGCCATCGGGCCCAGGCCCTTCGACCGGCTCGCGGCGATGCCGCTCGAGGCACAGTGGGATACGAGCCTGCGTGTGGGCCGCCGGCAGGTGACCGCGTATCTGACCCGCGAATGGAACGGCACCCCGATCATGGCGAGCATGGGTTCGCTGGCGCATTACATGCACGAACTGTCGGCCAGCGGATTTCGGCTCCGCGATTTTCTTCACGAAGGCAACGGAGATGTCTGGCTGGCGGCGTTGGGCGAGCCGGCGCCGTACGTCGAGTGGATCCTGATTGAGGAAAGCGCCCGGGGCGGCGACATGCTGGCGGCCCTGATGCGACAGCGGCCCACGTTTCTGGACGGCTTCGACAAAGTGGCTGCGGGGGGCGGAACCGTGCTGTATCGCCGCCACGCTGGCGCGAGGTCGGCTGGGCACCAGGGGGCCGCCCCGCCTCTCTCGCCATGACTGCGCCGCGCACGGTCCCGCAGACCGAGGTGGTGATTGCCGTGATGGCGCGCGCGCCGTCGGAGGCAGGAAAAACGCGCCTCCTGGATCCCATGGGGGTGTCGGACGGGACTCCGCTCCGGCGGGCGATTCTGCTCGATACACTGGAAACGGTTGCCCGAGTCGAGGGCGTCCACCGGGTTGTGCTCTACACCCCGCAAGCCCAGGTCGCGCAGTTCCACGACCTGCTTCCAGGGAGTTATGTCCTCGTGCCGCAGCGAGACGGGGACCTGGGCGACCGCATGATTGGGGCCTTCGACGATCTTCGCGCGCTGGGATACCACGCGGCCGTCGTGATGGGATCCGACTTGCCCACGCTGCCCGAGCGGCACTTGCAGATGGCGGTCGAGCACCTGCGCCGCACCCCCGATGCCGTCGTGATCGGGCCGTCCGCCGATGGCGGATACAACCTGATTGGCCTGACACGTCCGGCCGCCTCGCTGTTTGTGGATATGCCCTGGAGCACCGACGCGGTGGCGCGCCTCACGCTTGAGCGGGCGGCGCACCTCGGGTTGAATGGCGTGCTGCTTCCCGAATGGCCCGACGTCGACACCCCGGAGGATTTCGGATTCGCGCTGCGCCAGGCTGGGGCCAACGACGCCGGCGCCGCTCGTCACACCCGAGCATGGCTTCGAACGGCTCCGGCGTCGGTCCAGGCCCTCCTCGGCCTGGAGCGCCCAGTGTGCGCAGACGGGAGCGAAAGGTGAGTCTGGTGGCGTCTTACGCGCGTTGGCTGCATACGCAATGGCCGGCAGGAACGGTCGAACCGCTTCCCGAGTGTCAGCAGGACGGGGCGACGGCGGTGCCGGGCGTGCGAATCGTGGGCGACCTCACGGGCGTTCCGCTCCTCAAGTTCGCGTCGGCGACGGGCGCTCAGGCCGTGCGGGCGATCCTCGCCGAGGCGACGTTTCGGCCGTCCACAGACGACGAACTGTTCGACGTGATTATCGTTGGCGGCGGCGTCTCTGGCGTCGCCGCCACGATCGAAGCCCGCCGGGCCGGCCTCCGCACGACCGTCTTCGAGGCGAGCGAGGCGTTCTCGACGGTCGCCAACTTTCCGGCCGGCAAGCCCATCTTCACCTATCCACCAGACATGGCGGTTTCGGGCGGCCTCCAGATGGCGGCGACGGTCAAGGAGGGTCTGATTGCCGAACTCGAGCGGCAACGTGCACAGGCCGGCGTCGAACCCGTGATCTCGCACGTCGACCGCGTCGAGCGCCGAGCGGGTGTCTTGATCGTGCACCACGCGGATGGACAGGCCACCCGCGCCCAGCGCGTGATCATTGCGATTGGGCGAAGCGGCAACTACCGCAAGCTGGGCTGTCCGGGCGACGACCTCGGCAAGGTGTACAACAGGCTCCACGATCCGAAGCCGTTCCGGGCCAGGCAGGTGTTGGTGGTCGGCGGAGGCGACAGCGCCATCGAGGCCGCCGTCGCCCTCGCGTCGGCGGGCGCGTGGGTGACGCTCTCCTACCGGAGGCGCGAACTGGCGCGGGTCAAACCCGACAACCTCGACGCGCTTGCCCGGGCTCAGCGCGGCGTTGGCGTGGCAGCGTGCGTCACCGATCCCGCTCCCCCCACCCGTCCCGCGTCCCAACCCGACACCACCTCCGCGACGTGTGCGACCTCCACCATGTCTGGCGGGTCGCTGTGCCTGATGCCGGGCACGCAGGTGACGCGCGTGGACGCCGACACGGTCGAGCTGCGCGACGACACGACCGCGACGACGTCGATTCCCAACGAGGTGGTCTTCGCGATGATCGGCCGGGAGGCGCCCCTGGAGTTCTTCCGCCGATCGCGCCTGCCGATTCGCGGCGAATGGCGGCCGGCGACCTGGTGTGCGTGTCTCGCATTCCTGTTGTGCTGCGTGGTCCTGTACCACTGGAAGAGCCCCCATCAGGAGTTTCCCCTGCAACCACTGGCGGCAGCGCACCGCGCGTTCCCATACAACGTGCCGGGCGCCATCGACGCGCTCGGAGGACAGGTCGCCGAGTGGGCGAACCGGCCGACCCATCTGCTCTACTCGCTCAAGCTCAGCCTGGGCAATCCCGGCTTCTACTACACACTCGCCTACTGCGCCGTGGTGGTCGTGTTCGGCGTCCGGCGAATTCGGCGGCGTCCAACGCCGTACGTGCGGCGCCAGACACTCACGCTGATGGCCGTGCAGTGCGTGCCCCTGTTTCTTCTGCCGGAACTGCTCCCGTGGATCGGCAGAAACGGATGGTTCGAGCCCGGGCGCACACTTGGCTGGCTGGCGGATCAGCTGTTTGAAAGCTATGACGGGGGCATCGGTCACGAACGGGCGTATTGGCGGGCGTACGGCCTGGTTCTCGCCTTCCCGTTGAACGTCTACAACGTGTTCACCGAACGGCCAATGTGGATGTGGCTCGGCATCAGTGCCTGCCAGACCTTTGTCGTCATTCCGCTCATCGTGTGGCGATGGGGCAAGGGCGCCTACTGCGGCTGGATCTGTTCGTGCGGTGCGTTGGCCGAGACCGTGGGCGACCGACACCGCCAGAAGATGCCGCACGGCCCCGTGTGGAACCGCGTCAACATGCTGGGTCAGGCGATTCTCGCCATCGCCGCCCTGTTACTGGGGCTCCGCGTCGCCGGTTGGTGGCTCGGTCCCGCGTCGTGGGCCGCGCACGCGGGCCGGGCGCTGTTGAACGGCGTGCCCTTCTTCAACTACGCGTGGCTGGTGGATACGCTGCTCGCCGGGATTGTCGGCGTCGGCATGTATTTCTGGGCGAGCGGACGGGTCTGGTGCCGGTTTGCCTGCCCGCTGGCGGCGTTGATGCACATTTACGCCAGGTTTTCGCGCTTCCGTATCTTTTCGGACAAGGCGAAATGTATCTCCTGCAACGTGTGCACAGCGGTCTGCCATCAAGGCATCGACGTCATGCAGGTGGCCAATCGCGGACTGCCGATGCAGGACCCGGAGTGCGTGCGCTGCTCGGCCTGCGTCCAGCAGTGCCCCACCGGCGTCCTGGCGTTTGGCCGCTTCGACGCCGAAGGCGGCATCGTGCTCGACATGCTGCGCGCCTCGGCTGGTCGCGCTCCTGTTGGCGATGGAATCGACCGGGATCCGTTTGGCGGTCGAGGGAGTCAGATTTACTAGCGAGGTGGTGTGCCGGTGCCTGGCGTGCCGGAGACCGATTCGCTGAGGAGACGACCGATGACCAGAAGAGCGCTGGTGGTTGCGGCGGGGTTGGCGACGGTTGCCGCAGTTCTGAACCGTGCCCGGGGTGCGGGCGCGTCGGAGCCGGAGGAATCCTTCGAAGTGACGAAGACCGATGCGGAGTGGAAAAGCACGTTGACGCCTGCCCAGTACGCGGTGCTGCGAAAACACGGCACCGAACCCGGGGGATCGAGCCCGCTCAACAAGGAGCACCGCGCCGGCACGTTTCTGTGCGCGGCGTGCGCCTTGCCCGTGTACTCGTCGAAGACGAAGTACGAAAGCGGGACGGGCTGGCCGAGTTTCTGGGCCCCGATCGACGGCGGCGTGGGCACCACGATCGACCGTTCGTTGGTCGAAACGCGGGTCGAGGTCCACTGCCATCGGTGCGGCGGCCACCTGGGGCACGTGTTCGACGATGGCCCCCGGCCGACCGGGAAACGGTATTGCATGAACGGTGTGGCCATGACGTTCAGCCCATCCACATGACGCGGCCGGACGCGTTGGAGACAACCTGTGCGTAACGCCGTTGGTGTGATGCTGGCCGGCGCGGCATGCGTCGCCCTGCTCGTGGGGAGTGTCGCGGCGCGCCCGGCTGGCCAGACTGCCGGCGTCGCCAAAGCCGTCTTTGCCGCCGGCTGTTTCTGGTGCGTCGAATCGGACTTCGACAAGGTGCCGGGCGTGGTCGCCACCACGTCGGGATTTGCCGGCGGGACCGAATCGAATCCCTCGTACGATCAGGTCTCGGCGGGCCGCACCGGGCACGCCGAATCGGTCGAGGTGGCCTACGACCCGGGCAAAACGTCGTACGAGCAGTTGCTCGATTACTACTGGCATCACGTCGACCCGTTTACCGGCGACCGCCAGTTCTGCGACGTGGGCCGGCAATACCGGCCGGTGATCTTCTATCAGACCGAGCAGGAGAAGCGTCTGGCCGAGGCGTCGAAAGCCCGCATCGAAGCTCGGTTCAATCGGCCGGTGGCGGTTCAGATCGTCGCGCTCACCACGTTCTACAAGGCGGAAGACTACCATCAGAATTTCTACAGAAAGAATCCGACCCGGTATCACGAGTATCGCGCGGGGTGCGGCCGCGATCGTCGCGTCGAACAGATCTGGGGCGCAGCGGGACGGTGAACCGATGAGGTAGAATGGGACCTTCCCGCGAGGTGAACGATGGATGGTTACCACCCCCAGCACGGTCTGGCACGAGGCGTGCGGACGCGTAACGCCGCCGGCATGGTCGGCACGTGAGCGTGCCTGTGCGATCGTTTGATCTCGCCCTGCGCGACGCCGCTCTCTATCCGCTGCGTGCGACCGGCATCGAGGTGCTGCAGATCAACGTCGGCAAGCGCTGCAACCTGGCGTGCGGCCACTGCCACGTCGGAGCCGGGCCCGATCGCTCCGAGATCATGTCGTCGGCGACCGCGGCGTCCTGCATGCGCCTGCTGGAGCGTGTGCCGATCCCGGCCATCGACATCACCGGCGGCGCACCGGAAATGAACCCGTCGTTTTGCGGACTGGTCGAACACGCGCGTGCGCTTGGCCGGCGGGTGACGGTGCGCTCGAACCTGGCCGTCATGCTGGCCCCGGAACACGCCGACTTGGCGGAGTTTCTTGCCGCCCACGATGTTGAGATCATCGCCAGCCTGCCCTCGTTCGTCTCCGGGCCGACCGACGCCCAGCGAGGCGCCGGCGTCTTCGACCAGGCGATCGAGGTGGTGCGGCGGCTGAACGCGTTGGGGTATGGCGCCCTCGACGGATTTCGTCGCCTGCATTTCGCGTTCAACCCCTCGGGCGATTGCCTCCCTCCGGCGCAGCGCTGCCTTGAATCCGATTTCAAGCGCGAACTGGGCCACAGATACGGGATCGTCTTCAACTCGCTTTTTGCGATCGTCAACATGCCCATCGGTCGCTTTCGAGCGTCCCTCGAGGCCCGCGGCCGCTACCACGCGTACATGCAGAAATTGATCGACGCGCACAACCCGGCGACCGCATGCAGCCTGATGTGCCGGACGACGGTGTCGGTGGCGTGGGACGGCACGCTCTACGACTGCGACTTCAACCAGATGCTCGACCTCCCCATCAATCACGGTGCGCCGGATCACATCGACGCCTTCGACGCCCACCGGCTCGAGACGCGACACATCGTCACGGGTCTGCACTGTTACGGATGTACGGCGGGTGCCGGCTCGAGTTGCGGTGGCGCGATTTCGTGACCACTTCCTGCGTCTGGGTGATCATTCCGGCGCTCAACGAAGAAGCGTCCATCGGACGCGTCCTGGCACATCTGCCGATCGCGGCGGCACGCGCCATCGTGGTCGACAACGGGTCGACCGACCAGACGGCCGCTGCCGCCGAGGCGGCGGGCGCGAGAGTGATTCGGGAACCCAGACGCGGGTACGGCGCGGCATGCCTGGCCGGCCTCGACGCGTGCGGCGACGCCGACATCATCGCCTTTCTGGACGCCGACTTCAGCGAAGAGCCCGAACAACTGACCGAACTGCTGGCCCCCATCCATGCAGGGCAGGCCGACCTGGTCATCGGGACGCGGGTCGGGTCGGGCCGGCCGTGGCACGCCCTGGCGGGAACCCGGTTCTGCGTCGGGGCGATCAACCTGATCTGGGGCACGCGCTACACCGACCTCGGGCCGTTTCGGGCGATCTCGGCACCGGCGTTGCGCGCGCTCGAGATGGCGGATCGCACGTGGGGCTGGACCATCGAGATGCAGGTGAAGGCGGCCGAGCGGGGCCTGCGGACGATGGAACTTCCCGTCCGCACGCGGCCCAGAATCGGTCAGTCGAAGATCTCCGGCACGGTGGCTGGAACCCTCAAGGCGGCCACGCGAATGCTCGCGATGATTGTCGAACTGTGGCTGACGCGACATCGCCGAATGCGCCGGATGGCGGGGAGCAACGATGCGCGTTGACCCGCGGCGAGCCGCCAACGGCGGGCGTTGGCATCCGAGGCAGGCATGAAGATCACCATGCCCGACCTGCGACGGTTGGGTGCCGCGATTCCGCCCGAGATCGACGTGCTGCGCGGAGCGACGATTCTGTGGGTGTCGCTCTTTCATCTCTACGTGGATACGCGGGGAGTGCCCGGCGCCGAAGTCGGTGCGCGGGCGTTTGTCGAAGCGCTGCGGGAGGGATCGATTCGCGGCGTCCTGGGAAGCGCGGCCGGCGCGATGGCGGGCCTGCCGTCGTTTCGCGTTGACCTGTTTCTCCTGGTGACCGGGCTGGTGCTGATGCTCAGGCCGCCGTCCGGCGCGTGGACGTTCTGGCAGCGTCGGTTCCGATCGGTTCTGCCGAGTTACTGGCTGGGCAGTCTGCTCACCCTCGCGGTCATCGTCGGACTCTCGACGATCCGTGCCCTTGCGGGTGGTGCCGGCATCGCCGCCGAACTGCAGCGGGGCTCTCTGCTGGCGGGGCATCTTTACCTGGTTGAGCCTGGCGACATTCTTCGATCGCTCAGCGTGATCGGCCGCTTCGAGAGTCAGCGGACCATGCAGGTCGTGGCGCCGTCGATGTGGTACATCGTGCTCGTCCTGCAGGTGTATTGCGTGTTTCCGCTGCTGCGACGCTGGCTGGAGCGGGCCGGGCCGTGGCGGTTTGCGGCGGGCGCGCTGGTGGTGACGTGGTGTGGGCGCTGGCTTGTCTTCACCTACCCGCCGTTGTCGACGTTCGATCCGAACGCCACCGTGATCCACTTCCTTCCGTTCCGGCTTGCGCCGCTGGCGCTGGGCATGATGCTCGCCACATGGATGCCGCAGCGGCGGGATTCGCGCAGGGATGGCCGACGACTCGGCCTTCTCGTTCCTGCGGCCGTCGTTCTGCTGGCTGCCCAGTGGCTGAGCGTCGGCGCCAATGCGCCAGGCACGTTGCCTGGAGTGATTGGCCCGATCGTGGCGCTTGTCGTGGCACTGCCAGGGCTTTGGATGGCGACGGTCGCCGCCACCTCGCTTCCGAGGGTGAGACGAAGCCTGGCCTGGGCCGGGCGCCATTCGATGGCTGTGCTGGTTGTGCAGGATTCGCTGCGGTTCGCCGTGGGGACGGCAATCGTGCTCGGGGGCAGCCTCCACCGGTACACGTGGCTGCTGGCGGTGCCGTACCTCCTGGCGTGCCTGGCGTTGGCTCGGGTCTGGACGCCGCTTCCGGCCCGGCTTGCCGCTCGATTCTGGCCTCCTTCGCCGGCGACTGACCGCGTCGCAACCGCAGAGGCCACCAGTTCCTAGCCGTAGACGCGCGTCGCTAGAACCGGATTCGAATCGTCGCCAGCAGGCTCACTCCGCCCAGGTCGATCTTATTGCTCAGAAAGTCGTTCGACAGTGCGCCCTGCCCCCACTGCGCGCGCACTTCCACGCCGGCGTCGGCCTGGCGAGACATCCGGGCCCGCACGCCGAAGGTGGCGACCGGTCCGACTGCAGTGCCCGTGCTGACGTAGGCCGCCCGGTAAATGCTGTTGTCTTTAAAATCGACGAACTGGCCCGTTTCGCTGTAATGCCAGAGGTAAACGGCCAGACCAACGCCGACGTAGGGCTGGAACGCGGCCTGTGCGCCAAACGGCAGGTACTTGACCGTCGCCATCACCGGAATCACCCGCAGTTTCAAGTCCTGCGCGATGTCGCTGCCATCGGCGTTGACCCAGGCCTCGTAGACCGACGGCAGTGCCCGCTGGAAGTAGCTTACGCCGAGCCCGAACTCTAGATGGTCGCCCGCGCCGATCAGCCACTCTCCGCCTCCCGACAGGCCTTTGAGGTCGCTGAGATTGAACAGCAGATACTGCCGGTCCGTCACCAGCACGTCTCCGGCCGCGCGCGCGTCCTGGCTGCGCGGTGCGAACGCCCCGAACTGAACACTGATGCTTTGCTGGGCCGGCGCAGGCCTCGCCGCCAGCCCCAGCAGTGAGAGAGCGAGAATCGCGACACCGGCGTTTTGTCTCAACATGCAGCCCCCACAAGAAAGACGTTCGATACAGGCGGAGCACGATCGGTGCCATCTCTCGAGACCGGCTCGTGCGGCCAGAACGCCGGGCAGACCGGCCCGTTTGCGTGGAGTTCGCGCGGACGCGGCTGGTGTTGGCCTCCCGGCGAGGGCTCGCCGACCGGCATCGATGTCCTGCGGAGATGTCAGGACGTCCGCGGAAGTGAGCGATCGCGACGGAATTGGGCGATCAACTCGAGGATGGGCGTCAGCACCGCCGGGTTGGCGGCCACCACGTGGCCGGCCCGAGCGGCGAACGGCCCGCCGTCCATGCCGCACACTCGCCCGCCGGCCTCTTCGACCAGCAGGGCGCCTGCCGCGACGTCCCACGGGCGCAGGCTCGCTTCCCAGAATCCGTCGAACCGGCCTGCCGCAACGTAGCAGAGGTCGAGCGCGGCCGACCCCAGTCGCCGCACGGCCCTGGCGCGGGTGATGAAGGATCCGAACAGGCCGAGAATGTCTTCCGGGTTCTGGTGGATGTTGTAGGGAAAACCGGTCACCAGCACCGAATCAACCAACTCGGCCGCCTTCGACACCGCCATGCGCGTCCCGTTGAGAAACGCGCCGACGCCCCGCTCCGCGGTAAAGAGTTCGCGACGCGTCGGATCGTAGACCGCCGCGACGTCGATCCGTCCCCGGATCTCGAGCCCCAGCGACGCGCAGAAAATCGGCAAGCCGTGCGCGTAGTTGGTGGTGCCGTCGATCGGATCGAAAATCCAGCAGTACTCGCTCGTGCCCGACACCGCCGCAGGCTCCCCGCCCAACTCCTCGGCGAGAATGTCGTGCGACGCAAATCGCTCACCGAGCACCTTGCGGCACATCCGTTCGACTTCGAGATCGACCTCGGTCACCAGGTCGATGGCGCCCTTCATGTCGACGCGGAAATCGCCGCCGAACCGGCGCATCTGGAGTTCGCCGGCGCGCAGCACGATATCGATCGCGGTGGCGAGGAATGCCGCCGTTTCTGGTACTGCCATGGGCCGACTACGCCCGCCCCGGCAGCGTTTTGGTGAGGCGTACGACGGTGCCGCCTCCGGCGGCCTGTTCGATGCAGACCTCGTCCATGAAGCTGCGCATGAAGAAGATGCCCCGTCCGCTCGACTTGAGGAGGTTTTCCGGGGCCAGCGGGTCGGGCAGCGTGTCGGGATCGAACCCGGCGCCCTGGTCGCGAATCGACACGACCAGTTCCCGCGGCTCGTGCTCGGGTCGAATCGCGAATTCGACGAACACCATCTTCGACGTGTCGAACCGATTGCCGTGTTTAATCGCGTTGATCACCGACTCCCGCACCGCCACTTCCATCCAGACCAGCGCGTCATCCTCGAACTCGAGCATCCGCGTAATCCGGTCGCTGACGACCTGTACCAGATCGAGCATCTCGAATGCGCTATTGAAGCGTAGGCTGACGGTGGAGCCCTTGCTGGGCAGTGTCATAGGCGAACTCGAGGACAACGAGGTCTCACGACATCTGTTAGCCTAACACAGCCCACCGCGCCACGCGATGCGAAGCGGTCCGCAGGACGGGCCGATGGGCCGGTGCTATAGTGCCAAGGTGAACACGGGCCGCACCATCACCATCCAGCCCGCCCGCCGCATCGAGGGCGTGATCCGGGTTCCCGGCGACAAGTCGATTTCTCACCGAGCCCTTCTCCTCGCGGCGCTGGCGGAAGGACGATCAGAAATCGTCAACCTGGCCCCCGGCGACGACTGCCGAGCCACGCTCGACTGCCTGAAGCGCCTGGGTGTGATGGCGACATCGGTGCCCGAATCAGACCGCGGCCAACCCGGGACGTGGCGCATCGACGGGGCGGGGCTCTCTGGCCTGCGGCCGGCGCCCGACGGTCTCGATGCACAGAATTCCGGCACGACCTCCCGCATGTTGATGGGGGTGCTGGCGCCCAGCACGTTCCGCACGCGCATCGACGGCGACGCCTCGCTGCAGCGCCGCCCCATGCGCCGGGTCGTCGAGCCGCTGGCCCTGATGGGCGCTCGCATCGAGACGTCGGACGGACGCCTGCCCGCGATCGTGACGGGCTCGACGCTGCAGGGGATCGACTATCTGATGCCCGTGCCCAGCGCGCAGGTCAAGAGTGCCATTCTTCTGGCGGGCCTGCACGCCGCTGGGCGCACCACCGTGCGGGAGTCGGTCGCCACCCGCGATCACACAGAACGGATGCTGTCGGCCTTCGGCGTCCGCGTTGAGGTCGACCAGGGCGTGGTGAGCGTGGCCGGCGGCCAGCGCCTCTTTGCCGTCCACCTCACCGTGCCAGGCGATCCCTCGTCGGCGGCGTTCTGGGCTGTGGCCGCCGCGGCCCTTCCCGGGTCGTCGATCGACATTCGCGACGTGGGATTGAATCCCACCCGCATCGGATTTCTCGACGTCCTGCGGCGGTTCGGCGCCGAGGTGTCGATCACCGCGTCCGCCGACATCGAGGCCGAATCGAGAGGATCGATGCGCGTGGCGCACCACGGCTTCGGCGAGGTCGTCGTGACGCCGTCGGAAGTGCCCGGCCTCATCGACGAGTTGCCGGCGCTGGCCGCGCTGGCGACCTTTGGCGGCCGGCTGTCGGTGACCGGCGCGGCCGAACTGCGCGTCAAGGAGAGCGACCGCATTTCGGCGCTGGCCGCCGGGTTGCGCGCGATGGGCGCCGACATCGAGGAGGCGCCCGACGGGTTTCGCATCGACGGAGCCACGCGCCTGCGGGGCGGGCTGGTGGATGCGGCCGGCGACCACCGGCTCGCCATGACGTTTGCCGTCGCCGCGCTCGGCGCAACCGGCCCCACCACCATCAGCGGCGCCGAGGCGGTCTCGGTCTCGTACCCCGGCTTCTTCGAGCTGCTGGCTCGGATGTGCGCGTGATGAGAACCGACAAGGTCTATCTGGTCGGATTCATGGGCGCGGGCAAGACCTCTCTGGCGCGCGAACTCGGACGCCGGCTCGGCTGGAAAGTCGAGGACGTCGACGTCCAGATCGAGTCGCGCGAACGGCGGGCGATCCGCGAGATCTTCGCCCAGAGCGGCGAGGCGTATTTCCGCACGCTCGAACGCGCCGTGGTGCGAGATCTCCTGCCGCTCCGCCACGCGGTGGTCGCCACCGGCGGTGGGACATTCGTCGAGGCCGACACGCGCGCCGCCATGCTCGCCGACGGCGTGGTGTTCTGGATCGATGTGCCCTTCCAGGCGCTGCTCGGTCGGATTCCGCTCGACGGCAGCCGCCCGCTTGCCCCGAACCGCGTGCAGATGGAACAACTCTACCTGTCGCGACTGCCTGCCTACGCGCAGGCCCACGTCCGTCTCGACGCGGCCCGACAGCCACTGGGTGAACTCGCCGAGTTCATCGTCGAATGGCTGGGGGCATAGCCCTTCCACGCACGAGCAGGCCCACCGCTGTGTGCCCGCGGAACGCAGTGCCGAAGCCGCCACATCGGCCAGGCTGATCGCAGGCGAGACACGGCCGTCAGTGTGACGAAGCCCGTCGCCGGACTGATCAATCTCGGGACGGTCCGGTCTGCGTCATAATGGGCGACAAGCGTGCGTGGTCGGCGATGCCGGCCGCTCGCCAACCCTATGCGCTTTCTGGTGCTTGCTGATATCCATTCCAACGCCGCCGCACTCGACGCGGTGCTGGCGGATGCGCGGACGCGCGGTTTCGAACGCGTGCTGCTGCTTGGCGACCTGGTCGGGTACGGCGCCCAGCCCAACGAGGTGCTCGACGCCATCGCTGCCCTGCCCGTAGCGGCGGCGGTGCGCGGAAATCACGATCGCGTGGTCGCCGGCCTGGACGATGCCGAATCGTTCAACGAGGCGGCCAGGCAAGGCGCCGATTGGACGCGCCGCGCGCTGACTCCGGACCACGCCACCACGGTGCGCGACCTGGCGCCGGGCCCGCTGGCGGTTAACGACTGGATCGAGATCTGTCACGGTACGCCGTTCGACGAGGATGCGTACGTGCTGGAGACGCTCGACGCGCTCGTGGCGCTGCGGACCACTCGGCATCCGCTATGCCTGTTCGGGCATACGCACCTGCCCCAGGCCTACTCGTACGGCAGCAACGAAATGCGGCACCACGAACTGTCTGATGGCGTTGTGCTGCGTCTGGAACCCGGACGCGCGTATCTGGCGAATGTGGGATCGGTGGGTCAGCCGCGGGATTCCGATCCGCGAGCGGCGTACGGCATTGCCGATGACGCGGCGAAAACGGTGACCGTGTTTCGGGTGTCTTACGACATCGCCTCCGCCCAGCGTGCCATCAGGGAGGCCGGGCTGCCCGAGCGCCTCGCCAATCGTCTCTCGGTCGGACGCTGACGCGCCTACGCGGGGGCCTTGGCGGCTTTCGCGGCCTTGCGGGCCGCGTCGGCCTCCCGCCGCTTCATTTCGACGGCGAACGCGTCGCGGGCCGCCCGCGACCCTAGAATCCAGCCGATGACAATGCCGATGACGATCATCGACGGGACGTAGAGGAAGTGCCCGGCGCCCATCACACGCCTCCTATCGGGACTGCAGGCGGCTGCGCAGGTCGGCGAGTTCGCCTTCGACCTTCTTCATCCGCCGCCAGATCGACCACACATACACCAGCAGCACCACCCACACCACAGCGTAGGCGCCGATCATGAGCGGCGCGGCCGGCAGTTGCTCGACGGCCGGGAGCGAACTGACAGGCAGGAAATCGCCCGGCGCCTGGCCTGCCGGAGGCTGCTGTGCCACGCCGACAAGCGAGCCTGCGGTCATCAGCATCACCCCGACGATGGTCATCACACGTCGCTTCATACGAATCGCCTCACGCCTGAAAGCCAATTTCCCGGACACCGACGCCCCACCACCACCGGGGCTGCATCAGTCATCGAGCGCCAGGTAGAGCTGCTCCACGCTGGCTCGCTGCTCTTCGAGGCGCCGCCGGAGCGTCAACAGCAGCACGTACAGCAGCAGGAATGACGCCGCGCAAAACCAGAACGGCCCGCGCATCCCCGACCCGAGCGTCATCACGACGTTGGTGTTCGGATGGATCGTCCGCCAGAAATTCACCGACACGTAGACAAACGGGACGTTCGCCATGCCGAAAATCGCCATCGCCGCCGACAGTTTCTCCGAGCCTGGGCCCCCGTACCGCCGCACCAGCAGGTAGGCGACAAACATCATCCACAACAGCAGCGACGAGGTCAGCCGCGCGTCCCACTGCCACCAGACGCCCCAGGCCTTGCGCGCCCACATCGGCCCCGTGATGAGCACGATCAACCCGAATGCCACGGCGAGCTCGCCCGCCGCGACCGCCACCCGATCAGCGGCGGCCGACCGCTTGAACAGAAACACCGCGCTGCCGATTCCGCACACGAACGCCGAGAGAAACAACAGCATCGCCGACGGGACGTGATAGTAGAAGACGCGCTGGATCAGTCCCATGGTCTGCTCGTCGGGCGCAGACGCGACATAAAACGGTGCGATGGCGAACAGCAACATCGCGAGAACGGCCAGCGGCGTAAAGGCTCGTGCCATCACTACTCCGTCATCAGCGGTTCGAAGGTCCACAGGGCAAGGGTCACGAACACGACGTCGAAAAACACCAGCAGCGCGGCCCAGAACCGGGCCATCGGCTCGTCGGGCACCGCCTGCAGCAAGGCCACGGTGCCTCGCACCCCAGCGATGATGATGGGAATCGTGATCGGATACAAGAGCACCGGCAGCAGGACGTCCCGGCTGCGAGCCCGCACCAGCATCGCGGCAAACAGCGTCCCGACCGAGACGAACCCGAGCGTGCCGCCTGCCAGCAGCGCGATCAGCCAACCCAGACTGGCGCCAAACGGCGCGTTGAACAGCAAGGCCACCATCGGCACCAGTACCAGTTCGACCACGCCGAGCAGCAGCAGGATCCCCAGCAGCTTGCCGACATAAATGGCGGGCCGGTCCGACGGCGCCAGCATCAGCGCCCGCAGCGTTTCGGTCTGGCGCTCGCGCTCGAAGGTCCGGCCCAGCGCCAGCGTGCCCGCGAACGCGATGGCGATCCAGAGGATGCCCGCGGCCGCGTCTTCCATCGGACGCCCTTCTCGCACCAGTGCGAAGGCGAACACCAGGACGCACGAGGCGGCAAAGAACACCGTCGTGTAGAGAATCTCGCGGCTCCGCACCTCCACGGTGAGATCCTTCCGCATCACGATCCAGGCCACGCGCAGGAATTGCGTCATGCGCGTGCCACCGCGACCGCATCACGATAGCGCTCGCGCAAACTGGCCGACGAGGACTCCGCCATCCACAGGCGCCCATCGCGCAGAATCGCCACACGGTCCAGCAGGCCCTCGGCCAGGTCGAGGTCGTGCGTCGCCACCAGCACGATGCGGCCGTCGTCTCGAAGGCCGCGCAGTCGGGCCACCAGTGCCTGGCCCGAGGCATCGTCGAGGCCCGTAAACGGCTCGTCGAGCAGCAACAGTCGCGGCTGGTGCAGCAGGGCCCGCTCCAGCGCGAGGCGCTGCCGCATGCCCCGCGAGAAGCCCGACACCAGGTCGTCGGCTCGTTCGCGCAACATCGCCCGCCCGAGCGCCGCGTCCACCACGGCCGACACGTCGGGGCAGCCGTACAGCCGCGTAAAGAATTCGAGGTTTTCGCGCGCCGTCAATTCGGGATACAGATAAAGATCGTGGCCCAGCAGGCCCAGTGATCCGCGCAAGGCCGCGCCCGAGGCGATCGCGGTGACCGACCCATAGCGGACCTCGCCCGAAGAAGGTGTGAGCAGTGTCGACAGGATGGCCAGCAGCGTCGATTTGCCCGCGCCGTTGGGACCAAGCAACCCGACGATCTCCCCGGCCCGGCACGTCAGGTTGACGCGATTGAGTGCGCGGCGCCGTCCGAAATTCCGCGAGAGGTTGTCGACCGTTACGCAGTCGAAGTCGACGCTCACGCCACAAGTCCCTCGCCCGATCCGCCTGCGTGCTGATCCAGTTCGCCGTAGACGCGCTCCAGTTGATTGAGCAGGTCGGTTCGCCGGCTCTGGTACCGCGTCGTGTCGGCGCCGCCGGCCTGGAACTGCTTGTCGAGCCGGACCAATTCGGCGAGCAGTCTGGCCCGGCGCTGCTCCACTTCGGCTTTCCGCGCCAAATCGCCTGTTCGTGCACTGGCGGTCGCCGCACCCCACACCCCTCCGAGCAGCACCAGCACCGCCAGCACGAGCGCCGCGTATCGGCCCGTCCGATTTCTCGAAGGAACGCCGCTCAGCGCGACGTTGAGGACGGCGCCCGCCGCCAGCGTCGGGCCGGTACCCAGCATGAAACTGTGCGTGTCGCCAGGCACCTCGCTCACCGAGCCCAACTGCGCCGACGAGAGTGCCAGGCCCGGGATCTTCGTCGCGATCACCTGGACTCTGGCCCAGGCCAGGGGAAACGCCTGCTCGATAAATCGTTCGCTTCCCCCGGGGGGCAAGGCGAAGGCAATCTGGACGGGCGTCGAACCGGGCGCGAACGGACCGGCAATGGTGACGCGATGCCCGCGCAGCGTCGCCTGCGGAGACGACCCTTCGAGCATGTTGGGCTGCTGCGCGGCCAGCGGCAGGTCGAAGGCGACCTCCGTTTTCGGCACGATCGGGGCGCTGCCCGCATTGACGATGTCCAGAATGTAGAACACCGTCAACGAGTCGTCGTCGAACTCGATCTGGACGCGGCTATCGCCGCCGATCACGGCGACGCCAGGCACCGCCGCAACCGGTGCGGGACCGGCCGGGGCCGCAGCATCGGCGCCGCCGCCCGCAGCGAGCAGCAGGCGAATGCCGCCGGCTGCAGGCATCGGAAACGACTGCGAGGTCACCCTTACGCCATCAATCAGCGCCAGTGCCCGAGCCGTCGCACCGACCGCCACACCCGAGAACTGGGCGTGGCCGTCGGCGTCGGTCTTGACCGTCTGCGACACGCCTCCCACCATCAGGTCGACAGCCTGTCCGACAATGTTGTCGCTCAAGCCGCCGCGCACCACGCGCACCACAACCGTGCCGGGCTGCAGGTCGCCGGCCGGCATCGGGATCCCCGACATCTGGCGCACGTCCGGCATCTGGGCCCGGAGCGACGGCGACACCATGACCAGCACACCCACCGCCATCAGGCCGAGTACGCGACGCGCCGTCATACCGCCTCCGAAAGCCGCGCCCCGCACGATTTGCAGAACCTGGCATCACTGTCATTCACGATGGCGCACGACGGGCAGGTGCCCGCCACCGCTGCGGACGCGGATTGGGTCTCGACCGCCGGTGCCGCCATGGTCACCGGGGTTGCGACCTCGGGTTTGGCCGTCCCCGCCGCCGGTGTCCCCATCAGCGCCGCCAGGTCGCGCTCGATCAACCCACGGTACCCGCCGCCGCCTTCGAGCTGCCGGATCAGGCCGACCGCGCGCACCCGAAGTCTGGGCACGATCTCGTTGTAGTCGGCCTCCGAGATTTTGTGCATCGCGCGATCAAACTCGACTTCCTTAATCGATCGCAGCACCAGCATCTTCTCGCGCTCGAGTGCCGCGCGTGTCCGACCCGCCAGCATGTCGGTCTCCTCGCCGGCGTCCACCGCGACCAGCGGCCCCAGCGTGCGCGCCATCCCTGCCGCCGCCAGGCCCGCCGTCAGCACGGTAACGGTCACCGCCACCGTCTGGACCGTGCCGCCCTCGCGCGTGGCCACGGCGCCGGCCGAAGCCGCGACCAGCACACCCAGCACCAGCAGATGCCACGGATGGATCCCGCCCTCTGCCGCAGGCGCGGGCGGTGGAGGCAGTGGTGCGGGCGCGCCGGGTCGGCGGGTGCCGCCGGCCGATCCGGTTGTCGTGGTCTTGCGTGCCATGGGTCGATGCTCCCGCGTGCTCAATGGGTAGTCGGCTGCCTCGCGCGTTCGGCGGTGGCCGTGCGGCGTTACGTCACGGTCGTGGCTCCGGCAGGTGCACGACTCACTGCGAATTCAAATGCCCGCTCCGGCAACAGCGCAATGCCGGTGCCCAGCACGAGAATGCCGAAGCCCATCCAGATCCAGCTCACCAGCGGATTGATGACGACCTGCAGGCTCATCGACTGATCCTTCAACTCGTAGGCCGGCATCACCAGGTACAAATCCTCGTCGAGGGCCCGGCGGATGGCGACCTCGGTGGTCGGCTGCTCCTCGTGCTTGCGGTAGAACGCGCGGGCCGGATACAGCATCCCGGCCGGCTTGCCGTCCTCCGACACGGCGACCTGTCCGGTCACCATCTGCTTCTGCCCGTCGTCGCTCACTTTGACGCCCATGTTCCGCACGGTGTAGTGCCGCAGCGTGGCCGATTCGCCCTGCTTGAGCAGCACCTGCGTGTCGAGCTTGAAACCTTCGCCGGCGAAGCCCAGGAACATGAGGACGATCCCCAGGTGGACGATGTAGCCGCCGTACCGGCGGCGTTCGCGCATCACCAGGCCGACCGTGGCGGTCAGCAGGTCGGTGCCCGTGGCGTCTTTGCGCACCCAGGCGCCGCGCAGGAATTCCTGGATGATTGTCGCGGTGACAAACGCGCACAAGGCGAAACACACGCCCGAGGCCCACACTCGCATGCCCAGCGCCGCCAGCGCGGCGGCCACCACGAGCCCGGCGACCATCGGCCACACGAACGATTCACGCAGGTTCGACATCGTGGACCGCCGCCAGGCCAGCAGGGGCGCCACGCCGGTCAGTCCAAGCAGCACCAAGCCCAGGGGCATCATCCACTTGTTGAAAAACAGTGGCCCCACCGTGAGTCGGTTGCCGGTCAGCACTTCGCTCAGCGTCGGGAACATCGTCCCGAACAGCACCAGAGCAGCGCCAATCAGCAGAATCCAGTTGTTGGCCACGAACGCGGCCTCGCGCGAGAGCCACGAGTCCATGTCGTAGCGGGGCTTGAGCATCGGGAGGCGGCGAATCACCCAGCCGAAACTGAACAGCAGGATCGCGATCATGAAGACCGAGAACATCCAGGCCAGCGCGCGGTCTTCGCCGAAGGCGTGCACCGACTGCACCACGCCCGAGCGCGTCATGAAGGTCCCGAAGATCGTCAGGAAGAACGTCGTGATGACCAGCGCGACGTTCCACACCTTGAGCATGCCGCGGCGCTCCTGCACGATCACCGAGTGCAGAAACGCAGAGGCGGTGAGCCACGGCAGCAGGCCGGCGTTCTCGACCGGATCCCAGCCCCAGTAGCCGCCCCAGCCCAGCACTTCGTAGGCCCAGATCATACCGAGGGTCAGGCCCAGCGACAGGAACAGCCAGCTGACCATCGTCCACCGCCGCACCGCGCGCAGCCACGAATCGTCGAGGTGGCCGGTGATGAGCGCCGCCATCCCGAAGGCGTACGGAATGGTCATCCCCACGAACCCGATATACAGGCTCGGCGGATGCACCACCATGTAGATGTTCTGCAGCAGCGGATTGAGGCCCTGTCCGTCGGCCGGCGTCTGCACCAGGAAGGTGTCGAACGGGTTCTTGTGGATCACCATGAGGAACAGAAAAAACATCTGTACCCCGGAGATGATCGCGACGACGTACGGAATCAGTTCGCGATGCCGGTCGCGATTGACGTACACCGCGAGGGCGCCGAACAGGGACAGCAGGAACACCCAGAACATGATCGATCCGTCGAGGCCGCCCCAGTACGACGTGATCTTGTAGAAGAGCGGCTGCACACGATCTGAATAGCGCTGGACGTACTTGATGTTGTAGTCGTTGGTGACGAAGGCGTGCGTCATGACAGCGGATGCCACCGTCATGATGGCCGCGACCAGATAGAAGGCGCCTACGCCGCTCTCGACCAGCCGACGCGAACCGCGGCGCGCGCCCGCCAACGACACGGCGACGGCGTACGCGCACACCACGAACGTGGTAAACAGCAGAAACGATCCCAGGGTTGCCATAATTCGCTCTCACCTACCAGAGGCCGACAGCAGGCGTCCTCCAACGGGACCGGCCTGCCGACGGGTAGGTTGTAACAGAAAACCGACAGGAAGACGGCCATCCCAGCGCGCGGCGCGAACGCTACGTGCTCGGGCTGCCCGTCGCTTTCTTCGGTTCGTATTTTGAAGGACACTTCGCCATGACGCCGTTCGGCACGACGTGGAATCCGTCGGACTCGAGGCGTCCCTTGAGAACCACTTCCGAATCGTCCTTGAACGTGTCCGGCACGATGCCGATATAGGTGGCGTCGACGACGGCGCCTTTGCTTTGCACCTTGAATCGGTATTCAAGGGAGTCGCGTTTGCGCAAGATGGAATCCTTGACCACGTACCCGTGGAGTTGCAGGTTCTTCCCTTGCCACTGGCCGGGATTCACCATCACTTCTTCCACGTGCTTGTAGTACTCGGTGCCTTCGCTCAACGTCGAATAGAGAAGGCCGGCCAGTGCGAGCACCAGCACGACACTCGTGATTCCGATTTTGACGGCTTTCTGTTTCATAGGCAGAGGGTTACCACCGCTCCTGTCTCATCAGAATACCGCCCGGGGAGCCGGCCGGTCAAACCGCCTGGTGGGGAGACGCCCCCCCGGTCAGGCCGAGTTCTCGCAGCAATCCGTAGAGCGTGGCGACCGGAAGGCCTACCACGTTGCTGTACGATCCGGTCACCGCCACCACGAACCTCGACGCGACGCCCTGGATCGCGTACGCCCCCGCCTTGTCCCGCGGCTCGCCGCTGGCGACATACGCGCGGATCTCGCGGATGGTGATGGGCGCGAACGTCACGGTGGAGCGTTCGACCGCCAGGCGAATGCGGTCCGCGTGGCGCACGCAGAGACCGGTCAGCACGTCGTGGGAGCGCCCCGACAGCCGACGGAGCATGCCGACGGCCACCTCGTCGCTCTCGGGCTTGCCCAGAATCAGTCCGTCAATCACCACCACGGTGTCGGCCCCCACAACGGCTCGTTGCGGATACTGGCTGGCAACGGCTGCAGCCTTGGCCTGCGCCAGCCGGCCCACGTGGTCATCAGGGAGTTCGCCGGGTAACGCGCGCTCGTCGACCTGAGGCGCGACCGCGTCGAAGGCAAAACCTGCCGCCGTCAGCAGTTCGGCACGGCGCGGCGAGGCAGAAGCGAGCACCAGACGCATACCCGGATGTTACACTATGGGTGGTCGGCTCCATCACCATGATACCCGTGCACGATCTGGTCGCTCCCGCCATCGCCGGCATCGTGCGCGCGGCGCCCCGGTCGGCCGAGAAAACGCTGTTCGCATGGCGGGTCGCGGTGGGCCAGGCCCTCGCGCGGCTCACGCGCATCCGACTCGACGACGACGGCGTGCTGACCGCCGAACTTGACGATGCGCGGTGGGCGAAAGAATTGGAGCGGTCGTCGCCAATCATTCTCGGCCGCCTGCGGGAGATGCTGGGTGCCGATCAGGTGCGCCTGGTGCGCATTGTTGGCCCCGCCCCTCCGCGCTCGGACCGTCGCCGCCCCAGGGGCACGACCCGTTGAGGGGATGTGTCGGCTCGTCAGCGCGGCTACGCGCCGGGTGGTGCGGAGGTGCCACGTGGCAAAATCTGCAACGCGCCGGCGCCTGAATAGTTGCATATTTTCGTCCACCATGGTGGACAGGCGAAAGTCAACATATCTGCAACATGTTGATAACTAATGCCTCCGCGACTTCTTCCGCAAGTGTTTCGCTTGACACGACCGTGGCACGTTTCTAGAATAGGATCCTTCAGATACATCGTTTTCAAGGAGTGTTCATGGCTGTCGACGAACGCGGAGAAAGAAGCAAGGCGCTGGACGTGGCCGTCTCGCAGATCGAGAAGCAATTTGGCAAGGGCTCCATCATGCGCCTTGGCCAGAAAGGGCCCATCCTTCCGATTGATGCGATTTCCACCGGCGCGGTCAGTCTCGACTACGCCCTCGGCGTGGGCGGCGTGCCCCGCGGACGCGTGGTCGAAATCTACGGGCCGGAGTCGTCGGGAAAGACGACGCTCGCGCTTCAGGTGATCGCGCAGGCGCAGAAACTGGGCGGGATGGCCGCCTTCGTCGATGCCGAGCACGCCCTCGACGCGGCGTACGCGCAGAAGCTTGGCGTGGTGATCGAGAACCTGCTGGTGTCGCAGCCCGACCACGGCGAACAGGCGCTCGAGATCGTCGAGGTCCTGGTGCGGTCGGGCGGCGTGGACGTGGTGGTGGTGGACTCGGTGGCGGCGCTGGTGCCGCGGGCCGAGATCGAAGGCGAAATGGGCGAGGCGCAGATGGGCCTGCAGGCGCGGCTCATGTCGCAGGCCTTGCGCAAACTCACCGGCGTGGTCTCCAAGTCGGGCACCTGCCTCATCTTCATCAACCAGCTGCGCGAGAAGATCGGCGTGATGTTCGGCAACCCGGAAACCACCACCGGCGGCCGCGCGCTCAAGTTCTACGCGTCGGTGCGCCTCGACATTCGTCGCATTGCCAGCATCAAGGAAGCCGAAGCGGTGATTGGCGGGCGCGTGCGCGTCAAGGTCGTCAAGAACAAAGTCGCGCCGCCGTTTCGCGAGGCCGAGTTCGACATTTTGTACGGCGAAGGCATCTCGCGCGAGGGCGACCTGCTCGACCTCGCCGTCGATCGCAAGGTGGTCGAAAAGAGCGGGACGTGGTTCTCGTATGGCAGCGAACGGCTGGGCCAGGGCCGGGAAAACGCGAAGCAGTTCCTGCGAGACAATCCCGACCTGTGCCAGAAGCTCGAGACGCAGGTGCGCAAAGAGCTCGGACTCAGCAGGGACGTCGAGGCGCCGGTCGACGCGGTAGCGGAGAAAGAGAAAGAGAAGGAGAAACCGGCGACGCCCCGCAAGTAGGCGCACGCAGTGGCGGCGACGACGCGCGACGGGTCGCCGTTGTCGCCGCGAGATCTGCGTGCTATATTAAAACGCCCCGAGCGGTTGACCTCTCGTGCCGAGGTAGCTCAGTTGGTAGAGCACTGCACTGAAAATGCAGGGGTCCCCAGTTCAAGTCTGGGCCTCGGCACCACGTAACATCAACACATACAAGCGTTTCGAGAACAAGGCCTGCCGAAGGCCTGTCCGCGCAGCACGTTCGCCACGCATGCGGCCAGAAGAGGCAGGCAAACCAAACTGAGCCGCGAAGTCCCCCACGCACCCCGGCCGCCGACGTCATGGCCGACCGTGTCGTGGCGTTCATCCAGAAGCCGTGCTCCATCAAAGCACTGGCCGCGAAGGTACGCGAGACGCTGGACAAGCGGATCTGCAACAAGCCCTCGCGTTCGCCGCCGCCTATCTTGATGATCGCGTCGACGTCGCCCGACTCGCCAGCCCGACGACGCCACCCTGATCAGAACGGCACGTCATCGAACGACGCCGCCTGGCGTGTTGAAGCCTGACGTGTCAGCGATGCCTGACGCATCGGAGCCGATTGACGAGTCGGACCGCTGCTGAAACCGTTCGGAGCCCCATTCGACACGGCTGCAGGCGAGCTAAGATACAGCCAAGAAGCAGCAGCGAAAATGCGGAAATCAGGATTCAGGATTCAGTAGCCCTTGTTTCAGGACCGGCAACACACTATGAGCCATGCAACGACGATCAGCATCATCCGCCGTGCCGACCTCCCGTTCCGTCCGGTCCAGGGCGACGGTGCAGCCGGCCTCAGCCTGGCACGGCTCCACCGGCCGACCGATAACTCCTTCACCTTCCAGATGGCCCGCATTGAGCCGGGTGGTGTCTCTCGCCGCCACGCGCACGCATGGGAACAGGTCAATGTGGTTGTCAGCGGCTCGGGTCTCGTAGACACCGGCGAAACGCAGACGCTCATCGGGCCAGGCGACTGTGTGGTGTTCCCCGGCCACATGAGCCACGCCATTTCCGCCACAGGCGACGAACCATTGGTGCTGGTGGCCGTGTTAGGGCCGGGTGCGGCATAGACGTGCAGGATATCCGCACGCATCATATCCAACGAGAAGGTCGCTATGGGCAGCGACCGCGCCGCAGTCAGGCAAAAATGTCGTCGTACAAAGAGCGCACCGCGTCTGGCGCGTGGGAGTCGTCGATGACGAACGTCGAGCGGCCCTCGGCGGACGTGCGGCCGACGAGCGTCGCCCCAGTCCCACGCACGCAGTCCAGATCGCGTGTGGTGCGCGCGGCGAGCGCCTGTGAATCGCCGATCGAGGAGAGCCACGCCTGGACGCCGAGCCGCTGCGGCGCCGTGATGCCCGCGTCGGCGAGTGCTGAGTCGATGTCCGCACTTCGATCCGCCGAGATCCCGACCAGCAGCCGGCCGGTCTCGTCGTCAGGCGTACTCATGATCACGCGGCGCCGTTCCCATTCCTCCCGCACGAGTGTCGGCACCGCACCGGCGTCGATGGCCACCGTCTCCATTCGTGCCAGCAGCGTCAGACCTACGATGGGACTCTCGTCGGCGACATCGCCGATATATGTGCCCGGGGCGAATGAAAACGTCGACCGCACGACGACCGGGGTGCGGCCCTTCCAGCCCGTCATGACGGCGCGGGGGTGTATGACCTTGGCGCCGAAGCGGGCCATCTCGTGCATGCTCGCGTAGCTGATGCGCTGCAGCATGCGCGCCTGTGGGACGGTGCGTGGGTCGGTGATCGCGATACCCTCCACGTCGGTGAATATTTCCGCCTTCACGGCTCCGAGCGCGACGCCTATCGCCACGCCTGATGTGTCGCTCGCGCCTCGCCCCAGCGTGCTGAAGTCCAGGCCGGGGCGGGACGCGCCCTGCCCTCCCGTAACCACAGGCACCTCTCCCCGCTGCAAGTGCTGCTCGAGGCGGCTCACGTCGATCTCGAGGATCTCTCCCTCGGTAGGGTGGCCGTCTGCGTAGACGCGTGCCTGAATGCCACTGAGGCCCACCGCGGGAATGCCAGCGCGTCTGAGCGTATGCGACATCATCGCCGTCGCGATGATCTCACCCGTGACGAACATCAACGTGTAGTCGTGCGGGTCCACCGGGCCGCCATCCGCGCGGAGCAGATCGATCAGGGTATCGGTGGCGTACGGGTCGCCTCGCCTCCCCATCGCCGACACGACGATGGCGACGCGGGCGCCGGTGTCGCGGACCCGCCGCACCTGCTCGACGACCTGCTGTCGGCGCTCGGAAGTGGAGACGGACGTGCCGCCGAACTTCTGCACGATGGTCTCTTGCATAGTCATACAGGTCCTACGCTTGACTACCCTGAAGGACTTCTTCTGCGAACAGATACCGTTCGCCCAGAGGCGTCCAGAAGATGTCGAGCACTTCGGCAGCGGTCTCGGAGTACGGGTTGCGAGACTGCGCGTGGACGAGGTGCGGGACGGTGGAGTCGAGATAACAGCAGTCACCAGGACGCAGGATTTCCGTCACCGGCTGATCGCCGGCATACGTCCGGAGTTCCACCTCGCCCTCGAGGACATAGAGGAATTCGTGACCGTGGTGCTCGTGCAGCGTCAGCGAGTCGATATTGACGTTCAGCAGGCGCACGAAATACGGGTACATGTGCTTGGTCGGGAACCCGCCGGCCAGACGCTGGCAGGTCTTCGAAGGCGGTGCGCTCGACACGTCCACCGGCGTGCGGCGCAGGCGATTGGGTACCGAGGCGATTTCCGCCGAGCGCTGCACGAAGTACCACGGGCCCTGCTCAAGCGTCTCGCCTGTGAGTTCGCCGACAGGCTTGCCGAACGCTCGTGCCAGCTTAAGGACGGCGTCGAGGGGTGCCTGCTTTCGGCCGTCCTCGATTCGACGTAGATGTCGGGCTGGCACACCGGCCGCCGAGGCAACCTGTTCCAGCGACCAGCCGTGGGCTTCGCGCAAGGCGAGGAGGCGTGCTCCCATCAGTTTCGTGGGCGCCCACTCGCCCTCTTCCACGAGCAACGTCCTCTGGACGAGCGCATGCCGGTCGACCCCGGTCTCGATGGGTGCCGACGTCGAAGCGAACACATGGAGCGTCTCGGCTGGATCGGACGTGGTTGACGTCAGCCGGTGCGGGAGGTCCGACCGGAAGCAGATGCAGTCGCCACGGCCGAGTTCCTCATGATAGAGGCCGGCGGGCGTCTGGCATGTGAGCGCGACCTGGCCAGTGAGGACGAAGAGGAACTCCTCTTCATGATGGGAGTACAGGCGGCGATCCTCTGGCACCTCGGGGAATATCCTACCGAGCATCGGCTCGAGGTGCCGGCCAATGAAGAGGTCGGCGAGCGGCCAGAAGTCGTGGCGGTGAAGCACACCCCCATCGCCGGCGGACGTGAGCCGGGGCCGGTGCGGGAGTCTGCTCCTGACGGTGCGCTCATGGTCGATGGCGTATGGGATCGGGACATCGGCTGGCAGGAGCGTCGTCGGGCGGATCTCGAGCGCGCGGGAGAGGGTGATGGCCTGTTCGATGTCGAGGATGTGTTGTCCCGTTTCGATCTCAGACAGGCGCGCTACCGAAATGCCCACGCGAGCCGCGAGGTCTTTGAGCGTCAGCCCTCGGTCTTGTCTGGCCACCCTGAGTCGGTTACCGATCCCCAGGTCCTCGTATTGCAGCAGGTGCGAACTGAATACAGACATAGTGTTTTTGCGTTCGCAGCGGATCGGACGGCTGTCCTTCCTTGACAAACCCCTTAGGAGGAGATTATATGGCAAGGTCGAAATTTATTCACAGTAATGGTTGTGTTTGGCACAAACTGTGAAATCTTCGCGAATGGGGCCTGATGGCTTCATTGTTGATGGTTGTCTTGGCTATTCGACCGAGACGCCGCAGAGCATCAACGGAAAGGGGAACTCCATGGAATTCCGCAAAATCCTCCTGGTGGCCAGCGTCATGGCCATGCTGGTGCCCGCTTGGCCGGTCGGAGCACAGTCGAGCTTCGGGACCGTCCGCGGCACGGTAGTCGACGAACAGGGCGGGGCACTACCAGGCGTCACCGTGACGGCGCGGCAGACGGCGACGAACACGACCCAGACGACTGTATCGGGCGCAGCGGGCGTGTATTTCATGACGAACCTGCCGGTCGGGCCGTATGAGATCACCGCGGAACTCTCCGGGTTCCGGATGCTCAAGCAAGCGCTGCGGCTTGTGGTCGGCCAGGACGTCACCGTCGGCCTCACGATGAAGGTGGGTGGGATCGAGGAGGCGGTGACGGTGGTCAGCGACAGTATTCAGGTGCAGACGCAGAGCACGGTTGCCACTGTCATCACGAGCAAGCAGATCGACGCGCTGCCTACGATCGGGCGAGACTTCGCGTCGCTGGCCAAACTCGCGCCGGGCACAACGCAGTCGGGGATGACCGGTGCGACGGCTTCTGGCACGGGCATCTCGATCTCCGGGATGCGTCCGTACCAGAACAACATTGTCGTGGACGGCGCATCAAATCTGATGCAGTTCTACGGTCGGCAGGCCAATGAATTCCCGCAGGACTGGGTCCAGGAATTCCAGGTGCTCACCAACTCGTTCGGCGCGGAGTTCGGACAGGCGGCTGGCGGTGTGCTGAACGTGATTACGCGGAGCGGGGCCAACCTGCTCGCGGGCCGGGCCTACGGATTCTTCCGGAGCGCGTCGCTCGACCAGCCGCCGTTTGCGGGCCGGTATGACACGGCCGGCAGCCCTGTTTTCCTCACCGATACGCCGCCGTTCGATCAGCAGCGGTTCGGCGGGTTCATCAGCGGCCCGATCCGGCGGGACAAGCTGTTTTTCTTCGGTGGGGTCGAGGCGCTGAACCTGAATTCCTCGGAGGTTCTGGCGATCTCCGAGTACTGGCGCACGGCAAAACCCAACGAGCCGACGATCGTCTCTACGGGAACCGATAGCAAGGTGTACCTGTTCAAGGGCGACTGGAACATCAACCAGAACAACCGCGCGTACTTCCGCTACACGAACACGCATCGGTCGGATAAGAACGTCAGCCTCGGGGCGTCGGCGCTTGACACGCTCGAGACACGCTACACCTTCGAGGGACCGCTGTGGAATGTGATGGGCAACTGGACGAGCACGCTGGGCGCCAGGGCGTTCAACGAACTTCGCGTGTTCTACGGGATGAACAAGCCCTGGATTCTGGCCAACGCGGCGGGGGGCCTTGGGGGCAGCTTGCTGCTCAACGCTGACGGACGAAACGGGCTGAACGGCAAGTTCGCGTCAATCGCCTATCCAGGCGCGAATTTCGGCGCGACAACGTTCACCGGCCTTGAGGGCGAATCGAACGCGTACCTGATCGACAATTTCTCGTTTCTGGCGGGGCGTCACAGCTTCAAAGCGGGCGGGCAACTGGCGCGTCAGACCATGTTCATGGATGTGGAGGCCGCGCACAAAGGCCGGTGGGGCTTCCTGACCGACCGGGTGTTCAATATCAACGATCCGACCTCGTACCCGAACAGCTTCAGCGGGAATGTGGCGACCGGCAAAGCCACGCTGACGGCGTGGAACCCGTCGGTGTACGTTCAGGACACCTGGCAGCCGACCGGCAGACTGACGGTGAACCTCGGCGTGCGATACGATCTCGATCGGACGCCGATCACGGTCAACGCGTTCGTCGATCCATACAACCAAAACATCGTCGCGCGAATGGGCGGTGCTCCGCCGTTGCAGAAGTCGAAACTGGACACGAACAACTTCTCACCTCGTCTCGGGATCGTGTGGGTCCCGACCGAGAGTCGCCGCACCACGATCCGCGGCAGCTTTGGACGCTTCTACGACCAGAATCACTTCAACTGGACGGATATCTACATGAACGAGACGCTGCTCTCGCTGCGTCGCGTGTCCTTCAGCGCCAGCACGCCGGCCGACAATCCGTTCTATGACGCCGCGAACCCGGCGGCAAGCGCGGCACAGTTGAAGTTGTTTCTCGCGCGAGCGTACCCGGCGTACCCCGACCTCTCGGCCGCACCGTACGGCACCGAGCAGATCCTCGGGATGGCGCCAGACTTCAAGATCCCCTACTCGCAGACGTTTGCCGTTGGATTCACTCACGAGGTCGCCCGCACAATTAGTGTCCGAGCCGACTACGTGAACACACGTGCGTACGACTCCGCGGTGTCGGTCGATACGAACTGGACGAAGACCTCAGACGGGCGGTACGTCCGCGCCGATCCGCGGTTCGGCCGCAAGACGATTGTGGGGAACCAGTCGCTGACCGGGCAGAAGGGGGAACTCAAATATCAGAGCCTGCAGACCCGCGCGGAATGGGTATCGCGCAGCAACGCACGGATCGGAGTGTCCTACACCCTGTCCAAGTCCGACGGCAACGTGGTGAGCACGTTGTCCACGACCGCCAACACGAACCCCTTCGACCTGAACGAGGACTACGGTCCTGACAACAACGACCGCCGCCACAACCTCGTCATTGATGCCGCGTATCTCATTCCGAAAATTGATGTGCAGTTTGCCGGAATCTGGTCGTATCGGAGCGCGCTGCCGTTCAACGTCACGACGGCCCTGCAACTCGATACCGACCCGTTCGCGGACCGGCCCGAGCCCCGCGGTTCGCGGCGCGGCGACAATGAAAAGAACCTCGATCTGCGGTTGAGCAAGATGATCAAGCTCGGCAGCAGGGTCAGCGCATCGGTCTACTGGGAAATGTACAACGCGTTCAACACCGACAACTACTTCGCGTTCCAGGGCAGCCTGCAATCGCCGATCTTCGGCAAGCCGACCACCGAACTGCCGAAGCGGCGGCAGCAAGTCGGAGTACGCATAGACTTCTGATCGTCGATGACACCGACCATGCCTGGAACCGGATACGCATCGTTGCCCATCTGGTTCCGGGCGGGACGGTGGGGTGACGCCCCCTCGATTCCGCGCCACCAACCGCGCCGCATTCTCGTCCATTCGTTGAAGGAGACACAGTTATGATCAAGCGGGTACTCATTGCGGGATCCATTCTGGTTGTCATGGCCGCCAGCGCGTTCGCGCAGCCGGCACGACCGGCGGCAGGGCCTCAGAAAATCACGGCCATCAAAGCGGGGCGACTCGTCGATCCCGAAACCGGCACCGTGGCCGTCAACCAGATCATTCTGATCGAAGGGGAGAAGATCAAGGAGATCGGACCAAGCGTAAAGATCCCTCCCGGGGCCGAGGTCATCGATCTCTCGAAGCTCACCGTGCTGCCAGGTCTCGTGGATGCACACACGCACATGGGCATGACCTACAAGGAGTTTCCAGAGAACAACGTGTACTACCTCACGGCCGTGCTGGATTCGACACCGATCCGCGCGATCCAGGCAGCGTCGAACGGGATGCAGATGCTGAGTTCCGGCTTCACGGTCGTGCGCGATGTCGGCAACAACGCGCTCTATGTGGACACCGCGTTGCGCATGGCGATCGAGCAGGGCTGGCTCCCCGGTCCGACCGTCATTCCGTCGGGGCCGATGATCGGCAGCACCGGCGGCCAGTTCTGGCCGACGCCCGAGATGTACAAGCAGCGCAACATCATGTATCCCGAGTACATCGACGCGAACAGCCCCGATGAAATTGTCCGCGCGGTGCGCGAGAACATGCTGTTCGGGGCGAAGACGATCAAGCTGTGCATCGACTGCAAGCCGTGGGGCTACTCGGTGGAGGACATCAAGCTGGCGATCAGTGAAGCGGCCAAGGGCGGCTGCAAGGTCGAGGGGCACGTCCAGACGCCCGAGGGCGCGCAACGGGCCATCGACGCGGGGATCTACATCATCGCCCACGGCAACGCGCTCACACCCGAGCACCATCGTCAGATGGCGGCGAAGGGCATCTTCCTCGCCGGCACCGACACGCCGTTTACGGCGTACCGGGGCAGCGAGACCGCCTTCAAGCGCGTCGTAGAGAAACTGCGCAGTGCCTACGACAGCAAAGTCCCGCTGACGTTCTCGACCGACATGGACTACTGGAACGACAGAATGAAGAAAGAGAACGGCGAGTGGATGTCGCGCGGCGACCTCTCGATCAACTTCCTGCTCTCGTGGAAGGCCGCGAACATTCCTCCTGCCGAAACCCTCAAGGCTCTCACGATCAACGGGTACAAGGCTTCGGACATCATCAGCACGCGCGGTCCGATCAAGCCCGGCATGTTCGCCGACATGATCGCGGTGCCCGGCAATCCCCTCGATGATATCGACGCCGTGCGCAACGTGCAGTTCGTCATGAAGAACGGCACGGTCTTCAAGAAAGACGGCGTGATGACGCCCGAGCAGTTTCTCCACCCCGGCCCCATCAAAGGCTGGAATCGGCGGTGATTCGCGTCGTGCGTGGCCGTCCCGCCGCGACACGACGCGGCGGGACGCGCGACGCCTCGAGAGGTCAACCATGAGCAGCTACAACGTCGCAGTGGCGGGCGCCCTCGGTCTGGTGGGCTCGACAATGGTCCGCATACTCGAGGAATACAACTTCCCCGTCGGGGAGTTGCGTGTGCTCGAGCAGAAGGACTTCGTCGGGGCGCCGGTCAGCTTCAGAGGCGAGGTGGTCTACACGCAGGAGGCGACTCAGGCGGCGTTCCGCGGCATCGACATCGCGCTGTTCGCGACAAACGAGGACGTGAGCGTCGATCTCGTGCCGAAGGCTGTTCGACAGGGAGCTGTGGCCATCGACAACAGCCGCGCGTACCGGCTGGACCCCGACGTGCCTCTGGTCGTGCCCGAGGTCAATCCTGAGGATCTGAACTGGCACACAGGCGTGATCGCCAATCCGAACTGCACCAGCATTGGCACCATTGTCGTGCTGAAACCGATTCACGACATCGGACGCCTGAAACGTGTCGTCGCCTCGACGTACCAGTCATCATCGGGCGCGGCGGTGCGCGGCATGCTCGAACTGAAGAAACAGGCGGTGGATATCGCCGCCGGGTTTCCGCCGAGTCCGCCGTCCGCGTTCAAGTACCAGCTCGCCTACAACCTGGTGCCGTTCATCGACGCATTCGAGGACGACGGATACACGCGCGAAGAGTGGAAGATGATCCACGAAACGCGCAAGATGCTGCACGAGCCCGACCTGCGTATCACTGACACGGCCATCAGGGTGCCGACGCTCGTGTGCCACGCCGTCAGCGTCAATATCGAGACGCAGCACAAGGTCACCGTGGAACAAGCTCGCGCAGCGTTCTCAGGCGCGCCTGGACTCATGCTCGTGGACGATATGAAGAGGATGGAGTTTCCGCAACCGGCGGAGGTGGCCGGCGGCAACCTGACGCATGTCGGGCGCATCCGCGAGGACTTCTCGATCGAGAACGGTCTCAACCTGTGGCTGGTGGTGGACAACGTTCGCAAGGGCGCGGCCCAGAACGCCGTGCAGATTGCGCAATCGCTCGTCGAGGGTGGGCACCTCGAGAGGTGGCGCAAGGGCCGCACCGCGTCCGTCGGCGTGTAGCGGGATGCGTTGCCTCGGTATCGGGCTGTCGGTCGCCATTGCCGGCCTTACTGAAGAGGAACGGCGCGGCATTGAAGCGGCGTGGCGGTGCGCAGTCGGGAGTGCCAGGGCGTGGAAGCCCGCGTTTGTCGCTGTCGGGGTGACGCCCCTGTCAGCGTCGCTGCCCGAACCCGACATTCTTGTCTACCTCGGCGAGTCGTCCCGCTTCGACACGGTCGCCGGGACGCTCGCCAGACAGGTGCCGGTCGTGTTCGTCAAGAGCACCGTGGAGGAGTTGCTGAACCGTGTGCCCGGTGCCCCCCCGAGGTACAGGATGTCCACGGGAGTGACTGGGATCGCGGCGGCGCTCGCGGCGACGGCGACGCACGCCCCCACGGTCGATTGGACCAGTCTGCCGTGGCCGCAGGAGTGTGCCTCTTTCCTGCATCTAGACGAGGCCGAGGCGCGTTACGTCGACGCGAGTGTGACCGCGTTCCGGACGGCGGCCGCGGCGCGGAACATGTCCTGGCGAACCTCGCTGCCGCGGGGGCGCCAGTTCTCGGTGTTCCTGACCATGCACGACCCGGCGGCGGCGACGTTGGCCACCGTGGCCAGTCGGCGCTGGCCGCGATGCACGGTGCTTGCGGCCGACGGTATGGTGTCCACGCGGACCGTGGAGGGCCAAGCTTGGCCCTCGCAGGTGGTGCGGGTGCGCCACTGGTCGCCTCGCCTCCGCTCACGCAGCAATCGAATCTTTCGCGCCGCACACGGGATAGCTCTTCCGGACTACGACTCCGCTGGGATGCTCTTCGGAACTCTCCAGTTCCTGGATTCAGTGTTGCACGCCGGCGCGCCACCAGATCGACTGGAGGACGGCGGTCGCCACCCTGGCCCGCTCGGGCCCATGCGGATGACTGCGTCCGGCCATCCACAACCGGAACGCCTGGTCCTATTTCGGGGCGCTCAGGCGCGAACCTTCGTCATCTGACGTCCCCATAATTCCAATCTGCGATCGGGGGCACACGGGAAGCCAGCCGATGGGGCGGAGAAGCCGCCGGTCCGGGTTAGGCCCGGCGAGAGAAGCATGGTTGCATTGTACCTGGCGAGATACTGGCAGAAGAGGCACCAGTGAGAACCGACGTTCACCATGACACTAGGGCTCAATGAGCCCCGCGAGCCGTTTCCAGTCGAGGGCGCGCAACATGCGGACGGCCGCCACACAACCTCCGACATCGTCGCGTGACGTCGTTCCGCGGCGAAGCTCTTCGCTGCAGTTGGTCACCGAGGCGACCGACAGCCATTGAATCGCCGTGCGAGGGACGCCCGGTTTGACGAGCGCCGGGTTGTACGACACCACTCGGCGGCATCCTGCGGTTCCCGCAGGCACGAGAGCGAGATTGCCTCCAGCCGGGTCGCTGGAGTGATCAGCATTCACGAAGCACGGAACGCCGGCCGCCGAGGCTGGTGTGAGCGAGGCCGCCAGGGCTTGGGCGTCTCGATAGGCTTGCAGAGGTTTGCGATACTTCGGATCCTGATCCCCTGAGTCGAGGACCTTGCGCGCATCGTCTTCCACACGCTTGGCAATGACCTCCAGCCGGCGCACGTTCTGCTCCACGCCGGTTCCTCCTCTTGCCCGTTCAGCGTCGATCTCCCGCCGCCGGCTTTCCCGCTTCTCCGGGCTCAGGACCACCTCGGCGGCTTTCCGCTTGCCGGCCAGCACGGACTCGGCGACGTCGGCCCACTTCTTGCGGTCGACCACCCACTGTTTCACGAAGCGATCCATCCGGACGGGGACGAAGAGCTCATCGCCGGGACGCAGAATGAACAGATTGCCCACGGACAAACGACCTACGCCGTACACGGGGTGTCCCGCGATCTCGCCGAGTGTGAACGGCTCGAAGAACATCCGGCCCTGACCGTCGTCCCACGTCTTGGCCCCAAGGTTGTTGACGTCAAGTCTGTTGATCTGGATATCCACACCGGTGGTTTCGTCCCCGGTGACGGGCCGGCTCTTGATCTCCCCTGTGGCCCTTACACGCACCCGTTCCTCGAAGTACCCGAACGCACCGAAGCTCACGTAACCGGTCAGCGGCCCGTCATCCTCGGGGCTGTAGAGCCACCCGTGGAGGTCGAGTTCGAATCCCATCGGCGGATTGAGCGTCGGCTCGCTCTTGATGACATCAACGACGCGCAGGACGTTGGCCTCGAAGGCCTTGACGTCAGCCAGCGACGGTCGAAACTTCGGGTTGACGTCGGCAAACACCGACGATGCCGGGAATCTCCAGGGCCTGATCTTGCCAGGCGTTTCCGGCAGCCGCTTCGGGCCAGATGCCTCACCGGGCACCGACGGTGGCGGAGGCGGCAACAGTTCGCGGGGCGCCGCGGCGGCCACTCGCTGGGCCGCCTGCGCCTTCGCGCGTTTGCTTTCCAGTGCGGCCGAGTCGGTCTTCAGCTGGTTGTTGTAGGCGACCCGCGCGGCGCGCTCGTACTCTTTGATCGCCTCAACGTGGTCGCCGGCCGTCGCGAATGCGTCACCATGGCGAACCGCGTCGTCGTATTCCTTCTGGGCCAAGCCTGGGGCCGTCGCCTCGACAGTCGCAGCCGGCGGCGACGCAGATGTGGCTGGAGCGGACGCGGGCGGCAGGGACGCAGCCTTGGCGGCATCGCGCCCGGCGCGCGCCGCGGCCAACTTCGCCTGCAGCGCAGCGGTGTCGATCTTGAGCTTGTTGTTGTACGCGACGCGAGAGGCACGCTCGAAGGCGAGCACGGCGTCGAAGAACTTGCCGCTCGCCGCCAGCGCGTCACCATTCTTGACGGTCTCTTCGAAGTCCTTCGCGGCCTGTGCTGCTGCGTCGGCTTGGGCGGTCGCTCCCTGGACGGTCGCCGCACTGACAATGATGGTTCGAGTGCCCATCAAGCCGGCGACGAGGACAATTGCAACTCCGACAACAAGCGCGAGACGCCGCATTGAAAGTGTCCAAGGCTTCCGGCTCATCAGATTCCCCTCCCGGCCATCCAAACTCCTGCTGTTATTTTAGCCGCACCTCAGAGCGAAGACCTTCAGCACGGCCGGCGCTTCGAAGGGGTCGAGATTGTGAATCCGTTCCTCGTTGGACAACCCCGTGTCACCAAGGCACGCGGGCGACCCGCACCCGGCCGATCTGAGGCCGGCGGCGCACAGCGCCGTCCGCGGCAGGCCGTTGTGGGCGCATCTCATTCCTCCGGGTCAACCAATGTCAGGATTCGAGCCGTGACTTCCTGCATGACGGAGTCAGGAACGGACCCCATGGGCGTGGCGTGTCTGCCCCGCCAGTCGAGGCTCTTGATCTGATCACACAGGATCGCGCCTTCCGTTTCCAGGCCTCGAGGCAGTTCCACTTCGAACGGATAGCCCTTCACACGCGACGTAATCGGGCACACCAGCGCGAGCCCCACTCGTCGATTGTACGACTTCGGCGAAATCACCAGCGCGGGACGATGGCCGGCCTGCTCGATCCCCGCCTGGGGATTGAACTCAAGCCACACCACATCGCCGCGCTCGGGAACTCGTGCCGCGCCCATTACCAGATCTCCCTGCCGACCGGGGCGCCCGTGTCCACTTCGCCGTGGAGGTTCTTGGCGGTCATCTTCCGGACCAATTCCGTCAGCCGGTATTTCGGGCGCCGTGTCGGCTTGATGACCAGGTCGCCGTCCCGGAGCGACAGATCGACTTCGGAGCCGGCTTCAACCCCCGCCTCTTCCGCGAAGGATCGTGGAATCCTGAGCCCCAGACTGTTGCCCCACCGTTGAATCTTCGTCTGCATGGACACCCCCGTGGATATACATTGAGTATACATCTGGTGGCACGCGCCGTCCAGCGATGGGCACCGCTGGCGCGACCGAGTGAGGTCACCGCGGAAGCGTGGCCGGTCGGTTCGGTCGCCTCCCTCATCATCTGCGCTTTCCCGCCGGCACTGACGATACCACTGGCGCCAACACACCCGGCCCGATTCAGTGACCGTCTGCCATGTGAGAATGGGCTCAGCACTCACCCATCCCCTTCACCCGTCCACACCCGGGACCGTCATTCGCCGCCATCAGACTCCAGAAGAGTGACGGACATGCGCGTCCGTTGTGGCGCCGGACCGCTGACCGTCGACGCGGATCCACGCATACTGGAGACACGGTGAAGGGCACACAAACGGGTTTCAACAGCAGGCTCGTGCGCGGCGAGTCGGCTCAGCGGGGGCGACACGGTGGCTGTCCAGGGACTCGGCGGTCTTGGTCACGCTGGCGGACAGGACGCAGCAGAGAAACGGTTTTCATGCCAAAATGACCCGATGAATCCCAAGTTTGACCGGATCACCGTGAATCCTCAACAGATGAACGGGCAGCCGTGCATTCGCGGAATGCGGCTGACGGTACGCAGAGTCTTGGAAGCGATGGCGACCTATCCGGACCGTGGCGAACTGCTCGCGGAGTATCCGGACTTACAGGAAGCGGATCTGCAACAAGCCCTCGCGTTCGCCGCCGCCTATCTTGATGATCGCGTCGACGTCGCATGATCCCGGTCTTGCTCGATCAGGGGCTCCCGATCAGCGCCGCGGCTATTCTCAGGCGTGAGGGCTGGGATGCCGTTCATGTCAGCGAACTGGGACTGGCGACAGCCGATGATGCTCGGATTCTTGAACGAGCGCGGCTTGAACAGCGGGTGTGCATCACGCTCGATGCCGATTTCCACGCGCGGCTGTGTGCGTCACGAGCGGCGCAGCCCTCGGTCATCCGGTTTCGCATCGAGGGACTTCGAGGATCCGACGTGGCGGACCTGATCCGTCGAACCGTGGACCGGACGGCGGACGACCTTCACCATGGCGCGATGGTGACTGTCACCACGAACTCGGTGAGAATCCACCGGATCCCGATTGAGTGAATCCTTTCCACTCCGGCGTTGTCCGACTCGCCAGCCGGACGGCGCCACACTCATCAGAACGGCACGTCCATCAGCTCCACGTATTTCGGTCAGAGTTGCTGACGTTTGCATCTCGCGTGCCGGCCGCTACCGTTCGAGCAGCGCACCCACGCGCGCCCAATCCAGCTGGCGGACGGCCTCGAGAATCGCGACGCAACCATGGACTGTCTTCTGCTTCTGGGCGGCCACATCGCGACGGCAGTAGTTGATGTTCTCGACCGTGATGAGCTGGATCGCGCTGCGCGGCAGTTGCGGCTTGAAGAGGCCGAGGTTGGCCTCCACGACCCGGCGGCATCCCGGCGTCGTCGGGGGCACGAGCTTCATCCGCCAGCGCTCGGGCTCGTCGGCACCGGTCACGCACGCCGGGGCGCTGCGGCCGGCGGCATCGAGTCCGGCGAGCGTCGTCGTTAAATCCCGGTAGGCGTTGATGGGCCCAAAGTACCGCTGTACGTCCTTCGGCTGCGACGGGTCGGGGTTCACCTTCCGACGGATGGCGGCCTCGTCTTCGGCGAAGAAGAACTCGAGACGATGCACCTCCTTGGCGGCGTCCGATCCCTGGCGTGCCGCGTCGATCTCCGCGCGCCGCTTCTGTTGCTCTGGCGCCGAAAGGAAGATCTCGAGGTCGCTCTTCGCACGGGCACGCCCCTTCTCGGCGTCGGCGGCGGCGCTCTTCAACTCCGCCCCCCAGACTTTGGCAAAGCGTTCGACCGGGACCGGCGCCCAGATCGAATCGCCGGGTCTGGCAATAACGAGGAGGTCGTTGTACATCGGAAATCCCCCCACCTCCTCGGTCTTGGCGGGCTCCAGATAGATGTCGCCGCGATCGTCCTCCCACTTGCGGAGGCCGAGGTGGTCGAGCACGACGGGGCGCAGGTCGTTGATCCAGAAAAACAATGCCAACGTCTCGTCATCGAGCTTCTGCGGCGCGGTGAAATAGAGCGCGACGTCGAACGGCGCCACGAGACGCACCCGCGCCTGCGTGCTGTCGCGCCCCATCAACGCGGCGTCCAGGAGCGCGTGAAAGCCGCGCGGCGGATTGAGGGAAGGCACCTCGGCCACAATCGCCGCAACCTTTCTGGCGGCCGCCTCGATGGCCTTCAAGTCGGCGGCGCTCGCCTTCCAGTCGCGGACGTTGAACGGGGCGGCGACGAGGTGAAACGGCTGGATCGTGCCGACGTCGGTCGGCCCCAGTCGACGGTCCTGCGCGTACAGCACCGCAGACAACATCACGAATCCGAGAAGAGTCCGAGCTGCCAGTCTCATGTCCGTCCTCCCATCTGTCGCGCGGCGCCCGGTCCTGGTCGCCGCATCGGTCACAAGCCCGATTCCGCCTACGCTGGGGCAACTGGATCGACTCCGGCAGCCTGACGTACGGCGTCGGGTCAACGTCTCGCGTCAACTAGATCAGCGCGTCGATGTCCGCCAGATCCTGGGGACGTCCGACGGCCCGCTTGTTTCGGATGAATTCGTCGCGGCCGAAGTAGAAGACCGGTTCGCCGCCGAAGTGTCCCGCGACGCGATGCTGCCACGCGTCTAGAAAGGTCACCCCGTCGATGACCGTCAATAGGTCAATCCGATTCGGGGCCACGCCGAGCTGGACGATCCGTCCCGGCTGAGAGAAGTCCTCAACCCGCAGCCCCACGGTGCCAAACCCGAAGTCGTCGAGCGCCCGGATGAGACGCGCAGCATTGTCGTCTGTTGGCTCGACAAAGACGTCGAGGCCTTTGGTGAAGCGCGGCCTTCCGTGAAACGCGAGGGCGTGGCCGCCGACGATGATGGCGTTAACGTTCCGGGCGTTCAAGCACCGAAACAGTTCTTCGAAGTCGCTCGATGGCTTGTCCACTGATGTGAGCCCATTCCTGGCGAAGTTCCTCCACCACGTTGACTCGGGCGTCAGGTGACATGGCCGCCCAGAACTCGCGATCGGCGGCATGTTCCTCTGCGAACGACGAGCACTTGCGGACCCAGATCTCCATAGTGTCAGCCAAATTATACAACGCGGACTGGTCGTCCCGCGCAAGAAGCACCACTCCAAGACGCGACGCTGCGACGCGTTCGTTGCCCTACGTACGCAGGTCTGCGGTTGGAAGGAAGCGTGGCGGCGTCCGGTGTTTCGTGGCCTGTTCAAAGGCATAGGCGATCCGGAGGAGTACCGATTCGCTCCAGGCGCGACCGAAGAAAGAAATGCCCACCGGCAGACCGAAGACGAATCCCGCCGGCACGGTGATGTGCGGGTATCCGGCGACCGCCGCGGCCGTCGAACTGCCACCGATAAAGTGATCGCCGGTGACCAGATCGGTGACCCACGCAGGGCTTTCTGTCGGTGCGATCAGCGCGTCCAGCTTGAATGTGTCCATGATGGCGTCGATGCCCTCCTTCCGGGACAGCCGCAGAATTTTGTCGCGGGCATCCAGATACTCCTTGTCCGTCAAGGGCCCTCGCGCGTTCGCCTTGATCAACATGTCCTGGCCGAAGTACGCAAGCTCAGACGCCGCGTGGCGTTGGTTGAACTCGATGATCTCCGTCAATGAATGAACCGGAGCTCCAGAGCCAAGCCGCGCGAGGTAGGCGTTGAGATCCGCCTTCAGTTCGTACTGAAACACGATTCCTTCCGCGTCGCCCAGCTGCCCGAGCGCCTCGTTATCGGCAGGATCAACAATCACGGCGCCGTTCTTCTTCAACACCTCCAGCGCCTGATTCATCACCGCATCGACCGCGTCGTGAAAGCCGAAGTACCGACGCACGATCCCGACGCGCGCACCCTGCATGCCGGCGCCATCGAGAAACGTGGTGTAATCCGACGACGACTTTCCCTTGGACTCTGCGGTCGCGCTGTCGTCGGCATCGATGCCGACGAGGGCCCCGAGCAGAATGGCGGCATCGCGGACCGTTCGTGCCATCGGCCCGGCGGTGTCCTGCGTATGCGAGATCGGGATCACGCCAGTCCGGCTGATGAGGCCGACCGTCGGCTTCAGCCCGACCAGGCCACAAATCGACGCCGGACTGACCACCGACCCGTCGGTTTCCGTGCCCACACCAACCGCGCACAGACTGGCGGCGACGGCGCACGCCGTTCCGGAACTGGATCCCGAACAGTTGCGATCCAGCGCGTACGGGTTTTTCGTGAGGCCACCGCGCCCACTCCACCCGCTCGTCGATCGGCTGGCCCGAATGTTCGCCCATTCGCTGAGGTTGGTCTTTCCGAGGATGATGGCGCCGGCGGCCCGCAGCCGCTGCACCAGAAACGAATCGGCCGGCGGCTTCGAGCCCACCAGCGCCAGCGAGCCGGCCGTCGTCGCCATCCGGTCGGCCGTGTCGATGTTGTCTTTGATCAGCAGCGGAATGCCGTGAAGCGGCCCCCGCACGCCCTGGGCCTTTCGCTCCCGGTCGAGCGCATCGGCGATCGTCAATGCGTCCGGGTTGAGCTCGATCACGCTGTTGAGCGCCGGCCCCTTCTTGTCCACCGCCCCGATCCGATCCAGAAACGCC
>JBAXOX010000026.1:0-50138 GCA_037133015.1 Acidobacteriota bacterium
CGGGCCCCCGCCGGGTGCGCCGGACGGCACTGGGGAACCGCTCCCGCGCGGCGGCGCGGACTCACCGAAGCAGCGCCTTCATGAGGTGCGGCCACTCCACCATAATCACCATACGCAGCGAACGGCCGACCAGGCCGGTGGCGTAGAAGTGCCAGAACCTCATCCGGATGACGCCGGCCAGGATGTTGACGAGCAGGAAGGGCGGCAGCCCCACGAACGCGGACATGAAATTGAACCCGTTCAGGATTGACGGGCGCATGCCCCGCATCCGGGTGGTGAGCGCGTCGATCCTGGCGGGGGTGAACCTGCGGACCACGCGCGAGTTGGCGGTCGAGTTGGCGCCCCAGAACAGCATCGACTTGGCGATCATCTGGCCGAAGCCGGCGACCACGCCGAGCGTCCAGACCGGAAAATTGTCGGCCATCAGGGCGCCGGCCACCACCATATACACTTCGATATTGACGAACGGCACGAAACCGCTCACGAACGCGACAATCAGGGTCGCCAAGTGGGGGCCCAGCAGCGGAAGCAGCGCTTGGAAATTCATGACGACCCTGGCACTGCACGCGTGCGGCTCGCAGGCCGACGAACCGCAGGAGGCGTCGCAACGATACGTCGAGTGACGCCGCGTGATCAAGCCGCGATCTTTGCTGTACACTCCCTGTCGTGCCCGGCCTGACCGCCACCGTCATCACGTTCAACGAGTCGGCCAACATCGCGGCGGCGCTCGAATCGGTCGCCTGGGCCGACGAGATCGTCGTGGTCGATGCCCACAGCACCGACGACACGATCGACATCGCGCGCCGGTTTACCGATCGGGTGGTGGTGCGCGAGTGGCCCGGCTACGTGGCCCAGAAGAACTACGCCGCCTCGATCGCCGCGCATAACTGGGTGTTGTCGCTCGACGCCGACGAACGCGTCACGCCCGAACTGGCCCACGAAATCAAGACGCTGCTGCAGGACCAGCCCCGGTTCCCCGGCTACCGCGTGCCGCGGCTCAGCTATTACCTGGGTCGTTGGATCCGCTCGACCGACTGGTACCCGGATTTCCAGCTCCGCCTCTACGATCGGCAGCGCGCACGGTGGACCGGCCGATACGTGCACGAGTCGGTGACCGCGTCGGGCGAGGTGGGCCGTCTCCGCGGCAACCTGCAGCACGTTCCGTACCGCGACATCTCGCACCATCTGGCCACCATCGATCGCTACACCACGCTGGCGGCGCGTCAGATGTTCGAAGACGGGCGGCGCGTCGGCGCGCGCCAGTTCGCCCTGCATCCGCCCGCCGCCTTCCTGCGCAACTACCTCGCGCGCGGCGGCGTCAGGGACGGCGCCGCCGGGTTCATCATCTCGGCGCTCAACTCGTACTACGTGCTGTTGAAGTTCGTGAAGCTCTGGGAGATGACGAAGCGCGCCGCCGAGGCCGGGCGTTCACACGTGTCGTAGACCACGATCCCGATGTTGTTTTCCCTCCACATCGACACCGCGGTTTCCTGGCGGGGCGGACAAAGCCAGGTGCTGCAGACCGTCATGGGCCTGCGGGCACGAGGCCACCGCGCCGTGCTGGTCGCCCACCCGAAAGGCGAACTGGCACGTCGTGCCCACGAAGGACACGACCTGATCCGCCTGGCGCCGCTGCACGAGGTGGACTTCGCCGCTGGTCTCCGGCTGTCGCGGGTGCTCCGCGAGCTGACACCTGCCGTGGTGCACGCCCACGACCCGCACGCCGTGTCGATGACCGCCATGGCGCTGTCGATGCTGGGGCGGGCGGCGCGCCCCGCGTTCGTCGTCTCACGCCGGGTGGACTTCCATCTCAAACAGAATTCCTTTTCGCGCTGGAAATACAAGCTGGCCGACTGCATCGTCTGCTCGTCGAACGCCATCCGCGCGATGGTGGTCGGCGACGGGGTCCCCGACGATCGGGCCGTCACCGTGTACGAGGGCGTCGACTGCGATCGGATTGCCGCCATCCCGGCCGCCGACGTGCACAAGGAATTCTGGCTGACGCCGCACGTCCCGGTGGTGGGCAACGTCGCCGCGTTGGTGGCGCACAAGGGCCAGCGGTATCTGATCGATGCGGCGCCCGCCATCATCCACGCGCGGCCAGACGCGCAGATTCTCATCTTCGGCGAAGGCGAACTGCGACCGCAGTTGCAGCGGCAGATCAAGCACCTCGGCCTCGATCTCAACGTTCGACTGGTCGGCTTTCAGCCCAACGTGCTCGCCCTGCTCAAGAGCCTCGATCTGTTCGTGATGAGCTCGGTCACCGAAGGCCTGGGCACATCGATTCTCGATGCGATGGCTTCGTCGAAGGCCGTCGTTGCCACCGACGCGGGCGGGATGCCCGAGGCGGTCGATGACGGGGTCACCGGATTGATCGTGCCGGCGCAAAAGCCCGCGCCCCTGGCTGCCGCGATTCTGCGCCTGCTCGACGATACGGCGCTGCGCGCGCAAATGGGCCAGGCGGGCCTGCAGCGCGTCCGCGCGCAGTTCAGCGTGGACCGGATGGTGGACCAGACGCTCGCCGTCTACCAGCGCGTGGTCGACACGCCCCCTTCAGCGGGCACGCCGAATCCCCCGCCGGCCGGCCCAATCCGCACAGATTGAGCATCCCGACGTGGCACAACGCGAAGTCGTAGCGCACCGGGTCGTCGGCATCGAGGGTCCGTAGCGACGCGGTGATGTCGGCCGCCATGCGCCAGCCGGCGGTTTGGTAGCGAGTCAGGCGCAGGCACCGCCCCACACGCACCACGTGCACGTCGAGGGGAATGATGAGACGCGCCGGCGACACACCGCGCCACGTGCCGAGGTCAATCCGATCGCGGCGCACCATCCAGCGCAGAAACAGATTCAGCCGTTTACACGCGCTGCCCGCCGAGGGCTGCGCAAAAAAGCCGTGCGCACCGGGCCGGCCGGCCTCACCACCGTACACCCGGGACACGTCGAGTTGCCGCGCCCGCTGGCAGAACCGCTCGAGCCCCGCCCCGATGTCGACCGACCCTGGCGTGTCGCCGTCGAGAAAATACTGCTCGATCGAGCCGGCGTCCTCGAGCATTTGTTTGAGGATCCAGATCAGCGCCGCGAGGTCGCGGCCCCGGGTCCATCGGTGGCCAAGATGATCGAATCGCGCGCGGTCCCGCTCCGGCTCAAAGCGTCTGACGAAGGCCGACGGAGACGGCCCCAACACCTCCAGCAGCGCGGCGACCGACGCCAGGATGCTGGCGACGCGGCCGAACGCCAGACCGGCGGCGCAGAATCCGACGATTTCCGCATCGGCCGGATCGGAAAACGGCCGCACCAGTTCGATCGGATCGCTGATGCGACCGCTGCGATCGAACTCGCGGTAGAGCCGATCGAGCGCGGGTCTGAGATGGCTGAAGTCTGCCGTGTGTCCCTCACGCACGCGCGAGTGGTCGCGCGTCGACGCTAGAACGAACTGATCGGCCGTTTCTCGCGGCACAACGGGCAATCGCCAACCGGGTAATTGTCCGGCGCCCGGTATTCGGCCACCGCGATGTTCGGCACACCCAGGTCCACGATGGCCTCGAGTCGGTCGCAGATCTCCACCGTGCCGATCACCGTGCCGCCGGCCTGCCTCACCAGCGCCGCACAGCGTTCGAACGTCTGGCCGGTGTTGCGCACATCGTCGGCGATCAACACGCGCTTGCCCGCCATCTGTGCCGCGTAGAAGGGGCGGAGCGATTGCCCGCCTGCCTGGTCGGGCGCAAACGGCGCGAACAGTCTGGCCGGTTCCGTCAGTTTGCGCCGGCTGTCGAGCAGGCCCGCAATCGTGTGCGCGAGCAGCGCGCCGCCGGTCGCCGGTCCCGCCACCACGTCGGCCTGGTCAATCAGGGTGGCCGGCATCAGATCGATCACGTCCTGCGCGAAGCGCCAGATGGTCGACGGATACCGGAACAACTGGTGTGGATTCAGGTACACGCGACCGTGGTACCCGTTGCCGTAGTCGAAGTGACCGTCGAGCATCAGCACGCCGGACCGCTGCAATTCGTCGAGAGCCTTCTGCCGAATTTCCTCGCGACCTTTCACGATGCCCTCCCCGCCAGGCCGGCGGCCTGGGGCACCGCGACGTTGGCATACACCACGCGGCCGCCCACCAGGGTCGCCGCCACGCCCCCGCGCAGCGTCCACCCGTCAAATGGTGTATTCCTGGCCCGCGACCGGAACCCTGCGGCGGCAATCGTCACCATGAGATCGGGCGCGACAATGGTCAGGTCGGCCACGTCGCCAGGCGCGAGGCGTCCGCCCGGAATCTTCAGGATCCGGGCTGGATTGACCGACAGCAACTCCACCAGCCTGCCCAGGCCAATCACCCCGGCGTGCACGAGCCGGTCGAGCGCCAGCGAGACGGCCGTCTCCAGCCCGACGATGCCGAACGACGCCCGGTCGAATTCCACACGCTTGTCGTCGGCATGATGCGGCGCATGGTCGGTGGCGATGACGTCGATGGACCCGTCCTTGATACCGGCCAGCAGCGCCTCGCGGTCGATCGTGCCCCGCAACGGCGGGTTCATCTTCAGGTTGGTGTCGTAGATGAGCGGGGCCAGAAGCCGTTCATCGCACAGCGTAAAGTGATGCGGCGTCACCTCGCAGGTGACACGGGCGCCGCGCATCTTTCCGTCCCGCACGGCACGCACCGCGCCTGCCGTGCTCACGTGGGCGAGATGGACGTGTCCGCCCGTGGCGTGGGCCAGCGCAATGTCGCGATCCACCATCACGTCTTCGGCGGCCGAGGGAATGCCGCGCAGCCCCAGTTGGGCGGCGTGGAATCCTTCGTGCGCCACGCCATCACCAGCCAGCGATCGGTCTTCGCAGTGGTCGATGATCGGCATCTGGAACATGCCGGTGTATTCGAGCGCCCGCCGCATCAGCCCGGCGGTCGCGACCGGCCGGCCGTCGTCGGAAAACGCCACGCATCCCGCCTCGCGCATGTCGGCGATTTCGGCCAGATGTTCGCCGTTCGATCCGTGCGAGACGGCGCCGATCGGATACACGCGGGCCAGATCGGCCGCGGCGGCCTGCTTCAGAATAAAGCGGGTGACACTCGCGTTGTCGTTCACCGGGTTCGTGTTCGGCATGCAGGCGACCGCGGTAAAGCCGCCCGCCACCGCCGACGCCGTTCCGGTCGCCACCGTTTCCTTGTGCTCGTAGCCGGGCTCGCGCAAATGCACGTGCATGTCGATCAGCCCCGGCACCACGACCAGCGCCGGGCCCAACTCGACGATGCGGGCCCCGGCGGCCGCCTCGGCGGGAATCGACGCGGCCACCAACGCAATCCGGTCGCCGTCCACCAGCACATCGCGGATCCCGTCGACGCCGGACGCAGGATCGACCAGGCGCGCACCCCTAAGCAGCAGCTTCATTCTCGCCTCCTCCGGCCAGCAGGTACAGCACCGCCATGCGGACGGCCACGCCGTTGGTCACCTGATCCAGGATCACGGACGCCGGCCCGTCGGCCACCTCCGATGCGATCTCCACGCCGCGGTTCATCGGCCCCGGATGCATGACGATGGCGTCCGGCTTCGCCAGGCGCACGCGTTCTGGCGTCATCCCGAACACCGTGAAGTACTCGCGAAGCGACGGGAAAAATCCGCCTTGCATCCGCTCGAGCTGGATGCGCAGCATCATCACCGCGTCGGCCTGGTCCACCGCCTCGTCGACCCGCGTGGTCACGTGAACGCCCAGTTGTTCGAGTCCCGGCGGCGTCAGCGTCGGCGGGCCGCAGGCCCAGACTTCGGCGCCCAGCTTGGTCAGCAGCAGGACGTTCGAACGGAAGACGCGGCTGTGCAGCAGGTCGCCGACAATCGCCACCTTCAGGCCGGCGATCCGGCCCTTGCGTTCGCGAATCGTGAAGGCGTCGAGCAGGCCCTGCGTGGGATGCTCGTGCGTCCCGTCTCCCGCGTTCACAATCCCCGCCCGGCACGTGCGCGCCAGCAGGTGGCACGCGCCCGACGACGAGTGGCGCACCACCATGATGGCGGGCGCAATCGCCTCGAGATTGAGCGCCGTGTCGATCAGCGTTTCGCCCTTCACCACGCTCGACGTCGCGATGGCGATGTTCAACGTGTCGGCGCTGAGCCGTTTCTCGGCGATCTCGAACGACGTCCGCGTGCGGGTGGACGGCTCGAAGAACAGGTTGATCACGGTCTTGCCGCGCAGTGTCGGCACCTTCTTGATCGGGCGCGACGCGACTTCCTTCATCGCCTCGGCCGTGTCCAGAATCAACGTGATTTCGGCCGCATCCAGATCGGCAATCCCCAGCAGGTCCTTGCCCCGGAGACGGCTGGCTGTCTCGCTCATGCCGGGCCTCCTTCCGTTCGCTCAATGCTGACGTCGTCGATGCCGTCAGCCTCGTCGAGCCGCACCTGGACGGTTTCCCCGAGCGCGGTCGGCAGGTTCTTGCCGACGTAGTCGGCCTTGATCGGCAGTTCGCGATGCCCGCGGTCCACCAGCACGACGAGTTGGATGGTGCGCGGCCGGCCGAAGTCGTTCAATGCGTTGAGCGCCGCGCGGATCGTGCGTCCGGTGTACAGCACGTCGTCGACCAGGATGATGTGGCGGTCGTCGATCGAGAACGGAATCTCGGTCCGCCGAACGATCGGCTGGGGCCCCACCGCGTGCTTCATCAGGTCGTCGCGGTACAGCGTGATGTCGAGTGCCCCGGTCGGCACCTGGTGGCCGGTAATCGTCAGCAGCAAGGCGGCCAGCCGGTTCGCGATTGGCACGCCGCGCGTGCGCACCCCGACCAGCGCAAGCTGATCGACGCCGCGGTTGCGTTCGACGATCTCGTGCGCGATGCGGGTCAGCGTACGGCTGACGCGATCGCGATCCATCACGATGGGCATCGGATCCTCCGGGAACGATGGGACGGGATAGCAACGGCCTGCAGGAGGCGTGATTGGAACCGGGCGGCGAGTACACAGCGGCGGTGGGTCACGTGGTGCCTCTTCGCGGCCTCTCGGGCCGCCGTTAAAGAGCTGCCGCAGTATACCTCGTCTTCGCCGGTCACCGCTCGTACGTGGGAATGTAGGTGATCGGCCGGCGGGCGGTGAACTCGCGGGTAAAAATGTCGGTCCTCGCAAACCCGTCCATGTCGCGGCCCACCGGCAGTCCGAAGAAATAGAGGACGGTCGGCACCAGGTCCACCACCGAGGCTCGCGCGTACCGGCCCGGCGTGACCGCCGATCCGAACACGAACATGAACCCGTCGGGCGCGCGCTCGTGGGTGCCGGTTGGCACGGGATTGCCAAAGGCCTTCTCGAGCAGCCGCTTGCCGATGTCCATCGGGTCCATGCCGAAGCCGGACATCACGATCAGCAGATCGCCGGGTCGCATGAGGGCCAGCGCCCTGCCGATGGCCGCATCGGCGGCCGCATAGAATCCGCCCAGCGCCATGTTGTACCGCTGCACGTCTTCGTCGGGCACGTCGCCAAACGGATTCGGCACGACGTAACGCAGCAGATAGTGCCCCGCCGCATCAAGGCACCTGTGCCGGACGGCTCTGAACCGGCTGGGAAACCGCCCTTCCAGGTCGGCGGCCATCTGCTCGTGCACCCGATCGGCCCGGCACGTGGTCGCGATCATGTCACTGGCATCGCTGCCCGATGGAGCGGGCGTCCCGCGGGAATCGACCCACGGGTTGACAAGCGCCGCCGAGGCCAGCGCCAACGCGTCGCGCGGCCACACGCTTTGCGAGCTCTCCAGATCGACGCTCGTGGTCGCCATCCGCTCGAATTCGTCGCTCACCTGGTACCCGCGCACCTGCTGGGCGGGTTGCGTCATGGACCAGTTGACGATGCCGACCGGCATGCCCTGCTGGCTGAGCACGTTCCAGATCGGCCGCGCCGTCAGGTCCCGGCTCGTGTGGAGTTGCTGCCGGAGAAACCCGAACCGCACCAGCGCATGCGCAAAACACGAATCGGGCAGCACCTCGACCGCCTCGGCGGTACCGACGGGCCAGTAGGTCGCCGCCGATCGGATGCCGTTCTTCACCGGCAGTTTTCCAGTCGCCGCCGCGCTCCACACCGTGCCGGGCTGCGTCGGCCGAATCGTGGCGACGTGCATGAAGGCGGCCGACTCCACCAGGCGTCCGAAATGCGGCAGGCGTCCGTCGGCCGCTGCCGGCGCGATGACGTCGAACGACGCGCCCTCGAACAGCAGCAGCGTGACGCGACCTTCGCCCGCCGCGTCGGCCGTCGCCGGCATCTCGACCGTCGCGCGCTGCGGCCGGGGAAGGTCGGTTCCGGGGCCGCGAAACGTCATCGGCACCGCGACCGACGCCATCAGCAGCAGCGCGAGCAGCGCGGGCTCGTACTTCGAGGCCGGTTGCCCTCGCCACCAGTGCCAGACCGCCAGCAGCAGCATGCAGGCCGCGCACGAGGTAAGCGCCACGGCGCCCGCCGTCATTCGGACCCCGGAACCCGGGTCGAGCACCGGCCCCAGCCCAAGCAGATTGGTCCACGCCAGCCCGGCCCCCACCGCCGCGCCCACCGCGCACAGCCACACCAGCACGCGAAAGCTGATCCAGCCGGGCGAGATCGGTTCGGCGGCGACGATCTGATGGACCACGATCAGCGCGTAGAACACCACCGCCACGTTGAGGCCGTAGGCCACCACCATGGTGATCACAAGGGCGGGAAAACCGGCCAGCGAATAGTGCGGATTGAGCTGCAGGACGAGCACGGCGATGTACACCGCGACGGCGATGCCTGCGATGACCGCGTTGGTGAGCATTCGAAGGTATCGCACGCCTGGCGCACTCCCGGCGGTACTTTACACCGCCGACGGTATACTTTCCCCATGGCTGTTCCGGTCGATGTTCACGCCGAGGTGATCGCCAACACGCGCCTCTCGGCCGATTACAACGTGCTCGTCCTGGGCGCGGCCTCGATCGCGGAAACGGCGCAGGCCGGCCAGTTCGTCATGGTCCGGACCTCCAGCGGCACCGATCCCCTGCTGCGTCGGCCGTTTTCGGTGTTCGAGGTGATCCGGCACGCCGATCAGCAGTCGCCGTACGCGCTCTCGATTCTCTGCAAGCGCGTCGGCGTCGGCACGGCCCGGTTGTTCGACGCGGCGGTCGGCGACCGCCTCGATTGTCTCGGGCCGCTGGGCCAGCCATTCACACCGGTCGCCCCGCCAGTCGAAGCGTGGATGGTCGCCGGAGGCGTTGGCCTGGCCCCGTTTGCCACGCTGACCGACTCGCTGCGATCGGCCGGCACCACGCTCCGCCTCTTCTACGGCGGACGCAGCCACACCGACCTGTTCTACCTCGACTGGTTCGAACAGCGCGGCGTCGCGCTCGACCTGTCCACCGAGGACGGCACACGCGGAAGCCGCGGCCGCGTCACCGGACCCCTCGAACGCGCGCTGGCTGCGCGGCCGGCGTCGCAGAAACTGATGCTCTATGCGTGCGGCCCGGAGCCGATGCTCAAGGCGGTCGCCGCCCTTGCGCACGCCTCTGGCCGGCCGTCGCAAGTGTCCACCGAACGTATCATGGGCTGCGGCATGGGCGGCTGCTACAGCTGCGTGGTGCGCGTCCGGGGCGATGACGGGCAGGCCCATCTGGTCCGGTCGTGCCTCAACGGGCCCGTCTTCAACGGCGACGCGGTGGTGTGGGAATGAAGGCCGACCTGAGCGTGCGCATCGGGTCGCTGGTGCTCAAGAACCCCATCATCCCGGCCAGCGGATGCTTCGGCTACGGCCTCGAATACGCCGATACCGTCGACCTCGCCAGCCTGGGCGCCATCGCGGTCAAGGGCCTCTTCCTCGCCGAGCGCGAAGGCCATCCGCCGCCCCGCATCGTCGAAACGCCCTCGGGCATGCTCAATGCCATCGGCCTCCAGGGCATCGGCGTGCACCGGTTCATCGCCGAAAAGATGCCGGAACTGCGGCGTCTGGGCGCGGTGGTGATCGTCAACATCTGCGGATCGTCGATTGACGAATACGTGGAACTGGCGCACATCCTGTCGGATGTCGAAGGCGTCGCCGCGCTGGAACTCAATATCTCGTGCCCCAACATCAAGGAAGGCGGCATCCAGTTCGGCTGCGACCTCGGCAGCACCCGAGCCGTCGTCGGGGCCGTGAGGGCCGCGACGCGGCTGCCGATTATCCCGAAGCTCACGCCCAATGTCACCAGCGTGTCGTCGTTCGCGAAGGCGGCAGAAGACGCCGGTGCCGACGCGGTGTCGCTGGTCAATACGTTTCTCGCGATGGTCATCGACATCGAAACACGGCGTCCCAAGCTGTCCAACGTGATGGGCGGACTGAGCGGGCCGGCCATCCGGCCCATCGCGGTGAGAATGGTCTACGACTGCGCGCGCGCCGTCCGAATCCCGATCGTTGGCATGGGCGGCATCATGTCGGCCCGAGACGCGATCGAATTCATCATCGCCGGCGCGACGGCGGTTCAGGTGGGCACGGCGTGTTTTGTGGATCCGTTCATCTGGCCCAAGCTGATCGCCGGCCTCGAGGACTATCTCGAACGGCACGCGATCGCGCGGGTCGCCGATCTGGTGGGCACCTTGCAAACCGGCCGCGCGTAAGACAGGATCTGCGATCGGGGGCCGCCGGAGTGGCGCGCCCTCGCCGTCGGCCGCACCCGACGGCGGTCGCGTCACGAACCCGACGCCGATCGACATGTGCGTGGAGATCTGGCTGTGATGACTGTACGCAATCCCATCATTGTCGCGCTCGATGTCGACAGTCCCGCCGAGGCCCTGACACTCGCCGACCAGTTGAAAGGCGCGGTGGGCGCGGTCAAGGTCGGCAGTCAGCTCTTTACCGCGGCCGGGCCGTCCATCGTCGCCCGCCTCGCAGAGCGGGGCCACAAGGTGTTTCTCGATCTGAAGTACCACGACATTCCGAACACCGTGGCGGGAGCCGCCGCCGAAGCCGCCAAATTGGGCGCGTGGATGATCGACGTCCACGCCAGCGGAGGCCTGGTGATGATGAAGGCGGCTCGCGAGGCCGCCGGGGCCAGTGCTGTCGCCGCGGGCATCACGCCGCCGCTGGTCATCGCGATCACCGTGCTGACCAGCTTCGATCAGAACATGATCGAAACGGTCGGCATCCAGCGATCGATCGCCGACCAGGTCGACGCGCTCGCGTGGCTGGCGCAGGAGGCTGGGCTGGACGGGGTGGTCGCGTCGCCGCACGAAGTCGGGCGTCTGCGCGCGGCCAGGGGTGACGGATTCGTCCTGGTGACACCAGGCATCCGCGCGGCCGCACCCGACGAACCCGGGCGCAAGCGCGACGACCAGGCGCGCACCATGACGGCCGGCGCGGCGATGGCCGCCGGCGCGAACTTTATCGTGGTGGGTCGACCGATTATTGCCGCTCCCGATCCGGTGGCGGCCGCCGAAGGGCTGGCAGCGTCGCTGAGTTCAATGCATCGCTGAGGTGCGGGAGCGGGCAGGACAGGCGCCCCAGGCAAACGATCGCGACGAGACCGCGCCATGTGCTGGCGCAGTCTCATCGCGACTCAGTCCCGATCGAGGCTGTCGTTACTTCGCCGAAATGATGAAGTGGCCGCGGCGGTTCTGCGACCAGCAGCCTTCGTTGTCTTCGCTGCAGAAGGGCGATTCCTTGCCCTTGCTCACCACCATCACGCGATCGGCCCCGATGCCCAGGCTGGCCACGTAGTCGCGGACAGCGGCGGCGCGCTTCTCACCGAGCGCCATGTTGTATTCGCTGGTCCCGCGGGCATCGCAATGCCCCTCGATCAGGATCTTGGTGCTCGTCCAGCGCTTGAGCCAGTCGGCATTCTTCTGAATCGACGCCCGGGCCTCGTCTTTCAAGGTCGATTTGTCGTAGTCGAAGAACACGTCCCCTAACGGTTTCTCCGCGTTGAGATCCGCCAGGCTCTTGCGGGCGAACAGTTCGTCCTCGGTCAGCGGCTTTGGCGGTGGCGGTGGCGGCGGCGTCGGTGTGGTTACCGGGGCCTTCTTCGAGCACGAAACAGATGCTCCGACTGCCGCGCAGGCAACCGCGAGCACGAGGATCCGGACAAATCGCTTCATCGGGCTCTCTCCTTACGTTAAAGGGGGCTGGTCATGCAGTACACCGGCTCTCGACAACACGCCGCTTGCCGCGCAATACACATGGGAATTTACGGCTTTCCGGCCGCGGTGTCAAACTCGGCGGCCACCGCCCGGGGTGGCCAGATCGATACAGCCGGCCGGATCGACGACGCCCGCACGGTACAATGTTCGGATGGATCGTCTCCTCGAAGCGACGTCGCTCGCCGAACGCGACCACTTCTGGTTTCGCGGCTTTCGCCAGTTCGTCACGCCCCTGCTGAGGCGCGCGGCCGGCGGCCGACGAGGGCTGAAACTGCTCGATTGTGGATGCGGCACCGGCAGCAACATGAGGCTGCTCGACACGTACGGACGTGCGTGGGGCTTCGATCTGACGAGTTCGGGATTGGCGATCGCGCGAAGTCGCGGCCTCGATCGGGTGGCTCGCGCGAGCGTGGCGCAGGTGCCGTTCCGGTCGGCGGCCTTCGACATTGTCACCTCGTTCGACGTGCTCTATTGCCTGGAGTCGGGCGTTGAACAGGAGGCGGTCGCCGAAATGTGGCGCGTCCTGGCGCCGGGTGGCGCGCTGGTGGTCAACGTCGCCGCGATGGGCATCCTCACAGGCAATCATTCGGTGCTGTCGGCCGAACTGCGCCGGTACAGCCGTGCGAGCCTTCGTGGCCTGCTCGAACGCAACGGCTTCCAGATCGAACACCTGACGTACACCAACGCGGCGCTGTTTCCCGTGACGCTGGCCGTACGGCTCGCGCAGCGCCTGATGGGACTAGCCGCCGAACAAGATGCGCTCGGTGAGATTTCGATTCCGCCGGCGCCCGTCAATGCGGTGCTCAGCGGTGTGCTCAGCGCGGAGGCCCGGGTGCAGCGGGTGCTGTCGCTGCCGTTCGGGAGTTCGCTGCTGTGCCTGGCCCGGAAACCGGCTTGAGCGTGACAGAGTAGATCCGCAACGCCAGTGAGCGGTGGTCGGCGTTCTGGCCGCGATCGGCCGGCCGGAACGACTGGTCGCTCTCGATGGTGATGCGCCCGCCCGATTGCGCAAGGGCCGAAGACGGTACCTTGATCGACCAGGCGAAATCCTCGGCCACGCCCTGGCTGAACACCGCCTGATCGCCAACCTTGACGGCGACACGGGTCGGCCTGACGAAATATTTCATCGGCGATTCGCCGGCAACCTGAAGGATCACATCCCGATCGACCGTCGTGGTGGTGATCGTGGCCCGCTCGGTAGCCCACCGCCAGGTTTGTCCGGTGGCCGGGTTGTACTCGGGCTCGTTCCAGCCGGTCTCGTAGCCCCTCACGACCGTGCCAGCATCCTGAACGTCGAACTGGTCGATGGCGACAATCCCTGTCCGGCTTGTGCTGCCCGCGGCCCAGGACTGGATCTCCAGTTTGGCGTACGAGCCGTCGCCCGCGAGGGCACCGGCGGGCACGGCGAGAAACCTCAGGAACAGGCCGTTGGCGGGCGCGACCGTCCACGAGTCGACGCCTCGGCCGTCGATGGTCACCTCGACGCGCGCTGACACACCGGCGCCCAGTCCGAGGTGGCGGCCGCCGATCATCAGCGTGGTGGCGGTCTCCCGACGTTTGACCCGCGCGACCAGCGGGCCGTGCTCAAGCCCGCGCCCGTCGGCCCGGGCCACACCCGCGGTCTCAGGCGTGAGCGGCCATCCCTCCTCCGCGAACCATCCAGGCTGCCGGATGACGACCCACGCCAGTTGGTCGGGCCTGATGCCACCCAGAAACACCTGGGTCGTAAACGGCCAGGCGTAGTCGCCTTGGATGGAGCGGGCCTCCGGATCGATCAACGCAAGATCGGTGCGGCGGGGATCGGCCAGGAACCAGACGGGGCGCGTATCGCCGGAATTCCACGCCCGCACGAGCGACAGCCACTCGTGTTTGGGCGGCGACGCCAGTGGCTGCCACGCCGGCGTCTCGGGCGCGCCGGCCTCGACGGCCCTGGCAAACGCGTGGTGCATCCCCAGCAGCGCGGCGGGGGTCTTCGACGACTCGAGCGTCAGGTCTGCCAGCGCTCGTGCGGTCGGACTGCCGACGCTGGAGTAACTGGCGACCACCGGCACGGTGAGCGCCAGCGCGGTGCACGCCAACGCCACGATCGCGGCACGGCTCGCCACGCGTCCCAGCAGCAACAACCCGCGCACCGCCAGGTACGCCATCGGCGGCACCAGCGGCATCGCGTACCGGGTGGTGAAGGTCTCCTGAAACCCGAGGTGGAACAGGGCGTAGGGCGCGAACGCCACCGTCAGCACGAGTAGTCCACGACGCCGACGCAGCAGCATCAGCCCGGTGCCAAGGGCCGCGGCCGCCAGCACCAGCCAGCCGAGACCGGCCCAGTGGATCACACACGTCTCGTACAACGCGAAGGCGAGTTTCCGGGGCGTCGGGTGCGTCGCCAGCAAATCGACGCCCGACCAGTCTTCGCCCGCCTGGTTGGCGAAGGCGGCCAGATATTTCGATGGCCCTCCGCTCGCCAGGACCAGGGGCACGAGCCACAGCATCACGCCGCCGGTAAACCAGACCGAACAGCCCGCCAGCGCGGCGAGCGCCTCGCGGCGACGCCGGGTCACAATGGCGGCCGCGAGCAGGGGCACCGTCAGCCACGTGGCCTGCGAACGCACGCCAATCGCGATTGCGCTGGCCAGCGCGCCAACCAGAAGCAGCCGACCCGACCGGGTCGCCACCGCCGCGTCGATCCGGCCGGTGGCGACGTCCCGCATCCGCGCCTGCTGCACCAGCGCGGTCGCGATCAGGGCCTGGGCGGTCACCACCGCCGCGAACCCCAGCGTGTCGCTCATCGGACGCGATGCCGTCATCCACACCAGCGGGGCCGTCAACGTCACCAGCATCGCCCCGGCGGGCGCGCCGAACCACGCGTCCCACGCCGCGGCTGGCCCACCAGGCGGCCCGTCGGCGATCCCGTCGATCACATCGACGCCCGCGAACAACCGGAGCAGGGCGAACGCCGACAGTGCGCCGAAGACGACGCCCCAGAGAGCCAGCGCGCGCGGCTCGCTCAGCAGTGTCGCGGCAGCCTTGGCTGCGGCAATGTAGATCGGGTATCCGGGCGGGTGCGGGCGATGGCGCCCCGGGTCGAAATCGCGCAGGCCCAAGGCGAAATTGGCCGAATCGACGTCTTCGAGCGTCGACGCCAGAAACGGGAGGTGGCCGGCCAGAAACAGCGCCGCCAGGACGGCGGCCATCCACCATGCGCGACTGCCGCGGCGGACCGCGGAAAACTGGTCGGTCACGGGCGTGGTCACACAGACTTCAGCAGAATGCCTTCGTTGAGGCTGCCCATCCGATAGCCTTGCAGGTCGAGCGCGACGTACTGGTAGCCGGCGGCCTTGATCCGGCGGACCAGCGCCTCCCGCACCGTCGGCTCCAACGCCCTCGTCATTTCGTCCGGCCCGAGTTCGACGCGCGCCAGATTGTCGTGGTGCCGGACGCGGTAGACGCGAAACCCCAACGATCGCAGCACCTCTTCGGCCCCGTCGATCGTGCGGAGTTTTTCGGGCGTCACTTCGGAATGATACGGGATGCGCGACGACAGGCACGCCGAGGCCGGCTGGTTCCACGTCGGCAGACCGGCGCGCCTCGACAGGGCCCGAATCTCGTCCTTGGTGAGGCCGACCTCGTCGAGTGGGCTCAGCACGCCCAGTTCGAGAGCCGCGGCCCGGCCGGGACGATAATCGCCCCGGTCGTCGGCATTGGCGCCGTCGAGCACGGCTGCCACGCCGCGAGTGAGGGCCAGGGCCGCCAGATGCGTGAACAACTCGTGTTTGCAGTGGTAGCAGCGGTCTGGCGCGTTGGCCCGGTAGTCGGGGTTGTCGATCTCGGCGGTGACGATGAATTCGTGATGGAGATGGAAGTCTCTCGCCAGATCCACGGCGATACGTCGGTGTCTCGCGGGATAACTGGGGCTGTCGGCCGTCACACACGTGGCCCGATCGCCGAGCACCGCGGTCGCCGCGTACGCCAGATAGGCGCTGTCGGTGCCGCCGCTGAAGGCGACCACGACCGACCCGATCGCCGCGAGCCGCGCCCGTAGCGTCGCCTCTTTCTCGAGGAGGCCCGCAGCGTCCGCTTCAACCGGCCCGCCATCAAGGCCAGCCGCCATCACTCGTCCCAGTCCTGTTCTTCCTCTTCCTCTTCTTCGTCCTCGTCTTCGTCCTCGTCGTCTTCGTCATCGTCGACGACGCCTTCGAGTTCGATCGGGCTGAGACTGACCACCTCGAGGGTCGTGCCGCAGTTGTCGCACTCCAGAGTGTCGCCTTTGTCGACATCGTACTCGTCGACGTCGATTTCGAACTCACATTCGGGGCAAGTGGCCATACCGCCTCCTGACGGAACCCGTCGCGCAAAACGAGCCTGGATTATAGCGACAAGCACCAAGGCCCGCAACGCGCCCGGATCGGCAAGCGAACATCTAACGTGGTTCGGGCTCGCCGCCGATATACTGCACAGAATGACAAACGCCGGGGCCACGCACAAGACCGTTCTGATCGCCGACGATGTGCCCTTGGTGCGCGACCGGTTCAGAACGGCCCTCGAACATGCCGGACATCGCGCCTACACGGTGCGGAGCGCGGCGGAACTGCTCGCGCGGGTCCGCGCCGACCTGTCGGACATCGACCTGGTCGTGGTGGATCTCAATCTGCCCCACGCCGGCGGGGTCGACTTGATCCGGTCGATCCGTAAGCTGGACGGAGGCAAGCTGCCGATCCTGGTGTTCAGCGGCACGATCAGCGCGGCAGCCCAGGTGCGGGATCTCGCCGAACTCGGCGTGGCCGGGTACGTCAACGAACACAGCGCCGCGCAGCACATCCTGCCGTCGCTGGCGCCGCACTTGTTTCCCGACAACTTCAACCGTCGCAACGGCGCGCGCGTGATGCTCGGCATTCCGGTGGCGTATCGGGTCGCCAACACGATTGCCGCGGCGGTCACGCTCAACCTCGGCCGGAACGGCGTCGCCATCAGAACCATGAGCCCGCTCGAATCGGCCGCCCGCGCCAGGGTCCGTTTCCGCCTCCCCAATACCGCCGAAGACGTCGACGCCGACGCCCGCGTCACCTGGAGCGATCGCCGCGTGGGCATGGGCCTCGAATTCGAGCGGATCGACTCGGCCGATCAGACCGCGGTCGAACAGTTCGTCGACGCCAGGTTCGTCACCCGCCACGACCACTGATTCGTTGTCGACGGCCGGACTGCCCGTTCGATGCACGCCGCTGACGACGGGTTGGCAGCCGCCGCTACTCGAATCGGAGCAGCCGAAGCCCGTTGCCGATCACCAGCAGCGAGGCGCCCATGTCGGCGACAACCGCCATCCAGAGCGTGGCCGACCCGGCGGCCGCCAGCACGAGAAACACCGCCTTCAACCCCAGCGCGATCGCGATGTTCACGCGGATGTTGCGGACGGTGGCGCGGCTCAGCCGGACCGCGTACGGAATCTGGCTCAGGTCGTCGGCCATCAGCGCGATGTCGGCGGTCTCGAGGGCCGCGTCGCTGCCGGCCGCGCCCATCGCAATGCCGACGTCGGCCGCCGCCAGGGCCGGCGCGTCGTTGACGCCATCGCCCACCATCGCCACCACGCCGTGCGCCGCTTTCAACATCCGCACGACGGCGACCTTGTCGGCCGGCAGCAATCCGGCATGCGTGTCGGTGACGCCGAGGTCCCGCGCCAACCGCTCGGCCGTCGCCGCGCTGTCGCCGGTCAGAATCGCGACATGCGCCACGCCGTGTCGCTTCAGGTGATGCACGAGCTGATGCCCGGCGTCTCTCGCCTGATCGGCGGCCGCCACCGCGCCAATCGCTCGTCCCGACCGCGCCACCAGCACCACCGTCTGCCCGTGGGCCGACAGCGCCGCGACGGTGGCGTCAACGGCCGGAGACGACAAGGCCCGCTCGGCGAACATCCGCGGGCTGCCGATCAGCACCGGCTCCCCGTTGAGCACGGCCGACACGCCAAACCCCGGCAGCGCGCGATGGTCGGACGCAGGCGTAAAGGCGACGCCGTCGCGCGATGCTTTCGAGAGAATCGCCCGCGCCAGCGGATGGCCGGAGTGGCTCTCGAGCGCGGCCGCGACGCCGATCACGTCGCGGACCGACGCGCCGTCGAACGCCTCGATCCCCACCACCTCGGGGACCCCGCCCGTCAGCGTCCCGGTCTTGTCGAAGGCCACGCACTGTACGCGGCCCAGCGTCTCGAGGTGACGCCCGCCCTTGATGAGCACGCCGTGGCGGGCCGCCCCGGCCAGCGCAGACACAATCGAGACCGGCGTCGAAATCACCAGCGCGCACGGACACGAAATCACCAGCATCACCAGCGCGCGGTAGAACCAGGCCCCGAAGGGTTCGGCCAGCAGCAGCGGCGGCGCCACCGCAAGGCCAACCGCCAGCGCAACCACCACCGGCGTATACACCCGGGCGAATCGTTCCACGAAGGTCTGCGCCTCCGCCCGCTCCGACTGGGCGTGTTCGACCAACGCCATGATGCGGGCCAACGTCGAATCGGTGCGCAGATGCGTCACACGCACGTCGATCGCGCCGAGGCCGTTGATGGTTCCCGCGTACACGACCGATCCGGGCTCCTTCTGCACGGGAACCGACTCGCCCGTGATGGGCGCCTGGTTGACGTCGCTCGTGCCGCTGGCGACGACCCCGTCGAGCGGCACTTTCTCGCCGGGGCGGACCACCACGACCTCGTCCACGCAGACCTGGTCCACCCTCACGCGCTGTTCGACCCCGTCGCGACGCACCAGCGCCTCGTTGGGCGCCAGTTCCATCAGCGCCCGAATCGCCAGCCGCGCCCGCTCCATGTTGCGCGATTCGAGCCACTGGGCCACCGCGAAAAGAAACGTCACCATCGCGGCTTCTGACCATTCGTTGATCGCGATCGCACCCACCACGGCCAGCAGCATCAGCGCGTTGATGTCGAGCGAGAAGAACCGCGCCGCCGACCACGCGCGTCTGGCCCAGAACCATCCGCCCGACACGATGGCCGCCCCGAACAACACCGTCGCCGCGATCGCCGGCGCGCCCGCCGCCCGCGTCGCCAACCCAGCCGCCACACACGCGCCCGACACGGCCAGCGCCAGCCATCCGTGGTGCCGACGAGGATCCACGACCCGGGTCGCCTCGTCGTGCTCGAGCCACGCCTGCATCCCGGTTTCGGCAATCGCCGTCGCCAGCACCGACGTCGACAGGCGCGCCGCGTCGTACGCCACCCGCAACCGCCCGGTCACCACGTCGGCGGTGACGCGCTCCAGCCCGGGCAACCCCTTGAGCCGTTGGTTCAGAATGGCCACTTCGTCGGGACAGTCCATGCCCTCGATGCGGAAGATCGATTCGGCATGAATCTCGCACGCCGGGCAGGCAGGCCGTGTGGCGGCCACAGGCGCGATGGGGTCCGCATTCGGGGAAAGGGTCATTCGGAAGTACAATCCAGAATACATCCGGTTGACTCTGTCGGAACGGGCTGGCTACGATTTGAGGCGTTCGTCGGTCGGCGATACGACTGCAATCGGCTGAGGGCCAGACTCCCAGGCCGCCACGGACGTCTGAATGGGGCAGTCGCGGGACTGGCGGGACCCCTCCCGGTTCGCTCGCTCGTAAACGTTGTTCGTATCTGCAATCCACGGAGACATCAGTGATCGAGGTTCAACACCTCACGAAACGCTACGGCCGCGTCACCGCCGTTGACGATGTGACGTTCCGCGTCGAACGGGGCGAAATTCTCGGCTTTCTCGGTCCCAACGGCGCGGGAAAGACGACCACCATGCGCGTCATCACGGGGTACATGCCGCCGACGCAAGGCAAGGTCATCGTCGCCGGCTTCGACGTGTTCGATCAGCCGATCGACGCGAAGCGCCGGACCGGGTATCTTCCCGAAACGCCACCGCTCTATCCCGACATGACCGTCAGGGAATATCTGACGTTCGTCGCGAAGATCAAGGGCGTCCAGTCGGGCGATCGATTCGCCCGGGTGGCGGAAGCGATGAAGAAGACCGCGGTGGCCGACATGGCCGAACGGCAGTGCGCCAAGCTCTCGAAGGGCTACCGGCAGCGCGTCGGCCTGGCCCAGGCCATCATTCACAATCCCGACGTGCTCGTGCTCGACGAGCCGACCGCCGGGCTCGATCCGAAACAGATCATCGAGACCCGCCAGTTGATCAAGGACCTGGCCGGCACCCACACGATCGTGCTGAGCACGCACATCCTTCCCGAAGTCTCGCAGACCTGCCAGCGGGTCGTGATCATCACCAAGGGCAAGGTGGTCGCGGTGGATACGCCCGACAACCTGACCCACCGCCTGGCCGGCGCCGAAACGATGTACGTGCAGGTGGATGCGGCCGACGCCGACGCCACGTCGGCGTTCCAGGCGGTGGCCGGCGTCACGCGCGTGGGCCTCTCCGATCGCCACGGTCCGGCCGTCGGCTACGAGGTGGAAAGCGCCCGGGGGCACGACATCCGGCGCGAGTTGGCGGCTGCGGTCGTCTCGAAGGGCTGGGGCCTGCTCGAACTGCGGCCACTGCGTATGAGCCTCGAGGAAATCTTCCTGCAGGTCACCACCGAGGAAGTCCCCTCCAGGAAACCCGAGTCCGCCGGTTCGATCGAGGAGGCCGCGCAGTGAGCAACATTCTCGCCATGGCCCAGAAGGAAGTGCGGGCCTACTTCGCGTCGCCGATCGCGTACGTGGTGATCGGCCTGTTCTCCGTGCTGTTCGGCGTCTTCTACTACGCGATCCTCGACTGGTTCGTGAAGCAGGGCATGCAGATGGCGATGGGCATGGGCCCGCAGAGCCTCAACGTCAACGAACGGATGATCCGGCCGCTGTTCCAGAACGCCACCGTCCTGCTGCTGTTCGTGCTCCCGATGATCACGATGCGGACCTACGCCGAAGAAAAACGTTCGGGCGCGATGGAGCTGCTGCTGACCTCGCCCATCACCGACATCGAAATCCTGGTGGGCAAGTTTCTCGGCGCGCTCACCCTCTACGCCGCGATGCTCGGCGTCACGCTCGTCTACCTGGTGGCGCTCTTCGCGTTCGGCACCCCCGAGTGGAAACCGATCGCGACGGCCTACCTGGGGCTGCTGCTGTTTGGCGGCTGTTTCATCGCCGTGGGCATGCTGGTGTCGAGCTTCACCAAAAACCAGATCGTCGCCGGCATGATGACCTTCGTCGTCTTCCTGCTGCTCTGGGTGATCGACTGGCTCGCCAGTTCGGCCACCGGGCTGTTCGGCACCTCAGCCGGGCCGGTGGTCGAAGAGGTGCTCAACTACCTGTCGATCACGCAGCACTTCGACGATTTCGGCAAGGGCATCATCGACACGAAACATGTGATTTTCTACGTGAGCTTCATCACGTTTGGTCTCTTCCTGACCGCCCGGTCGGTCGACAGTGAACGGTGGCGAGGATGATGCGGAGACTCGCGGATTATTCGAGTTGGCTGGCCATCGCCCTGGTGGCGCTGGCGCTGGCGCTGTTTCTGCAGCCATGGCGGCCCGACTGGACCGGCTACTCCCGGTACCTGGCCGTGGCCGGGCTCGTGCTGCTGCTGCTGTCGATGCTGACGGGATGGCGCGAAATCGCCACGGCGTTCCAGCGCCGGCAGACCCGCCTCAGCACCATCACCTTTTCGAGCATCGCCTTCGTGCTCGGCATCCTGGTGCTGATCAACATCATCGGCACCCGGCAGAGCAAGCGATGGGACCTGACGGCCAACGCCGTCTACACGCTGTCGGACCAGACGCAGAACGTCCTCAAGAAACTCGACGCGCCGCTGGCGGTCAAGGTCTTCGACAAGGGCACCGACCTGTCCCGCTTCAAGGACCAGCTGGCGGAATACGAACACGCGTCGAAAAACGTCAGCGTCGAGTACGTCGACGCCGACAAGCAGCGCACCCGGGCGATGCAGTACAAGATTGAGGCGTACGGCACGGTCGTCTTCGAGTACAAAGGCCGGGTCGAGCGCGTCACCGGCACCAGCGAGCAGGATCTGACGACCGGCATCGTCAAAATCGTCACCGGCGCGCAGAAGAAGCTCTATCTGACGCAAGGGCACGGCGAGAGAAGCGCCGACAGCGCAGAACGCACCGGGTTCGCCACCGTCAAGGCGGCCCTCGAACGGGAGAACTACGGCGTCGACAAGATCGTGCTCGTGCAGCAGGGACAGGTGCCCGCCGACGCGGCGGCGCTGATTGTGGCCGGCCCCAAAACGGACCTGCTGCCGCCCGAAATCGACGCCATCAGGACGTATCTGGCAGGCGGCGGCAAACTGCTCGTGATGCTCGACCCCCCGGAATCGAGCAAAGCGGCCCCGTTGCCCAACATCGAGGGGTTGCTGCGCGAGTGGGGCTTCGACATCGGCAACAACGTCGTGGTCGATGCGAGCGGCCTGGGACAACTGTTCGGAGCCGACGCGGCGACGCCGGTTGCCGCCTCCTATCCGGCTCATCCGATCACCGAGCGGCTGAACCTGATGACGGCGTACCCGATGACTCGGTCGATGACGCCCATCGCGGGCGGCGCGAACGGGCGCACGCCGGTCACCTTCATCCAGACCAGCCCGCGCAGTTGGGGCGAATCGGACATCGACGGGCTGATGAAGTCGGGCGAGGTCAAGTTCGACGAGGGCAAGGATCTCAAGGGGCCCGTGTCGATTGGCGCCGCGGTGTCAGCCGCGCCTGGCCTGGACGCCAAAACGCCCGAGGCCGCCGGCGACGACAAGAACCAGAAGAAGCCCGAAACACGCGTGGTGGCGATTGGCGATTCCGACTTCGCCGCCAACGCCTACATCAACGTCCAGGGTAATCGTGATCTCTTCATGAACACGATCGGCTGGCTGTCGCAACAGGAGAACCTCATCTCCATCCGGCCGCGCGAGGCCAGCGACCGGCGGTTGACGATGACCGCCGCCCAGACACGCATGGTGTTCTTCTTGGCGCTGTTCGGCATTCCCGGAGCCATCCTGGCGATGGGTGTCTATACCTGGTGGCGGAGGCGTTGATGCGCGGTTTTCGTTCGACGTTCATCCTGCTCGCGGTGTTTCTCGGCCTGCTCGGCTACGTCTACTTTGTCGGCGAAAAGAAGCCGGTGGGCAAGGACGCCGGCGATCCCAAGCAGAAGGTCTTCGCCGTCGAGGCCGACAAGATCGAGGAACTGCGGGTGAAGGGGGCCAAGGGCGAACCAACGGTGCTCAAGAAAGTGGGCGGCGCCTGGACCATGGTCGAACCCGCGCAGACCAGGGCCGACGAAACCGAGGTCACCTCGATTGCCACCAACCTGGCATCGCTCGAAAACCAGCGGGTGGTTGACGATAACCCGACCGACATCGCGCAGTACGGCCTGGCGACACCGCGCGTGGACGTGGCGTTTCGGAAGGTCGGCGACAAAGACGTCACGCGCCTCCTGGTTGGCGAAAAGACCCCAACCGGGGCTGACATGTACGCCAAGTTGCCGTCCGAGAAGCGCGTGTTCCTGATCTCGTCGTTCCTCGACGGCACCTTCAATCGTTCGTCGTTCGATCTGCGCGACAAGAAGGTCCTGGTGTTCGACCGCGAAAAAGCCAGCGCCCTCGAAATCGTGAGCAAGGACGGCCCCGTCACGTTGTCGCTGACCAACGCGCGGTGGCAGTTGACCAAGCCGTTGACGACCCGGGTCGACGCCTCCGCCGTCGATGGCGCCCTCTCGCGCATCCAGACCGCACAGATGAAGTCGCTGGTGGCGGCCGAGGTGGCCGACAAGGATCTCGGAACCTACGGGCTCGACAAGCCCGAGGTCACCATCACCGTCGTCGCCGGCAGCGCGCGCGCCACGCTGGCGATCGGAAAGGCGGCCGAAGGCGGCACCCTGTACGCTCGCGACCTGTCGCGGCCCATGGTGTTCACGGTGGAAGCGGTGCTCGGGAACGAACTCAAAAAGAAGGCGGACGACTACCGGCCCAAGGATCTGTTCGAGTTCAAGCCGTTCACTGTCACCCGTCTCGAGGTGACGCGCGGATCCGCGACGGTGGCCTTCGAAAGAGTCAAGGGCAAGGATGGCGCAGAGAAGTGGCGCCAGGTCGGCCAGACCAAGGATCTCGATCAGCCGAAGGTCGACGCGCTGCTCTCGTCGCTGTCGTCGATCGCGGTCGACAAATACGTGGATGCGGCCGCCAAGACGGGCCTCGCTTCGCCCGCAGCCGTCGTCGTCGCCAAATTTGATGACGGCAAGAAAGAAGAGAAGGTGGCGTTCGGCAAAGTCGGGAGCGATCTGTTTGCCGCACGAACCGGCGAGGCCGGCGCCATGCAGCTTGCCCCGTCCAGACTCGACGACGTGTTCAAAGCGCTGGATGCGCTGAAGTAATGCGGCGCGCCTGGCTGCCAATCGCGTGCCTGGTCGCCGCAGCCGCCTGCGCCCAGCAACCCCGGCTGAGCGTCACGCCCCACCCTCCCGGAGCGCCGCCACCGGGTGCGGTCGCTCTTGAGGCCGACCTCACATCGATCTTTCAGGACCCCGCATTCAACAACGCCGTCTGGGGCGTGCTGGTCCGTTCACTCAAGACGGGCGACACCTTGTTCGCCCTCCATCCCCGCTCGCTGCTGATGCCGGCGTCGAACATGAAGGTGGTCACCGTGGCGGCGGCCGGCGAAGCGCTGGACTGGGACCGCACCTTCAAGACGGTCGTGCTGGCCACCGGCGCAGTCGAACACGGCGTCCTCCAAGGCGACCTGGTGGTGGTCGGCAGCGGCGATCCTTCGTTGGGCGGGCGACCCGCGGCCGCCGGTCAGGCCGTCTTTGAATCGTGGGCCGCCGAGTTGCGGGCCAGAGGTATCTCGGCCATTCAGGGCCGCATCATCGGCGACGACCGCGCGTTCGAAGCGCAAGGCCTGGGGACAGGCTGGACGTGGGACGATCTGTCCGCCAGTTACGCGACGCCGATGGGCGCACTCGCGTTTAACGAAAACACCGTTCGCCTGACGATCACACCCGGGTCGGCAGTTGGCGATTTTGCGACGGTGGAAGCCGTGCCCGTCGCGAGCGGCATGCGCGTCGAACACGCGGTGCGGACCATCGCCAAGGACGCCACCGGCAACATCGAGGTCGATCGTCCCGGCGGCAGTTCGGTGGTGCGCGTCAGCGGGACGATCGCCGCGGGACGCGTGCCCGTGGTGCGCACCGTGTCGGTCGACAGCCCGACCGCGCTGTTTGTCGGTGCGTTGAGGCAGACGCTCTCTGCCCGCGGCATCGCGGTCAGCGGCGATGCCGTGGCGATGGTCTCGCTCTCGTCGCCGCCGGACCTGGCACACGCCGTCCCGCTCTTCACCTACACGTCGCCCACCCTGGCGCAAATCGCCACGGTGACGCTCAAGGTCAGTCAGAACCTCTATGCCGACACGCTGCTGCGCCAGATGGGGTGCACCGCGCCGCCCGCGCCGTGCACGACGCAGGCCGGTCTCAAGAAGGTCCAGCAGGTGCTGAAGGGCTGGGGCGTGGCGCCCGACAGTTACGTGATGGTCGACGGATCGGGCCTCTCGCGTTATAACTATCTGACGCCGGATCTCCTGGTGGCGATTTTGACGCGGATGGCGAACGACGATCGCCACCGCGGACCGTTTGCCGACGCGCTGCCGATCGCCGGCGTGGACGGCACGATATCGGGCCGCATGAAGGACACCAAAGCCCAGAACAACGCGCGGGCGAAGACCGGATCCATTGCCAACGCGCGCGCGCTTTCCGGCTACGTCACGTCGGCCGATGGCGAACCGCTCGTCTTCTCGATCATCGCCAATAACTTCAACGTCCCGCAGGTGGAGGCCGATCGCGTGATCGACCTGGCGGTGGTGCGATTGGCGCAGTTCCGACGGTAGGTAACCGGTCGTTTGGCCTGCTCAGGCAGGGCGGTGCCACGATGCTGCTCTCCTTCGTCGTCTACGCCGGATTCGCACTGTGCCTCGCCGGCGCGCTCTCGGCGATCGTCCCGCTGCGCCTGATCGGCATCCGCAGCCGAGGCATGGCCTGGTTGGTGTTGCTGGCCGGGGCCGCCGTGACAGCCGTCGCCCTGACCCGCCCCGCCGCCGAGGAGGCCGTGGCGTCGCCTCGCACGCGGCTCGACGAGTTTGCGCCAGTCTGGCAGTTCAACCAAGTCGATCAGATTCCGGTGAACGCCTCCCCCGGCCGGGTCTTCAAGGCCATGATGGAGGTGACGGCCGCCGAAATCCCGCTGTATCGCACGCTCGTCTGGATTCGGCGCGGCGCCACCACGGGCCCCGAAAGCATCCTCAACCCGCCAGACAGCGTCCCGATCCTGACGGTGGCCACACGGACCACGTTCGTGAAACTGGCGGAAGATCCCGACAAGGAATTCGTCATGGGAACCGTCGTCATCTCGCCGCCGGGCGTACGCTTGCCCCTGGACAACGATCCGCTGTCGTTCAAGGCGCTGACGCCGCCCGGCTATGCCAAGGCGACCATCGGCTTTCGCATCGAACCGGGGAGTGGCAATACCTGCCTGCTGCAGACCGAGACGCGGGTCTTCGCCAACGATCCGGCGTCGCGAAGGACGTTCGCCTCGTACTGGCGCGTGATCAGGCCGGGCAGCGCCTTGATCCGCAAGATGTGGCTTCGAGCCATCAAGGTGAGGGCAGAAGCGCGCCCTCGATAAGCGTGTGAAGCGCCGCGAGGACGGCGGCCGACGTGCCGGTCATGCCACCACCCTGCGCCAACTCGGGCTTGCCGCCGCCCTTGCCGCCGGCCTGTCCTATCAACGTCTTGAGAATGGCCGAGACATCAACCTGCACATCCGCGGAGCGCGCGAGGACGACCAGCACCGGTTCGGCATCCGAGAGAAGGCCTGCCACGATCCCGCCGCGAGCGACGGCGGAGGTCGCAATGGTCTTCAATCCGGCCTGATCGACACCCGCCGCGATTTCGAGCACGACGGTGACCGACCCGACCCGCTTCCCTCGCTCGACCATGACACCCGCCTCGAACACGGCCAGACCTTCCTGAAGATCGCGAATCACGCGCCGCAGATCCTTGTTGTCCCCTTGCGCCCGTTCAATCGCCGCCGGCAGGTCTTGAGGCTTCACCGAAATCAGCCGGATGCAGCCGGCCACTGCGTCGCGCGCCACCCGGTAGTCGGCCAGCGCCCTTCCGCCGCACACGAACTCGAGCCGCATGCCGCCGCGAAACTTCTCCCACGACTTCAGGGCGACGATCCCCACCTCGCCCGCGTGAGCGACGTGGGTCCCTCCGCACGCAGACACGTCGAAGCCGGCCACGTCGATCAGTCTCAGCTCGCCGGTGCGCGTCGACTCCTTGCGAAGCTGAATCGATGCGGCCTCTTCCTCGGACGCAAAGCGAATGGTGACGGGCCGGTTTTCCCACACGATGCGGTTCGCGTCCGCTTCCGCCTTGCCAAGCGATTCGGCGTTCAGCACCTTGTCGAGATCGAGCGTGGACACCTCGGCGCCGAGATGAAAGCCGACCGTTCTGGCGTGGAACAGGCGGTCGAACGCCGCCGACAGGATGTGCTGGCCCGTATGCTGCTGCATGTGATCGAAGCGCCTCGCCTTGTCTACGGTGCCGTGCACCGCCGATCCCACGGGAAGTTCCCGATCGACGACGTGGCCGACGCGGTGCGGTTCGAGATCGACGACATCGACGACGCGCGCCGTGCCGAGGGTTCCCACGTCGAACGGCTGGCCTCCCGAGGTGGGATAGAAGGCGGTTCGGTCGAGGACGACGATGATGCGGCCGTCCACCATGTCGCACGAAGCGACCATCGCGTCGAATTCCAGAAGGGCGGGGTCGGTGTAGTAGAGGCGGTCGGTCACAGCTGTCTCCTCGGCTTCAGAAATGCGCGCCGGCCGGACCGACGACACGTGTTCCGGTCAGTCGCGGCACGAGCGTAGAAACTCTCTTAGATCCCGAGTGCGCCGGAAGGGCGGGCACAGGCCCACGGCATCATCTCGGCGTCCTCAGTGCGGGATCGGGCACGCCGCATTCGGCAAACCCGTTCGCGCGGATGATGCAACTGTCGCAGTGACCGCATGGCAGGCCATCAGGATCGGGGTCGTAGCAGCTGTGCGTGATCCCGTAGTCGACGCCGAGGGCCAGGCCGCGCCGGATAATATCGGCCTTCGACAACGCCATCAACGGCGTATGGACGCGAAACATGGATCCCTCGACACCAGCCTTCGTCGCCACGCTGGCCAGGTGTTCGAACGCCTCGATGAACGCGGGGCGGCAATCGGGATAGCCGGAGTAGTCGAGCGCGTTCACGCCGACGACGATGTCGAAGGCGGCGAGTGATTCTGCCCAGGCCAGCGCCAACGAGAGAAAGACGGTGTTGCGGGCCGGCACGTAGGTGGCGGGGACGCCAGGCTCATCGAGGGCACGGTCCTTGGGGACCGCGGTGTCGCTGGTGAGCGCCGACCCGCCAAACGCCGCCAGGTCGAGCGACAGTTCGAGGTGACGAGCCACACCAAGCGCCCGAGCCACCCGGCGAGCCGAGTCGAGTTCGACGCGGTGCCGTTGGCCGTACGCCACCGTGAGGGCGTACAGTTCGAATCCGTCGGCCCTCGCCATCGCGCCGGCGGTCGCCGAGTCGAGCCCGCCACTCAACAAGATGACCGCTCTTTGTTTCCCCATGATCGTTCGTCATGCCAGCACCGTCGTCGTTCGCGTCCACCACGTCGACCAACGGCGTTTCTCAACTCAGCGTCCGCCAGGCGGCCGCCGACCTACACCCCCCTGGTGCCGGGCTCCCAGATGTATTTGTGCACCTGCAATTGGAGGCGCGCGGGCAGGCGGTCGGCCAGCATCCATTCCGCCAGCGTCCTGGGTGCAAGCGCGTCTTGCACAGGCGACACCAGCACGGACGCGACGCGACGGTCCAGCGAGTGCCGCGCGAGGATCTCGCGCGCAAAGTCGTAATCCGCCCGGTCACGAACGACGAACTTCACCTCGTCGCTCGGCGTGAGGCGGTCCAGGTTCGGCCAATGGTTGCGGGCGGATTCCCCGCTGGAGGGGCACTTGACGTCGACAATCTTGATGACGCCGACCGGCACGCGATCGAGGCCCACGTGGCCGCCCGTCTCGAGCAACACGGTCTTTCCGCTCTTCACCAGCGCCGCCATCAGCGGATACACATCATCCTGCAGCAGCGGCTCCCCGCCCGTAATCTCGACCAGCGGACACTGATACGACTCGACCGCCGCAATCACCTCGTCGACCGACCGCTTCGTGCCTTCCGTAAAGGCATACGCGGTGTCGCACCACGCGCATCGAAGATCGCACCCGGTCAGGCGGACAAAGACGCACGGCCTGCCCGCAAAGGTGGACTCGCCTTGAATCGAGTGAAAGATTTCGTTGATCGTCAGCATGCCTGTCGCCGTGTGTCGGATTCCATATTGTAGTCTCCCGGGCGCGGCCCTTCGCAACTCTCCGGACTGGCGGGCCGCCGTAACTCTCCGGGCTGGCTGCCCTCTGTCGGGATTAAGATGGGACGGGGACATCGACCATGGGCGACATCCGCATCGGTACGTCAGGCTGGAACTACCCGACGGGCCCGGGCTCGTGGAACGGCATCTTCTACCCCGCCAGGAACCGCGGTCGCGGTTTCGACGCCCTGGCGTACTACGCCGAGCATTTCGACACGGTCGAAGTGAACTCGAGCTTTTACCGGCTGCCCGATCCCGCCATGGCGCTCAAGTGGGCGAGGCGCACGCCGCCAGGCTTCGAGTTCTCGCTCAAGCTCTACCAGAAATTCACGCACCAGGCCATGCACCAGCGGGCGACGTCGCCGGACCTGCCAGGCGATGCCGACGCGGTGGCCCTGCCGACGGTAACGCGCGTCGACGTGGACGCGTTCCTCAAGGCGGTCGATCCGATCGCGGAGGCAGGCAAGCTGGGAGCGTTGTTGATTCAGTTCCCGCCCAGTTTCCGGGATACCGACGACACGCGCGACTACCTCGGGTGGCTGATGCAGTCGTTCAAGTCGTACCCGCTTGCCATCGAGCTTCGTCACCGCAGCTGGAGCGACCACGAGCCGCAGGTGCTCGCCCTGTTGAGCGAGCACGGCGCGGCCTGGGTGCAGATCGACGAACCCAAGTTCCAGTTTTCGATCCGGCAGAACCAGCTGCCCAATCTTCGCAGGATGTATTACATGCGGCTGCACGGGCGCAACGCCGAGCAGTGGTGGACCCACGATCATCCTGACGATCGCTACAACTACCTGTACTCGGCTGGCGAGATGAACGGTTTCGCCGAGACGGTGGCCACGGTGCGTCGGCTCGTCCAGAAGACGTACGTGTACCTGAACAATCACTTCGCCGGCAAAGCGGTCGCCAACGCCGTCATGCTCCGTCACCAATTGGGACAGCCCGTGCCTGGGACCTATTCGCCAGACATGATCGCGCGATATCCGTTTCTGGAATCGATCGTGGCGCGACAGGATGGGGGTGGGTTGTTCGACGGGGTGCAAGCGGGGGAGGACGCGGCGGCCGAAATGGCCGCAGAGGACGCAGAGTCGCGAGAAGGTTGATGCGGCCGTTCTTGCTTGGCCTCGGGCGCCTATGTGAGTGAGGCGTCCCCTGATGACCTTCCGCAGACACTGCGCACTCTGCGGCGCTAGCTGTCTATCGCTATTTTACATACATTCGCTTGATGGTGTCGCCGACTTCGATTTTATCTACAACATCCAACCCGGCGGTAACCTGGGCGAAAATCGCGTATTTCCCTTCGGGAATTTTTTTCTTCCCAATCGCGACGTAGAACTGGCTGTCGGCCTTGGTCGCGTCGCCCGAATGCGCCATGCCCACCGAGCCCCGTTTGTGCTTCAGTTTCTTGCTGATTTCCGCGACGCCAATCGGCTGACGGTTTCCCTGCCGGCCCCACGTGTCTTTGTTCTTCAGGTCTTTCGACTCCGGATCCCCGACCTGGATCACCATGCCTGGCTCGGCGCGATGAAAATGCTGACGGTTGTAAAAGTTCGATTTCACGAGCTTGAGGAAATTCTCAACGGTCTTGGGAGCTTCCGACGGATAGGTCTCAAGTGTAATGTTGCCCTTGTTGGTCTCGATGACGACAATCGGTCCGGCCGGCGGCGCCTGGGCAAACCCCACGCCCGTCATGGCGGCCCATGCCCCGACCGTCAGCGTCAACACCAGCGCACTAGACAATCTGCGCATCTTCAGTCTCCTCGTGGATTCAGCCATTGACCGCCGTGGTCTCCACCGGCGGCGGGACGCCGCAGATGGAACTGGCTGGATGATACACCATCACGGCGGCGAGCAAGTAAGATCTGGATCATCGTGAATGCGGCCCGCGGATGCCGAAGGCGTCTGCGATGGAGGGCGCGATGAAAGACGAGCTACAACAGTTGCCTGGTGTCGGTCCGAGTATCGCCAACGATCTGCGCGGACTGGGCGTGGTCTCGGTGGCCGACCTCGGTCGGCGCGATCCGGAACGGCTGTATCAGCGGCTCTGCGAGCAAACCGGAGAGCGCCAGGATCCCTGTGTGCTGTATACGTTCCGATGCGCTGTCTATGCGGCACGGACCAAAGGCCCGGATCCCGCGTTGCTCAAATGGTGGGCATGGAAAGGCCGGACGCTCACCGCTGAGCGGCGCGCGGCTTCCCCACCGCCACCACGCCCACGCGCGGGCAGCGGTCGCTGATCGCGCACTCGCCGCAACGCGGGTGCGTCGGACGGCACACGTTCTGGCCCCACGTCACCAGGTAGAGATTGATGTAGGGCCACCAGCGCGCGGGCAGACGCTCGTACAGCGCCTGCTCGGTGTGATCGGGCGTCGTGGTGTCCACCCAGCCGAGCCGGTTCGAAATGCGGTGCACGTGCGTGTCCACACAGATATTGCGCAGGCTCTTGAAGCCGAGGATCAGCACCAGATTCGCCGTCTTGCGGCCCACACCTGGCAACGTCAGCAACTCGTCCATCGTGCCGGGCACGCGCCCGTGGTAGCGCTCGAGCAGGATGCGGCACGTCTCTTTCACGTGCCTGGCTTTGGTCTGGTAGAAACTCACCGGGTAGATGAGCGTCGCGATCACCGGCACGGTCAGCGCCGCCATCCGGCGGGGCGTGGGCGCCTTCCTGAACAGCCGTGCCGATGCGGCACCCGTCGTGGCGTCCTGCGTCCGCGCCGAGAGCAGCGTGGCAATCAAAACCTGAAACGCATCGTCCTGCTGCGCTTCGGCGATCTTCTCGACCACGGGAAGTTCGAGGCCGGTGATCGCCATGGCAAGCTCGCGCATGATCCATTCGACGTGGTTGGATCGTGGTGGTTTCATGGCAATCCAGAAAGCGCTAGTCGAATGGAACGGGCGTGAGCGGCGGGTGGCCGCCCAGCACGGCGAGCACGTTGCGCGCAGCCAGATCGGCCATCGCGGACCGCGTCTCGACCGTCGCGCTGCCGATGTGCGGCGCCAGCACGACGTTCTCGAGAGACAGCAGATCGGGATGGACGACCGGTTCGCGCTCGTAGACATCAAGCGCGGCGCCGCCGATCACGCCCTCGCGAAGGGCCCAGGCGAGGGCCTCCTCGTCGACGACGGGTCCGCGGGAGGTGTTGATGAGGTACGCGCCGCGTTTCATGCTGGCAAGCGACTGGCGGTTGATCAGGTGGCGCGTCTGCGGCGTGAGCGGCACGTGAAGCGTCACGACGTCCGAGGTGGACAGCAGGTGGTCGAGCGCGACCCTGCGGCGGCCAGCCGCCTCGGCGCCCGCGCCTGGCGCGTCGGCGTCGAGCGTGCTGTACACAACCGCCATGCCGAACACGTCGGCCCGAGCCGCCACCGCCCTGCCAATCCGCCCGAATCCCACGACGCCGAGTTGTTTCGACCGCAGATCCGAACCGAGGTGAAAGTCGAGCGCCCAGCCCTTCCACTGGCCGCTCCGGATCAGTCGGTCTCCTTCCGCAATGCGGCGCATCGCGGCCAGCAGGAGTCCCCACGTCAGATCCGCGGTCGCATCGGTCAGCACATCCGGCGTGTTGGTGACGATGACGCCGCGGGCGCGGGCGGCAGCCCGATCGATGTTGTCGAATCCGACAGCGACATTGGCGACCACGCGAAGGGCCGGAGCCGCATCGAGCACGTCGGCGTCAATCCGCTCGGTGAGCAGGCAGACCAGCGCGTCCTTGTTGGCGAGCCGTCGTTTGAGCTCTTCGCGCGGAATCGATCCGTCGCCGGTGTAGAGGTCAACCTCGCACGCCGAGGACAGGATGGCCTGCGCCGAGCCGGGAATCCGCCGCGTGACGAGAACGCAGGGACGCGACATATCAGGCACGCGACAGAAACGCCTGGCGGCATTTGTCCGAGCAGAAATACACCGTGCCAGCTTTGTCCCGGGCGGCGAGGGCGGAATTCGGCACGACGAAGGTGCCACAGATCGGGTCGCGGGCCATCACCTGGCCTTTTTCCGGTTTCGCGGGAGACCGCTTAGGCCCGATCCCCTCCCTGACGCCGGAAAAAAAACTCCGCACCGCGCGCCAGACGAAGAACGCAAGGAGACCGAATACGAGAAAGCGCGTCAACAGACGTCCCAGCATAGCGGGCGGTTCGAGCCTCGATTCCTATTTCTTCATCATGCCCGCGGGCGACGCAGCCGCTGGGGCCGGAGCCGCGCCAGGCGGAGGCATCGCGCCGTCGGGATGCGCCGCCTTGAGGTTGTCGAGGGCACGTCTGGCCGACTGGGCCTCTTCGCTGCCCGGCGCCAGTTTGATGACCTCGTCCCAGGCAGCCGTCGCTCCCGTCAGATCCTGTTTTCCGAAGGCCTTGACCACGCCCAGGTTGAGCCACGTCTTGGTGTGTTTCGGATCGATGGCAAGCGACGCCGACATCTGGCTGATCGCACGGTCGGGCTGATTCTGGTAGTAGTAGCAGATCGCCAGATCAGTGCTGACGTTGACCTCTCTCGGGCTGAGCGCCAGCGCCTCTTCGTACCACTTGGTGGCTTCCTGGTAGCGGCCGGCGTCGAAATACATGTCGCCGAGCCTCGTGCGCGACTGCACGTTTTTCGGATCGCGCTCGGCAATCGCTTTGAGCGGACCCGCCTGGCCTTCGTCCACCGCCGGGAGCGTGGCCGGTGGCGCCGCCCCTTGGGCCGGCGCAGCCGACTGCGTCATCTGCGCGGGTGCCGGAGCGCCGGCACCCACGCGGCCCGGAGCCTGCTGGGTCCCGATAACCCAGCCCACAATCAGGCCGAACAATGTGCCGGCCACCGCGAACACGATCGATTCAGATTTCATGAGGCACCCATACGTTCGACGCGCCCCCGAATGAACGCCGGATAGGGGCAGCGCCTGATCATAGCAACGTGCGGACGAACCAGTCCACCAGCGCCGACGCGAGGTCCTGATCGCGGTTCAGCATCGTGGTGCCATGCCCCGCCCCAGACAGCACCCGCAACTCGCGCGGACCGTCGCCCATCGCGACCATGCCGCGCGCAGACCGCAGGGCGTAGGGATCCTCGCTGCTGGCCACGAGCAGCGCCGGCCGCGACCCATACTTCTTGAGCGCCGGTTCCATACGAAGATTGCGGTATTCGAGCGAAGGCGACAGCAGCGCCAGCGATTTGACGGATCCGTCGTTGGCGGCGGCCATCACGGCGACGTTGGCGCCAACCGACGCGCCGGCGATCCCGATTCGGCTGCCGGCAATGTCGGGCCGCGCCGCCAGGTACGCCTTCGCCGCCTCGACGTCGAGCACCAGGTCGGCGAGATCGTCATTGCCTTTGGCGTCGATTGCCGGCTGCCCTGCGCGCCGGAAATCGATGGACAGCACGGCCACGCCCGCCTCGGTGAATTTCGGCGCGGCGCCGTCCCAGTCGTGACGCGACCGCGTCATCATGTGCAGCACGATCACCGCCGGGGCCGGGCGCTTGTCGGGCAGGAAGAGCGACCCGGTGATCTGCACACCGTCTCGCGCCGAAAACGACACGGTCTGCGGTTCGGCGGCCCGCGCCGCAGCGGCCCCAGCCAGGATCAGCACAAGCGCCGAGAGTCCGACCGACACGGCCAGGCCGGACCGCGACCCGCAGGAGCGGTTCGTCGAGTCAGCGCGTTCGATCACGGTCACGGCGTCTGCGTCTCCCCGAATCCCTGGCGTCATGGGCGCAGCAGCGCCGCCATCTCGCGGACGGCCCTGTCGAGGCCAACCAGCACGGCTCGAGACACGATGCTGTGGCCGATATTCAACTCGACAATCTGGGAGATGCCGGCAATCGGGCCGACGTTGAAATACGTGAGGCCATGGCCGGCCAGCACTTCGAGGCCGAGCCGGGCCGCGCGCTCGGCGCTGTCGCGGACGCGGCCCAGTTGCGCCGGCCTGTCGCCATCCGGTGCGTCGGCGTACGGCCCCGTGTTGATTTCGATCGCATCGGCGCCGACCTGCCTGGCGGCCTCGATCTGCGCAGCGATGGCATCGACGAAAATGCTCACGCGAATCCCGGCGGGGCGGCAGCGTTCGACCGCGTGCCGGACCGCAGCAAGATTCGCAACGACGTCGAGCCCGCCGGTCGTGGTCACTTCCTCCGGACGCTCGGGCACCAGCGTCACCTGATGCGGCTTGATTCGGCACGCGATCTCCACCATCTCCGGCGTGGCGGCCATCTCGATGTTGAGTTTGCTCTGCACGGTCTGCCGCAGCAGTTCAACGTCCCGATCCTTGATGTGGCGACGATCGCTCCGCAAGTGCACGGTGATGCCTTCGGCTCCCGCCAGTTCGGCAATCGCCGCGGCGGTGACCGGTTCCGGCTCGCGCGCCTTTCGCGCTTCCCGAATCGTCGCGACGTGATCGATATTGACGCCTAAACGCATGATGGCTCCACCAGGCTGGCACGACGGATCGCGCCTTTGCGGTTTTGTTCTCGCTTCGTCCTCAACGGGGCGTGGCATCCGGCAATCCGCCGTCCACCGGAATGGTGGCGCCCGTGGTGGGCGACTGTCGGGTCGCAAAGTAGATCACCGCGTTGGCGACGTGCTGCGCGGTGACCTTCGCCTTCAACAGATTCCGCGTCCGGTAGTACTCCTCGAGCCCGGCTTCGTCCAGGCCGCGCGCCTTCATCCGATCGGGACCCACTTCGGCCCACAGGCCCGACCGGCGCGTGCCGTGGCCGAACACCGCATCGGGCGACACCATGTTCACCCGCACGTCGATGTCCGCCAGTTCCAGGCTCGCGATGCGCGCGAGTTGATGGGCGGCGGCCTTGGTGGCGCTGTACGCCCCGAACTTCGCGCCCGGCGCGAACACGTTCTTCGTCGACACCAGCACGATGTCGCCGCCTGTGCCTTGCATGGCAAAGTGACGGCCCGACTCCGCAAGCACGAGCAGCGTGCCGTCGATGTTGACCCGCTCCAGCTTCCTGAATGCGTCGACATCCATACTCGTCAACGGCGAGACGTGCGCGATGCCCGCGTTGATGATCACCAGATCCACGCCGCCCCACGCTCCTGCCACGCGCCCGAACGCCTCCGCCACACCTCGTGGGTCGGTCACGTCCATCGGCACACCGCTGACCCTGCCGGGAAACGCCGAAGACAGATCCGCCGCCAGCGTGTCGAGACGCTCGCCGGCCACATCCGTGACCACGACGTGACAGTCCTGCTCCAACAGGCCCTGGGCGATCCCCGCGCCGATGGCGCCGGCCGCGCCCGTGATCAGCGCCACGCGTCCGGCCAGCGCTCCATGGCGCGCCGTCAGCTTCGCGTGCTGGACACCGCGATACTCCATTTCGAACAACTGGCGGTCCGACAGGCCTTCGTACACCCCCATCGCGGCGATGGCGTGCTTGACGTGGATCGTCTGCGCCGTGATGTCGCGGCTGATGGCGGCGGCCCGTGAATCGCAGCCCGCGCAGATCGCGCCCACACCAGGGATCAGCACCACGCGCGGACGCGGGGCGAACGTCTCCAGCCCGGCCTCCAGCGACGGCCGATGCCGATCGAGGTACGACTCGTACGCCGCTGAATACGTGCGGACCGCCTCCCGGAATGCATTCGCGAAACTGCCCGCATCGTCCAACGTGAGCGGATCGAACCAGAGTGGGAGGTTCCGGGTGCGAATCAGGTGATCGGCCGTGAGCGGGGGCGTCACCAGCGCGTCGCGTGCGCCGGGCGCGGCCAGCGCGCCGAGCACCTGCTCGGTGATGAGCGGCGCGAGCACGACCCGCTCCCATGGCGAGTCGGCGTCAGCGCTCGCATGCGCGAGCTGGCCGCGGATGATCGGGCCAATCTGTTCCAGGCGCTCCCGGGCCGTAGCGACGGAGGGGCCAGAAACGGAAACCCTCGCGCCCTTTCTCGAACGCGAGGCGATCAGGGTGCCTGCCCGCGCCACCAGATCGATGTGCGACTCGTACGAGGCTCGCGCCGTATCGCCCCACGTCATCAGCCCGTGCTTCATCAACACCAGGCCGCGCACGCCGGGCGCGGCGGTGATGGCCGCAGCCGCCGCCTTCGCCAGAAGAAATCCCGGTTCAACGTAGTCGACGATGGCCACCTCGTCGCCGCACGCCTCGCGCACCAGGGCGGCGCCGTCGCGTTGGTTGGTCAGCGCGAGCACGGCGTCGGCGTGGGTGTGATCGACGAAGATCCCCGGCAGGAACGCGTGGACCAGCGTTTCGATTGACGGCGTCGGGCCGCGCGAGTCGAACAGCGCACGCCGCACCTGATTGACCATCTCTTCGTCGGCGAGATTGTCGAGCGCGATGAAGCGCCGCAACCACGTGAGATCGAGCGCCGGATGGCCTTCCGGCTCGATCGCCGCCATGTCGAACCCGGACGCCTTGACGAAGATGGCCGGCACCGTCTCGCCGAGCCCCGATCGACGCTCGGCTTTGACCGACGTGTTGCCCCCGCCGTGCAGCACCAGCGCCGAGTCGGCCCCAAGCAGTCGGCTCGCGTAGGTGCGCAGGGCCAGGGCCTCGCCTACGCGAGGACCATACCGGTCGACCATCCGCGCCGCATCGTTCTCGTTCCAGCGGCTCTTCATCGTGTTCTACCTTCGTATGGAGGCCGCGGTCTTGAGACCCGGCTCGCCACATCTCAGATGGAAACCGCGGTCTTTAGACCCGGCTCGGCCCGTCCTGCCCGCGTAGCGCCCGCGTCATCGCGTCGATATTGGCGCCCATGTCTCCGTCGAACACCGCGCTTCCCGTCACCACCATATCCACGCCGCGCCCGGCCAACTGGCCGACATTCGCCTTCGTGATCCCGCCGTCAACCGCGATCAGGATGTCGCGACCAGAGGCCGCGACGATGCGGAGAACCGCGTCGATGCGCCCGAGTGTCGCAGGAAGGAACGTCTGTCCTGGGAACCCCGGGTTGATGGCGACAAGCATCACCAGATCGATCTCGTCGATCAGCGGCTCGATCGTCGTCACCGCAACGCCCGGATTGAGGGCGACGCCGCGCACGATCGGCCGGTCGGCATCGCGCACATGCCTCGTCCGCCCAATCTGCTGCAGCACCCGGTGGGGATGCCGGCACGCGTCGGGATGCACCGTGATGAGATCGGCGCCCGCCGCGACGTAGTCGGCCACCGAGGCGCCCGGTTCCTCGATCATCAGGTGCACGTCCTTCAGCATCGCCGTCTTGACGGCTTTGATGAAGGGCGGCCCCACCGTGATCGTCGGTACGTATCGGCCGTCCATTACGTCGAAGTGCGCCACGATCGCGCCCGCCTTCTCGAGGCGATCGACGTCGGCGCCAAGCGCCATCAAGTCGGCCGACACCAGGCCCACGCTGAGCACGGGCCCGGCCTCGCGAATTCGCCGGACGACAGGATGACTGGCGCTCATCCGGCTACGTCTTCGACCGCCGGTCCATCTCGGTCTTCATCGTCAGGTAGAAGTCGTATGCCTGCTTGGGCGGCATCAAGGTGTGCACCACCTTGCCCACAGCCTGGATCATCGCCGCAGGGGCCTCCGACTGGAAGATGTTGCGGCCCATGTCCACGCCAGACGCGCCCTGGCTGACGGCGTTGTAGGCCATCGTCAATGCGTCGAGTTCCGGCAGTTTCTTGCCTCCGGCCATCACGATAGGCACCGGGCAGCCCGCCGTCACGGTGTCGAATCCCTTGTCGCAGTAGTAGGTCTTGACCACCTGCGCGCCCAGTTCGGCGCAGATGCGCGTCGCGAGGCCGAGATAGCGGGCATCCCGCGCCAGATCCTTGCCCACCGCCGTCACGCCCATCGTCGGCACGCCGTACCGCAGCCCCATATCCACCAGTCGCGTCATGTTGTGCACGGTTTGCGTTTCGAACTCGCCACCGATGTGCACCTGCACCGCCATCGCCGACACGTTCATGCGAACCGCATCGTCGATGTCGACGGCGATTTGCTCGTTGGACAGTTCTTTCAGTGTGCTCGGGCCGCCGGTGGAACGCATCACGACGCCGTTCCCGAACGAGGCGGGAATCGTCGAGCGGAGGATCCCGCGCGTGCACATCAAGGCGTCGGCGTACTTCAGCAGCGGCACAATCGTCAGATCGATGCGTTCCAGGCCGGTCGTCGGCCCGAGGAAGTACCCGTGATCGATGGCCAGCATCACCGTGCGGCCGCTCTCGGGGCGGAACACACGCGCGAGCCGGTTCCGCATGCCCCAGTCGAGTTGGTGCGCGCCCTTCAGATAGAAGCCCTCGTGCGCGGCGGGCGTTTCCACGAAGAAGTTCTTGGTCTCTTTGATGTCGTCGATATCAGCCATTACATGCCCCTGTGTGGTTGCTGTCTCGGGCGCGATCAATCGCGCCCCTGCGCCGAATCACCCGCAATCTATTGCGCCCGCCCTCAACCTAGTGCGCCCCGATTTCGTGTCGCACCGCCACGGCAATTTCCTCCGCCCAGGTGTTGATCTCGTCCTGATGTTCGCCTTCGATCATCACGCGCAGCAGCGGCTCGGTGCCCGAATACCGCACCAGCAGCCGCCCGCGGGCCGCCAGCCTGGCCTCGACCGAGGCTGCGACCTTTGCGATAGACGGAATCGCGGTCCAATCGCGCTTCTCGCGAACGCGCACGTTGAGCAACACCTGCGGATATGTTTTCAGGCCCGAGGTCAGACTGGCCAGAGACTCGCCCGTCTCGGCCATCACGCGCAGCACGTTGATGGCGGTCACAAGGCCGTCTCCCGTATAGAGGGAATCGGCAAAGATGATGTGGCCGGACTGTTCGCCGCCCAGGGCCAGGTTGTCGCGCAGCAATTCTTCCATCACGTACTTGTCGCCCACCGGACAGCGCACGATCCCGATGCCGATCTCGCGCAGGGCCAGCTCGAGGCCGATGTTGCTCATCACGGTGGCGACCACCGCATTGCCCCTCAGCCTCCCCATGGCCTTCATCTGCTTGGCGCAGAGGTACAGGATGGCGTCGCCATCGGTGATGGTGCCGTGCTCGTCGATCAGGATGGCGCGATCGCCGTCGCCGTCGAACGCCACGCCCATCTGGCATCCGCGCTCCACGACCAGCTTCGCCAGCGCGTGGGGATGCGTCGATCCGCACTCCAGGTTGATGTTGCGCCCGTTGGGTTCGCATCCGATGACGACCAGATCGAAACCGAGCGCCCGCAGCGCGGCCGGCGCCAGCTGCGACATGGCGCCGTGGCCGCAGTCGATGCCGATCCGCCGCGCGTGCGTCGGGAATACTCCGGCCATCGCCTCGCGGGCGTGAGCCAGGTACGTCTCGACCAGTTCGACGTGACGCACGCAAGGTGCATCGCCAACCGGTTCGGCCCACGACTGGTCGGCGACGATGGCCTCGACGTGCGCCTCAAGCGCTTCGGTGAATTTCTCGCCCGCCCCCGAAAACACCTTGATGCCGTTGTCGTGGAAGGGGTTGTGCGACGCCGAAATGACGACGCCGGCGGCGAAGCCCTGACCACGCGTCAGGTAGGCCACGGCAGGCGTCGAGATCACGCCGGCACTGGTGACGTCGGCCCCAAGCGACGCGGCGCCGCATGCCAGTTCGCGCTCGATCCATTCGCCCGACTCGCGCGTGTCACGCCCGATCAGCAGGTGTGGCGCTCCGGCCGACGGCGGAAGCGCACGCACCAGCGCCGCGCCGAGTCGGCGAATCGTGCGAACGTCGAGCGGCGGCACACCGGCACGCCCCCGCACCCCGTCGGTTCCGAACAGTCGTGTATTCATTTGATGGCAACTTGAACCTGCGCCGGATCGATTCTGACGACGCTGAAACTGCGTGAAGGCGTGACGGTGACCGACAGGTCATATCGCCCTGGACCGAGGCCGCTCAGATCGACCGAGGCTTCAATCGCGTCCACCGTCAGCCGCTTGAGCGCCTCTTCCTGGCCACGCACGGTCACGACCACGCCTGCCGGCGTCGCGCGGGCCACGCGCCCTTCGCGCAGGTGGAACATCCGCACCGGCACGTTTGCCAGCGTGCGCTCGGTACGCGTCGCCGCAATCTCCACCAGCACGCGCGCCGTGCGGCCGCTCTTCAATCGCGCGGCGCTGTTGGGCATGCCAATCGTCACCGACGATCGGACCGCCGCCGTGGCGCCTTCGATCGGCACCGGCTCGGTCACCGCCTGCTGCAGGCCGCGCATCGCGCTTTCCGGCCCCACCACCTCGACCTCGGCCGGGTCGGTGACCACCCGCTCGACGGCGAATCCGCCAGCCGGCTGGCCTTCGATCGAGGGAACCACCGGCACCTTCTTGCTCATCGTCCGTTCGAACACGAGCGTGGTCGTCGCCGGCGTCACGCTCTTCACCTCCACGCCGAACGGCACGCGCACGTCGTCTGCCGCCAGATGAAAGAGCCGCCGTCCGGCACCGGCGTTCGACAGATCCATCAACGCCGTCACGTCGCCGGTTAAGAGGTTGCCCAGCGTGCTCGACGACCCGCGCACCCGGACATCGACGGTCCCCGGGGTGTCGCCCACCATCTCGATGCCATCGGGAATGTTCTGCAACTCGAGAGGCACGCGCAGGCTTCGCTCGACAATCTTCTCGCCGCCGACCAGCACCCACAGCAGGACGGCAATGCCGACCGACAGTGCCTTGAGACCGAAATGGCGAAAGGGGTTGTAAGCCATCAGTCGAAAGACCCCGACGATTGGCGATCGACGACGCGACGCCGGTGCGGCACCAGCACACGCAGGCGCTGCCGCAGGCGGTCGGCGTCAAGATCGCGCTCCATGTTGCCGTCCAGCGCGAGCGAAATCCGGCCCGATTGTTCCGACACGACGATGGCCGCCGCATCGGATTCTTCGGTCAGGCCGATCGCGGCGCGGTGACGAGTGCCCAGGTCCCGGCTGACCGCCGGATTCACCGTGAGCGGCAAGAAACACGCGGCCGCGGCAATCCGATCACCCTGGATGATCACCGCCCCGTCGTGCAAGGGCGACCGCAGCTGGAAGATGCTCTGCAGCAGGTCGTAGGTCGTTGTGGCGTCGAGCGGAATGCCGCCCTCGATGTAGTTGCGCAGGCCAATGTCGCGCTCGATGGCGATGATGGCGCCGGTGCGTTGACTCGCCAGCATCGTGGCCGCGACAACGAGTTCCTCGATCAGTTCGTCGTTCGACTCGGTTCGCGTGAGATAGCGAAAGAACCTCGCGCGGCCGAGGTGGGCCAGCGTGCGGCGGATTTCGGATTGAAACAGGACAATGGCGGCAAAGACGAGGTAGCCGAAGATGTTGCGGATGAGCCAGTTGACCAAATCGAGACGCCACCAGCGTGACAGGTAATAGACCCCGATCAGCAGGCCCACACCAATGCCCATCTGCACCGCGCGGGTGCCGCGAAGGAGCTTGAGCAGCTCGTAAATCGCGACGGCAGCGATGAGGATGTCCAGCACATCGGTCCACCCGACCGGCGCCCGCTGGAGAAGTGTGGTCAGGCTTTCCACGACAGTGTCTTACGTCCCCTTCTGAATGGACCGGCGCGCCCGAATCGCGTCGGCCACCTTCGCGACCTGCGCCATCGAGCGCACATCGTGCACGCGCACGATATGGGCGCCCGACAGGATGGCCGACGTCACGGCGGCAGCCGTTCCCCAATCCCGATCCGCAGGTGCCACCTGGCCCAGCGCGGTTGTCAGAAACGACTTGCGCGACGGGCCGACGAGCAGAGGCCGGCCAAGTTCGTGAAATCGCGGCAGCGCCGCGATCAGCGCAAAGCTCTGATCGGCGCGCTTGGCAAACCCCAACCCGGGATCCAGGACGATCGCGTCGGCGCTGACACCGGCCGCGGCTGCCCGGTCCATGGCCTGACCAAGTTCGGCAGCCACGTCCGCAACGATATCGAGATAGGCGGCTTCGCGGTACATCTGGCGCGACCGTCCGCGGGTGTGCATCAAGACCACCCCGGCACCCGTCTTCGCGACCACCTCTGCCAGCCTGTGATCATACTCTAACCCGCTGATGTCGTTCACGATACAGGCGCCGGCACCAACCGCCGCCGAGGCCACGCCGGCCTTGTACGTATCGATGGAAATCGGAACGCGGACGCGCCCGGCGAGGCGCTCGATCACCGGCATCACGCGGGCCAGTTCGTCGGCCTCGGACACCGCGTCGGCGCCGGGACGCGTGGACTCGCCGCCAATGTCGACGATGTCGGCGCCAGCCTCTTCCATGCGAAGAGCGAGCGCGGCGGCTTCCTCGGGATCGGTCACGCCCCCGGCAAACGAGTCGGGCGTCGCATTGACGATGCCCATCACGAGTGTTCGGTCGCCCAGTGCCAGAAACCGCCCGTGGGCGAGCGACAGGGTGAACACCGGGCGAACGGCAATCGTGTCCATGGCGCGTTCAATTGTGACAGAAGGGCGGGCGGGCGAGGCGAGGAACCTGCGAAAAAGGCCCGCGTTGATGGACCCAGCATCGGTATCGACGCCGATCGCCTACAACCGGCACTCTTCGATGAGCATCCGGAGCGAGTCGATGCGAGTAGTCGGACCGCGCGGTGACGCGGCCCAAACCCTCTCCTCGCGCCGGCCTCAGTGCTCCGAAGGCAGCGGACTCTGAAGCGGGGCGACGATGCCGGCTGCCGAACGCTCCGCGCCGGGCTCGGACGGGCTGTCGGTGACCACGGCGGTCGGCGGCGCGCTGACCGGCGCCACCAGATCGACCGGTTCGCCCGCGACGATGCGCCTGACCTGTTCGCCGTCGAGCACCTCGCGCGTGAGCAGTTCGTCGGCAATCTTGGTGAGCGCTTCACGGTGCGACAGCAACTCGCCCTTCGCCCGGTCGTGGTTCTCCGAGACGATACGCCGCACTTCCTGGTCGATCTTGACGGCGGTGTCTTCGCTGTAATCCTGGTGCTGCGCGATTTCGCGGCCGAGGAAGATCTGCTCTTCCTTCTTGCCGAAGGTCAGGGGCCCCATCTCCGGGCTCATGCCCCACTCGCACACCATCTTGCGCGCCAGATCAGTCGCCCGCTCGAGGTCGTTGCCCGCGCCCGTCGTCACGCTCCCCAGGCAAATATCTTCGGCGATGCGCCCGCCCATCAGAATCGCAATCTGATCGAACAGGAACTCCTGCGAGTAGTTGTGCTTCTCGTCCACCGGCAACTGCTGCGTGAGCCCGAGCGCCATGCCGCGAGGGATGATCGTCACCTTGTGGATCGGATCCGCGGTCGGCAGCACGACAGTGAGCAGCGCATGCCCGGCTTCGTGAATCGCCGTCACGCGCTTTTCCTGCTCGCTGATCACCATCGAACGCCGCTCCGAACCCATCAGGACCTTGTCCTTGGCAAACTCGAAGTCGGCCATCTTCACAGACTTCTGGTTGTAGCGCGCCGCGCCCAGCGCCGCCTCGTTAACCAGGTTGGCGATGTCGGCGCCGGAGAATCCGGACGTCCCCCGCGCCAGCACCGCCACGTCCACGTCGTCGGCCAATGGAATCTTGCGCGTGTGCACGACGAGGATGCCTTCGCGTCCCCTTACGTCGGGCCGCTGCACGATGACGCGGCGATCGAATCGGCCTGGCCGCAGCAGGGCCGGATCGAGCACGTCGGGCCGGTTGGTCGCCGCCATCAGAATGACGCCTTCGTTCGACTCGAAGCCGTCCATCTCAACCAGCAACTGGTTGAGCGTCTGTTCGCGTTCGTCGTGGCCGCCGCCCAGGCCCGCGCCACGGTGACGCCCGACCGCGTCAATCTCGTCGATGAAGATAATGCACGGCGCGTTCTTCTTGCCCTGCTCGAACAGATCGCGAACACGGGATGCGCCGACGCCGACAAACATCTCGACGAAATCCGAACCGCTGATCGAAAAGAACGGGACGTTCGCCTCGCCAGCCACCGCCCGCGCCATCAGCGTCTTGCCGGTGCCCGGAGGGCCCATCAGCAGGACGCCCTTCGGGATGCGCCCGCCCAGTTTCTGGAATTTCGCAGGCTCCTTGAGGAACTCGATGATCTCCTGCAGTTCTTCCTTGGCCTCGTCGACGCCAGCGACATCCTTGAACGTCACCTTCTTCTGCGAACCGGTCGACAGCTTCGCCTTGCTTTTGCCGAACGACAGCGCCTTGTTGCCCCCGGTCTGCATCTGCCGCATGAAGAAGATCCAGAAGCCGATCATCAGCAGCGCCGGCGCCCACGAATACAGGAGCGAGGCCCACGGACTGGCGGTGGCTTCCTTGGCGGTGATCATCACGTTGCGCTCGACCAGTTTGTTGGCCAGCCCGTCGTACTGGGCGGGCGCAAACGTGCGGAACGATTCGTTCGCCTTGGTGGTGCCGGTGATTTCGCTGCCGGTGATGGTTACCTGCGAGACCTGCCCCGAGTCGACCCAGGACATGAACTCGCTGAAGGTAATAGACTTATCCCGCGGCTGGAACGCTCCAGACAGGTTCCAGACCAGAATAGCCACTACCACCAGGACCAGCCAGAACACGAGGCTTCGAATCGTGGAGTTCACCTAAATATCTCCCAACCGCGTAAGTGTTAAGAATACCACGCTTTGCGTGTGTTCCGTGACTCGCCCCTCGTCGCTCGAAATCTGACCGGCGACCCACAGAATGCGCCCGTCCCGGTTCACCACAATTGGCACCCGGTCCCGGTCCGCGCGTGGCACCTTTCGATCGACCAGCACGTCCTGGAGTTTCTTGCGCCTGCGCAGCCCGAACGGCCGCAGAACGTCGCCGGGAACCCTCGAGCGCACCCACAAGCCCCCGGCCGCCGCGGCGCCGTCGATACAGGCGGCCTGATTCCGGACAACATCATTGTTTCTCACGACTTGCGCGACGTCGACCTGCGCCTCGACGGCGTCAATCACACACGCGCATTCTGGAATTTCAACCCGGCCGGGCACACTCAGACGGTAGTTGAAGCCAACGGCAGCGGCCGCGCGACGCGAATCCCTTCTCGTTAAGACACAAATTCCCGCGTTTAGTTCCACGCGGATGCCGGGAAGGTCGGCGGCCTGACCACTGTGGCCCCCTGTGGCGAGTGCGAGGACGTGCTCGGCGTGGTCGAAACCGAAAAATCGGGAATCGTTGACGCGAACGAGCGACTTGCGGACGACCCGCCTGGCGATCGCCTTAGGGAGCATGGTCAGCCCGGCGGCGTCGAGTGCGATGCCACCGCCAACCGCAGCAGATTCGATGGAGGCGCGCGCCTGCTCGGCCATGTTGTCGAGCAGCGCAGATTCATCGCGAAAGACCAGAGCCTGCCGCGCGAGCACGCCCTTGATATCGGCATTGAGGTGCGTGGCCAGCGAAGGCAACAGGTGATGCCGAATCCAATTGCGGGGGATGGTGAGGTCGCGGTTGCTCGAGTCCTCGCGGTGCGGTTCGCCGACCTCGTCGAGCCACACGACCAGATCGGGCCGGCGGACATCGAGCAGCGGCCGGACGAAGATCCCGCGCATGGGGTGGATCCCACCGAGTCCGGATGAGCCGGCACCTCGCAGAAGCCGAAGCAGCACGGTTTCCGCCTGATCGTCTTGAGTGTGCCCGGTGGCCACGCGATCGGCGCCGAGCCGGACGGCCGCGTCGGCAAACCAGGCGTATCTGGCGCGCCGGGCGGCCACCTCGATTGATACGTGGGCCTCGCGCGCAAGGGCCGCGACGTCGGCCGAGCCGGTTTCGAACCTCACGCCGAGGCGAGCCGCGAGGTCGCGACAAAACGCCTGGTCGCCGTCGCTCTCGCCGCCCCTCAGTTGGTGATTGAAATGCGCCAAGCCGGCCAACTCGAATCCGCAGACCGCCGCCAACTGGCGGAGCAGGAGCAGCAGCGCCACCGAATCGGCGCCGCCCGACACGGCGACCAGCACGCGAGAGGCGGGCGGCATCAGCCTCTCGCGGTCGATGGCTCGGCGGACGCGGTCGAGGAGCGGCATCATGGCATGAGAACGACTGGGACAAAAGCGTTCGAGGGGTCGGACGTCGATGACGTGCGACCCCTCGACATGTCTGGTGCCGGTGCAGGGACTTGAACCCCGGACAACGCGGATATGAGCCGCGTGCTCTGACCAACTGAGCTACACCGGCCTGAACCCATAATTGTACCACACAGGTATTCGGAACTGGGCCACCGCGAATCGCCGGAAGGCGGCGAGCCTTCGACAGAGGCGTCATGCCGTCGCGGGCCTGGACCAGAGAGAGAGAGGGGGGCGCGGCCCGAATCCGGTTGCCGCCACCATATACTGCACAGATGGCCCACCTGCCGACCTCAACCGGCGCCACCGAGGCCACGAGGGCCACCGAAGCCACAGGGGCCGCCGACGCGACCGCCGGCACTGAAGCGACCGCCGGCACAAAGGACGCCGACGCGACCGCCGGCACAGAGGACGCCGACATGACCGACGGGGCGGATGCCCCAACGCGGCCGCCGCTCAAATGGGCCGGTGGCAAGCGGTGGCTCGTGCCGCACGTCCGGCGACTCTGGGCGCCCCATGCCACGCACCGGTTGGTCGAACCGTTTTGCGGCGGGCTGGCCGTCACGCTCGCCATCGGACCAGAGCGCGCGCTGGTCAACGACATCAACCCGCATCTGATCAATTTTTACCGCCAGCTCAAGCGGGGTCTGACCATCCGGCTGCCGATGGAGAACGACTCCGCCGCGTACTACGCGCATCGGCAACGCTTCAATCAATTGCTGCGAGACGGGCGGGTGAAGACGGCCGAGGCCGCGTCGCTCTTCTACTACCTGAACCGCACCGGATTCAACGGCCTGTGCCGCTTCAACAAATCCGGCGAGTTCAACGTCCCGTTCGGCCGGTACGCCCGCATTCGGTACGACCGCGACTTCTCTGGCTACGTTGGCGCGTTTGCCGGCTGGGACTTTCGACACGTGGACTTCGAGCGCCTGCCACTGCGGCCCGACGACTTCGTCTACGCCGATCCGCCCTACGATGTGCCGTTCACCCAGTACGCCCGCGGGCGTTTTTCGTGGGACGACCAGGTCCGAGCGGCCACGTGGCTGGCGCGTCACACCGGTCCGGTCGTGCTGTCGAACCAGGCCACACCGCGAATTGTCGCGCTCTACGAGCGCCTCGGCTTCAGACTGACGTGCTTGTCAGCGCCTCGCCGGATCAGTTGCACCGGCGATCGCACGCCGGCGCGAGAAGTGCTGGCGGTGAGGAATCTGTAGGCGCGGCGCCCTGGTGAATCCCGCGCAGGCTGGAACCGGTCCGGTGTCCGCACCCGCCGAGGACGCCTCGTCGGGGTGACGCGGCCTCGTGCGTTCGCTACTCTCCCGCCGCTTCGATGATCGCGGCAGCCAGCAACGGAATCAGAATCTCGTGCTGGCCGATCAGGCTGTAGCCGTGCCCTCCCGTGCCGGCCACCGGTCTGGTGACCACGTTGGTCTGTGGCCGGTACAGACGCGCAAAGTCGAGATTGACGGTCGTGAGACCAGTCAGGGGAAGGCCTCGGTTTCGCGACAGCGCCACGGCTTTGAGAAACACCTCGGGGAGCACCACCGCCGACCCGCAGTTCAGATAGACGCCGCGGTTGAGCTTCGCGACGTTTGACGCGAAGTAGCGGAAGTCGCGCAGGCTGCCCTCTCCGATCGCCTCGCCCGAAGCGTCCGGGTGCATGTGGATGATGTCGGTGCCTATCGCGACGTGCACGGTGAGCGGCACCCCCAACTGCGCGGCCGTGGCGGCCACGCTGAGGTGACCAAACGGCGGCGGCGAATCAGCCAGGTATTTCCCGACGGCCTGCCCCAGGCCCAGGCCTTGCGCCACGCCCTCGTTGATCGCGCGATTCAGCAGGCGGCCCGTTTCTTCGGCCATGCCAAACCGGCCGGTCCCGAGCGTCTGATCCACGTCTTCGGAAGTGGCACCCCCGAGCGCGATCTCGAAATCGTGGATGATGCCGGCGCCGTTGGTGGCAAACGCCGAGACGAACCCGCGTCGCGCCAGGTCAATCAGGATGGGCGAGACTCCGGTCTTGATGACGTGCGCGCCAAATCCCCAGATGATGCCGCCGCCCGCCTTGCGCGCCTCCACGATGGCGGACACGACGGCCCGGAGGTCGGCGGCGCCAAGCACATTCGGCAGGCCCGCGACAAATGCCCCGACGCTGTCGCCCTTCTGGTGCGGCGATCCAAAATCGGCAACCGCCGCCTTGCTCGCGCGCGACGCCAGCGGGTAGGTGTGAACGTCCGACAGGTCGAATTCTTCGTAAGGAAAAGGCACGTCACGCTCCATCACGGTGGGTAGACGGTTGGCGATAGACAGACGGTAACCACCCGCGCCACGAAACGCAAGAGCTCGGGCCGCTCCGGCGCGCATGGGCATGCGATTCCTCCGCGTCCCCGCTCACACAAGTCCGGGCCGCTCCGGCGCGCATGGGCATGCGGTTCCTCCGCGTCCCCGCTCACACAAGTCCGGACCGCTCCAGCGCGCGTGGGCGTGCGGTTCCTGTGCGGCCCCGCTCACACAAGCCGGCAAACCGCGCCTTGCCAGGACTCGTCGCCGGTCTCACGTGTGCGCTATTCGCGCAGTCAGTCTTGGCCTTCACGGCGCGCTTTGCAGACTGACGCCCTTCGATTTCGCTCAGGGCTTCGCTGTCGGCTTGGTTCGAGGGGCCGCGCCGGAAGCCGCACGCCCACGAGATCGCTGGCTGATAGCCCTCGCGATCGCGAACACAGCCCTGGCTCGCCGAAGCGATCGCTAACTGATCG
>JBAXOX010000027.1:0-48913 GCA_037133015.1 Acidobacteriota bacterium
CGGGAGACCAGCCATGGGGAAAGAAAAATTCGACCGGTCGAAACCGCACGTGAACGTGGGGACCATTGGGCACATTGACCACGGGAAGACGACGCTGACGGCGGCGTTGACGAAGGTGGCGGCCGACAAGGGCTGGGCGAAGTTCATTCCGTATGACGAAGTGGCGAAGGCGTCGGAATCGCAGGGGCGTCGGGACGAGACCAAGATTCTGACGATTGCGACGTCGCACGTGGAGTATGGGACGCCGAAGCGGCACTACGCGCACGTGGATTGCCCGGGGCATGCCGACTACATCAAGAACATGATCACGGGCGCGGCGCAGATGGACGGGGCGATCGTGGTGGTGGCGGCGACCGACGGGCCGATGCCGCAGACCCGGGAGCACGTGCTGCTGGCGCGGCAGGTTGAGGTGCCGTGCATCGTGGTGGCGCTCAACAAGGTGGATGCGGTCGACGACCCCGAGTTGCTCGACCTGGTGGAGCTCGAAGTGCGGGAGCTGCTGACCAAGTATGGGTATCCGGGCGATCTGATTCCGGTGGTGCGGGTGTCGGCGACCAAGGCGCTGGCGGGCGATCCCGAGGGCGTGGCGGGGGTGCTGAAGCTGATGGACGCGCTCGACTCGTATATCCCGATGCCGGAGCGGCAGGTGGATAAGCCGTTCCTGATGCCGATCGAGGACGTGTTCTCGATTTCGGGCCGGGGCACGGTGGTGACCGGGCGGGTGGAACGCGGCAAGGTGAAGGTGGGCGAGGAGTGCGAGATTGTCGGGTTCAAGCCGACGATCAAGAAGATCGTGACCGGCGTCGAGATGTTCCGCAAGCTGCTCGACGAGGGCGTGGCGGGCGACAACATCGGGGTGCTGTTGCGGGGGTTGGAAAAAGACGACGTGGAGCGCGGGCAGGTGCTGGCGAAGCCGGGCTCGATCACGCCGCACACGAAGTTCAAAGCGGAAGTGTACGTGTTGACGAAGGAAGAGGGGGGCCGGCACACCCCGTTTTTCAACGGCTACCGGCCGCAGTTTTATCTGCGGACCACGGATGTGACCGGGACGATGCACCTGGGCGAGGGCATCGAGATGATCATGCCCGGGGACAACACGCAGATTACGGCGGAGTTGATCCAGCCGGTGGCGATCGAGAAGGGGTCGAAGTTCGCGATTCGCGAAGGCGGCCGGACGGTGGGCGCCGGCACGGTCACCGAGATACTGGCGTAGCCGGATCGACGCACTGAGGCAGTAGGACACAGTCATGGCAACAGCATTCGGCGACAAAATCCGCATCCGGCTCAAGGCGTACGACTACCGTGTGCTCGACCAGTCGACGGCCGAAATCGTGGAGACCGCGAAGCGGACGGGCGCCCGTCTGGCGGGTCCGATTCCGCTGCCGACGGAAAAGAACAAGTGGACGGTCAACCGCTCGCCGCACGTGGACAAGAAATCGCGCGAGCAGTTCGAAATCCGGACCCACAAGCGGCTGATCGACATCTTCGAGCCCACGTCGCAGACCGTCGACGCGCTGATGAAGCTGGATCTGCCGGCTGGCGTGGACGTCGAGATCAAGGCGTTCGGGAAGGATCGTAAGTGACCATGGTCACAGGAATCATCGGCAAAAAGATCGGAATGATGCAGGTCTTCCGCCCCGATGGGACGGTACAGCCCGTGACGGTGATCAAGGCCGGGCCGTGCGTGGTGGTGCAGGCCAAGACGGTGGAGAAGGACGGCTACCAGGCGGTGCAGATCGGCCTGGTCGAAGACAAGCCGGCCAAAGTGGTCAAGCCGCTGGCGGGCCACTACAAGAAGGCCAACGTGCCGCCCACGCGGCAGCGTCGGGAAGTGGGACTGGCCAAGGGCGCCGAGGCGCTCAAGGCTGGCGACCAGGTGCTGGTCGGGTCGCTCTTCAAGGACGGCGAGCGCGTGGATGTGGTGGGCACCAGCCGCGGGCATGGTTTCCAGGGCGTGGTCAAGCGGCACCATTTCGCCGGCGGCGCCGCGACGCACGGGTCGATGTTCCACCGGGCTCCCGGTTCGATTGGCGCCTCGTCGTATCCGTCGCGAGTCATCAAGGGGATGCGCGGGGCGGGACACATGGGCGACGAGCGGGTGACGACGTTGAACCTGCGCGTCGAAAAGGTGGACGGCGAACAGCACCTGCTTCTGCTGCGCGGCGCGGTGCCGGGCGCGCGCGGCTCGTACATCATGGTCCGCAAGGCCGCTGCGCCCAAGCCCGAGCCGAAGCCGCAGATCGAGAAGCCGAAGAAGGGCAAGAAGTAGCCATGACGCTCGACATAGTGAACGCCCAGAACGAGAAGACCGGCTCGATCGAGGTGCGCGACGAACTGTTCGGCGGCCGCGTCAAGGGCGACCTGATCTGGCAGTCGGTGGTGCGCGAGAACGCGAGCAACCATCAGGGCACGCACGCGACCAAGACCCGCGCGATGGTCAGTGGAACCGGCAAGAAGCCCTACAAGCAGAAGGGCACGGGCCGGGCGCAGGTCGGCGAGGCGCGCAACCCGCTGTGGCGACACGGCGGCACGGTGTTTGGCCCGCAGCCGCGCAGTTACGACTACGCGATTCCGCGCAAGCAGGAACGCGGGGCGCTGCGCGAGGCGTTGGCGGCCAAGTTCCAGGCTGGCGAAGTGACGGTGGTGGACGGGTTTGGCGAATTGGCGAAGACCAAGGCGGCCGCAGAGATGCTGGGGCGTTTTGGCGCGAAAGGGCCGGCGTTGGTCGTGGACGTGAAGCCGGCCGAGGGACTGACCCGCGCCGTGCGGAACATCCCGGGGACGCGGTGTTTGCCCAGTGGCCGCTTGACCGCCAGGGACGTGATGCTTGCCAAGCGCATCATCGCGACCACGGCCGCCGTCGAGCGACTGCAGGAGGTGCTGGGGTCATGAATCTTACAGAAGTGATCCGGCGGCCGCTGATTACCGAGAAGACGTCGATCTTGCGCGAAGACGGCAAGACGGTGGTGTTTCACGTGGCGACCGCGGCGACGAAGGTAGAAATCAAGAGCGCCATCGAGCATTTGCTGGGCGCCAAGGTGGCTTCGGTCCGTACGACGATTGCTCATGGCAAGGAAAAGCGCCAGGGGCGGTTTGTTGGTCGTCGGTCCGATTGGAAGAAAGCCTATGTCCGGCTTCGCGATGGCGAGAAGATGCCGGAATTCCTGGAAGGCGCGTAGAGCGGGGTGAGTGATGGCAATCCGCAGTTATAAACCGACATCACCGGGGCGGCGTTTCCAGACGATTCAGGATTACGCCGAGATCACGTCAGCCAAGCCTTACAAGCCGCTGACCGAAAACCTGAAGAAGTCGGGCGGTCGGAACAATCACGGCGAGATCACGATGTGGTGGCGGGGCGGCGGGCACCGCCGGCTCTACCGGATCATCGACTTCAAGCGGGACAAGATTGGGATCCCGGCCAAGGTCGAGACGGTGGAGTACGATCCGAACCGGTCGTCGCGCATCGCGCTGGTGCTGTATGCCGACGGCGAACGGCGCTACATTCTTCATCCGTCCGGGCTGAAGGTGGGCGACAGCATCGTGGCGGGCGACACGGTGGACATCCTGCCGGGCAACGTCCTGCCGCTCAAGAACATTCCACTGGGCACGCAGGTCCACAACGTGGAATTGCGGCCTGGCAAGGGCGGTCAACTGGCGCGCAGCGCCGGGGCGGCCGTGCAGGTGGTGGCGAAAGAGGGCGAGTATGCGTCGGTGAAGATGCCGTCGGGCGAGCTCCGGCGCATCAACATCGAGTGCCGGGCGACGGTGGGCCAGGTGGGGAACCTGGATCACGAGAACATCTCGCTTGGGAAGGCCGGCCGGAGCCGTTGGCTCGGCAAGCGGCCGCACGTGCGCGGCGTTGCGATGAACCCGGTGGATCACCCGCTCGGCGGCGGCGAGGGCAAGACCTCGGGCGGCCGGCATCCGGTGTCGCCGTGGGGGATGCCCACCAAGGGCTTCAAGACGCGCAACAGCAAGGCGACGGATCAGTTCATCATCCAGCGGCGGCCCAAGTAGGGCGCCGGAGTATCAGGGCAGATTATGAGCAGATCCTTAAGTAAAGGGCCGTTTGTTGACACCCACCTTCTCGAGAAGGTGGAACTGATGAACCGCGCTGGCGAGAAGAAGGTCGTCCGGACCTGGTCGCGCCGGTCGACGGTGCTGCCGGAAATGCTGGGGCACACCCTGGCGGTGCACAACGGCAGGAAGTTCATTCCGGTGTATGTCACCGAGAACATGGTGGGGCACAAGCTCGGTGAGTTTTCGCCGACCCGGGCGTTCAAGGGCCACACCACCAAGACGGAGAAAGCGGCACAGGTGGCGGCATCGGCCCCGGCTGCGGCTCCGAAGGCGGGGAGCTAGCGATGATTGCGGCACAGGCAACGGCGAAATACGTTCGCACCTCCGCGCAGAAGGCGGGCCTGGTGCTCGACCTGATCCGGGGGCACGAGGTCAACCTGGCGCTGTCGACGCTGAAGTTTTCGACCAAGCGGATTGCGCGCGATATCGAGAAGGTGCTGCGGTCGGCGATTGCCAACGCGCAGCAGAAGCCGGGATTCGGCGGCGACGTCGAGCGGCTGTTCATTTCGGCCTGCTACGCCGGCCAGGGGCCGTCGCAGAAGCGGGTTCGCCCGGCCCCGATGGGGCGCGCGTTCCGCGTGGTCAAGCGCACGGCGCATCTGACCGTCAGGGTATCGGAGCGAACAGAGGCCACCGGCGCGGCCACGACAGCTGCGCCAGCGAGATCCCGGAAGACAACCAAGGCGGCTCACGGCGAGCCGGCCGCGAAGAAGTAGGAGCGAGACGTGGGGCAGAAGGTTCACCCTTACGGGTTCCGGCTGGGCTTCAACAAGACCTGGCATTCGCGGTGGTTCGCGGATCGCGACTACGCCAAGCTGTTGCATGAGGATCTGGCGCTGCGCTCGTCGCTCAAGGAGCGGTTCCGGCACGCGGGTGTGTCGAAGATCGAGATTGAGCGCGCGGCCAACAAGCTGAAGATCGACATCCACACGTCGCGGCCCGGGATCATCATCGGCCGCAAGGGCACGGAAGTCGACAAACTCAAGCAGGAGATCCAGAAGAAGACCAGCCGCGAGGTCTTCATCAACATCCAGGAAATCCAGAAGCCGGAGCTGGATGCGCAGTTGATTTCCGAATCGGTGGCCATGCAGCTCGAAAAGCGCGTGGCGTTCCGGCGGGCGATGCGCAAGGCGGTCGAGTCGGCCCTGCGGTTCGGCGCGCGCGGGATTAAGGTGCGGGTGTCGGGGCGGTTGAACGGCGCTGAGATTGCGCGGTCCGAGTGGTATCTGCACGGGCAGCTGCCGCTGCAGACGCTGAGGGCCGATATCGACTACGGTCAGGCGGAGGCGGGCACCACCTACGGCCAGATCGGCGTCAAGGTGTGGCTGTACAAGGGTGAGCGCCTGGTCCCGCGGACCGGTCGCGAGGAAGAGTACCGGACGCCGCGCCGCGCGCCGCGCGCGTAGTCCTTCGAGGCGCAGATGCGGCGGGGCATCTATGGTCCGGGGGACTCGGTGTTGAGCGGGCGGTAGAGCGACGGCGGCGAGAGACGATGCCGTCGCGGTGGCGAGTCGAAGCACGTAGGCGTAAGGCGAGGTGGCATAAGCCATGTTGATGCCGAAGAAAGTCAAGTACCGGAAACAGCAGCGCGGCCGACGGTGCGGCAAGGCGTGGCGCGGGTCCGATGTGTCGTTTGGAGAGTACGGGCTCAAGGCGATGGAAGCGTGCTGGATGACGGCGCGGCAGATCGAGGCGGCCCGCGTGGCGATGACGCGCTTCATCAAGCGTGGCGGGAAGGTCTGGGTGCGCGTGTTCCCCGACAAGCCGGTCACCAAGAAGCCGCAGGAAACACGCATGGGCAAGGGCAAGGGCGCGCCGGAGTTCTGGGTCGCGGTGGTGCGGCCGGGCAAGATCCTGTTCGAGATGGAGGGCGTGTCGGAGACCGAAGCACGCCAGGCGTTCAATCGGGCGGCGGCGAAACTGCCCATCCCCACCCGCTTCGCGACGCGGTTCGCCCAGGAGAAGGTGTGAGATGAAGGCTCAGGAGATCCGCGCGTTCACCGTCGGCGATCTGCAGGGGAAGGTGAAGGATCTGCAGGATCAGATCTTCCGGCTGCGCATCCAGAAGGCCATGGGGCAACTGGACACGCCGCACAAGGTCAGGGCGCTGCGCCGGGAACTGGCGCGTGTCGAGACGGTCCTCAGGGAAAAACGGTAGGAACCTATGGCGGCAAAGACTGAAATCACGGCGAAGGTCGTCAGCGACAAGATGGCCAAGAGCCGCGTGGTGGCCATCGAGCGCCAGGTGCGGCACGCGATGTACGGGAAGGCCCAGCGGCTGACCACGACATTCATGGCGCACGACGAGAAGAACGAGTCGCACGTGGGCGATGTGGTGGCGATGGTGGAAAGCCGGCCGTTGTCGCGTCGCAAGCGCTGGATGATAACCCGCATCGTGCAGCGGGTGAGCGGCGCGGCCGCCGAGTAACGAGGAGCCAACCATGATTCAGATGCGGTCGATCCTCGACGTCGCCGACAACTCCGGCGCCCGCAAGATTTCGTGCATCAACCCGATCGGCGGGTCGGTTGGGCGCTACGCGCGCCTGGGTGACATCATCACGGCGTCGGTGAAAGAGGCCACGCCGGACGGGACCGTCAAGAAGGGCCAGGTCGTCAAGGCCGTCGTGGTCCGGACCCGGAAGGAGCAGCGCCGCAAGGACGGCAGCTACATCCGGTTCGATCGGAACGCGGCGGTGCTGATCAACGACGAGGGCGAACCGATTGGCACGCGCGTGTTCGGGCCTGTGGCGCGCGAACTGCGCACCAAGAAGTTCATGAAGATCATTTCACTCGCGCCCGAGGTGATTTAGCGTCATGTCACGGTTGCAGACACCCATTCGTCGAAACGACAACGTCATCGTGACGGCTGGCAAGGATCGGGGCAAGCGGGGACGCGTGCTCAAGGTGCTGCCGGAGAAGAACCGCCTCGTCATCGAGGGGGTCAACTTCATCAGCCGTCATACCCGGCCGAACCCGAGCAAGAACATCAAGGGCGGCATCATGAAGCGCGAGGCGCCGCTGCACGCGTCCAACGTGCAGATGATCTGCCCCGAATGCAGCGCCCGGACGCGGATCGGCCGCCGGACGCTGGGCGACGGGCGCAAGGTCCGGATCTGCCGCAAGTGCGAGGGAGTGGTCGACAAATGAACCGGCTGAAGGACAAGTACCTCCAGGACGTCGTGCCGGCCCTGATGAAGGAGTTCGGCTACACCAACGTGATGGCCGTGCCCAAGATCACCAAGATCGTGGTCAACATGGGGCTCGGCGAAGCGACGCAGAACGCCAAGATCGTCGATGTGGGACAAGACGAGCTCGGGCGCATCGTGGGTCAGAAGCCCGTGGTGACGCGGGCGCGCAAGTCCATCGCGCAGTTCAAGCTGCGGGAGGGCATGCCCATCGGCAGCATGGTGACGCTGCGAGGCGAGCGGATGTTCGAGTTTCTCGACCGCCTGATCTCGATTGCGCTGCCCCGCGTGCGCGACTTCAAGGGCATTTCGCCCAAGGGGTTCGACGGCCGCGGCAACTACACGCTGGGTCTGCGCGACCAGTTGATCTTCCAGGAGATCGACTATATGCGCGTCGACAAGGCGCGCGGCATGAACGTGTCGGTCTGCACGACGGCGCGGACCGACCAGGAGGCCCGGCGGTTGCTCCAGCTGGTGGGCCTGCCGTTCCGGACGAGCTAGAGACTATGGCTACTACCGCGAAAATCGCCAAGGAAGCATCCGCGCTCAAGTACAAGGTCCGTCACCGCAACCGGTGCCGGCTCTGCGGGCGTCCCCGCGCGTACCTGCGCAAGTTCGCCCTCTGCCGCCTGTGTTTCCGCGAGCTCGCGCTCCGGGGCGAGGTGGCCGGCGTCATCAAGAGCAGCTGGTAAGCACGACGACAGAGTTGAGAAGCCATGACCGATCCGATTGCTGACATGCTTACGCGCCTCCGCAACGCCACGCAGGCGAAGCACGCGCGAGTCGACGTACCGGCCAACACCTTGAAAGCCGAAATTGCGCGCATCCTCCAGGACGAGGGGTACATCGCCGGCTTCAAGATGGTCGAGGAGTCCGCCGACCCGAAACGCAAGGTGCCGTCGAAGCACCTGCGACTCTTTCTGAAGTACGGCCCGCGCGGCGAGGGCGTGATCAGCGGCATCCGCCGGATCAGCCGACCCGGGCGCCGTGTGTACTTCAGCCACGACAAGGTGCCGCCCGTGCTGGGTGGTCTTGGCATCAGCATCCTGACGACGTCGCGTGGCGTCATGACGGGACGCGAAGCGGTCAAGACCGGCGTCGGCGGCGAAGTGCTGTGCAACGTCTGGTAGCAAAGGCGTAGGTAGACGTCCATGTCCCGTATTGGCAAGAAACCGATTGCAATCCCCAAAGGCGTGACCGTCAAGGTCAGCGCCGGGGCTGTTGACGTGCAGGGCCCGAAGGGCAAGCTGCACCAGCCGTTTCCCAAGGGCATCACCTTCGCGATGGACGGCGCCGAACTGCGCGCCATTCCCGAGAGTGACGCGCCCGGGCTCGGCAAGTTTCACGGTCTGGCCAGGAGTCTGGTCGCCAACGCGGTCGAGGGCGTTGTCAACGGCTTCAAGAAGGAGCTGGACATCGTCGGGGTCGGGTACCGCGCCGAGCTGAAGGGGCGGCAGATCACCTTCGCGCTCGGGTACTCGCATCCGATCGTATTCGACATCCCGGTCGGGATCGACGTGACCGTGGACAAACAGACGCACCTGACGGTCACCGGCGTGGATCGCCAGGTGGTCGGCCAGGTGGCCGCCGACATGCGCCGTATGCGCAAGCCCGATCCGTACAAGCAGAAGGGCGTGCGGTACACCGGCGAAGTGTTGAAGAAGAAGGTCGGCAAGACGGGCGCGTAGAGGTCGACCGAGTCTGTCGATGCACACCGATGGCAACGCCGGTGTGCCCTCGGGACTCGGTGCTGGGCGACGACGGCAAGCGGGCCGTTTCGCGACGTGACGTAACCGCAACTTCGAGTCGAAGCACTGAGTATGAAGATCAAGACGAAGGAAGATCGGCGCCACCGCATTCATCTGCGCATCCGGAAACGCGTGCGCGGCACCGGCGGACGTCCGCGCCTGAGCGTGTTCCGAAGCGCCGATCACATTTACGTGCAGGCGATCGACGACCTGACGGGTCAGACGCTGGCCTCGGCGGCGACGACCGAGCCGGCCGTCAAGGCCGGACTGGTCGCCGGCGTCAAGGGCGGCAACCTCAAGGGGGCCAGCACGATCGGCAAGGCGATTGCCGAGCGGCTCCAGGCCAAAGGAATCAAGCAGGTGGTGTTCGACCGCAGCGGGTTCCTGTATCACGGGCGTGTCAAGGCGGTCGCCGATGCCGCGCGCGAAGCAGGGTTGGAGTTCTAGATGTTCAGAACACGTGAGCGCATTGACCCGTCCCAGCTCGAGTTGAAAGACACCGTCGTCTCGATTAATCGCGTGACGAAGGTCGTCAAGGGCGGCAAGAACCTGAGCTTCAGCGCGCTGGTCGTCGTGGGCGACGGGCACGGCGTGGTGGGCTTTGGCGTGGGCAAGGCACGCGAAGTGCCGTCGGCCATCAAGAAGGGGATCGAGGCGGCGAAGAAGGGCCTGATCCGGGTGCCGATGGTGGGAACCACGGTGCCGCACATCGTCACCGGCAAGTACGGCGCGGGCAGCGTGCTGCTGAAGCCGGCGCCCGAGGGCACCGGGATCATCGCCGGCGGCGCGGTCCGTGCGGTGGTGGAGTCGGCGGGGATCCAGAACATCGTCACCAAGTCGCTGGGCAGCGCCAATCCGCACAACGTGGTGCGGGCGACGTTTACCGGACTGATGACGCTGAAGGATCCGGCCTCGGTGGCCCGGATGCGCGGACGCGACCTGGTGGAATTCGAGAAGGGCTTGGTCTGACATCGCCGTACCTGGGCGCCCTGCGGCGCCGGGGTTCGACTGATGGGAGCACTGAGCGAGGCGAGGCAGCGACATGAGCGGTGATCGCGGCGCGAAGAAGACGTTGAAAGTGACATTGGTCAAGAGCACCATCGGCTTCAATGAGAAGCAGGCGCTGGTGGTCCGCAGCATGGGATTGCGGCGGATTCGCCACACCATCGAGGTGCCGGACACACCTGAGATGCGCGGCATGATTTTCAAAGTGCGGCATCTCGTCACTGTCGAATAGCGGATGTAGAGGTCGGACGTTATGGATCTCAGTAATCTCAAACCGCCCAAGGGTGCCACCCGGAAGCGGAAGCGTGTAGGCCGCGGCCCAGGGTCTGGGCTGGGCAAAACGGCGGGGCGCGGCAACAAGGGCGCGCAGTCGCGGTCGGGCTATCACAAGAAGCGCGGGTTCGAAGGCGGCCAGATGCCGCTGCACCGCCGGGTGCCGAAGCGCGGCTTCCACAATATTTTCCGGGTCGAGTACGCCGTGGTGAACCTGGACGATCTGGCCGAACGGTTCGAAGCCGGCGCGGTGGTGACGCCCGAGGCGTTGCACGCGCTGCGCCTGGTGACCCGCAAGCTGCCGATCAAGATCCTGGGGCGCGGCGACATCAGCATCAAGCTGACGGTCAAGGCACACAAGTTCAGCGGCAAGGCAGCCGAGAAGATCGCTGCCGCCGGCGGGTCCATCGAAACGTTGTAGCTCATCGGGATTTGCGGCCGACATCGTATGGTTGAAAGCATCAGGAACATCTGGAACGTCCCGGACCTGCGCAAGCGGGTGCTGTTTACGTTGGCGCTGCTGGGCGTCTACCGGATCGGGAACCACATCCCGACCCCGGGCGTGAACGGTGCGGCGCTGCAGCAACTGGCCGAGCAGGCGAAGAACACCATGTTCGGCCTGTACGACATGTTCTCCGGCGGCAGCCTGTCGAAGGTGACGATTTTCGCGCTGGGCATCATGCCCTACATCAGCGCGTCGATCATCCTCCAGCTGTTGACGGTGGTCTGGCCGTATCTCGAGCGCTTGTCGAAGGAAGGCGATCTGGGGCGGCGCAAGATCACGCAGTACACGCGGTACGGCACGATTGTGCTGAGCGTGGTGCAGTCGTGGGGCATCGCGATTTACCTGGAGCACCAGACGCAGATTGCCGGCGGGATTCAACTGGTGTACGCGCCCGGTCTGCGCTTCCAGTTGTTGACCGTGCTGACGCTCACCGCGGGCACGACGCTCATCATGTGGCTGGGCGAGCAGATCACCGAGCGTGGGATCGGCAACGGGATGTCGCTGATCATCTTCGCGGGCATCGTGGCGCAGTTGCCGCGGGCCGTCATCGCGACGTTGAGCCAGTTGAGCACGAACCAGATTGGCCTGTTCCGGATCATCTTCCTGGTCGTGCTGGCGACCGTCGTGATTGCCGCCATCATCTTCATGGAGCGCGGCAACCGGCGCATCACGGTGCAGTACGCCAAGCGCGTGGTCGGCCGACGGATGTACGGCGGGTCGAGCACCCACATTCCGCTCAAGGTGAATACGGGCGGCGTCATCCCGGTGATTTTCGCCTCGTCGATTCTGGCGTTTCCGGCGACGATCGCGGGCATGTTCCCGCAGGGGAGCTGGGGCCAGACGGTCATTCACCAGATCAGCTACGGGATGCCGCTGTACAACCTGTTGTACGTGGTCGGCATCGTGTTCTTTGCGTACTTCTACACGGCGATCATCTTCAACCCGGACGACGTCGCCGAGAACATGCGGAAGTACGGCGGCTTCATTCCCGGAATCCGGCCGGGCAAGCGGACCGCGGAACACATCGACACGATTCTGACGCGCATCACGCTGGCCGGGGCGATTTACCTGGCGCTCATCGCGATTCTGCCGGAATTCCTGCTGGTGGGCTTCAAGGTGGCGCCGATTCCGTTTATCGGCGAGTGGCTCGACGCAGTGTTGCCGCGGTTCATCACCGAAGGGTTGAACGTGCAGTTCTACTTCGGCGGCACCTCGACGCTCATCGTGGTTGGCGTGGCGATGGACACGGTACAGCAGATCGAATCGCAGCTCATCATGCGGCACTACGACGGCTTCATGAAGAAGACGCGGATACGCGGGCGCCGCGGGTAGATGGGGCCGACGGCGACAACGGCCGAGCGGGTCGGGGCGTCGGCCGGGGTCGGCCGATGATCGTGTGCAAGTCGGCGGCGGAGCTGGTCCGGATGCGGGCGGCCAACGCGCTGGTGGCCGATGTGCTCACCGAACTGCGGGCGATGGTCGCGCCGGGCGTCACGACGGCCGAGCTCGATCGGTTCGCCGAACAACGGGTGCGGCAGGCCGGGGCGCTGCCGGCGTTCAAGGGGTATCACGGGTTTCCCGCGACCCTGTGCACGTCGGTCAACGAAGAGGTGATCCACGGGATCCCGTCGACCCGGGCGCTGGAGAGCGGGGACATCGTCTCGATCGATCTGGGCGTGCTGCTCGATGGCTTTTACGGGGACGCGGCGATTACGGTGCCGCTGGGGCCGATGGACAGCCGGACCGCCGAACTGCTGACGGTGACGGAAGAGTCGCTGTTCTGCGGGATCGAGCAGGCGAGAGTCGGCTCGCGGGTGTCGGACATCGGCGCGGCGGTTCAGCGGCACGTCGAGGCGCACGGCTTTTCGGTGGTGCGCGAGTTCGTGGGCCATGGCGTCGGGGCGGCGTTGCACGAGGAGCCGCAGGTGCCCAACTACGGACCGGCGGGACGCGGGCCGCGGCTGGCCGAAGGAATGACGCTGGCGATCGAGCCGATGGTCGCGATGGGGAAATCGGCGGTGAAGGTGCTCAAGGATGGCTGGACGGCGGTGACGAAAGACCGCAGCCTTGCCGCTCACTTCGAGCACACCGTGGCCATCACGGCGGGCGGGCCGGTCATCTTGACGGTGCCGACCGGCGCGAACAGATAGGGCGCGCGAGGCCACGTAACTAGCGGGTTGCAGTGTGGAGTCGAACTGGTGCCGAAAGACGACTCGATTGAAGTCACGGGTATTGTGCTCGAGTCGCTCCCGAACGCGATGTTCCGGGTCGAACTCGAGAACAAGCACCAGGTGCTGGCGCACGTGTCGGGCAAGATGCGGAAGAATTTCATTCGCATCCTGACTGGCGACCGGGTGCTGATCGAGTTGACGCCCTACGATTTGAGCCGGGGCCGCATCACGTATCGGTACAAGTAGGGCGAAGCCGGGAGCGGACGGCCTGCCGCGGGCAGGCGAGAGAGACCGGGCGTGGCCCGGCAGTGAAGGACCAGGGCTATGAAGGTCAGAGCGTCGGTCAAACGGATTTGCGACAAGTGCAAGATTGTCCGCCGCCAGGGGGTGGTCCGGGTGATCTGCACGAACCAGAAGCACAAGCAGAGGCAGGGGTAACGTCATGGCACGTATCGCGGGTGTGGACCTGCCGAGGACCAAGCGGGTAGAGATCGGGCTGACCTACATTTTCGGGATTGGCCACACGCGGGCCGCCGGGATTTGTAAGGACGCCGGGGTGAGTCCCGATGTCCGGGTGAAGGACCTCTCCGAAGACGAGGTGCGGAAGATCAGCCGCGTCATCGAAGAACAGGGCCGCGTGGAAGGCGACCTTCGCAAAGAAGTGTCGATGAACATCAAGCGACTGATGGACATCGGCTGCTATCGCGGCCTGCGGCACCGCCGCAGCCTGCCGGTTCGGGGCCAGCGGACGCGGACCAACGCGCGCACCCGGAAGGGGCCGCGCAAGGGCGCTATTGCCAAGAAGAAGACGGTGTAGCCAATGGCCAAGACAGACGCGACCGAGGGCGGAGAGAAAAAAGAGGCTGGAAAGCCCAAGAAGGCGTTCAAGAAGCGCGGCGAGAAGCGCGTGGTGCACCACGGCATCGTCAGCATCCACGCCTCGTTCAACAACACCAGCATCACCATTGCCGACACCGAGGGCAACGTGATCGCGTGGTCGAGCGCCGGCGCGGTGTCCTTCAAGGGCTCCCGCAAGGGCACGCCGTTTGCGGCGACCCAGGCCGCGCTCGCCGCTGCCAACGTGGCCAAGGGCATGGGCATGCGGTCCTGCGAAGTGCGCATGAAGGGACCCGGCGCCGGACGCGAATCGGCGGTCCGGGCGCTGAGCACGGTCGGCATCGAAGTGAAGTCGATTCGGGACATCACGCCGATTCCGCATAACGGTTGCCGGCCCACCAAGCGCCGGCGCGTGTAGAACGACCACAAACCCAGGTAGTACGGAAGAGACGCATGGCTAGATACATCGGACCTGTTTGCCGCCAGTGCCGCCGCGAGGGCATGAAATTGTTCCTCAAGGGCGAGCGGTGCTACGCGGAGAAGTGCGCGATCGAGAAGCGCAACACTCCTCCCGGTCAGCACGGGAAGGCGCGCAAGGCGAAACTGGCGGGCTACGGTCTCCAGTTGCGCGAGAAGCAGCGCGTCAAACGCATTTACGGCGTGCTTGAGAACCAGTTCCGGCGCTACTTCGAGGCCGCCGAACGGCAGCGCGGGATCACCGGCGAGTTGCTGCTCCAGAAACTGGAGTGCCGACTCGACAACGTGGTCTACCGGCTGGGGTTCTCGACGTCGCGATCGCAGGGCCGCCAACTGGTCAGGCACGGGCACTTTTCGGTAAACGGCAGGAAGGCGGACATCCCGTCGCTGCTGGTGCACGAAGGTGACGTGATCGGGGTGCGGACCCGCAGCCAGAAGAACGTGTTCGTGCTGCATGCGATGGAAGAAGTCAAGGGGCGGGGCATTCCCGAATGGCTCTCGGCGATGCCGGAGCAGATGTCGGGCCGCGTCGTCGCGCTGCCGAGCCGGGCGCAAATCAACCTGCCCGTGCAGGAGCAGCTCATCGTCGAACTGTACTCGAAGTAATCAAGGCCCGGACGGAACGGGCGGGCGGCTTCGGCGAGCGGCCCGGACGAAGCGGAAAACTGGACCTGTAGAAAGGATCGCCAACGATGCTGTGGAAGGGTTTCCAGCGGCCGAAGCGGCTGGACTTCGAGCGTGACACTCTGACCGACCGGTTTGCCAGATTCTACGCGCAACCGTTCGAGCGGGGATTTGGCACCACCATCGGTAACGCGATGCGGCGCGTGCTGCTGTCGTCGATCGAGGGCGCGGCGTGCTCGGCGGTCAAAATCGATGGCGTGCTGCACGAGTTCTCTCCCATCCCCGGGGTGGTCGAGGACGCGACCGACATCATCCTCAATCTCAAGCAGATCCCGCTCAAGCTGCACGTCGACTACACGAAGACGCTCTACATCCGTGTCGACAAGCCAGGCGTGGTTCGGGCCCGCGACATCGAGGCGGACGCCGATGTCGAAATTCTCGAGCCGGATGCGCACATCGCGACCGTCTCCGAGGGCGGCAAGCTTCACATGGAGATGCGCCTCAAGCGGGGCCGCGGCTACGTGACGGCCGATCGGAACTTCGACGAAGATCTGGGCATCGGCTGGATCCCGATCGATTCGGTGCACTCGCCGGTCAAGAAGGTCAACTATCTGGTCGAGGCCGCGCGTCTCGGGCAGACCACCGACTACGAGAAGCTGACGCTGGATGTGTGGACCAACGGCGCCGTCACGCCCCGCGACGCGGTGTCGCTGGCGTCGCGGCTCGTGCGCGACCACTTGAACATCTTCGTCAATCTCGAAGAGGCCACCGAGTTGGGCGAAGACGGTCAGGGTTCGGCGCCGGGCCCGACCGCCGGCAACGAACATCTCGACAAGAGCGTCGAGGAGCTCGAGCTGTCGGTGCGGTCGTACAACTGCCTCAAGAATGCCAATATCCGGACCATTCGCGAGCTGGTGCTGAAGACCGAAGGCGAGATGTTGAAGACGAAGAACTTCGGCCGGAAGTCGCTCAACGAGATCAAGGACATCCTGCAGACGATGGGCCTCAGTCTTGGCATGAAGGTGGACTCGGCGGCCCATTCGGCGGCGGAATAGGAAATATCCATGCGTCATCGAGTAGCCCATCGGAAACTGGGACGAGTGACCGAGCATCGCATCGCCTTGCTGCGCAACCAGGCGACCGCGATTCTCGAACACGAGCACATCATCACCACGGTGCCCAAGGCCAAGGAGTTGCGCCCGTACGTCGAGCAGCTCATCACGGTGGCCAAGCGCGGAATCGCGGCAGGCGGCCCCCAGTTGCTGCATGCCCGGCGCACTGTCGCCAAGGACATCGCCAACCGCGACGTGCTCAAGAAGTTGTTCGACACGCTCGCGCCGCGGTTCGCCGAGCGTCCAGGCGGGTACGTCCGCATCCTTCGCGCCGGCGTGCGGAGGGGTGATGCGGCGCCGATCGCGCTGATCGAATTGCTCGGCAGCGAGTTCGACCCGAAGAAGGCCGAGGCCGAGAGCGACGCCAAGAGCGGCAAGGCGAAGGAAGGCGGCGTGGCCAGCCGGTTGCGTCGCGCGGCCGAGCGGGTACGGGGCCGCAAAGCGGATTCCGACGATGGCGGCGCGGCGGTGCACGAGCGCACCAAGGCGCCAGGCCGATCCAGCGCCAAGCCCCGCCAGACGGGCCGCACGGGCGGCAACAAGGGAAGCTAAGCCGACATCCTCCCGGGTGGGGCGCGAGCCCTGCCCGACATGCGCAACCGACCAAAGCCCTGGCAGGATCGCCCGCCAGGGCTTTGTCGCGTCTCACTCGTGATTCGTGATTCGTGATTCGTGACACGCGCCGGGTCACGTTCCGTCGAGGCCCCCCACGTCGAGGCGTCATCGCCTCAACGTTCGTCGTGCTTGCTGCGAGGGCGTCGCCGGTCGCCCTCCGATTCCCTCCCGGGCCGATCCCCAGACTCGCCGCCCTTCGCGTCGTGGCCGCTGCCTGTTCGATGACAGCGGGCGCACTGATCGAGAGCTTGTCCGCGTTGACGCCGATGCTCGTCGGCCACATTGGCTGGCGTGTGGGCGTGACAGCCGTAGCAGGTGTAGGTCTTCAGATTGCCTGGTGTCGTGTGGCAGTCGCCGCACCTCGAAGGATGCCTGGCGTCGAATCGGAAGTACCGATCGTGCTCGAACGAAGCCGGCTTCCATCGATCGGACGCGTGACACGCAGAGCAGACCGTCGTCAGGCCCGCGTGCAGGCTGTCCTTCGGTGCGTCGGCCGCGTGACAGGAGAGACACTGCGGGCGCAGATCGGCCGTCAGGACGGCATGCGTGAACGTGCCGATGGCCGCCGCACGGGATGCCCCGGTGTGTTCGAGATGGCACTGGTAGCACTCCACGCGCTCATTGACGAGCGCCTGGTGAATCAGGCGCGACCGCGGCCTGGCCGGCACGCGCGGTTGGGCATTGACCAACTGCAACCCGAGGCGGTCGAGCGTGTGGCACGACAGGCACTTGGCGCGTGTCGGTCCCCCCAGCGGAGCGTGACAGGCGAAGCAATCGTTCGAGAGCCGTTCGTGGCCTGCGCTCAGCGCGCCAGGCGTGACAGCGTGGTAGGGGGACACGAACGTGAGGAGTCCGCCGATTGTCAACGTCAGTGCCAGCGCGACCAATGTCCGAGTCATGGTCACCACCTCCAGAACAAGAGGATGGCAATGATGTGAATGACGGCAAGCCCGGTAAACACCATCGTCAACGGCATATGCACCAGGCGCCAGCTCTTCATCGTGTCGACGAGCAGGGAGTGGAGGAGGAGTTGTTTCTCAACCTCGGCTTCGTGGAGCCCCTGAGATGTCAGCTCTGCCGCACGTCCTCTCAGGCTGGCCTGGGCGTCCTGCAGCAGAAACTTGCCGGTGAGGCCGCTGGCGACCACGGCCATCATCGACAGCAGCGCGACCCATGGAAGCCAGGCGTTGAAGTGGACGCCGCCGTGCACCAGCACCATCAAGGCTCCCACCCATCCCAGCCACTCGTGTGCTCGCAGGAGTTGATTCGGCGATCCGATCGGAATGATCCTCCGCTTGCGGAGGGAGTAGGCGAATGAGACGACGATCGTGACGCTGCCGATCATGCCGAGGTAGCGTCCGACCCAGATGAGGTTGCCCGCGTGCAAGGCGACATCGATCACCAAGGCGGCCGCGACCAGGGCACCGTATATCAGCGCCGACGGAATGATTCGCGTCAGCGCGAAACGAACGGCCATCTGGAACTCCCTTCCCGAGGAATGTCGCCGCGACGCCGGTCGGGCGAAGGCCCGACGCGGTGCCGACCATGGCGATATAGGTGCGTCAAACCCGGCGGATGGGCAGGGCACCCTGACGGGTTCGCCCGTCAGGGCATTCCACGATTCGGGTCGCGAGTGTCAGGGGACCGATGCCCCCGGTGCTACTCCTCTTCCTCGTCGGTCGCTTCGCCCTTGGCGGCCTTGGCCGCCGCGATGATCTTGCTCTGGAAGACCGCCGGCACTTCCTCGTAGTGCGAGAAGGCCATGTGGTAGGTACCGCGTCCGCCGGTGGTCGACGTCAGCGTCTGCTCGTACGTGAGCATTTCGGCCATCGGCACCTGCGCTTTGACTACCGTGAGCGTGCCGCGCTGCTCCATGCCGGAGACGCGTCCCCGCCGGCCGTTGAAATCGCCCATGATGTCGCCGGCGAAGTCGTTCGGCACGTACGTCTCGACGTCCATGATCGGTTCGAGAATCGTCGGCTTGCACCGCGTCATCGCGTCCTTGAACGCGAGGCGCCCCGCCATCTTGAACGACAGTTCGTTCGAGTCGACGTCGTGGTACTTGCCGTCGAGCAGGGTCACGCGGAAGTCAACCACCGGGAAGCCCGCCAGGTAGCCGCGCAGCCGCGTCTCCTGAATGCCCTTTTCAACTGCCGGCCTGAACTGCTGCGGAATCGACCCGCCGAAGATCTCGTCCACGAATTCGAAATCGGCGCCCGAGGGCAGCGGCTCCATCTTGATCGTGCAGTCGCCGAACTGGCCGTGGCCGCCGGTCTGCTTCTTGTGCCGGCCGTGGGCCTCGCTGGCCGCCTTGATCGTCTCCCGATACGGAATTCTCGGCGGTTTCAGATTCACTTCGACCGCGAAGCGGCGCTTCAGTTTCGCGACCGTCACCTCGATGTGCATCTGGCCCTGTCCCGACAGCAGCAGTTCGTGCGTCTGGGGATCGCGGCTGTAACGGATGGTGGGGTCTTCTTCGAGCAACCGGTGCATCGCCGAGCTGATCTTCTCTTCGTCGCCACGGGTCTTGGGCTCGATCGCATACGCCAGCACCGGATCGGGAAACACGATGGGGGCAAAGCGGACGGTCGTCTCCTTCTCACCCATGGTGTGGTTGGTCTGCGTGTCCTTGAGCTTGGCCACCGCACCGATGTCGCCGGCCTTGATCTCGGGCACGTCGGCAGGCGTCTTGCCCTGCATCAGCGAGAGGTGCCCCACGCGCTCGCTGGAATCCTTCGACAGGTTCAGCACGGTCGAATCGGCTTTGAGCGTGCCGCGCACGACCCGGAACATGCTGATGCGGCCGGCAAACGGGTCGGCAATCGTCTTCCACACGAACACCGCGAGCGCGCCCACATCGGCCACCTGCACGGTGGTCTCGGCGTCGGCCTTGTCGGTGGCCTTGAACACACGCTCGGCGGCGACCGGAAAGTACGCCAGCACCGCCTCCAGCAGCGTCTGGATGCCGACGTTGGCCAGTGCGGAGGTGCACACCAGCGGGAAGATGCGCCGGCCGAGCACCGCGCGCCGCAGTCCGCCGACCAGTTCCTCCTGCGTGAGGGTTCCGGCCTCGAAGAACTTCTCCATCAGGGCGTCGTCGGCCTCGGCCACCATCTCGACCAGAGCCTCGCGGGCGGCCTTCGCGTTGCCGGCCATGTCGGCGGGCAGGGCGATGTCGGTCATCTTGCCGGTCCCGTCGGTGGCGAAGGTATACGCCTTCATGCCCACCAGATCGACCACGCCGGTAAAGTTCTTTTCTTCGCCGATCGGCATCTGCACGGGGACCACCATGCGGCCAAAGGCGGTCTGGATGGTCTCGAGCGTGCGGTCCAGGCTGGCGCGCTCACGGTCCATCCGGCTCAGCACCACGATGCACGGGAGTCCCTGCGCCTCCGCTTCCTGCCACACTTTTTCGGTCTGCACTTCGGGTCCGGAGACCGAATCGATCACCACCAGCGCGGCGTCGGCGACGCGCAGCGCCGACCGGGTGTCACTGAAGAAATTGCCGAACCCGGGCGTGTCGATAAGGTTGATCTTGGTCTTGTTCCACTCGGCGTAGGCGAGACTGGCCGACAGGGTGTGCTTGCGAGCGATTTCTTCTTCGTCGAAGTCGGTGACCGTGTTGCCTTCGTCGACTTTGCCCAGCCGGTTGACCATGCCGGCGTCGAACAGGATGGCGGAAGTCAACTGCGTCTTGCCCGATCCGCTATGACCGGCTATCGCGACATTTCTGATGCTGGCGGCGTCGTACACCTTCATATGGGGTAGCCCTCTTTCTACCGACGATGAAACCACGACGAAACTTGTATTTTACTCGGGGCCGGGGCTGCTGGATAAAGAGATTGGGGAACCAATTTCGGGGGCGGAGTGGAGGACGGGACGAGCATGCCTCGCGACGGGCGCGATGAATCGCGCCCCTACGTCGGAATGCGCTTGAACGTCGGAATGCGATTGAACGCCGGAATGTCATCGAGGCGGCCGCACCATCGAGACACATGGCGCCCCGGCGCGACGGGCGCGATGAATCGCGCCCAGGATCGGTCCGTTATTCGTATCGCAACGCCTCGATCGGGTCCAGGCGCGAGGCGCGGATGGCGGGCACCAGGCCGAAAAAGATGCCGACGCCCCCGGAAAAGCCGAGGCCGATCGCAAAGCTCCACCACGGCAGCGACACCGGGAACCCGGTGAGATAGTGCACGCTCATCCCGATGGCACTGCCGAGGATGACGCCGAGGACGCCTCCGAGCGAAGTCAGGAAGACGGCCTCAAAGAGAAACTGCCAGAGAATTTCCCGGCGCCGCGCCCCTAGCGCCTTGCGGACGCCGATTTCGCGCGTGCGCTCGGTGACCGAGATCATCATGATCGCCATCACGCCGATGCCGCCCACCATCAGCGCGATGGACGAGATGACGACGAGGCCGATGAAGGTCGCCCCCGAAATCTGGTCCCACATCTTGAGCGCGGCATCCTGCGTGATCAAGTCGAAGTCGTTGGGTTGGTCGAGTTTGAGGCCGTGCCGGATGCGCATCACCTGCTCGACTTCGGCCATCGCCTGATCGCGCGTGGCGCCCTCGGTTGGCACGACGGCAATCATGGCGCTCTTCATGGCGCTGGCCGGCGTCTGCGCCCCGCCCATGTGCATCGTGCCCGACAGCGCGCGCCAGCCGAACTGCTTCTGGTAGGTGGTGTAGGGAATGACGATGAAATCGTCCTGACTCCCGCCCATATTCCCCCCGACGCTTGGGCGGGGCTCGACGTAGCCGATCACCTCGTACTCGTCTCCGGCGATACGGATCAGCTTGTTCACCGGATCCACGTTCGGAAAGAGCGCCTTGGCGGGCGTATCACCCAGCACGGCCAGCGTGCGCCGGTGGTCGACCTCGGGCTGCACGAAGAACCGCCCGCCCGCGATCTTGAGGGCGTTGACGTCGGCGTAATTGGCCGACACCCCGATAATCGACAACTGCTTGGTCTTTTCGCCCTTGTAGTACGCGCGTTCTACGGTGCGCGCTCCCCAGGCACCGAGCCACACGTCGACTTTTCCCACCGCCGGCGCCTCGCGTTCGATGGCCTGCGCGTCGGCCACCGTCAGCACGGGGCGTTTGATCAGATCCTTGAATTCCTTGCCCGACATGGCGCTCAAGCCGCTGAACTTGGCGACGAACAGCGTATTGGGACCCAGTTGTCGAATCGAATCGCGCAACGACTCGTCGAAGCCCCTGATGATCGACGTCATGCCGACAATCGCCGTGATGCCAATCACGACGCCCAGCACCGTCAGCGCCGACCGCATCTTATTGGCGCGCAGCGTGTCGTAGGCCATCACGACGACGTCGGACAGCAGCGCGAAGCGCATCACCATTATTCTTTCCTCAAGGCTTCGATCGGATCGAGGCGGGCCGCCCGCATGGCCGGATACACGCCGAAGATGAGCCCGACCACCGCCGTGATGCCAATCCCCAGCGACACCGACCACAACTGGACGGCGGCCGGCAGCGGGCTCAGCTTCGAAATCGCCCACGCCAGTAAGAACCCCAGCGACGTCCCGACGATGCCCCCGGCCACCGACAGCGTCACCGATTCGGCGAGCACCTGCAGCATGATGTCGCGCCGCTTCGCGCCGAGCGCCTTGCGCAGACCGATCTCGAAGGTCCGTTCGGTGACCACCATCAGCATGATGTTCATGATGACGATGCCGCCAACCACCAGCGACAGCGCGACCACGCCAATCAGCACGGCAAAGATGCCAGCGGTCGCCTGCCGGTAAATGGCCAGGATCGACTCCGACGTGAACATGCCGAAATTGTCACGCTGCTTCGGCTTGAGCCGGCGCTCGATGCGCAGGGCCACCGTCGCGTCGTTCATCGCCTGATCCACGAACAACGGACTGACGGGCTTGACGTTGAGTTGGATGCTCCGGCGCGACCCGAAGATCTTCTGGAACGAACCCAGCGGGATCACCGCGAACTCGTCCTGCGACTGGCCGAAGATGGCGCCCTTCTTTTCGTTGACGCCGATGACGCGGTAGTGGATGCCCTGGATCTTGATGCTCTGTTCAAGCGGGTTGCGCTCGCCGAACAGCCGATCGGCCGTGCCCCAGCCGAGCAGCACCACGTTGCGATTGCGGGTCACTTCGATCGGGCTGATCAGCCGGCCCCGTTCGGCGTTGTACGACGAGAAGTTGACGTACTCGGCCGAGACCCCTCGAATGGTGACGCTTTCGAGCAACTTCTCCTTGTAAGACACCTGCCCGTTGCTGCCGCTTTCGGCCATCACGGATCGGACCAGCGGGCTGTAGCGGCGGATCGCGTCGGCGTCCTGCAGCGTGATGCGCGGGTTGCTGCGCGCCCGCTCGTGATCTTCCTCGCTGCGCGTAATGCCGACCCGATCGACGACGAACGAGTCGGCGCCCACGTCGGAGACGATGGCCTCGGTGACCTTGGCGTTGAGGCCCTGGATGAGCGACACGACGGCGATGATCGACGTCACCGCGACGATGTTGCCGAGCACACTCATGAAGGAGCGAAGCTTGCTCCCCCAGATCGCCCGGATCGCGATCGACACGCCTTCGAGGATGCGGCCCATGACGCTACTTCTTCACGCCGGTGTCGATCTTGACGGCGACACCGTCTTTCAATTCGCGCACGGCGCTGAACGGCCCGGTGATGACCTCGTCGCCGTCCTTCAATCCGGAGAGCACTTCGAAGTACTTCTCTCCCGCGATGCCCGTCTTGATGGGCACGAACTCCACTTTCCCGGCCTTGGCGATAAACACGCCCTCGGTTTCCTTCTTGGTCTGGCCCGGCGTCAAGTCCGCCACCACCGCCGTCACGGCCGGCCGGGCGGCCTTCGGGTCGGGCGCCGGCGGCTTCACCACGTTGCCCTTCTCGTCGTAGATCAGTTCGCGCACCGTGGTCGCCTGGATGGGCATCGACAGCACATCCTTGCGCGTCGCCGTGGTGATGTCGGACGTGCACGTGAAGCCGGGGCGCACTTCCGGGATCTGGCCGTCCAGGGTGACCACGACTTTGAAGTTGATGGCCTGCGAGCTGGCCGAGGCCGCCGTCTGGATCGGGCTGTTGCCCACCTCGGTCACCTTCGCGGTGAAGGACTTGTCGGGAATCGCGTCGATCGTCACCTTGACGTGCTGCCCGATTTTCACATTGGGGATGTCGGTCTCGTCCACTTCCAGCTCGGCTTCGATCACCGACATGTCCGCCACCGTGAGCAGCACCGTGCCGGCGTTGTTCATCGTGCCGATCATCACGTTTTCGCCCAGTTCGATGTTCCGGCGCGTGATGATGCCGTCGATGGGCGAATCAATCGTCACCTGGCTCAGGTTGTACTTGGCGTTCTCGAGGTCGGCCTGCGTCTGCCGGATGCGCGTGGTTTCCGACGTGATGGTGGCCTGGCGCGCCTCCACGTCCCGTTCGCGCAGTTGCACCTCGTTGACCGCCCGGTCGAGGGCCTCCTTCGTAATGAGCTGTTCTTTCCAGAGATCCTGCTGGCGCTTCAGCGTGTCTTTGGCGAGCGTCAGCTGGAGCTTCGCCGACTCGAGCCCCGTCTTGGCCTGTTCGACCGCCGTGCGCTGGGCCGACAGGCCCGCGTCGCCGCGTTCGACCTGGGTCCGCAGCTGGCGCGGGTCGATTTCCATGAGAAACTGGCCGGCCTTTACGCGAGCGCCTTCTTCGACCGCCAGCTTGGTGACCCGGCCCATGGTATTGGCGCTGATGTTGACCGTGGTTTTGGCGCGCACCTTGCCCGAAGCCGACACGATCGACTCGAGGTCGCGCTTCTTGATCTTCTCGACCTGCACGCTGAGCCCGGTCTCGCGCTTGTAGTAGAGGTTGGCCCCGACCAGTGCGGCCGCCACCAGGACAATGAGGACGCCGATGATAATCTTCTTGCGATTCACGCTTATGCCCCCGCGCGGCCGGCCGTGACCGCGGCGAATATGACGGCAATGATGCCGTAGACCACGAACAACGCTGTGGCGATCGGCCCGGTCTTGCGCTTGTACAGCACGCCGAGGCCGGTGGCCAGAATCACGACCCACCACACACGAATCAGATCAACCGACCCGAGCAATTTCGCCAGGAACGAGGTTTCGTCGAGCATCGGCAGGAACACCGCGAGGTTGGTGGCCCCCGTCATCGACCCGCGCAGATAGTTGAGCGGCGTAGTAAACAACACGCCCACCAGCATCACCGGGTTGGCGTGGACGATGGTGGCGAACACTTGCTTGAAGGTGGCGTCGCCCCCCATCATGACGTTGAACACCAGAAAGAAAATCCCCGCCACCACCAGCGGCATCACCGCGCCGGCGATCATCTGCCCAATCGAAGTTTGCAGGGCCAGGCGCCACAACGGCGTTTCCATGATGTCGCGTTCCATCTTGGCTTCGGCCTCCGGCGGCAGGTTGACGCCGAACGCCTTCAACTGGCCGCGGGCCGCATCCAGCGCGGCGAGCCGTCCAACGTCGGTGCTCATCAGGACGGTGCCGGCCACGATGCCCACCACCACCAGGGCCGCCACCATGCCGAACCACCGCGGGCGCTGGGCCACGCCGACAAACGTCGCCCGGGGCGAGGTGAGTACGCCGAGGAATCTGACCAGAAAACCCTGCCCGGAGGGTTCAACGGCCGCCGGTTGGGCGGTAGGCGCGTCACTCATCACAGCACTGGCCTTTCGCAAACAACATGCAATTGAGACGAGGCAGGTCATCCCAGAGGAACTTCACTCGGAGACCGCGTGACCTGTTTAGTGTAGACGATTTTAAACGCGGTCTTGTTCCAACCGGCTGTCTTGAGCCGTTGGGCCTGACTTGGCAAGATACCCGGCTGGCGGGCTGATGGTCGGGCCGAGAAGTGCCGACAAGAAGGATACGGAGTTTGGTGTCGGCTCGCCGCGTGGCGAGACACAGGGAGAGGCATTATTCTGGTAGATGACCTATAGTTGGTACGTCATCCAGCCCGACCTGGCGCACTCCAGGCCGCGAATGCGCGGCGGCATTCGCATCTCCTGACGACAATGGCCCGCTGTTGACAAGACGGTTCATCACGCTATAGTTCGGCTCGATCCATGGCTGTACGCATTGGCGAGCTGCTCCTCAAGGAGCGGCGCATCACAACCGAGCAACTCCAGGAAGCACTCGGACTCCAGAAGTCCCAGGGTGGGAAGCTGGGATCCGCCCTGGTGAAGCTCGGCTACGTGAAGAGCGAAGACATCATTGCCGTCTTGAGCCGGCAGTACGGCGTGCCGTCGATCAATCTGGCCGATTTCGAGATCGACGCGGCGGTGATCAAGCTGGTGCCCGTCGAGACGGCGCAGAAGTACCAGGTGGTCCCGGTGAGCCGCAACGGCGCCACGCTCACCATCGCGATGACCGATCCGACCAACGTGTTCGCCATGGACGACATCAAGTTCATGACGGGGTACAACGTCGAGCCGGTGGTCGCCTCGGAATCGGCGGTGCTGGAGGCGATCCAGAAATATTTCGGCGCCTCGGCCAAGACGGGCAACGAGAGCGCCCTCGAGATGGCGTCGCGCGTGCTCGACCAGATGCCGCTGGCGGCGGATGCCGACGTCGAAGTGCTCGAGGATCTCGAGGAGATTAGCGTCGACGCGCTGGTGCGGCAGGGCGAGGAAGCGCCCATCATCCGGCTGGTCAACGTCCTGCTGATGTCGGCGATGCAGAAGGGCGCGAGCGACATCCACATCGAACCCTACGAGAAGGAGTACCGCGTCCGGTACCGCATCGACGGTGTGCTCTACACGATCATGAACCCGTCGATGAAGTTCCGGGACGCGATTGCGTCGCGGCTCAAGATCATGGCGAAGCTCGATATCGCCGAGAAGCGCCTGCCGCAGGACGGCCGCATCAAGATTCGCTACAACGACAAGGGCCAGTCCAAGGACATCGACTTCCGCGTGTCGGTGCTGCCGACGCTGTTTGGCGAGAAGATCGTCATGCGGCTGCTCGACCGCGACAAGCTGATGCTCGACATGACCAAGCTCGGTTTCGAGGCCGAGCCGTTGGCGCGCTTCGAGGCGGCGATTCAGCGGCCCTGGGGCATGGTGCTGGTGACCGGCCCGACCGGCAGCGGCAAGACCAACACGCTCTACTCGTCGATCTCGCGCCTCAACACGACCGACACCAACATCATGACGGCCGAAGACCCGGTCGAATTCAACCTGGCGGGCATCAACCAGGTGCAGATTCGCGAGAACATCGGGCTCAACTTCGCGGCCGCGCTCCGCGCCTTCCTGCGTCAGGATCCGAACATCATCCTGGTGGGCGAGATCCGCGACTTCGAAACCGCGGAAATCGCCGTCAAAGCGGCGCTCACCGGGCACCTCGTGCTCTCGACGCTCCACACCAACGACGCGCCGAGCACCATCAGCCGCCTGATGAACATGGGGATCGAGCCGTTCCTGGTCTCCAGTTCGGTCAACCTCATCTGCGCCCAGCGGCTGGTGCGGCGGGTGTGTGCGGCCTGCGTGCAGCCCAATCCGGTGCCGCCGCAGGCGCTCACCAAGGCGGGGTTCAGCGCCGAGGATGCGCGCACCGTGGTGCCGCAGCGGGGCGCCGGCTGCGAGAAGTGCAACAGCACCGGCTACAAGGGCCGGGTCGGCCTGTACGAAGTGATGGAGATCTCCGACGCCCTCAAGGAACTGATCCTGGTGGGGGCCTCGAGCCAGGAACTGCGGCGCAAGGCGATCGAGGAAGGCATGGTCACGCTGCGGCAGAGCGGGCTCCGGAAGATTATGGCGGGCGTCACCACGATGGAAGAAGTCCTGCGCGAGACGGTCAATTAGCCGCGCGCCCCGGTCGGGCCGCCGGATGGGGAGAGCCGACAGATGGTGACGTTGACGGATCTGTTGAGAAAAGCGATCGAGGTGGACGCCTCCGATCTGCACGTGACGGCGGGCTCGCCGCCCCAGGTCCGTGTGCGCGGCAGCCTGGTCCGGCTCGATTTGCCCGACCTGACGCCGGCCGAAACCAAACAGCTGGCCTACAGCGTGCTGACCGACGCCCAGAAGAAGCGCTTCGAAGAGACCTTCGAGCTCGACCTGTCGTTCGGCATGCGGAATCTGGCGCGCTTCCGGTGCAACGTGTTCAGCCAGCGGGGCGCGGTGGGGGCCGTGTTTCGCGTGATTCCCGATCAGATCCGGAACTTCCGCGAACTGGGGCTGCCGAGCGTGGTCGCGACGCTGGCCGACCGCCCACGCGGGCTGGTGCTGGTGACCGGCCCGACCGGCAGCGGCAAGAGCACGACGCTGGCGGCGATGATCGACAAGATCAACATCGAACGCCATCATCACATCCTGACGATCGAAGACCCGATCGAATACATCCATCCGCACAAGAACTGCCTGGTCAACCAGCGCGAACTGCTCGGCGACACGCAGACCTTCGGCGCGGCACTGCGCTCGGCGCTGCGCGAGGATCCCGACGTGGTGTACATCGGCGAAATGCGCGACCTCGACACGGTGGAATCGGCGCTGCGGATTGCGGAGACCGGCCACCTCACGTTCGCGACGCTGCACACCAACTCGGCCGCCCAGACGGTCCACCGGATCGTCGACGTCTTTCCGTCGCACCAGCAGACGCAGATCCGCACGCAACTGTCGATGGTGCTCGAAGGCATCCTGTGTCAGACGCTCCTGCCGCGCGCCGACGGCAAGGGGCGCGTGGTGGCGACCGAGGTGCTGATCCCGACCCCCGCGATTCGGAACCTGATCCGCGAAGACAAAATCCACCAGATCTACTCGTCGATGCAGGCCGGGCAGGAGAAGATCGGATCGCAGACCTTCAACCAGTCGCTGGCCAGTCTCTACTACTCGGGGGCCATCACCCTCGAGGCCGCCCGCGGGGCGTCGTCGATGAAGGACGAATTGGCCGAGATGATCAGCCGCGGCGCCGGAACGGTGACCGGCGCCGGCACCGGACGGTCGGGCGAGGCGCCGGGCCCGGCCGGACGCGGCGCGACTCGCTAAGGGGGAGATCACGCCATGGCGACATTTGCGTATTCGGGCCGAAAGCAAAGCGGCGAAACAGTGACCGGCGAGCGCGTGTCCGACACGATGGAAAACGCGGTCGCGGCGCTGCGCCGCGAGCAGATTCTGGTGACGCGCATCCGGCCGACCGACGTCAAACCCAAGCCCGTGGTCAAGGTCGCCAAGCGCGGTCGGAAGGTCGATCCGAAGAACCTGGCGATTTTTACCCGGCAGTTTTCCGTGATGATCGACGCGGGATTGCCGCTGGTGCAGTGCCTGGAGATCCTCGGCAATCAGGAAGAGGACAAACACTTCGCGCAGACGATTCTGCAGACCCGCAGCGACGTCGAGTCGGGCGCCTCGCTGGCCGATGCGATGCGGAAACACCCGGGCGCCTTCGACGCGCTGTTCACCAACATGGTGGCCGCCGGCGAGGCGGGCGGCATTCTCGACGCCATCCTCAAGCGGCTGGCGGTGTACATCGAGAAGAACGTCAAGTTGAAGGGGCAGGTCAAGGCGGCGATGATCTACCCGGCGGCGGTGATCTCGATCGCCGTGATTGTCATCACGGTCATCCTATGGAAGGTCATTCCCACGTTTGCGGCCCTGTTCGCCGGCCTCAACGCGGAGCTGCCGCTGCCCACCCGCATCGTGATCTGGCTGAGCGAAGCGGTGGCCAAGTTCATGCCCTTCATCATTGTCGGCGTCATGGGCATCAGCTACGTCGTGCGGCAGTACTATGCGACGGTGGCGGGCCGCTTCGCATTCGACAAACTGTCGCTGCGCGCGCCGGTGATTGGCAACATCCTCCGGAAAATCGCCGTCGCGCGGTTCTGCCGGACGCTGTCGACCTTGATCAGTTCGGGCGTGCCGATTCTCGACGGGCTCGACATCACCGCCAAGACGTCTGGCAACGCGGTGATCGAAGCGGCCATCATGACGACCCGATCGAGCATCGAGCGCGGCGAGACGATTGCCCAGCCGCTCAAGGACACCGGCGTGTTCCCGGCGATGGTCGGCCAGATGATTGGCGTGGGCGAGGCGACCGGCGCGCTCGACACGATGCTGGCCAAGATTGCCGACTTCTACGAAGAAGAGGTGGATACGGCGGTGGCCGGCCTGCTCACGCTGATGGAGCCGATGCTCATCGGCTTTCTGGGCGGCGCGGTGGGCGGCATCGTCATTGCGATGTACATGCCGATCTTCGACCTGATCAGCAAGCTCACATAGGGAGTACCCCACGGCGTGACCCAACGGGTGAGGCGGCGCGAACTCGTCGTGCTGTTGGCGGCGCGCCTCGCCGTCGGCGTGGCGCTGCTCGGGTCGGCCGTCGTGCTCCAGTTGCGCGTCCCGTCGGTCTGGACGTCGGAGTCGCTGTACTGGCTGATTGGGTGGACGTTCGCCCTGTCGGCGATCTGGGCGGCGACCCTGCGGCAGGCCGAACGCCACGTGTGGTTCGTCGAACTGCAACTGGCGTTCGATACGCTCACCGTCTCGGCGTTTGTCTGGATGACCGGCGGCATCAGCAGCGTGCTGGCGTCCCTCTACGTCCTGCCCATCATTGGCGCCAGCATGCTCGGCTCCAGGCGCGACGCCTTCCTGATGGCGGCATTTGCCGCCGTGGTCCACACCGCGATCGTGGTCGCGCAGTACGTGGCGGCGCAGATGCCGCAATGGTCCCTGTGGTCGGCCGGGTCCGCGGGTGTGATCCCGCCGGTGCAGGTGGCGGGCTACACGCTCGCCATCAACGCCCTGGGGTTTTTCGCCGTCGCGTGGCTCAGTGGATCGTTGACCGAACGGGTGCGCCGCGCCGACGTCAGGCTGGCCGACGCGTCCATTGAGATCGCCGACCTCCAGGCCTTCAGCCAGCACGTGATCGACAGCCTGGCGATGGGGTTGGTGACCACCGACCTGGCGGGGCGCGTCTTGACGTTCAATCGGGTGGCGACCGCCATCACCGGCCACAGCGAGCAGACCGCGCGTGGCGGCGACGTCGCGACGTTGCTGCAACTGCCGCCGCCGTTCGCCGCGGACCTCGGCGATCTGCCTGCCGGCACCAATGTCCGATCCGACTATCGCTTCACCAGAGCCGACGGGACCGATCTCGACATTGGTCTGGCGGCGACCGGCCTGGTGACGTCCGCGGGGCGGTCGGGTCTGCTGTTTACGTTCCAGGACACCACCGCGCATCGCCGGATCGAGCGCGAAGCGCGCGTCCAGCAGCGGATGGCGGCGGTCGGCGAGATGGCGGCCGGCATCGCCCACGAGATTCGGAACCCGCTGGCATCGATGTCGGGGTCGATCCAGGTGCTGCGAGGCGAGCTGGTGCTCAACCCCGAGCAGGCGCAGTTGATGGATATCGTGCTGCGCGAGTCGGAGCGGCTCAACGGGACGATTCGCAGTTTTCTGGCGTACGCGCGGCCGCAACCCTCGGACATCGGGCGATTCGACGTCGGCCCGATCCTGCAGGATGCCGCTCTGCTGTTGCGGAACAGCGCCGATGTCGGCCCCTACCACCGCATCGACGTGGAGGCGCCGCCTTCGCCGGTCTGGTGTTGCGCAGACCAGGGACAGGTGCGGCAGATCGTCTGGAACCTGGCCACCAACGGGCTGCGGGCGATGCCAAACGGAGGTTGTCTGCTGCTGGCGGCTCATCAGGGGCCCGCCCAGCGCGAGGCCGTCATCGTCGTGTCCGACGAGGGCGTGGGCATCGAGGATGCCGACCTCGACGCCATCTTCCAGCCGTTCCATGGGTCGTTTGCCAAAGGCAGCGGGCTCGGGATGGCCATCGTGCACCGCATCGTGAGCGATCACGGCGGCGAAATCCGTGTGACGTCGAATCCGGGAGCCGGCACCGTCGTGGAGGTGCGCCTGCCGGGGCACGAACCAGCCGGGGGAACGAGTCTGCCATGACCCAAGAAGCGACGCCTGCGCCCGACCGGCCGCGCGGCCGCATCCTCGTCGTCGACGACGAGCGATCGATGCGCGAGCTGTTGACGATTATCCTTCGGCGCGAAGGGCACGACGTTGTGGTGGCCGAGAGCGGCAGTATGGCGATCGCGGTCCTGGAAAAAGAACCGGTGGACGTCCTGATTTCGGATATCCGCATGCCGGGGATGAGCGGGGTGGAGCTGCTGGGCGCCGCCAAGCGCCTCGATCCCGATCTGGTCGGAATCATGATCACCGCCTACGCCTCCACCGAGACCGCGGTGGAAGCCCTCCGACTGGGCGCCTACGACTACATCACCAAACCGTTCGACGTGGAGGAACTGAAGGCCAAGATCCGCAACGCGCTGGAGCGCCGCGATCTGCGCCAGGAGAACGTGCTGCTCAAACGGGCGCTGCGCACCTCGTCGATCTTTGCCAACATTGTGGGTCACAGCAAGCCCATGCAGGCCATCTTCGAGATGATCGAAACCGTCGCGCCCACGGCCAGCACGATCCTCATCACGGGCGAGTCGGGCACGGGCAAGGAACTGGTGGCCCGGGCGATCCACGTGCACTCGCCTCGCCGCGATCGTGCGTTTGTGCCGCTCAATTGCGGCGCGCTGCCCGAGACGCTGCTGGAATCCGAGTTGTTCGGGCACATGCGCGGCGCGTTTACCGGGGCAGCCGTCACCAAGAAGGGCTTGCTCGAAACGGCCGAACGCGGAACGGTATTTCTCGACGAGATTTCCGAGATGAGCCCGATGATGCAGGTGAAGCTGCTTCGGGTGCTGCAGGAGCGGAAGTTCAGGCGGCTGGGCGGCACCGACGAAATCGATGCCGACATCCGCATCATCACCGCGACCAACCGCGATCTGTCGCGGCTGGTGGCGGACGGGACGTTTCGCGAAGACCTGTTCTACCGCATCAACGTGATCCCGATTCAACTGCCGCCGCTGCGCGACCGGCGCGAGGATATCCCGCTGCTGGCCGAGCACTTCCTCGAGAAGTACCGGCAGCAGATGGGCAAGTCGGTCAACGGCATTTCGCCGGAGGCGGTGCGATGCCTCGAGTCGTTCGCGTGGCCGGGCAATGTGCGGCAGCTCGAAAACGTGATCGAGCGGGCGGTTGCGCTCGAGCGTGGCGCCGTAATCCAACTCGAGAGCCTCCCGACCGACGTTCGGACTGCGTCGTCGCGCGAGGATGACGGGGGCGCGGTTGGCCCGAACACGCCACCGCCGCGCTTGCCGGCCGAGGGGATGGACCTGCCGCGGCATCTGGAGGAGCGGGAACGCGGGCTGGTTCAGCAGGCGTTAAAGCAGAGCGACGGACGTCACGACGGCGCTGCCCGGTTGCTGGCGATTACGCCGAGGCAACTTCGCCACCTGCTCGACAAGTACGGCTTGCGCCGGCATCGAGGCCCGTCCGACGAATTGGGTGGAGAGCCCGACAACTGACAATTTGCGTCACTGGCTCTGACGCGGGGCGTCATCCGGTTGACCGCCAGCGCAATTGGCCACGGGAGTGATTGGCCCCAAGTCTTTGTTTTTCAATTTGTTAACGGCGCAACGTGCCGGCGTCGATGGTTGGCATCTGCGTTGCAATGATATCGGTTGCGACGACAGCTTGGCAGACGCTGGAAAGTGCACGAACCCGGTTGCCGCGTTACACCGAATACCGTTGGACATGCTTCACTAAAAGGGAGAGCGATTCATGAAGAGTAACAAGGGATTCACGCTGATCGAACTGCTCATCGTGGTTGCCATCATCGGCATCATCGCGGCGATTGCTGTGCCGGGCCTGCTGCGGGCGCGCAACGCCGGCAACGAGGCGTCCGCCATGGGTTCGCTGCGAGCGGTCAACAGCGCGCAGTCGGCCTACGCCGCCAGCTGCGGCAACGGGTTCTACGCGCCGTCCCTGGTCAACCTCGGCACGCCGCCGACCAACGCGGCAGCCGGGACCGGCTTCATCAGCCCGGATCTGGCGCTGGATCCGTCGGTCAAGTCCAACTACACGATTACGATGGCCTCTGCCACGGCCGCGCCGAACGGGACGGCCAATTCCTGTAGCGGCGTCGCGCCGGTGGGCGGGTACAACGCGACCGCGAATCCGGCGGCTGCGGGCAGCCGCGCCTTCGCCACCAACACGGCCAGCACAATCTTTACCGCTGCGACGCTGGCGACGATGACGGTGGGCGACACCGCGATTTCCGGCGGCTCGCCGATTCAGTAGCCGATGCCTGGTCTCGCGATGGGTCGCGACGCCACATGCCAAACCATCGAGGGATGTCCGCCAATCGCGGGCATCCCTCGTTCGCGTCTCGGGAATGTCAGGCGCCGTGGCGCGGCCCTTCTGCGCGGCCATCCACCTGCCTCGACCAGCGACCCCGCAGTCGGGATCAAACTCTCAACTTGACGCCGCTCCCCGGAAGCCGTTACAACTGCGAGTGTCCCGGGGGGGCCGTTACTGCCATGTCCACGAGCGTTCGCCGCATCCTCTTGCTGCTGACCCTGATCGGGCTGGCGTCCTCACTCGCCTCGCTCTACGTCCACGTCCAGCTCGTGCGGCAACCGGGCTACGTCAGCTTTTGCGACGTCAACGCCACGGTCAGCTGCACCCAGGTCTACCAGAGCGCCTACGGCAATGTGGCGGGCGTACCGGTGGCGCTGTTCGGAGCCCTCTGGTACGTCGCCGTGCTGATGCTGCTGGCGGGCGCAAGCTGGGGCTGGAAGAGCCTGCGCGACAGCGCGGTCGGCTACATCTTCGTGCTGGGCGTGCTGGGCCTGGGCTCGACCCTCTATCTGGCGTACGTCTCGCTCGCGATTCTCAAAACTGTCTGCGCCATGTGCATCGTCACCTACGTGGCGGTGACGGGCGTCTTTCTCACTTCGGGTGCAAGGATCCCGTTTCCCATGACCACGATTCCCCGCCGACTCTGGCAGGATCTGCGTTCCGCGCTGGCGAGTCCGACCGCCGTGGCCGTCGTGTTGGCCGTGATCATGATGTCGACGGCGGCCATCGCCTTCGTGCCGCGCCACGGCGATCCGCGGCCGTCGCCGGCGCCGCAGGTGACCGGCGATCGCAGCAGCGACTTTGTGCGCTATTGGGAATCGCAGCCCAGGATGATGGTGCCGGTTCCCGCCGATGGCGCGAGTGTCGTCATCGTGAAGTTCTCCGACTACATGTGTCCGGCTTGTGCCCAGACGCACGAGGACTACAAGGAGATCCTCGCGAAGTACAAGACGAAGTACCCCGGCGAAATCGCCTTCGTGTCGAAAGACTTTCCGCTCGAGCAGGAGTGCAATCCCAACCTGCAAACCGACATGCATCTGGCCGCGTGCGAGTCTGCCGCCGCGGTCCGACTCGCGCGCCTCAAGGGTCGGGGCGACGCGATGGAGGACTGGCTCTTCAAGAAGAATCAGGCGCTCACGCCGGCCATGGTCAAACAGGCCGCCAAGGACATTGGCGGCGTGCCGGACTTTGATGCGCAGTACGACGCGGTGATCGCCCTGATCAAAGCCGACATGGCGCTGGCCGCCTACTTGAAGATCAATCGGACGCCGACCTTTTTTATCGGGCACCGCGAGCCCGGCAGCGACACCGTGATGTACATCCGGCAGGAGGGCGGCCTCCCGCCGCAGTACTTCGATCTGGCGCTTCAGTACGAGCTGAAGAAGGCCGGAAAGATTACGCCCTGATCGATGATCGCGATCGAAACGGAAGGTCTCACCAAGGATTTCCCGGTCGGCTTCTGGCGCCCTCGTCCCTACCGGGCGCTGGACGGCGTCACCCTGCGCGTGGAGGCCAACGAGGTCTTCGGCTTCCTCGGGCCCAACGGCGCCGGAAAGACGACGACGCTCAAGCTGCTGATGCGGTTGGTGTATCCGACGGCAGGACGCATCGCGATCCTGGGGCGCCCCGCGGGCGATCCCGGCGTCCAGCGCCGCATCGGCTTCCTGCCTGAGGCGCCCTATTTCTACGACTACCTGACGGCCGAAGAACTGCTCACCTACTTTGCGGGATTGTTCGGCATCAGAAACCCCGACCGGCGGACGCGCGTGAGCGCCCTGCTCGACCGCGTCGGCATCGGCGGCGAACGCCGGCTGCCGCTTCGCAAGTTTTCCAAAGGGATGCTGCAGCGCGTCGGACTGGCACAGGCGCTGATCAACGACCCCGAGGTCGTCTTTCTCGACGAACCCATGTCGGGCCTGGATCCGATCGGACGCCGCGATGTGCGCGACATCATCCTGAGCCTGCGCGATCGTGGGTGCACGGTGTTCTTCAGCTCGCACATCCTGTCGGATGCCGAAGCCCTCTGCAGCCGTGTCGGCATGCTGGTGGGCGGGAAGATGGTGGCGACCGGCAGCGTGTCGGAGCTGGTGGCGTTCAAGGTGGCCGGCTGGGATCTGGTCGTGGCCGGCGTGGACCCCGATCGGCTTGGCGCGCTGGGCCCGGGCGTTCGCGCCGTCGTGTCCATGATCGGCGGTCGATCGGCCCTCGACCTGGCCCCGGAGTGCGAGCCGGAGCGCGTGATTGCCGCGGTCCGCGATCTCGGCGGGCGCGTCGTGTCGCTCAACCCGCTGCGGGCCACGCTCGAAGACGTATTCCTCGCGCAGGTCCGAGCCAGCCAGGCCGCGTCTCCGGCCGGGCGCATGATGCCGGAGGGATGATGCCGCGCGTCCTCGGACTCATCGCGTACCACGTCTTCAAGGAATCGGTGCGGGACAAGGTGCTCTACAACCTCGTCCTGTTCGCCCTGCTGATGATTTCGGCGTCGTACCTGGTCGGGCAGCTCACCGCCGGGCAGGACATCAAGATCATCAAGGATCTGGGGCTGGCCGCCATCGCCGTGTTCGGTCTGTTCATCAGCGTATTCACCGGCGTCGGCCTGGTCTGGAAGGAAGTCGATCGCCGCAGCGTCTACAACGTGCTCGTCAAGCCGGTCGGACGCCAGCCGTTCATCCTCGGGAAATTCGTCGGTCTGGCGCTCACGCTGTTCGTCAATCTTGCGGCGATGACCATGGCGGTGTACCTGGTGCTCGTGGTGATGGCGTGGGTGGATCCCGGGTTGGCGAAGACCGCCGTGATGGAGGCGCCGGTGGTCGATCCGCGGCTGCTCAGCGCGGTGTGGCTGATCTACGTCCAACTGCTCGTCGTGACGGCGCTGGCTCTCTTCTTCTCGACGTTTTCCAGTCCGATGCTGTCGGCCGCCCTCACATTCGGACTCTACGTCGTCGGCCATTTCAACGCGGATCTCGCGCATTTCGAGAATGTGGTCGAGTCGAAAACGGCGGCGGTCGTGGCCCGCGCGCTCTACTACGTGCTGCCCAATCTTGCGCCGTTCGACGTCAAGACGGCCGTGGTTCACGGCGAGACCGTCGCAGCCGGATACGTGCTGCTGACCACCGGCTACGGGCTGCTGTACGCGGCGGCCGTCGTCGCTCTGGCCATGCTGGTGTTCTCGCGGCGCGACTTCAAATGAGTGCCGAGGTGGTTCGGCTGGCGGGGCGGCCCGATCGACGGCAGATCGTCGTCAACCTGGTCGTGTCGGCGCTGCTGGTCGCCGCGGCGCTCGGCCTTCAGGTGGTGCGCGAGGCGCGGTTCCGCCTCGAGTCTCCCGACGCGACGGTGATGTATCTGCGGTCCGGCGAGGCCGCGAACCGTCTGGCGCTGTCGTTTCGCGCGGTGGCCGCCGACCTCTACTGGATCCGGGCGATTCAACATTACGGCCGCACCAAGACGTCGACCGATCCGGCACGGCAGTACTCGGCGCTCTATCCGTTGCTCGATCTGGCGACCAGCCTCGACCCGCGTTTGACGATCGCCTACCGATTCGGCGCGATGTTTCTGGCCGAGCCGTTTCCCGCAGGCGCCGGCCGCGTCGATCTGGCGATCGCGCTGCTGAAGAAAGGGCTTGCCGCCGAGCCCGCCAGGTGGCAGTACGCACAGGATGCCGGGTTCGTCTACTACTGGTGGCTGCAGGATTACCACCAGGCGTCGCAGTGGTTCGAGAGGGCCGGGAGCATCGCCGGCGCCCCGTGGTGGCTCAAGGCGATGGCCGCGACCACGCTGGCGCAGGGCGGCGACCGGCAGTCCTCTCGCGTCATGTGGAGGCAGCTCTACGAGACGGCCGACGACCAGTGGGTCAAGTCGAACTCGCGCCTCAAGCTCGCGCAACTCGACGCGCTCGATGAGATCGACCGGTTGGCGGCGCAGGTGGCGCGCTATCAACAGGCCACCGGGCGATTTCCCTCCGATTGGGATGCGTTGCGGGCCGCGAGGTTGATTGACGCGGTGCCCGACGACCCCTCTGGCACGCCCTACGTGCTCGATCCGTCGCAGCCAGGCGGCGTGAGGATCGCCGTCTCGTCGAAACTCCACCCGCTGCCGCCCCAGTTCTTGCGAAAGGCAGGTCCGCCATCGAAGTGATGCCCTGGCTGCTCACCGTCTCCGGCCTCCTGGGCCTCTGCGTGGGCAGTTTTCTCAACGTGTGCATCTACCGGCTGCCGCTCGAGCAATCGTTGATGTGGCCGGGGTCGCACTGTCCCGCCTGCGCCGTGCCGCTCCGGTGGTTTGACAACGTGCCGGTCGCTGCGTGGGTGAGACTCGGCGGCCGCTGCCGATCGTGCAAGGCGCGCATCTCGGTGGTGTACCCGCTGGTCGAAGCGCTGACGGGCGCGGTCTTCGTGTGGGCGGTGTGGCAGTACGGCTTCGACTGGCTGCTGGTCTCGCGCCTGTTGTTCGCCAGCGCGCTGATCGTCCTGTTTTTTATCGACCTCGAACACCGCATCCTGCCCAACGTCATCACCATTCCCGGCACCGTCATTGGTTTTCTGCTCAGCTTCGTGACGCCGCCGGGCTGGATCTCCTCGCTGATTGGTCTGGTGGTGGGCGGGCTGATCCCGCTGATTGTCGCCGAGGTCTACTACCGTGTGCGCCACGTCGAGGGCCTGGGCATGGGCGACGTGAAGATGCTGGCATTGATCGGGGCGTTTCTCGGATGGCGCCACGTGCTGCTGACGCTGGTGATGGCGTCGTTTCTCGGGTCGATCGTCGGCCTGCCTCTGGCGATTCGCCAGCGCGACATGAAGGCGTCGATGCCGTTTGGCACCTTCCTTGCGATCGCCGCCATGCTGTCGGCCAGCGTTGGCGATGCCATTATCGCGTGGTACCTCGGCTTCTACCGGTAACAGAGGGTGGTGCACGTCGGTCGTCGCAGCGAGACCGTTGATGCGCCACGGCCTGTTAAAGCCTCGCCGATCCCCGGCGGGTCTGACGCCCCGCCGACATACGGCGCGGTCGGCTGAATCACTCTACGCGAATTTCGTAAGTCGACGCCCAAAACTGTCGGTTCGCCGTCCTTCCGACGGCCGATCGCGACGGGCGCAGCCGACCCATGTCGGTCTTTTCCTGAACCATATTGCCACCCACTCGCGGTCAGGACGCTTGCCGCGTCGCGGTCCGGTTCGTGCATCTTGGCATATTGATGCCCGAGGGCCTGCCGGGCCGTTGCGCGCGGATTGATTCGAGTTGTTGCCGGCTGGCAGGGCACAGGCTGGTCAATCGATGATCCACGACCACACACGCGTTCGGTCAGCAGGCCAATCCACCCAAGTGCTGCCGCTGAGCCCACGCCATCCGGCCAGCGGGAGAACGGCGTGCGCCGACGCACGCGCCCTCGTGCCCCGGCTGGCAGGTGATTGCGAGCTCGGGTTCACGCTGGTGGAACTGCTCGTCGTCGTGGGGCTCGTCGGTGTCCTGTCGGCCATCAGCGTGATGATGATGCCGGGGGTGATCGCGTCGGCCAAAGCCGACGGCGGCGCCGACCGTGTCGTGGCCGCCCTCCGCGTGGCACGCGAGCAGGCCATCTCCCAGCGCCGGATGGTGCTGGTGGCGTTCACCGCCCCCAATCAACTCGTCACGTCGCGCGTGGATGTGCCAGGCCCCGGCACGACCGTCATCGACACGGTTCTGCTCGAGGACGGCATGTCGTTCCAGTTGTTCCCAGGCTTGCCTGATACCCCGGATGCGTTCACCAACGCCACCGCGACCTCGTTTGGCCTCGCGACCACGATCGGATTTTCCAGCGAGGGTTCATTCGTCGATCAGAACGGCGACCCGGTCAACGGCACGGTGTTTATCGGGAAAAGCAACCAGTCGCTGACCGCACGCGCCGTCTCGCTGTTCGGGCCCACGGCGCTGATTCGCAAGTGGCGCTGGAATGGAAGGCAATGGACGTCATGACGACCTCGAGGCGCCGTGATGCCGGATTCACGCTGGTCGAGGCCCTGGTGGCGATGGGGATTCTCACCGTCGGCACGCTCAGTCTGGCGCAGGCCTTGTGCCTGGGTATGCAGCACATGGCCACCTCGTCGGCCAATCTCATCGCCCGCGAAAAGGCGCGCGAGGCCGTGGAGAGCGTCCACACGGCGCGCGACACGCGCACGATTACCTGGGACCAGATCCGCAACGTCTCGGCGGGCGGCGTGTTCATCGACGGCCCGCAGAACCTGTATGCCGCCGGGACAGACGGGCTTGTCAATACGGCTGACGACGAAGCGGCCGGGATCGAGACGCAGCGAGATCCGGGTCCCAACGGCCTGCTGGGCGATGCCGACGACATCCTGACGCCCCTGACAGGATTTCAACGGCAGATCGCGATCAGCGAAATGACGCCGGTGAACCCCGACTTGCGTGCCTTGGTGGTGACGATTTCCTACGTGGTCGGGCCTCAGCGGCGCACCTACACGTTGCGGACCTACATCTCGGCGTTTTCGTAGGGGCCAACAATCATGCGCGGTACCCCACGCTTCCGGACCGGCGACGCCGGGTATACGTTGGTCGAGCTGCTGATCACCATGGGCATCACGCTTGTGGTGATGGGCGGAACGCTGGCGGCCCTGAGCGACGGATTTCGGGTGGCCGAGACCGCGTCCAGCATCATCGGCCTCAACAATAATTTGCGCATCGGCGTCGATCTCATCGTGCGCGATTTCATCCAGATCGGGCAGGGCCTGCCGACCGGACGCACCGTGCAGGTGCCCAGCGGAGACGGCGCACTTCGGATTCAACGGCCCGCGCCGCAGGGGAGCAATTGCACGCAATGGCCGTCGGGGACCACCGCGATTTCGGCCATCACCCCTGGTCCGGAGTGCGGACCGATCATCAATGGCGTGGCCACCAACATGGTGACCACGATGGCGGTCGATTCGGTGCTGGAGACGATTCCGATTTGGAGCTTCGATCTGCCGGCGCACTCGGCGACCGTCGCCCTTCCGGCCCAGGCATCTGCCGGGCGGGACATCAGCAACGGTGATGCCGACGACGTGCGCGTGGGCGACCTGATGATGTTCACCAAGGGCAGCGTGAGCGCCCTGGTGTACGTGACGGCGGCCAACGGCGGCCAGACGTTTACCTTCAGCCCCGGCGATCCGATGAACCTCAACCAGTTCGCTGCTGCGCTCAATGGCACGGTGGACGACCTGGCGACCACGGCGCCCATCACGGCAAATTCGGCGAACGTCTCCCGGATTCGGATGATCACCTACTACCTGGACAACACGCTCGACGCGACCACGCCGCGGCTGATTCGTCGCATCAACTGGGGCGATCCGAATGCCGCGGTCAACCAGCGCGGACTCACGGTGGCCTTTGCCATCGAGAACCTGCAGTTCACCTACGACATGGTCGACGGCGTCGGCAATCCCTCCAACGTGCGGATGGTTGACGACGATCTCACCGAGGCGGGTGCCTGCGCTCCCAATCCGTGCTCGGCGAATCAGATTCGCAAAGTGAACGTGTTCGTCGCCGGGCGGTCCACGCGGCCCTACTCGGTGACCCGGCGGTTTTTCCGCGGCACGTTGAACACGCAAGTAAGCGTGCGCAGTCTGGCGCTGGTGGACCGGTATCGGTAGGGGGTGCTGACGGTGACCCACACGTGTGTTCGGGCGGCGTTCCCCTGCGGATGGACAGGGACGACGAAGACGCGCACCGGCGAATCGGGCATGGCGTTGGTGTCGGCGATCCTCATCTTGATGATGATGTCGGCCTTGCTCGTCGGCTTCTTCGCCGTGATTATGGCCGACCAGCGGGCGACCGGCGTCACCCACGACCAGACGCAGGCGTATGCCGCCGCTCACGCCGGCCTCGAGAAACTCACGGCCGACCTCGGCCTGTTGTTCGTCGGTGGCAATTACAGTCCCTCCGCCGCGCAGCTCGGCGCGCTGACGGCGGCGCCGCCAAGCCTTGCAGGTTTTCAGTTCCTGGCGCCGAACAACGGATCCGGGTACACGATTACGCCCGGGGCCGTGGTGACCGCGACGATCCCGAACGGACCGTTCCAGGGGCTGCAGGGACTGATTACGCCCTACGTCATCACGGTCACGGCGCGATCGGCGGGCGGCGCGATGGGTGGGGCGGCCGAGGTCCGGATGCGACGGGAGGTGCAGACGGTGGCCGTGCCCGTCTTTCAGTTCGGCGTGTACTCGGAAAACGATCTGAGCTTCTTCGCCGGGCCCGACTTCGATTTCGGCGGCCGGGTGCATTCCAACCAGAACATCTTTCTCGCGCAGGACGGCGTGGCCAGCCTCACCTTGCGCGATGTGGTTACCGCGGTGGGCGAAGTCGTGCGGACGCATTTGGCGAACGGGCTTCCCTTGAGCACGAGCGGTCATCGGGGTTACGTCACGCTGGCAACCACCGGTGGCACCAGCCCGACCTTCCGCCGCCTGAATTGCGGCACGCAGGGCGGAAATTGTGGCGGGGCGACACAAGAGGGCAGTGTCCGGGTGACCAGCGTGCCGCCGAGTACCCTGCAGACCGTCGACGGCGTGCCGACGATGGTGCTGGCGTCGGGCAACACGGCCAACGAGCCTACCTGGACGAGCATCTCGACCGGGAGTTATTCGAACCGAATCCGCAATGGTCGGACCGGCGCCAGGCGCCTGGATCTTCCGCTGGTGAGCGATGGCGCGAGGCCCATCGACTTGATTCGCCGGCCCTCCGTTTCTGCGCCCGACACGGCTAACGTACTCGACCAACGGTATTTCTCGATGGCGAGCGTCCGCATCCTGCTCTCGGACCGTTCGGCCGACATCTCGGGCCTGCAGACGGTCACCTCGACGCCGCCTGTCGATCTGGCTCGGCTTGCGAAAGACACGGCCTATCGCACGACGCTCGGCGTGAACTGGGTCAACGGTATCCCGATGGCGCTGGCCGGGGCCTTCGACGCCACCGCCACCCACGGCCGAGGCTACCGCCTGCCGCTGGGCACACCGCTTGCCGACGGGTTCCTCAAGATCGAGCGGCAGACGCGCACCGGTACGTGGTCCGACGTGACCGTTGAGATTCTCAATCTCGGATTCACGGGACGCAATCTGGGCAACGGCTACAACTGGAACACCGCAGCCGCCACGTGCGCGGCGTCCGCCAACGACGACCCGAGCCCCAGCAGTGTGATCCGCCTGCAGCGGGTTCGCGACAATCCGACTGGTGTGGTGGCTGCTGGCGGGGCGAAGGCGTGCGGCCACGCGGGCAATCCCGGCACCGTGGGCGCGTGGTCGGTCTTGACCGACGACTATCTGCCGCTGGCGCTCTACGACGCGCGGGAGGGGGCCAGGCGCGACGACCCTGCGATTGCGGGTCCGTTGTTCAGCGGCGTGATGCACTACGTCGAACTGGACGTGAACAACCTGCGGCTCTGGCTGGCGACCCACGCCGACACGATGGATATGACGGGATTCGTGTTCTACTTTTCGGACCGTCGAGGCAACAAGAATCTGGGCGGCGACGGGGCGGCATCGCCGCGGGCCGGCGCCGATGGCGTGCTCTACACCGACGACGACTTCGGCACCGACGATCAGGAGACCGGGGAACTGGGGTTCGAAGACATCATCAATCCCGCCTCGGCTCAGAGTGTGTCCAACGGCACCCTCGATGCGGGCGAAGACATCAACGGCAACAGCGTCCTGGATGTGTATGGAGGCGTGCCGCGGTTGTACCCGACGGCCGGCACCGCGTACCGGATGGCGGGAGCGGCGACGTGGCTCCCCGCCACGGGCGCGACCGGTTCGTGGGCGGAGGGAGCCGCCACGACCTTGACGACGGTGGTGGCGGCCAGCGACGCGCGTGTCAACCCGCCGGTGTTTTTCCGCCGTGCGATCAAAGTGGTCAATGGCGGCTATACCAACGGCCTGATCCGGCTGCCCCGCAACGGCACGCAGGGCCTCGCGATTGTCGCGGAGAACCCGTTGTATCTGCAGGGCAACTTCAACGCACCCAACGCGGGCGGTACCGACTTCGGCGCCACGCCAGGCACCGATCATGCGTCGGCTTCGGTGATTGCCGACGCGGTGACCCTGCTCTCCAACGGGTACAACGATATCGGCCAGTTCATGTCACCGCACGTGGTCACGTCCAACCGGAACGCGACGCCCACGTGGTACCGGGCGGCGATTATCGCGGGCAAGGGGCTCAACTTTCCGAAGCCCACCACCAATGCTCAAGACCACACCGACTTTGGCACCGACGGCGGCGCGCACAACTTCCTCCGCTACATCGAGGACTGGGGGGGCAGCTCGCTCAACTACCGCGGAGCGATTGTCAGCTTCTACACCAATCGGCAGGCCGTCGGCATCTACAAGTGCTGTGATGTGGTCTATTCACCTCCCACGCGCGGGTACCGTTTCGACACGGACTTCCTGACCCCATCCCTGCTCCCGCCCCGGACGCCGATGTTCCGCGACATCAACACGCTCACGTTCCGGCAATTGTTGCGGCCCAACCAGTAGCGCTCGCGCACCCGGCGATTCAGTCGCCTGGAGGTGCGCGGACCAGGCTTGGGTCCCGCTTCCATCCGCGACCGTCGGCGTTGAGCCGTCGTTGCAGATTTTGCCGGGCGCCGGACCCCGCACAGTGGCGATTTCTGCGATCGCTTTCGACGGCTCTTGACCGACCCTTGGACCCGCATCGCCCCAACCGCCTCGATCGATGGATGTTAGCGAATGGACCGCCGGCGCGGCCGGATTCCCGTTGGCTGGCGTGCGGATTGCACCATCTCGACGCGTGAGACGGGTAAGCAGGGATGCGGGTTCGTCGTTGGTCGAAGCGGTCGTGGCCATCGGGATTTTGACGACGGCCGTCGTGTCGCTGGCCGGTCTTGCGGCGGTCGCGGTCCGAACCGTCTCCGCCACGCGAGACCGGACCGTCTCGGCGGCGATGGCGGCTCAGAAGCTGGAGCAGTTGTCGATCGCGGCCGGCACGCTGACGACCTCGCCGAGCGACGCGGCAAGCCTCGACCGGGCCGGCTTTGTCGAGTACCTCGATGCCGCGGGTGTCGTGGTCGGCACGTCGAACGCCGCGCGAGGCGTCGTCTTTGTTCGGCGGTGGGCGGTCAGCCCTCTGGCCGCCGACCCCGACCTCGCCATCATTCACGTCACCGTCGCGCCATGCCGGCGCCTGGTCCAGACCACCGGTGCGTGCGGTGATGCCGCTGCCACGGCCAGCCTCGCCACCCTGCGGCCGCGTGTGCCGTGGTGAGGCCCGCTGCCGGGTTCACCCTCGTCGAGTTCCTGCTCGCCACGGCGGTGACGCTGGTGGCGTTGAGCGTGGCGGTCTCGCTGGTGGTGCCCGTCGCCAGCGCGCACCAGTCGCTGCCCGAAGCGGCCGACCTGCAGCAGCGGGTCCGCGTCGCTGTTGAGGCGATCAGATCGGACCTTGGCGCAGCGGGCAGCGGGTTCAGCCTCGGATGGGGCGCGGCCGCCGCGCCAACCTGGCCGGCCGTGTTGCCGTGCCGATGGGTGGCCCCGGACCTGTCGCGGGTGGCAGGAGGATGCGCCGGTTCCGACAGCCTGACGATCCTGTCGATGGCGTCGGCGGCACCGCAGGCGATCGCGGGGGCGGCGCTCGACGACCGGTCTGCCCCGATTGGCGTTGCGCCGGCCTCGGCGTGCCGGCTCGACCGATCCGCATGCCGGCTGCACGCGGGCAGCCTGCTGCTGCTGGCCGATGGCACGGGGGCGTTCGATCTGTTTGCCGCGACCTCCATCAGTTCGGATGGCGCACAGGTGACGCACGGGCAGGCTCCGTTATCGAATCGTTACGTGCCCGGGGCGATGGTCGGGGAGGTTCGTGCACGCACGTATTTTCTCGGCGTCGAATCCGGGACCCTCATCCGGCAGCTGCGCCGCGCCGACAGCGGCGGCGCGAGTTATTCGGTGGTTGACCACGTCGCGGCGCTGTCGTTTCAGTATTTCGGCGACCCGGCGCCTCCCGCTGTAGCCGACCCGGGCGACCCGGGCGATTCGACCGGCTCTGGAGGAACAGGCAACGCCGGCAGCGCGGCGCGCCGGACCGTGTCGTACGGTCCGCTGCCGCCGCCCGTCGGCAGCGACAATCCCTTTGACGTGTGGCCCGCGGGCGAAAACTGTACGTTCGCCGTCGAGGGGGACCGACAGCTGTCGAGACTGGCCGCCCTCACGCCCGAGCCGTTCGGCCTGGCCCGGTTGCCGCCGTCGATCTTTGCCGACGGGCCGTGGTGCCCCGACGCGCTGTCGCCCAACAGGTACGATGCCGACCTGCTTCGCATTCGGCTCGTTCGTATCACCATCCGGCTGCAGGCCCAGTCCATCGCGGTTCGCGGATCGTCGCCGACCTGGTTCGTCAACCCGGGCCTGGCGCGCGAGGCCACGCGCCTGGTGCCCGATCTGGAGGTAACCATTGACGTGGCTCCGCGATCGCTGCAGCGTTGAGGGCCTGTCGGACGACGCTGGTGTGGCGCTTGTCGCGACGCTCGCGATCCTGGCGCTCGTGTCGGCCATCGCGCTGGGCCTTGCCCTCACGACAAGCCTGGAGCCTGCCATCGCATCGGCGCACGAGTCGTCGCTCAGCGCGGCCTGCGCGGCCGAGGCGGGCCTGGCGATTGCGATGCACGAACTGGGCACGAACGCCGACTGGAACCTGGTTCTGGCTGGTCAGATTCGGTCCACCGTTCTGGCGACGGCCCTCGGCGCCCCAATCACGCTGCCCGACGGTACGCAAACCGACCTGCAGAGCCTCACCAATCTGGCCAATTGCGGTCACACGGCCGCCTGCACGTCGGCCGAACTCGACGCATTCACGACCGACCGGCCGTGGGGGGCGAACAATCCGCGTTGGCAAGTGTTCGGGCGCGGGCGAATCGATCAACTCGTGTCGGGTGATGTGCGGGTGCCGCCTGGAGACGTGGTCGTCTGGGTCGCCGACGACCCGGCGGAGCTGGACGGAAACCCGCTGCGGGACAGCGGGTGGTCGGCCGACGGGGCTCGGCAGCCCGGGGCCGGCCTGATTGTGGTTCGAGCCGAAGGCTTCGGCATCCGGGCGGCCCACAGGGTGATGACCGCGACCCTCGGTCGCGGGCCGGGCATCGAAACGGCGCGGTTCGTGGTGGCCTGGCGGGAGGTCCGATAGGCGCCAGCCAAAAATGACGGTGCCGATCTAATTTCCGGGCGCGGATAGACCGATAATGGATCGAGTGCGGGAGTCTCTTCTTGATGCGGGGCAGCCAGAGCAGGGTTCGAGATGAAAAGTCATAGCCGCGCGGTGATGACGGTCAGCGTGGTATTCGCCCTTTGTGCAGGGGCGGGGACCGCGTCGGCGCAATCGCTTGGCGAAATCGCCCGCCAGGAAGAAGCTCGGCGGAAGGCGATCACCGCGCCCGTCAAGGCGTACACCAACAACAGCCTCGCGCCCGTTGCTGGCGAGACGATTCCGACGCCGCCGGATCCCGCGCCTGCCACGGCCAAACCGGCTCCCGCGCCGCTCCAGGCCGTGGGAACTCCGGCAGCCCCGGCCGACCAGGAATCACCGAAAACGCAGGACTACTGGAAAAAGCGGATCGGGGATGCCCGCGATCAGCGCGATCGGAACCGGGTGTATCTCGACGCGTTGCAGAGCCGCATCAACGCGTTGACGTCGGATTTCGCCGCGCGAGACGACCCGGCGCAGCGAACCCAGATTGCCGCAGAGCGGCAGCGGGCGGTCAGCGAACTCGAACGGCTCACCAAGCAGCAGCAGGATCTCGAGAAGCAAATCGGCGCCATCGAAGACGAGGCGCGACGGGCGGGCATTCCGGCTGGCTGGCTGCGCTAGCGCCGCCGGCTACGCCGAATCGGCAAGCCCCATGCTGGCCAGGGCGCCGAGCATCTCCTCCTCTGTCACGTCATCCACGACGACGTGCTCGCCGAGCGCCGCGGGAAGGACGAAGTGCAGACGGCCTTCGTGGACCTTCTTGTCTCGCTTCATCAACGCGACCACCGCCGGCGCCGCCAGGTCGCCCAGTGGCGGCAGCGGCCCCAGTTGCGAGATGAGCCCGGCGAGGGCCGCGCGGTCGGCGGCCGCCATCACGCCCCGACGGACGCCCAGTTCTGCGGCGACCAGCATGCCGTAGGCGACGGCCTCGCCGTGCAGGAATCGCCGGTAGCGCGTCAGCGATTCGAGCGCGTGGCCCGCGGTGTGGCCGAAATTCAGCACCCGCCGCGGACCGGCTTCGCGTTCGTCGATCCCGACGATCGCGGCTTTGAGGCGGCAGCATTCCGCGATGATGGGCGCGAGTGTGGCCGGGTCGCGTTTGGAAATCTGGCTGAGACGATCCTGGACCTGCGCGAAGAGGTCGCGACTGCACGCGGCGCCGTACTTGACGACCTCGTAGATGCCGGCGCGAAACTCTCTCCGGGGCAGGGTCCGCAGCACGTCCGGGTCGGAGAGCACCAGCGATGGCTGATAGAACGCCCCGATCAGATTTTTGCCGCCGGGCAGATTGACGCCGACTTTGCCGCCCACCGAGGCATCGACCTGGGCCAGCAGCGTCGTCGGCACGTGGACCAGCGTGATGCCGCGCATGTAGGTGGCGGCGGCGAATCCGCCCATGTCGCCCACCACGCCCCCGCCCAGCGTAATCAGCACGGCGGATCGATCGGCGCCGGCGCGCTGCAGCGCGTCGTAGATGCGCGTGACGGTGGTCAGTATCTTGAAGCGCTCGCCGTCAGGCACCATCACGGCTTCGGCGTCGGGAAGGGATTCGCGAACCGCATCTCCCCAGAATCGCCAGATGGTCTGGTTCGACACCACGAAGCGGCGGCTGCCGCATCCGGCGTCCTCGAGCGCCCGCCCCAGATGCGGGATCAATCCGGCTCCCACCAGGACGGGGTACGCGCGAGACGGGGTGCGCACATCGATGCGAATGGCTGATGACATGATCGGCTCTGGACGCGCCGCACGATGCCAGACGGCCGCGCGGTCAATGGTAGGATAGCATCTTCGGCTTGCCCGACCCGGCAGGCCTCCGCCGGTTGCCGATGGCAGCGTGGCGGGTTTCCGCCTG